>NZ_AP022575.1:3860588-4504020 GCF_010730055.1 Mycobacterium shinjukuense | reverse complement strand
TGAACCCGAAACCGGTGTTGGCGTTGCCCGAATTCCACGAGCCCGTGTTGGTGTTGCCGAATTCCCATTGCCGGTGTTGGTGAAGCCGGAGTTGTCAAAGCCCGTGTTGAAGTCGCCGGCGTTCCCGAAACCGGTGTTGTAGTCGCCGGCGTTCCCGAAGCCGGTGGTGTTGTAGATGTTCCCCAATCCGGTGTCCGAAATGCCCGAGTTGCCGATGCCGATGTTGCCGTTGCCGGAGTTCCCGAAGCCGAGGTTGTTGAGGTGGCCCGGAACAACGGTATTGATGCCGGTATTGAAGATGCCGATGTTGCCGCTGCCGGAGTTGAACAAGCCGATGTTGTTGGTGCCCGAGTTGCCCAGGCCGATGTTGCCGCTGCCGGAGTTCAGCAGCCCGGCCAGGTTGATGCCCATCTGATTGTCGCCGGTCAGCCCGATCCCGATGTTGTTGTTGCCGGTGTTGCCGAACCCGACGTTGTTGTTGCCGGTGTTGGCGCCACCGATGTTGCTGTTGGTGTTGCCGCCGCCGGTGTTGGCGTCGCCGGTGTTGCCAAAGCCCGTTTTGGTTGATGTTGCCCAGGCCCACGTTGTTGCCCAGCGGGCCGGTGGCCTGGTTGCCGAAGCCGATGTTGTTGTTGCCGACGTTGCCGCCGCCGACGTTGTCGCTGCCTCGGTTGCCTGCTGCCGATGTTTGCGGTTGCCGATGTTGCCCCCGCCGAGGTTGAGCTGCCGACGTTGCCGTCGCCGACGTTGTTGCTGCCGGTGTTGCCGCTGCCCAGGTTGGCGTTGCCCTGTTGCCGATACCGAGGCTGGGCAGGGTGTTGAGGAACTGCTGGGGCCGCCGGCAACGGCAAGTGCCGCGGCCGAGGACGCCCCGGCGTGATAGCCGGTCATCGCGGCCACATCGGCCGCCCACATCTGCTCATAGAGGCCCTCGACGGCGCGCGATCGCCGGCGCGCTGAGCCCCAACCACCTGACCGGATCAGCGCCACGAACGCATCCCGGTTGGTTGCCACAGCCGGCGGCACGATCGCCGCCTTGGCGGCGTCAAACACGGCCGCCACCGCCTTTGCCTGCCCGGCCGCCCCTCGGCGGCCGCCATACTCAAAAGCCCGCATACGAAACTGCCGCCGTCGTCATGGCCGCCGCCGCCGGACCCCTGCCAGGCCTGCCCGGCCAGCCCCGAGGTCACCGCCGAAAACGACGACGCGCCGTCGCCAACTCCGCGGCCAACCCGTCCCAGGCGCGCCGCCGTCGAAGCATCGGCGCCGACCCGGCACCGACGAACATCCGCAACGAATTGATCTCCGGCGGCAACACAGAGTAATTCATCGTCGTTGTCCTTCGTCGAGTCGCCACATGCTGTTCGTTCTCAAGGCGGAACGGCCCACCCCGTCGGGCCACCAGCGCCACCGACACCGCCGTAACTGTCTCGTCAAAGATCACGCTAGGCTGTGCGCAACTTGGCGGTAGAAGATCACGAAGTAACCGTTGTTCGCGGCAGTGTCGGTCTCTACGGATGAGGCACCGGAGACCGCCGCGACGGTCCCTGACAGCTCATCGGCGCCTACCACCAGCGCTGCAACGGATGGCCCCGCCGCCACCGAGTTGCCGAATTCGGTTTCGCTGGTCAGTGTCGAAGGCTTGGGGCCGGGCGCTCACGGCGCTCGTTGCGCGAATGGGGTCAGACCGTTGCGCTTGATCGTTGATCGAGTCATCGGATCGTGGTCATGCGGTGCCGGGAGGCTCAGCCGCCATCGAGGCCGTCGGCAAGTTCGATGCGGCCGAAGTGACGCACCGGGCCGCGGACGGGAGTAATGGATCAGCCGGGCTGCTCAGGCAGCCCGGGCAGTCCGCCCCTGACCGAACAGCAGCCCGCGTTTGCCGCTGCTACCGGGAGTGCCCGGGAGCCGAGTCCGGCGTTACCGCCGTTACCCCCGTCGCCGATGATTGGGCGTCGCCGCCCGGCCGTTTCCGCCGTTATCGACGCCACCGACGGACTCCGCCGGAGCCACCTGCGCCGCCATTGCCGATCAGCCCGGCTTTGCGCCGGCTCCGCCTGAGCCGCCGGCAGTGCCGACCCGGTGCCACTGCCGCCGGGCCCATTGCCGAAGAGCAAGCCCCGGACCCGCCGACCCCGCCGATACCTCCAGTTTTTGGCCCGGCCCGGCGGCCCCGCCGGCGCCGCCATTGCCGAAGAGCCCGATGGCGTTGCCGCCGGCCCCCCCATTCCCGCCGTTGGCGGCCGACCGGCGGGCCGGCGTCGCCGCCTGCGCCACCAGGCCGAAAATCAGGCCGCCGACGCCGCCTGTTCCGCCGGTGCCCCGGCGTTGTGACCGGCGCCGCCGGCGCCGTTACCGCCCGAGCCGAACCACCCGCCCGCCCCGCCGACGCCGCCGGTACCGCCGACGTCGGCCAACGAGAGTCCGCCGACCCCGCCGGCGCCGCCTGACAGCCCACTGGCCCCGCCGGCCCGCTGGCCTGGCGCTGCCGGAGATCCCACCAGTCCATAGCCGCCGGCGCCCGGTCCGGCGGTGCCAAACAGCCCGACCGCCGCCGGCCTGCCGGCGCCGCCGTTGACGCCGAACCCGCCACTCCCACCGGTCCCGCCGGTGCCGAACATTCCACTGGTTCCGCCGGCCCCGCCATTGCCTGCGGGGAGCCGTGGACCCACCGCCGTTGCCGCCGTGGCCGCCGTTGCCGAGCAGCAGCCCGCCGGCCCCGCCGGTGCCGCCATTCTGGCGGGCGCGCCGGACCCGCCGGCCCCGCCGTTGCCGATCAAGATGCCGGCGTCTCCGCCGTTTCTCCCGTTCCTGGGACCCCAGGGTGCCGTTGCCGATCAACGGGCGCCCCACCATGGTGGGAGCGTTGATGACGTTGAGCAGGGTTTGCTCGACGTTGGTGGTCTCGGCGGCCGAATAGGCATCCGCGCCCGTGCTCAAGGCCTGGACAAACTGGGTGTGAAACGCCTCAGCCTGAGCGCTCAGTGCCCGGTATGCCTGGGCGTGCGCGCCGAACAACGCCGCGATTGCCACCGACACCTCATCGGCACCCGCGGCCACCACCGCCGTGGTGTGGACAGCGGCTGCGGCGTTAGCGGCGCCGATCGCCGAGCTAACCTCAGCCAAATCCGAAGCTGCCGCCGTAACAAGCTCCGGTACCACGTTCACAAACGACATCGCCGTTCCTTCCAGCACGAACACCTGACCAAAGGTCGCTGCCCCCGCGCCCGATGTCCTCGTCATCACCGTGACCAACAACTCTGTGGACGGGGTCCATCAGCTTGCTAGGCCACGCTATGCGGGCCCCACAAAGGCGTCCAGTAGAAGGTTGAGAACGAAATTTTGCGTAATCCGCAACTATGTTTCGCCGTCGAAATCGTCGTGCCGAACCGCGGACCCGAGGGTTGTGCCGCCGCGACCGCCGGCGCCGCCGTCGGCCGCCGGTGGCGCCGGTGCTCTTTCGGCCATACGGGCCACCCGTAGGTGAGAGTCGCCGCGCCCGATCGTTGATCGGGTCACCGGATCGTGGTCATGTACCGCCGCAGCCGGGGAAGGCTCCAATGGCGCCAGATCGTGTCCAGCGCCGCGGTCAGCGGGCGGCCGGGCACCCCCGGTGGGGTATCGAAGGCGATGCGGTAGTCCAAGCGGGTGCCGCCGTCGGGGCCATCGGTGAGCTCGATGCGGCCCAGGTGATTGCGCACGGGGCCGCGGACGGTACGGTATTCGATCAGCCGGGGTGGCCGGTAGGTGACGATTTCTTCTTGGATTGGCCAGATCCCCAGCACTCGCTGGGCACGCACCGAGCGCAGGCCGTTGGGTTCGGCCGGGTCCACCCCGTCGCGCACGCGCCGCTGGCGCACCGGCCACAGCATCGACCAGTGGTGGCTGAGGAATTGAAAGAGTTTCACGGCTGGTGCGTCGAGTTCGACGGTGTAGTGCAGCCGATACCGACCGGTCGAATTGACCGTGTCGGTGTTTGCCGGTGTGGGCTCGCCGGTCCGCGCGGTGAGCCAGTCACTTCAGGAATGGAAACACATCGCTGCTGGCGACGGGATGCAGCAACGGCGATTCGTGCGTGTGGTTGCGGGCGAATCCGTGGCGGCGGGCGGCTGATTGCACCCGCCGGTCGGTGCCGGCGAACGGCCGTGCGAGCCGGTAGCACCGGGTGGCGGGGGCGATCACGTCGCGAGGAGCGGTGACCGCGAGGAGGAGCGGCAAGTCGACCGCGCTCAGCGCGGCCGACAGCTGGCCCCAGTCGCGCTCCGCCGCGCCCCAGGAGATCGCGTCTGTTAGGGCGGCAACCGGCTCGTCTTCCGGGCCCAGCCGCAACCGTCGCGCTGGGAACACATCACCCACATGCCAGCCCGCACTATCGCGGTGACGATCGGATTGGCCAGCAGCGGGATGTCGACGGCCGCGTTGACCAGCACCAGTCCCGCGATCTGCGACTGCTGCATCGTCTCGGCGGCTGCGCGGGCGAGTGCCACACCGCCGAAGGAATGACCGACCCAAAATGCCGAGTGGCCGGACTCCGCGGCGACAAGCCCCTGAACGGTCGGTAGATCGACCCGAACCATCTCCTCCCACCCCGCGCGGGCCCCGGCTGCCGCCGCTATCCCGCCGGTACGGCGTCGCTCGACGATCCACGCATCGAACCCGGCGCTGGCCAGCGTCTCGGCCAGCCCGCCCCCGCCGGACCATAGATACAGTCGGCGGTTGTCGAACATCCCTGGAAGCATCACGACCGGCACCCGTGGCCCTCGCCGACCCGCGTCACGCGGAACCGCCCTCCATCCGGCACGGTCACCACCGTCACCTGCAAACGGTGACACGAGTGCTCCTCACCGGCCCACATAGTGGGCGCGGAATCTTCCGCCATCACTTCCTCAACTGGTTGAATGCCCGTCTGCGGTGATCGACAATGCCACCGGCCCCGCACCCAGCGGCCGTGCAAGCCACCGCGCTGAGATGGCTCACAGGACTTCCACGCACGGCCGAAAACCGCGATCGCAGGCCACTCTATGCAACCCACACGCAAGCGTTATTCAACGGCAGGCCGAAGTCTGTTGCACCTGACGAAAGTTCGGTGATTCTTGCGGAGCTGCGGCAGTGACCGCGCGATGTCGCCGAGCATCTGGGAAGCCTCGAGTTCATTCGGCCGACCACGCCGGTGACTGCTGCCAGGGGGCCCTTCCCAAGGCAGTCGCTAGGCGTCCCCAAGAAGCACCAACTGTCGTAGGTCGCAAGAGTTTGTTCGCAACCTTCTACTAGACGCCCATGTGTGGGTTGCATAGCGTAACCCGGTAACCGAGGCCAGATCGACTCCACGCAGCGTGGTGTTCATGCCGCTGGCGAGGACCTCCCATTTCGTGCCTGGCCCGCAGAAACAGAAGGGGTGTCATGAATTTCTCGGTGTTGCCGCCGGAGGTCAATTCCGGGTTGATATTCGCCGGTGCGGGTTCCGGGCCGATGCTGGCGACGGCGGCGGCCTGGGACGGGCTGGCCGGTGAATTAGCCTCGGCTGCAGGTTCTTTCGGATCGGTGATCTCGGGTTTGACGGATCAGGCGTGGCAGGGTCCAGCGGCGCAGGCGATGACGGGAGTGGCGAGAACGTATGCTGCGTGGCTGAGCGTGGCGGCGGCTCGCTGAGCAGGCGTCGGGTCAAGCCAAAGCCGTGGCCGCGGTGTTTGATGTGGCGCGCGCGGCCACCGTGCATCCGGTGGTGGTGGCGGCCAATCGCTCTGAGCTGGTGTCGTTGGTGGTCTCGAATCTGTTCGGTCAAAACGCGCCGGCGATCGCGGCCGCCGAGGCCGCCTATGAGCTGATGTGGGCCCAGGATGTCGCCGCCATGGCGGGCTATCACGCCGAAGCGTCGACGGCGGTCGCGTCGTTGACCCCGTGGGCGGCTGCGTCAGAAGGTATCTACATCTACGTCCCGTTCCTCGACGGCACCATCAACCTGACCCTCGGCAATATCGGCGCCCTCAACCTGGGCCTGGGCAACATCGGCAACCTGAACCTAGGCAGCGGCAACACCGGCAGCTTCAACCTGGGCACCGGTAACTTCGGCGCTCTCAACCTTGGCAGCGGAAATGGCAGCTCAGGACAAGGACTATCAGGGGCTCAACTCCCCGCAAGTGTCAACCTGGGCAGCGGCAACATTGGTAGCTACAACCTGGGCAGCGGTAACCTTGGCAGCACAAACCTGGGCAGCGGAAACACCGGCCACACAAACCTTGGCCTGGGCAACATCGGCAGCACCAACTTTGGCAGCGGAAACACGGGCAGCCAGAACTTTGGTTCCGGGAACCTCGGCAGCACCAACGTGGGCAGCGGAAACACCGGCGACGCAAACTTTGGCCTGGGCAACACCGGCAACACGAACGTTGGCAGTGGAAACACGGGCTCCGGCAACGTCGGCGGCGGTAACACTGGCAACGCGAACATCGGCTATGGAAATCTTGGTAGTAATAACATCGGCTTCGGGAACAAAGGCAACAACAACATCGGCTTTGGGTTGTCCGGCAACAACCAGATCGGTATCAATTTCAACGGGCTGAACAGCGGTAGCGGAAACATTGGCCTGTTCAACTCCGGCAATAACAACATCGGATTCTTTAACTCCGGCAACGATAACTGGGGCATCGCGAACTCGGGCCAGGGCGTTGGGCCGTTAAGCGTCGAATTCGGCACGTCGGGCGTCTATAACACGGGCATCGGGAGTTCCGGCACCCTCAACACGGGCTTCGGAAACTCGGGTAACTATAACACCGGCCTGTTCAACTCCGGCGACACCAACACCGGCTTCTTCAACGCGGGCGACACCAATACCGGCCTGTTCAACTCGGGCGACACCAACACGGGCCTCTTTAACTCGGGCGATATCAACACGGGCCTCTTTAACTCGGGCTCCACGAACTTCGGCAGCTTCAATGGCGGCAGCATCAATACCGGCGGCTTCAACTCGGGCGACATAAACTCCGGCTACGCAAACTCGGGCGGCGTCAACACCGGCTTCCTCAACGGGGGCAATCTGAACACGGGCCCGGGCAGCCCCTTCAACCAAAACGTGTTGAACTCCGGCTTTTCTAACTCCGGCTCAGGATTTGGCCACGGAGGCATCAACCAATCGGGCTTCGCAAATCAGGGCTTCAATAACTCGGGCATCGATTCCGGCGACAACATTATCCAAACTATTGGGCCCGACACTTTCGTCGGCACCATTAACTCCTCCGGCTTCGAGAACCACGGCAACTTTGGTTCTGGCTTCCTGAACGCGGGCGCCTACAGCTCGGGCTTCAGAAACACCGGCCCCACCTACATTGGCCCGGCCCACATGTCGGGCTTCGTCAACAGCACGGGGCAGTACATCTCAGGCCTGTTCAACGCGGGCACCATTGCCCCGGGGGTCACGGAAGTCTTTAACTCAGGCATCGGAAACCTGGGAAACCAGGTATCGGGACTCTTCAACGCACAGAATCAAGAGTCGGGCGTGTTCCACTGACACCGAAATTGCCGGTTTCTGCGACGCCCACTCGGGCATCAACAGGGCATCAACACCGAGGCACAACCGCTCACCCGCGCGCGCCGCCCATCCTCCCTTCCAGCTTCCAGCACGGGGGGTCCGCCCGCGGACAGTTCCACGCTGCCGGTGAGCGCGGCTAGGCCCAGCTAGAACCTAGGCCCAGCTAGAACCTACTGCGGAGTCGGTTTGCGCCATGTTGCTGCTTGCGGATTGCACCTTTTGCCCATGCGCGTTGGCCTGCTCATAGATCACCTGGAAATTACGGCCCAGCTGCGTGATGAACTCCTGGCAGGCTACCGACCCGGCACCACCCCAGAAATCCCCGGCCGCCAACACATCACGCACGATCGCCTGATGCTCAGCCTCCAAAGATGCCGCCTGAGCCCGAATCGTGGCCCCATGGGCATCCACGTCACCGAACTGGTAATTAATTGTCATCGCCAAATCCTTTCTAGCTGCTCAAAATCCGCTGCGAAGCTTGCTCTTGCCGCTCGTAGTTGTTGGCGTCGCGGAGCAACCCGTCGCGCACCCTCAACCGGGCCACCTGGCGATCCAAATCGGCGCGCTGATCATGGCTGGACACCCGGGCATAGATCACCACACCACCCGCCGCGGCATCGCCCGCCGGCGTCGTGCGCACCAGAATCAACCGACCCACCCGCTCGGCGGGCACCGGCAACGCCCCCTCCCGAAACCACCGATAGGCGGTATGCCGATTCACCCCCACCGACGCCGCCCAATCCGCCAAATTCACAGCACCCATTAGAACACACTAACGCACACTCAAATACACTCGACACCCAACAGTTCGCCAACCCCATGCAGCATGGTCACAATGTTGCGGAACGCCTGATTCATCTGGGTCATCGTGTCCAACGAGGTCGCCTCGGCCAGCCCGCTCCAGCCGACACCAGAGATGTTTTGCGACGACGCCCACATCCGACGCGCCTCATCCTCGACCGTCTGGGCGTGCACCTCAAAACGACCCGCCATCGCCCGCATTTCATGCGGATCGGTCACAAACCGAGTGGTCATTGCCTTTCCTTTCCCAACAAACAATGAAATCCATTGTGCTGCAACGCATCACTGCCCTGCGCAGCGCGGCCAACCGCAAGCCAGGCCCATCACCCCGCGCTATCCGACCCCAGTCCGCGGTATCACACTCGGCCGCGCCTGAACCACATGCGGACTAGCCCCACCGCGGCCCATCATCCCCGCGGGCATACCACCACCGGCTCCACCCATACCGCCCATCGGCATCGGCATCATCGGCATACCACCAGCGCCGGCCCCGACCGCTTGCGCCAGCGCCGCAGCATTGGGCAAACCAGGCCCCGACAACCCGGACATCGCCGAACTGGCCATCCGAGCCGGCATCGACCCGGCCCACGTCGCCGGCACCGACAACGCCCCCACCGTCCGCGCCTGGCCCAGGCCCGCCGACGCCGCCCCCAAGCCGGCCCCGTGGCCCAACCCCTTCATCGCTTGCTGCACGCCGGCGCCCCCAGCGAACTTCGCGGCGCCCTCCGGCAACGCGGTGGCGGCGCCAGCCGACCCGGCGCCGCTCGGCGCCCCGGCCCGCATCGCGTTGCTCAACAACATCATCATCGGAGACATCGCCATGCCCGCCGGAGTCGACAACTCCTGCACCCCGGCCACGGCCGTCCCCACCGGCAACGACTGTAGCGTCGACGCCATCTGCGGGGCCGCCGCTGCCACCATCGAGGCAACCTGATTTGCTAACCCCGGCACACCACCTGGCGGCACGCTAAACGGTGTCAATGACGACGCCACCGCGGTCGCCCCGGACTGATACCCCAGCATCGCCGCGACATCTTGCGCCCACATCTCGGTGTATTGGAACTCGGTGGACGCGATGGCCGGCGCGTTCTGACCCAATGCATTTGTCGCCACCAACGTCGTCATCAGGACTCGATTGGCATTCACCACGGCCGGGTGCACCATGGCGCTTCGGGCGGCCTCAAACGCCGTCGCCGCTGCTCGAGCCTGGGCAGCCGCCCCCTCGGCCAGCACCGCCGACGTGCCCAGCCATCCCAGATATGGGGCAGCCGCGCTCGCCATCACCTCTGACGCCGGACCCGACCACGGCCCAGCCGCTAACGACGTGACCACCGAGTCAAACGACGATACGGACGCCCGCAAGTCCGCGGCCAACCCTCCCAAGCCGCCGCGTCGTAAACAACGGGCCGGACCCCGCACCGGCGAAGATCAACGCCGAATTGATCTCCGGCGGCAACCACGCAAAATCCATCATCTTCTCCTCAACCGGGCACGACGGCCGACCCGGAAGCGAAACGGCCTGACCATTGCGACCTCCACATCGCATATCGCGCATCGCAGCACTTGCGACCCACGCCGCCTTTCCCCCGCCACGAACGCAAGGCACGGTTTTCCTGCTCGAAGCGCGAGCTCTTTGCCGGCGACGTGAACAACACGCTGCATGGAGTCGTGTTATCAAGACGATCCAGACGCTTCTTGGTGACACGGCGACGCTATTCAGCGCACACCATCGGCGTCTAGTAGAAGGTTGTGAATAAACTTTTGCGTTGCCCGAATGCTTTTGTGGCTGGCCCGGCAGGTCGGTAACTCTTGCCGGCGTTTCCCGCAGCGCCCTCGCCCGACTGGCCCCACTCATGCGGGCCTACCATCGGTGTTCCGCGCGTTCACCTCGGAGGCCTCGCACAGCACGTGCACATTCAGCGGTGCCGACTAGGCGCCGGCGGCCTCGCGACGCTGTTGGGCACGCCCACTCCACCACGACACGATACTTGCGAGCTACGCATGGGTTTCTTCGCAACCTTGTGCTAGACGCCGATATGTGGTCTCCCTAGCGTGGCCTTGTAGGCAGCAATGCGCTGATCAGAAGCACCGCGAGGCGGCGACGTTCGGTCATGTGCTCGTGGTGGAAGGAACCGCGATGTCGTTTGTGAATGTGGCGCCGGAGGTTGTAGCGGCTGCGGCTTCGAATCTGGCTGGGATCGGCTCGGCCGTCAGCGCCGCCAACGCCGCGGCCGCTGCGGTCACCACCACCGTGGCGGCCGCCGGTGCCGACGAGGTCTCGGCGGCGGTTGCGGCGTTGTTCGGGATGCACGCCCAGGGATACCAGGCATTGGCCGGGCAGGCAGCGGCATTTCACGACCGATTGGTGCAGGCTTTGGGGGCCGCCGCGAACTCGTATGCCGCCGCCGAAGCGGCCAACTCACTCATCGTAGACAATCCGCTACACCTTGCGCTGAACGCGTTGAATGCGCCCGGCGAGGCGCTCTTCGGGCGCCCCCTCATCGGCAACGGTGCCGACGCGACAACGCCGGGGGGCAACGGCGGCGACGCCGGGCTGCTGTTTGGCAACGGTGGCAACGGTGCGCCCGGCGCGCCTGGCCAGGCCGGCGGCAACGGCGGGTCGGCCGGGCTGTGGGGTTGCGGCGGCCTGGGTGGCGCCGGCGGCAGCGGCGGCGCCCACGGCGGCAACGGTGGCGCCGGCGGACTGCTGTTCGGCAAGGGCGGCGCCGGGGGCACCGGCGGGGCCGGCGGCGGCAACGGCGGCAACGGCGGTAACGGCGGTTGGCTGTTCGGCGGCGGCGGTGATGGCGGCGCTGGCGGGATCGGCGGCGGTACCGGTGGAAACGGCGGAAACGGCAACCAATTATTCGGCAACGGTGGGGCCGGTGGGCCCGGCGGGGCCGGTACCGCTGGGAGCGCAGGCGCGGGCACCGGTGGCAACGGTGGGGCCGGCGGTACCGGCGGGGCCGGCGGGTTGTTGACCAGCGGCGGCGCCGGCGGGGCCGGCGGGGCCGGCGGCGCGGGCGGCGCGGGTGCAGCGGCGGCCGCTGCCGGTGACAGCGGCGGTGTCGGTGGGCTCGGCGGAAACGGGGGTAACGGCGGGGCCGGTGGTTCGGGCCCGTTGCTGTTCGGCCATGGCGGGTCCGGCGGCCCCGGCGGCAGCGGCGGCATGGGTGGCAGCGGTGGTGCCGGCGGCGACGCCTCGTCCAGCGTGCATGCCGGTGTCGGCGGCACCGGCGGCGCCGGGGCACCGGCACCGGCGCCGGCGCGCGCGCATGTTGAGCGGCCAGCCGGCGCCGCAGGCACCGGTGGCGTTGGCGGAACCGGCGGAACCGGGGGCAATGGCTTGAATGGCGTAAGCGCCGAGGCAGGCAGCGGCATGTCCGGCACCGTCACAGCGGCGGACCGGCGGTGGCGGAGCCGCGATCGGCGGTGGCGCCGGCGGCGGCGGCAGGCGGCGGCACGGCGGAAAATCGGCGGGGCCGGCGCCGGCGGCGCGGGAACGGAACGGCGGCCGCCGGCGGTGGCCGCGGCGCCGGCGGCGATGGTGGAAACGGTGGTCTGGCGGGCCGGCGGCAACGCAGGCGCGCGGCGTGGCGCCGGAGGTGGCCCGCCAGGGGTCCGGCGCTGGCGGGGCGGGCGGAGGTGCCGGCGGTAACGGCGCGAACGGCGCTGTCGGCACGGCGCACCCGGGATGCCGGCAGGAAAGGGTGGCCAGGCAGGCAGGGGTGGGGTGGCGGGGGAACGGTGGGTGGACACGGTGGACACGGCGGACGGCGGCGGAACGGGATGTGACGGCACGATGGGCGGCGCAGGCGGGGACGGCGGCACCGGCGGGGCAGCCGGCGGAACCGGCGCCACCGCTGGCAACGGCGGCAACGGCGGCACCGGCGGCGACGGTGGCGCCGGCGCACACGGCGGCCGCGGTGCGGCCGGCGTAGCCGGTACCTCGTCCAACAACGGCGGCATCGGCGGTTTCGGCGGCAACGGTGGCGCCGGCGGCCCCGGCGGCGCCGGCGGGGCCGCCGGCGGAATCGGTGCCACCGCTGGCAACGGTGGCTTTGGTGGCGCCGGCGGCGCCGGGGGCGACGGCGGAAACGGCGGCAACGGTGCGGCCGGCGTAGCCGGTACCTCGTCCAACAACGGCGGCATCGGCGGCCTCGGCGGCAACGGTGGCAACGGCGGCCCCGGCGGCGCCGGCGGGGCCGCCGGCGGAATCGGTGCCACCGGCGGTACCGGCGGCACCGGCACCGCGGCGCCGCGGCGGACGGCGGGCGGGCGCGGGCGACGACGCGACTTTCGCCGCAGGCAATGGCGGTGCCGGAGGACCCGGGGGCGTCGCCGGCGCCGGCGGCCAGGGCGGTGCCGGTGGTGCTTCCGGCGGCACCGGCGGAACCGGCGGTGCCGGTGGAAATGGTGGCGCCGGTGGTGCTGCCGGCGCCGGCGGGAACGGCGGCGCCGGCGCGGTCGGCGGCATCCTCGGAGTCGCCGGCAACGGCGGGGACGGCGGGAACGGCGGTGTCGCCGGCCTCGGCGGCAACGGCGGCGACGGCGGAGCCCTCGCCGGCGGCGTAGCCGGGGGAAGCGGCGGAAATGGTGGAAATGGCGGGGCGGGCGGAAACGGTGGAGCCGGTAGAGCTGGTACCAATGGCTCACTCGTCAGCCCAGACAATGTGCCACCCACGTCCTCCGGCGGCAACGGCGGTGTTGGCGGTAACGGCTCAGCCGGCGGCGAGCCTGGCAAGGGCGGTGCTGCCGGCGGCACCGGCGGCAGCCCCGGCAGCCAGGGCCATGGCGGCAACGGCGGCAACGGCGGGGCGGGCGGCGCCGGCGGCATCGGCGCCAGCGCCGAGAACGACACTCCCCGGGTCGACTCGCAAGCGGCGAACGGCACCGACGGCACCGCGACGATACCCGACGGCGGACCCGGCACCCCCGGCACCACAACGTTTGACCCGCTTAACATCCAGCAAGGCGGAAACGGCGGAAACGGCTTTGCCGACAGCAGTTCGTCAGCCACCACCGCCCAGGGTGGACGCGGCGGCGACGGCGGGCTCGGCGGGGATTTCGCGCCAGGCGGCAACGGCGGCGACGGCGGTAGCGCCGCAAACACCAGCTCTTCCGGGCTGGCTAACGGAGGTGACGGCGGAAACGGCGGCAACGGCGGGCAATTTGGGGCCGGCGGCAACGGCGGTGCCGGCGGCGACGTCACGGCAAGCGGAACCAGCCTCAGCACCGCCGGCAATGGTGGCCACGGCGGCAACGCCGGGCTCAGCCCGGAGGGCTTCGGAAGTGGCGGCGTCGGCGGCAACGGCGGAAACGGTGGAAACATCGCTTCCGGCGCCAGCGGCACCGCCGGCAACGGCGGAAACGGCGGAAACGGCGTCGTCGGCGACAGCAGCAACGGCAGCGGCGGCAACGGCGGCAGGGGCGGCAATGGCGGCGCGGGCGGCGGCAACGGCGGAAACGGTGGTCACGGCGGGGCCGGCGGAGCCGGCGGCGGCGGCGGCAACGGCGCCGCCGGCGGTGCCGGCGGAGCCGGCGGCAACGGCGGCAGTATCGCCAGCGGCGCCACCGGGACCGCCGGCAACGGCGGCAACGGCGGCAACGGCGGCAACGGCACGAACGGCCAAAACGGCGGCAACGGCGGAAGCGGCGGCAACGGCGGCCCGGCCGGATCCGGCGGCCTGCCAGGCCCCGGCGGCGCCGGCGGCGCGCTGGGCCAGCGCGGTCTTGGCGGCGCCGGCGGCGCCGGTGGCGCCGCCGGCGCTGCCGGAGCCGTGGCAGGCACGGGCAGCGCTGGCTCCCCCGGCATCGCCGGCTCCGCGGGCGCCAGCGGCCTCGACGGCACCGACGGCACGCCCGGTACGAACGGCAGCCCCGGTCAGCGTTAGCCGACTCCGATGCCACATCCCGCCCACGCCATTCGAGCACCATCGGCCGACTCGTCGCGGTCGCATCGGCGATATCGGTGTTAGCTGCCCCCGTCGGCGGCCAACAAGGCGTTCCGAAACCTCGGGTCTAGTAGGGCCCGTTGGGAATCCCGCGGGTGGGTGTGGTCTCCTGGGTGGGCATCGTCTGCGGGTAGGGCACCCGATACGGAATCGCGGTCTTCGTCATGGTTCCCAGTACGGCGTGGGCACGCATTGCGGCACTTTTTCGCACCGCGTTCAACAGCGGGTGGTCCAGGTTTGGTCGCGAAAGGTTCGGCGTCAACTCCCCGTTGTCGCTATGCACTGCGACAGCACTTGGGATTAAATACCCTGTTTATCTCGATGGGTAATCACGCAGCACCCTGGACTGGCCGCTTGAGTATTTGTGCAGACCCATGCCGAGCACCGCATTGCGTGGGTGGCGGCATAGTAACCCGCCCGGAGGCCCGGGTTCCGGTCAGCACGATGTGCCACAGAGCCACATTAGGACGCCTACGGATCGGCGTCTACTAGAAAGTATTTGCGTATTGTGTGCATAGCCTTTACTGTGACGCCGTTGGCGGACGACTCGTAAGAATCAACTATGACAGCTTAAAATCGTGGAAGAATCCTGCAATTTCTTGGCCTTTGTTGCCGACTCCGGAGACGAATGCTTGCGTCGCCATGTTGGCGGTGCTCGTGTTGAAGAGACCGGAAACGGTGTTGCCCATGTTCAGCACGCCCGACTCCATCGTGCCGACGTTCAAGAAGCCCGAGTCCGCTACGTTGCCGGCGTTCCAGAGGCCTGAATGACCAGCACCCCTGTTCAGCACGCCCGACAGACTTCCGGCACCCGAGTTGAAGAAACCCGACGAGCTACCTGTGCCGGAGTTGAACAAGCCCGACGACGGCGTGTCCGTCGAGTTGAAGAATCCGGGACTGGGCTGGTAGCCGAAGCCGAAGGTGATGGGACCGCCCAAGCTGCCGTGGCCGGAAAAGTCAAACGCTTCGTGCAACAGGTAATCAACCGGAGTTTGGTCTAATAGCACACTCGAATCGACGGTCCACCCGCCGATATGACCGTCGTAGACAGTTATGTGGATCGTATGACACCTATAGAACGGAGGCTTCCAATAGGGGTAGCAGATCTTCTGTTCCAACTGGACCTTTATAGGTATCTTGGAAATCGTGAACTCATTCTGCGTAATTTCGCCGATGTAGCCCTTGATCGGTACTAAGATGTCGCTCTCGATGTCGTAGTGGTAGGGGATTTCGGGAATCGTAACCGCGTAGCCGAAGCTGATCAGGCCCTGGTGATCGCCGCGCCACAAGAAGCCGTTGTTGTAGCTGCCGGAGTTGAGGGCACCGGTGTTCACATTGCCGCCGTTTGCTATGCCGGTGTTGTAGTCGCCACCATTGAGGTAGCCCGTGTTGTAGTTGCCCGAGTTCATGCCGGCCGTGTTGTGATCGCCGCTGTTGAAACTGCCGGTGTTGGCTTCGCCCGCGTTGCCGATCCCGGTGTTGTAGTTGCCGGAGTTGCCGATGCCGGTGTTGGCAAGCCCGGTGTTAAACAGGCCGGTGTTGGCGCTGCCGGTGTTGCCGATGCCGGTGTTGTCGTTCCCGGAGTTGCCGACGCCGAAGTTTCCGGTGCCCGAGTTGCCGATGCCGACGTTGTTGGTGCCGGAGTTGAACAAGCCGATATTGCCGCTGCCGGAGTTCCAGGCGCCGAAGCCGCGCTGGTTGTCACCGGTGAGCCCGATGCCGACGTTGTTGTTGCCGGAGTTGCCGAAGCCGATGTTGCCGTCGCCGCTGTTGCCGAAGCCGACGTTGTTGCTGCCGGTGTTGCCAAGGCCAATGTTGTGCATGCCGGCGGTCAGCAGCGGACCGGTGTTGCCAAAGCCGACGTTGTTGCTGCCGACATTGCCCAGGCCAACGTTGGCATTGCCGATGTTTGCGCTTCCCAAGTTGAAGGAGCCGAGGTTGGCGCTGCCCAGGTTGAATCCACCGACGTTTGCGCTTCCCAGGTTGTAGTCGCCGATGTTGGCGCTGCCCAGGTTGACGATGCCGCGGTTTGCCAGGCCGAGGTTGAACGTCGTGCCGCCCGGGCCGTCGCGGAACAGGCCCGCCAGGTTGGTGCCGATGTTTTGGAGGCCCGAGACGTTGGCCGGCGTGGACAGGTCCAGCGAGCTGGTGTTGAGAAAGCCCGACACGGTGTTGCCCAGGTTCGCCACACCCGAATCCAGCGCGCCCCAGTTTTTGATACCCGAGCTGCCGAGGCTCCCAAAGGAAACGTTCTGCCAGCCCGAATTGTTGGCGCCGACGTTGCCGAAACCCGAGGAGCTGCCGGTGCCGCTGTTGAAAAATCCCGACGACGGCAAGGTGGTGGAGTTGAAGAAGCCCGGGGCCGCCGCGATATTGATGAGGGTAATGTCGACCGGGCCCAGTCCGCCGGTGCCGACGATGTTGATCACCGTCGAACCGTCGGGGTTGCCCACGTTGAGGCTCACCGAGGGGTTGGCAAAGCTAAACGAGATGCTGGAGAAGGAGATGGGGCCAATATCGCCCGCGACTTTGCCGCCCAAGTCGTCGTTGAGGCCGCTGTAGGGGACTGCCGGAATCGTGAACGCATTGATAGTCACGGGAGTGAAAGTCGCGGTAATTGGGATATTGACGGGAATATCAACGTTGAGGAACGCCGGGATTTCGGCGACGTGGATGGTGTAGTTGGCGCCGATCAGCCCCTGGGAATTGCCCCTCCATAACAGGCCGTTGTTCATGTCGCCGGTGATGAAGGCGCCGGTGTCGAGATGGCCCGCGTTGGCAATGCCGGTGCTGTAGGTGCCCGGGTTGAACAAGCCGGTGTTGTAGTCACCCGGGTTGGCGATGCCGGTATTGGTATGACCGATGTTGTACCAGCCGGTGTTGTAGTCACCGGAGTTGGCCAGCCCGGTGTTGACCGCACCGGTGTTAAACAAGCCGGTGTTGGTGCTGCCGGCATTGCCGATGCCGGTGTTGAAGCTGCCGGAGTTGCCGATGCCGAAGTTGCCGGTGCCGGAGTTGCCGATGCCGATGTTGTTGGTGCCGGAGTTGAACAGGCCGATGTTGCCGCTGCCGGAGTTCCAGGCGCCGAACCCGACCTGATTGTCACCGGTGAGCCCGATACCGACGTTGTTGTTGCCGGTGTTGCCCAACCCGATGTTGTGGCCGCCGGTGTTGCCCAGGCCGAGGTTGAAAGAGCCGATGTTGCCCAAGCCGATGTTGGACAGGCCCGCGGTCGCCGACGGGCCGGCGTTGCCGAACCCGATGTTGGCGCTGCCGATGTTGCCGCCGCCGACATTGCTGCCGCCCAGGTTGCCGCTGCCCAGGTTGTAGGAGCCGACGTTGCCGTTGCCCAGGTTGTAGTCGCCAACATTTCCCAAGCCCACATTCAACGCGCCCAGATTGGCCAGGCCCACGTTGAAGGTTGTCCCGGCCGCGTCGCGGAACGCGCCCGCCAGGTCGGTGCCGACATTGACAAAGCCCGACACCTCGGCCGGGGCGGCCAAGCCCGCCGTGCCGGTGTTGTAAAAGCCCGACACGGTGTTGCCCAGGTTGGCCACACCCGATTGCAGCGCGCCCCAGTTCCTCAGACCCGAGCTGCCCACGTCCCCCCAGGAGTAGTTCTGCCAGCCCGAATTGTTGGCCCCGAAGTTACCAAAGCCCGAAGAACTGCCGGTGCCGCTGTTGAAGAAACCCGACGACGGGCCGGAGGTCGAATTCCCAAAACCCGGAGCCGCCGGAATATCGATAAGCGGGATCCTGATGGGTCCGACGCCGCTGGTGATCGCGATATTTATCGACGTAGTCGGTCCGCCGGCGAGACCGGTCGCCGTTGGCATGGTCACGGTCACGGGCGGGACCACGATGGGTCCGAGGTCGATGGTGAAGTAGCCAGAGTCAAGGAGCTTGAAACGAATTTCGGGAATGGTGAAGCCGGGTATAGTGGCGTTAGGGATGTTGACGTTGATCGGGATATTGACGGGGACGCTCACGCCCATATTCAGCAGCGGGATCTCGGGAATGCCAATCCCGACCTGGAGGCCAAACAGACCCTGGTAGTCACCCCGCCACAAAAAGCCGTTGCTGTAGTTGCCGGAGATAAACGCGCCGGTGTCGAAATTGCCCGAATTCGCCAGACCGGTGTTGTAGTCGCCGGTGTTGAAGTGGCCGGTGTTGTAGTTGCCCGCGTTGACCCCGCCGGTGTTGGTGTGGCCGGTGTTGTAGGAGCCGGTGTTGTAGTCGCCGGGGTTGGCGATGCCGGTGTTAACCATGCCGGTGTTGAACAGCCCCGTGTTGAAGCTCCCAATGTTGCCAAAGCCGGTATTGCCGGTGCCCGGGTTCCCGAATCCCCAGTTCGCGGAGCCCGTGTTGCCGAAGCCGGTGTTGCCGGACCCGGGGTTGCCGATGCCGAAGTTGCCGGTGCCCGAGTTACCGATCCCGATGTTTCCGGTGCCCGAGTTGAACAGGCCGATGTTTCCGGTGCCCGAGTTGAACAGGCCGATGTTGCCGCTGCCCGTGTTCCAGGCGCCGAACCCGACCTGTCCGGAACCGGTGAGCCCGAAGCCGATGTTGTTGACGCCGGTATTCCCGAAGCCGATATTGGAATCACCGGAGTTGCCGAGGCCAACATTGTAGGCTCCCAAGTTGCCCAGGCCGAAGTTGTAGCTGCCCAAGTTTGCGACGCCGATATTGCAGCTTCCCAAGTTCGCGGGACCGATGTTGTAGCTGCCCACGTTTCCAAAGCCAATGGTGAAACTGCCGCGGTTTCCGAAGCCGAGATTGGAGCTGCCGAAGTTTCCGCTGCCTAGGTTGAAGCTGCCGTCGTTTCCGCTGCCTGCATTCAGGGTGCCGTGGTTTGCCAAGCCCAGGTTGAAGTTCGACGCGCCATCAAAGAGGCCGGAAATTTGGCTGCCGACGTTCCCGATGCCGGACACATTGGCCGCCTTGGTGAGGTCCAGCGCGCTCGTGTTGAGGAAGCCGGAGACGGTGTTGCCGAGGTTCGACACGCCCGATACCAGCTCGCCGAGGTTCTTGTAACCCGAGATTCCAGAGCTTCCGGAGGCAGTGTTGGAAAAGCCTGACAGGTTGGCGCCGAGGTTTCCAAAGCCCGATGAACTTCCGGTGCCGGTGTTGAAGAAGCCCGATGACGGGGTGCTGGTCGAGTTGCCAAAGCCCGGGGCCGCCGGGATGTCGATGATCGGGATCCTGATCGGGCCGATGCCGCCGCTGCCACCAACATCGATAACAGTACCTGGGCTGCCGAGGTTGGCAGTAATCGGCGGAAGGCCAATGCTGATGGTGGGAAT
Source organism: Mycobacterium shinjukuense (assembly GCF_010730055.1). NCBI lineage: Bacteria > Bacillati > Actinomycetota > Actinomycetes > Mycobacteriales > Mycobacteriaceae > Mycobacterium > Mycobacterium shinjukuense. Next base: position 4,484,437 of record NZ_AP022575.1, on the reverse strand, counting down.
GAAAAGGGGACCGACGCTGATGAGCTGGAAGTCAGGACTGCCAAAAAAGCGGATCTCGGCCTGGTATGCCGGAATGGTGAAGCCCTGCAGGGAAATGGTGCCGAGCGTGGCGTCGATCGGGATGTTAATCGGGATTTGCACGTCGAGGGCCACGGGGATAGCGGTGTCCGGAATGACGATTTCCCAGTCAACGCCGTACAGGCCCTGATAGTCGCCCCTCCACAAGAGGCCGTTGGAGTAACTGCCGGCGATGAAAGCCCCGGTGTCAACATTGCCCGAGTTACCCATGCCGGTGTTGTAGTCGCCGGTGTTCAAATAGCCGGTGTTGTACTTGCCGGGGTTGAACCCGAGCGTGTTGAAGCTGCCGGCGTTGAAGCTGCCGGAATTGTAATTGCCGGTGTTGCCGATGCCGGTGTTGACGTTGCCGGCGTTAAAGAAACCGGTGTTGACGTCACCGGCGTTGAGTAACCCGGTGTTGATTTTACCGGAGTTCGCGATGCCCCAGTTTCCGCTGCCCGAGTTCCCGATACCGACGTTTCCGGTGCCAGAGTTGAACAGGCCGACGTTGTTGGCGCCCGAGTTGAACAGGCCGGTGTTGCCGCTGCCGGTGTTCAGCGCGCCGAAGCCGACCTGCCCGGTGCCGGTGAGCCCGATGCCGATATTGCCGCTACCGGTATTGCCGAAGCCGATGTTGGAGTCACCGGAGTTCCCGAAGCCCACGTTGTAAGGGCCCAAGTTTCCCAGGCCGATGTTGTAGTTGCCCAAGTTCGCAAACCCGGTGTTGTAGCTGCCCAGGTTTCCGGCGCCGACGTTGTAGCTGCCCGCGTTTCCGAGGCCGGCATTGAAGATGCCAATGTTTGCGCCGCCGAAGTTGGCGCTGCCGGTGTTTCCCAATCCGAGGTTGGTGTTCCCGACGTTTCCGAAGCCCACGTTGAAGGTGCCGTCGTTCGCGAGGCCCAGGTTGAAGGTCGACGGCCCAGCCACGCCGTCGCGGAACAGGCCCGCCAGGTTGGTGCCGATGTTTTGGAGGCCCGAGACGTTGGCCGGCGTGGACAGGTCCAGCGAGCTGGTGTTGAGAAAGCCCGACACGGTGTTGCCCAGGTTCGCCACACCCGAATCCAGCGCGCCCCAGTTTTTGATACCCGAGCTGCCGAGGCTCCCAAAGGAAACGTTCTGCCAGCCCGAATTGTTGGCGCCGACGTTGCCGAAACCCGAGGAGCTGCCGGTGCCGCTGTTGAAAAATCCCGACGACGGCAAGGTGGTGGAGTTGAAGAAGCCCGGGGCCGCCGGGATGTTGACGAGGGTAATGTCGACGGGGCCGATGCTGCCGAAGCCGGTGATATCAATCGAAGTAGATGGTCCGCCGATGGTTGCTTTCGGCGCCGGAGTCGGACCGGTGATCGTCACTTGCGGGATGGTGAGGGACTCGATTGTGCCCTCGAAGGCGCGGAGCGGACCGAAATTCAGAAAACCGAAGGGGACGTCGTGAATCGTCATGCCGCTGAAGACGGTGTTGGTGAAAGTGGCCGTGATGGGGATATTGATAGGAATGGTCCCGACCACATGCAACGGGATTTCGGGGACGTGGATGGTGTAGTTGGCGCCGATCAGCCCCTGGGAATTGCCCCTCCATAACAGGCCGTTGTTCATGTCGCCGGTGATGAAGGCGCCGGTGTCGAGATGGCCCGCGTTGGCAATGCCGGTGCTGTAGGTGCCCGGGTTGAACAAGCCGGTGTTGTAGTCACCCGGGTTGGCGATGCCGGTATTGGTATGACCGATGTTGTACCAGCCGGTGTTGTAGTCACCGGAGTTGGCCAGCCCGGTGTTGACCGCACCGGTGTTAAACAAGCCGGTGTTGGTGCTGCCGGCATTGCCGATGCCGGTGTTGAAGCTGCCGGAGTTGCCGATGCCGAAGTTGCCGGTGCCGGAGTTGCCGATGCCGATGTTGTTGGTGCCGGAGTTGAACAGGCCGATGTTGCCGCTGCCGGAGTTCCAGGCGCCGAACCCGACCTGATTGTCACCGGTGAGCCCGATACCGACGTTGTTGTTGCCGGTGTTGCCCAACCCGATGTTGTGGCCGCCGGTGTTGCCCAGGCCGAGGTTGAAAGAGCCGATGTTGCCCAAGCCGATGTTGGACAGGCCCGCGGTCGCCGACGGGCCGGCGTTGCCGAACCCGATGTTGGCGCTGCCGATGTTGCCGCCGCCGACATTGCTGCCGCCCAGGTTGCCGCTGCCCAGGTTGTAGGAGCCGACGTTGCCGTTGCCCAGGTTGTAGTCGCCAACATTTCCCAAGCCCACATTCAACGCGCCCAGATTGGCCAGGCCCACGTTGAAGGTTGTCCCGGCCGCGTCGCGGAACGCGCCCGCCAGGTCGGTGCCGACATTGACAAAGCCCGACACCTCGGCCGGGGCGGCCAAGCCCGCCGTGCCGGTGTTGTAAAAGCCCGACACGGTGTTGCCCAGGTTGGCCACACCCGATTGCAGCGCGCCCCAGTTCCTCAGACCCGAGCTGCCCACGTCCCCCCAGGAGTAGTTCTGCCAGCCCGAATTGTTGGCCCCGAAGTTACCAAAGCCCGAAGAACTGCCGGTGCCGCTGTTGAAGAAACCCGACGACGGGCCGGAGGTCGAATTCCCAAAACCCGGAGCCGCCGGAATATCGATGATGTGGATCGTGCGGCCCTCGAGGGCGCCGGCGATAGTGATGTCGATATTTGTAGTCGGTCCGCCGATGGTGAGCGTCACCAAGGGTATCGTGATCGCGGATTGCGGAAGGTCGAAGGGTCCAAAATAGAAGAAGCCGTCTAGAAAATAGTGCTGCGGGTAAAAGTACCCCGGAATGGTGACGGTGGTGCCGCCGAACTGGCGCGTCATATTGACGGGAATGCTAAATTTGGCGTTGATGGGCACCGTGGGAATCTTGACATCAAGATTGACGGCAATCTGATTCCGATTATCGCCGGAGACGAAAAAGCCGTTATTGAAGTCGCCCGAGTTAAAGGCACCGGTGTTGACATTTCCCGTGTTGAACAAGCCGGTGTTGTAATTTCCCCTGTTGAAGTAGCCCGTGTTGTAGTCGCCCGGGTTGACGCTGCCGGTGTTGAAGCTGCCCGTATTGAAGTTGCCCGTATTGAAGCTGCCAACGTTGGCGACGCCGGAGTTGACGGTGCCGGCGTTGAAGAAGCCCGTGTTGACCGCTCCCGTGTTGCCGATGCCCGTGTTGCCGTTGCCGGGATTTCCGATGCCGAAATTGCCGGTGCCCGAGTTCCCGATGCCCCAGTTTCCGGTGCCCGAGTTTCCGATTCCGATGTTTCCTGTGCCCGAGTTGAAGAAACCGATGTTGGCGCTGCCGGAGTTCCACCCGCCGAACCCCCACAGGTTGTCTCCGCTCAGCCCGATGCCGTTGTTTCCGTTACCTGTGTTGCCGAAGCCTATGTTGTTGTTGCCGGTATTGCCGAAGCCGATGTTGCCGCTGCCGGTGTTGCCGAATCCGATATTGTGGATGCCCACCGTCAGTAGTGGACCGGCATTTCCGAATCCGATATTGTTACTGCCCACGTTTCCGAAACCGAAGTTGGAATTGCCCAGATTTCCGGAGCCGAAATTGAAGTCGCCGATGTTCGCGTTGCCGACGTTGCCCGCACCGACGTTGGCCAAACCCAGATTGTGAAACGGGCCGACGGCTGCTTGGGAGGCGGCGGTCACGGCCGCGCTGGCCGGGACCGCGCTGCCCGCACTCGCGCTGGCCATCTGGCCCGCCAGGCCCGCCAGACGCTGCGAGAACGGCGTCAACGCTGAAGCCATCGCCGAGGCACCCGTGTGATAGTCGAACATCGCGGCCACGTCCTGGGCCCACATCAGCTCGTACTGGGCCTCTGCGGCCGCGATCGCCGGGGCGTTTTGCCCCAGCACATTCGACCTCACCAGCGACACAAGCTGAGCACGGTTGGCCGAAATAAGCGCTGGATGCACCGTCGCCGCCCGCGCCGCCTCGAACGCGGCCGCTGCCACCCGGGCCTGGGCAGCCGCCTGCTCAGCCTGGGCAGCGGCCGCCCTCAACCACCCCAGATAGGGCGCGGCCACACTCGTCATCGCCACCGAGGCCGGTCCCTGCCACGCCGCACCCACCAGCGCCGAGGTCACCGACCCAAACGACGTCGCTGCCAAACCCAGCTCGACGGCCAACCCGTCCCAGGCCGCCGCCGCTTCCAACATCGGCCCTAACCCAGCACCCATGTACAGTCGCGCCGAATTGACCTCCGGGGGCAGGACCGCAAAATTCATCGCACCGTCCTCAGACTGAACTCAAGGCCGGAACCGATGGGCGGCCCGGCCTTCGCCCGCGATGCCGACACGACGCATGTATGCCAGCGCGAAGGCGGCAGCTACGAGCCAGACATCAGTGACCTGGATCGGATCGCCGCGGCCCGCGGCAACCCTCACCGTGACACTGAGCCCACGCTATGGACCCCGCATATCGGCGTCTAGTAGAAGCTTCCGAACAAACACTTGACTCTTTCTCAAGGATTCGAGCTGCCCCCTGTGGAGCTCCCATCGACCACAGCAGCCCCGACGGGTGTTGGCGTCCGTGACCGTCGACAGACGACAAGGTCTGCCCTTGACGTCGACGGCACCTGTTCAATGCCCCCGATGGGTTGTCAGGCGAACCTGTCGTTGACGAGTGCTCGTGAAGTTGTCAATCGCCATTCGTCAGGCCGCGTCGGGACGCCCCCGGCTGCAACAAGCGGACACCCGAGCGGAGAGCATCACGATGTTGCGATCGACGCGACGATTGGTTGGTCAGGCCTCATCCCAAGCCGTGGGATTTGGTTCAGGCAGCTCCCATGACGAGATCGTGGTGTCCCGAAACGCGGCGGCTGAGGGCGGCAAATACCTGTTGGTCATCCAACCGATCGCAATGGGTCTGGCCAGTTCCTTGTCGTCGATTGCGATCTCGACGACGTCGGGTTGCGATGTGGTTGACGGGGGCAGAACACCTACGCCCAGGCGGGCGCCGATGAGGCCGCGCAGCGTGGGAACGCCCGTTCCTTCGAAGGCGATCTTGGGCGTGATACCGTGGCGCGCGCAGGCGTCGTCGAAGATCCTGCGCATGGCGTAATCACAGTTGAGGACCACGAAGGGTTGGTCGGCGAGTTCTTCGAACCCGATCACCTTCCGCTTGGCAAGCGAATGGTCTCGGTGGACGACGGCGCACAGCTGTTGGTTGAACAGGCGATGCCATTTCACGCCGGGCCATTCGTCAACGGGCATTGGGTAGCTGAGGCACAGGTCGATGGCGCCGGTGGCCAGATCGCCCAGCAGGGAGGTTCCGCCGGCCTGGCGCAGTTCGAATCGTGCCCCGGGAAAGCGGTCATGGTGGCGGCGGATCAGCCTGGGCACTACGGCCACGCCCAGTGTGTTGAGAAATCCCAGGGTCACCGTCCCGGCGTCGACTCCGGCAAGTTCACGGACGCCGGCGATCGCTGTGTCAAGGCTCCGCTGGGTCACGAGACTCGCCCGCAGGAACGCCTTCCCGAACCGGTTGAGTTCGTTGGCCCGTCCACGCCGGGTGAACAGTTCAACCCCGATCTCGGACTCGAGCATGGCGATGGCCCGGCTGACCGCGGATTGGGACACCGCCAGTTTCTCGGCGGCTTCGCGCAGCGTGCCGCACTCCGCGACCATTTGGAAATAGCGCAGTTGATACAGCTCCACGAGGTTCACGATACTTTCGGGTGACGCAAGTCATTCCGTAAACCCTCTTACTGGGGCGCCGATATCCTTCGGGCCGCAAGGCGTGGCCCGCTGAGCGCGCGGGAGCGCGCCAACGGAAGCGCCCCGCACGCGGCATGCGCACACCGGTGACGAAGGCCGCACGCTTGGCGCGGCGGCCAACTTTGGCGGCCGCGGCGGGATCCCTCGACCGGCAGCGGCGACCGGGTGGGCCGCCCAATCCCCACGTCCCGCGCGACGTCGGCCGTCCGCCGGCAGCCGCCACCCCAAGGCGACCTCAATGGCCGGCAGCTGGGTATTGGCGGCCCGCGGCAGCATGCCCGGCACGACATTCCCCAGGGATAGGCGCTTGCGGCCGACGCAAGAGTTTGTTCGCAACCTTCTACTGGACCCCGATGGGTGGTCCACATAGCGTGTCATGCAATCAGAAGCGCGCTGATGAGAACTCTTCACTGAGAACCCTCCAAGCTCCCGGTTGTTCACGCCGGTGACGAAGGCGTCGCATTTCGGGGCTGCACCCTTCGGTCACGTTGTCGTGCGGAAGGACTGGCGATGTCGTTTGTGAACACGGCGGTGAAGCACGTGACGCCAACGAATCTGGCGGCGCCATCTTCGGAATGGGCTGCGATTGGTTCGCCGATCGCCGACGCCCACGCGGTGTTGGCCGGCGCCGAGAACGGCAGCGCTGGCCGTGGGCACCGCGGCTGCGCCGTCGTAAGGTGCCCTTCCGGGTTCACCCGCACCACCGAGTTGACAGGCGCGCAGCCATGACGAGCTCAACAACCCGGGCGACCCCCGCCGCCACTCCGATCTGCCCACCGGTCAGCCTACGGCGGCGCAACGTTATCTTCGTGGCGATCGTGCTCGGCATGCTGGTCGCGGCGCTGGCGATAACGACTGCAGTTACCGCGCTGCCAACGATCGTCGCCGACCTGGGGGGCGCCAACCATCGGTCGTGGGTCGTCACCAGCCATCTGCTCGGCGTGACCAGCTCAATCCCGCTGGCCGGCAAGTTCGGTGACCTGTTCGGGCGCAAGCAGGTGTTCCTGGCCGCCACCGCGTTCTTGATCGCCGGCTCCGTACTGTGCGGGCTTTCGCAGTCGATGAGCATGCTGGTGATCTGCCGCGCGCTGCAAGGCGTCAGCGTCGGAGCGATCAGCGTCACCGCCAGTGCATTGGTCGGTGACATCGCGCCGCCCCGATACCGCGGCCGCTATCAGGGCATCTTGGGGGCGGTGTTCGGCGCCGCGATGGTGACCGCTCCCTTGGTGGGCGGCTTGTTCACCGATCATGTGAACTGGCGGTGGGCCTTTTGGATCAACGTGCCGATCTCGCTGGTGATCTTGTTGTTGGCGGCGGCAGCCATCCCCAAGTTCGCCCAACGCCCCAAGCCGGTCATCGACTACCTGGGAATGTTGCTGGTCATGTTGGGTGCGACCGCCCTGACGATGGCCACAAGTTGGGGCGGCGCCACCTATGCCTGGGGGTCACTGATCATCGTCGGGCTGTTCGTAGGTTCCGCGGTGGTGCTGGGCGCCTTCTTGTGGGTAGAAGGCCGCGTCGCCGCACCCATCCTGCCGATCCGACTGTTTCGCAATCCCACGTTTTCCCTGTGCTGCCTGCTGGCCTTCGGGGTCGGATTCGCGATGCTGGGCGCGCTGACGCTGGTCCCGACGTACCTGGGGTACGTGCACGGCGCGTCGCCAACCGCGTCTGGGCTGCGCATGCTTCCGATGGTGATCGGCATGCTGCTCACCGCTACCGGCGGCGGCGCCCTGATCGGCCGCGTGGGCCGGTACAAGATCTTTCCGGTGGTTGGTACCGCCCTGACAGCGGCTGCGTTCGGGCTGATGTCATACATGGACGAGTCGACGCCAGCTCTGCTGCAATCGCTCTACCTGTTCATCCTGGGGGCCGGCGTCGGCCTGTCGATTCAGCTGCTGATCCTCATCGTGCAGGACACGACACACGTCGAGGACCTCGGGGTGGCAACCTCGGGAGTGACCTTCTTCCGCGCGATCGGCAGTGCATTCGGGACCGCGCTGCTCGGCGCGTTGCTCGCAAACTTTCTCGGCCGGCGCCTGGGCCCGGTGTTGGCGTCCACCGGGACCTCCTTCGAGACCGCGCATTCGCCGGCCGCCCTGCACCGACTGCCGCACCACCTGACCGCCCCCATCGTGCGGGCCTACTGTGAGTCGCTCACGCAGGTATTCGTGTGCGCGGGACTGGTCGCCACGCTCGGATTCATCCTGGCTGTGTTCCTGCCGGAGGTCCCCCACCCACCCGCGCGAGCAGACGCAAAAGCCCCCGACACGCCGAGCGTGCGGGGGCTTTTGCGGCTGCTCGCGCTTACCTCAGCGAGTCCGGCGGCAGGAAGCGGTCGCCGTACGCGGCCGCCAACTCCCGGGCCCGGGCCACGAAGGCTTCCTTACCCGTGCCCGCCGGACCGGAGTAGCCGACGATGAACTGCGCACTGCCACCCGTCCACGGCGGGAACCCGATGCCCATGATCGACCCGATGTTGGCGTCGGCGGTCGACGTCAACACGTTCTCGTCGAGACACTTCTGGGTTTCCAGCGCCTCGGCGAACAGCATCCGGTCGATCATGTCCTGCAGCGGCGGCCGCGATGAGCCGGACTTGAACGTCTCTCGCAGCCCCGGCCATAGGCCAGACCGCTTCCCGTCGACGTACTCATAGAAACCCGCGCCCTTCAGCTTGCCCGAGCGGCCGAGCTCGAGCATCTTCTCGACGACGGCCTCGGCAGGGTGCGGCTGGTAGGTGCCGCCGGCGTCCTCGACACCCTTGCGGGTGGCGACGGCGATCTTGTGCATCAGCTCCAGGTTGAGCTCGTCGGACAGCTGCAGCGGCGGCGCCGGATAACCGGCCTGCGAACCGGCCTGCTCGATGCTGGCCGGCTCCACACCCTCGCCGAGCATCGCCAGCGCCTCGTTGACGAAGGTGCCGATGACACGGGAGGTGAAGAAGCCGCGGCTGTCGTTGACCACGATCGGGGTCTTGCCGATGGCCAGGGTGTAGTCGAACACCCGTGCCAGCGTCTCGTCAGAAGTCTTCTCGCCCTTGATGATTTCGACCAGCGGCATCTTGTCGACCGGCGAGAAGAAGTGGATCCCGATGAAGTCCTCTTGCCGCTTGACACCGCTGGCCAGACCGGTGATCGGCAGCGTAGAGGTGTTGGACCCCAGCACCGCGTTGGGCTCGACGATGTCCTCGATCTCGCCGAACACCTTGTGCTTGAGCTCCTGGTTCTCAAAGACCGCCTCGATCACGAAGTCCACACCCTTGAAATCGGCGGCGTCGGCCGTCGGGGTGATCCGGTCCAACAGCGCCTTGGATTTCTCCTCGGTGGTGCGGCCCCGTTCCAGCGCCTTGGCTTCCAGCTTCTCCGAGTAGCCCTTGCCCTTTTGCGCGGCTTCGAGGCTGACGTCTTTGAGTACCACGTCGTAGCCGGCCTTGGCCGAGACGTAGGCGATGCCGGCGCCCATCATGCCCGCACCCAGCACACCGATCCTCTTGATCGGGGTCTTGCCGATGCCTTCGGGCCGGGACCCGCCGGCATTGATGGCCTGCAGGTCGAAGAAGAACGCCTGCATCATGTTTTTGGCGACCTGACCGGTGACCAGTGACGCGAAGTAGCGGCTCTCGATGCGGGTGGCGGTGTCGAAGTCGACCTGCGCCCCCTCGACCGCGGCGGCCAGGATGGCGCGCGGCGCCGGCATCGGTGCACCCTTGAGCTGCTTGCGCAGGTTCGACGGGAACGACGGCAGGATGGCCGCCAGCGCGGGCGACGACGGGGTGCCGCCGGGCATCTTGTAGCCCTTCTTGTCCCACGGCTGCTCGTGCGCGTCCGGGTTGGCCTTGATCCAGGCCTTGGCGGCGGGCACCAGCTCCTCGACCGTTCCCACCAGCTCGTCGACCAGCCCCATCTCCTTGGCCTTGGCCGGCTTGAACCGCGTACCTTGCGCCAACACGCTCACGAACGCGTTCTGGATGCCGAACATCCGCACCGTGCGGGTCACCCCACCGCCGCCAGGCAGCAGCCCCAGCGTCACCTCCGGCAGGCCGAGCTGGCTGCCCTTGACGTCAGCGGCGATCCGGTGATGACACGCCAGCGCGATCTCCAGGCCGCCGCCCAGCGCCGCCCCGTTGATGGCTGCGACCACCGGCTTGCCCAGTGTCTCCAAGGTGCGCAGCTGCTTCTTGATGGTCTCGACGGTGTTGAACACATCGCCGGCGTCCTCGGGCCTGGCCTGGATCATCGTCTTGACGTCGCCACCAGCGAAGAAGGTCTTCTTCGCGCTGGTGACGACCACTCCGGTGATCGAATCCTTTTCGGCGACAAGGCGGTCGACGGCCTTGCCCATCGACTCGAGGTAGGCCTGGTTCATCACGTTGGCCGACCCGGAGGGATCATCCATGGTCAGCGTGACGATGCCGTCGGCATCCTTGTCCCACTGAATTGTGTTGTCGGGCATGCTGTTAAACCCTCTCGATAATCGTCGCGACACCCATGCCGCCCCCGATGCACAGCGTGACGAGCGCACGTCGGGCGTCGCGGCGCTCCAGTTCGTCGACCATGGTGCCCAGGATCATCGCGCCGGTGGCACCCAGCGGGTGGCCCATCGCGATGGCGCCACCGTTGACGTTGAGCTTCTCGTCGGGGATGTTGAGGTCCTTCTGGAACTTCAGCACCACCGACGCGAACGCCTCGTTGAGCTCGAACAGGTCGATGTCGTCCACGGTCAGGCCGGCACGGTCGAGCACCTTGCGGGTGGCCGGGGTGGGGCCGGTCAGCATGATCACCGGGTCGGCCCCGCTGGTGGCGGTGGCCACGATGCGCGCCCGCGGGGTGAGGCCCTGCGACTTGCCAGCGGCCTCGGAGCCGATCAAGACCAACGCGGCGCCGTCGACAATCCCCGAGCTGTTGCCGCCGGTGTGTACGTGGTTGATCTTTTCCACCCAGTGGTACTTCTGCAGCGCCACGTCGTCGAAGCCGCCCAACGCGGCAAGGCCCTCGAAGGCCGGCTTCAGCTTGGCCAGCCCCTCCATGGTGGTGTCGGGCCGCATGTGCTCGTCGTGGTCGAGGATCAGCAGGCCGTTCTGGTCGCGGACCGGAACCACGGACTTGGCGAAGTAGCCGCCCGACCACGCGGCCGCGGCCCTTTGCTGGCTGCGCAACGCGTAGGCGTCCACATCCTCGCGGGAGAAGCCCTCGATGGTGGCGATCAGGTCGGCGCCGATGCCCTGCGGGACGAACATGACGTCATAGTTGGTGGCCGGGTCCAACCCCATCGCGCCGCCGTCGGATCCCATCGGCACCCGGCTCATCGACTCCACACCGCCGGCCAGCACCAGATCATCCCAGCCGGAGCGCACCTTCTGCGCGGCGGTGTTGACGGCCTCCAGGCCCGATGCGCAGAACCGGTTGAGCTGCACACCGCCGGAGGTGACCGGCATGCCCGATGCGAGCACCGCGGCGCGGGCGATGTCGCCGCCCTGGTCACCGACCGGTGACACGCAGCCCAAGATGACGTCGCTGATCAGGTTCTCGTCGAGGTCGGGGAAACGCCTGCGCAGCTCGTCGATCAGGCCAACGACCAGGCTTAATGGCTTGACTTCGTGCAGCGATCCGTTTTTTTGCTTGCCGCGCGGGGTGCGGATGGCCTCGTAGATGAACGCTTCTTCGGACATGTCGATTCCTGTTCCAACTGTTCCAACTGTTCCCAATGACGGGGAGGTTCGGATCCGTCTTCAAGACTAGGTCCAGTACAGGCACACTAACAGGGGCCCCGGCCAACCTGTTGGTTGGGCAACAGTTCGCTGCGGCGCGCATCGTCGGCGGGCCCACGCCCAATCGCCCACCTCCTCCGCGCGCCGCAGCGCGGCGCACATCGTCGGCGGGCCTTAAGCTCGTGCACCATGACGGTGTCGCGACTGCGGCCCTACGCGACCACGGTGTTCGCCGAAATGTCGGCGTTGGCCGCGCGCATCGGCGCGGTGAACCTCGGACAGGGCTTTCCCGACGAGGACGGGCCGCCGGAAATGCTGCAGGCCGCCCAAGACGCCATCGCCGACGGTGTCAATCAGTACCCGCCCGGCCCAGGCATCGCGCCATTGCGGCACGCCATCGCCGCCCATCGAAGGCGCCACTTCGGGGTCGAGTACGACCCCGACACCGAGGTGCTGGTCACGGTGGGAGCCACCGAGGCCATCGCGGCAGCAGTGCTCGGCCTCGTCGAACCCGGTTCCGAGGTGCTGCTGATCGAGCCCTTCTACGACTCCTATTCGCCGGTGGTGGCAATGGCCGGAGCGCACCGCCTGACCGTGCCGTTGGTTCCCGATGGCCGGGGCTTCGCCCTGGACGCCGACGCGCTGCGCCGTGCGCTGACGCCGCGGACCACGGCGCTGATCGTCAACTCGCCACACAACCCGACCGGTGCGGTGCTGCGCCCGACCGAGCTGGCCGCGATTGCACAGATCGCGGTGTCCGCAGACCTGTTGGTGATCACCGACGAGGTCTACGAGCAGCTGGTGTTTGCCGGCCCGGACAACCCCCGGCATCTGCCGCTGGCCGCCTTCGACGGCATGGCCGAGCGCACGATCACCATCTCGAGCGCGGCCAAGATGTTTAATTGCACCGGCTGGAAGATCGGTTGGGCCTGCGGCCCAGCCGGACTCATCGCCGCGGTGCGTGCGGCGAAGCAGTACCTGAGCTATGTCGGCGGGGCGCCATTCCAGCCGGCGGTGGCGCTGGCGCTGGACACCCAGGACGCCTGGGTGGCCGGGCTGAAGAACTCGTTGCAGGCCAGGCGCGATCGGCTGGCGGCGGGGCTGACCGACGTCGGCTTCGAGGTGCACGACAGCTACGGCACGTACTTTCTGTGCGCCGACCCGCGGCCACTGGGGTACCACGACAGCACGGCGTTCTGCGCGGCGTTGCCCGAGAAGGTCGGCGTGGCCGCCATCCCGATGTCGGCGTTTTGCGTCCCGGCGGCGGCCCACGCCTCACAACAAGCCGACGTGTGGAATCACCTGGTGCGCTTCACCTTCTGCAAACGTGACGACACCCTCGAGGAAGCGATCAGGCGACTGGCGGTGCTCCGGGAGCACGCTATCTAGCCATCTCCATAACCCGTTTGCGCAGTCCCTCGGTGGCGGCGTGCAAGATCTTCTTGCGGGCCTTGTTCACCCAAAACTCCGGCAGCGGCGCGGAGGGTTCGACCGTGAGGGTAAATCGCACCCGGGTCTTGTCGTCACCCTCACGCAACAAGTTGTACTCGCCGTGCTGGCCGTGTTGCTGGGCGGTCCTTTGCGCGTCCCACACCACCCAGTCGGGTCCCCAGTGGTATTCGAGCAACTCCGTGTCGACTATCCCGGTCACCTTGATGGTGACCTTCACGTGGTACGGCCGACCGTCCGGATGGGTGTCGAGCACCTGGCAGCGCTTGTGCACCGACGACCAGGACGGCACCGCGTCCAGGTCGGCAAGTGCCTCCACGATCGCCGCTACGGGCGCTTCGATGACAACTTCACGCGATGCTTGGATGGCCATTGCTACCAAGTTTGCAACGCGATCCCATCACAGACCATGCCAACATCGCGGTGCCCGGACGGCTATCCGGATTGCCCGGAATCGCCGTGCTTGGCAACCCACTTCTGCAGGCCCTTTATCGCCGAATTCAACACCATCTCGCTCGCACGCTTGACCAGGAAACCGGGAATGGGCCCCGACGGTTCCACGGTGATGTCGAAGCGGACCCGCGCCTTGTCGATCCCTTCCGGCTTGACGGTGTACTCGATGTGCTGGCCGTGCTGTTGAAACGTCTTATCGGCATCCCAGACCACCCAGTCGGGGCCCCAGTGATATTCCAAGATCTCCTTGTCGGTCATCCCCAAAACCTTGACGATGGCCTTCACATGGTGGGGCCGGCCATCGGGGTAGCGGTCGATGACTTCCAGCTTCTTGTGCACCGGAGACCACTCGGACAAGACGTCAACATCGCTGAGCGCCTCCATGATTTTTTCCGGCGGCGCATCGATCACAATTTCCCGCGATGCCTGAACAGCCATCACTGTCAAGCTACAACGCCGTCGCAGCCTCGGACAGTGTTTGAGGCAAATACTGTGTCACCAGCCGATGTCGGCGAGCGGCGTGGTCGTGGCCGGCGGCCGGCCGACCGGTCCGGCCGGTGTCCGGGAGAAGCGCGGTGCGGGCGCGGCCTGCTGGACACCGTGGGCCGTGATCACCGTCGCGCGTGCCGTCAGATGCGCGTTGTTGGCGGCCTCGCTCCAGGTCAGCACCGGTGTCACGCAGGCATCGGTGCCGGCGAAAACCGCTGTCCACTCGGCGCGGGTCCGGCTGGCGAACCGTTGGGCGAAGGCCGCGCACATCCGCGGGTAGGAGGCCACGTCGAGCTGATTCGGCACCTCGTCGGGCGACAGCCCGAGCCCGGCGAGCAACGCCGCGAAGAACTGCGGCTCGATTGCCCCCACGGCCATGTACTTGCCGTCGGCGGTCTCATAGCAGCGGTAGAACGGGGCGCCGCCGTCCAGCAGGAAGGACTCGCGCTGGTCGCGCAGTCTGCCGATGGCCTTCATCGTCCAGATCATCTGCGCGAGCACGCTGACCCCGTCCACCATCGCGGCGTCGACCACCTGACCCCGGCCCGAACGTTCCCGCTCATACAGCGCGACCGCGATGCCCAGCAGCACCAGCATGGAGCCACCGCCGAAGTCGGCGACCAGGTTCAGCGGCGGCATGGGTGGTCGGTCGGCGTAACCGAGCGCCGATAGCGCGCCGGTCTGTGACAGGTAGTTGATGTCGTGGCCGGCGGTCTGCGCGAGCGGCCCGTCCTGTCCCCAGCCGGTGATGCGCGCGAAGATCAACCTCGGGTTGACCGCCGCGCAATCCTGCGGACCGATGCCAAGTCGCTCACAGGTGCCGGGCCGGAAGCAGTCCAACAGCACATCGGCTTTGGCGGCCAGCCCGAGCAGCGCCTCCGGCTGCGCCTTGACGTCCAGGTCGACGATGCGCTTCCCGCGGTGCAGCAGGTCGCGATCCTCCGACGGCATCGTCACGCCCGCTCGGTGGCGACCCGCTTCGCCCGGCTTCGCCGCGCTTGCGATCGCCACGCCGCCCGGGCGGCGCACTCGCACCACGTCGGCGCCGAGGTCGGCGAGCACCATGCCCGCGTGTGGGCCCGGTCCGATGCCGCCGAGTTCGATCACCTTCACCCCGACCAGGGGCCCCCCGGTGGTCACCGCGCCTATGTGCCCTTCTTGACCTTCAGCACCCGTTTGCGCAGCGCCTCGGTCGCCGTGTCGATCGTCCCCTTGACGGCGCGTTTGAGGACGAAGCCCGGCAGCGGAACGTTGGGATCGACGCTGATCTCAAACTTGACCAGGGTTTCGGCGCCCTTGGGAACCAAGGTGTACTTCCCGTCCTGCGACTTTTGCTGGCCGGAGCTGACCAGCGTCCAGCTCACCGCATTCTGGCCCCAGGTGTAGGCCACGACCTGCTCGTCGGTGATACCCGCGGTCTTGACTTTCATCTTGACTCGGCTGGGCCGGCCGTCGGCACCGGTCTCGAGTATTTCCACGCTTTGATGGGGTTCGGACCACTCGGGCATCGCTTCGAAATCGGCGATGACGTCCAGGATCTCTTCGGGGCTAGCTTCGATGACGATGTCGCGGGACTCGGTGATTGCCATGGCCCGCACGATATCGAAACCGCGCCCGGGCCGGAATGGTTTCGGATGCGCGTACCGTCGTCTCCGTGACCGATCCCGTGTACACCGTTGGCGATTACCTTCTCGACCGCCTCGCCGAACTCGGCGTCTCCGAGATCTTCGGCGTGCCCGGAGACTACAACCTGGAATTCCTCGACCACATCGTGGCCCATCCGGCCATTCGCTGGGTGGGCAGCGCCAACGAGCTCAACGCCGGCTATGCCGCCGACGGATACGGCCGGTTGCGTGGAATGGCTGCTGTGGTAACGACATTCGGCGTCGGCGAACTCTCGGCGACCAACGCGATCGCGGGCAGCTACGCCGAGCACGTGCCGGTGGTGCACATCGTCGGCGGCCCGTCCAAGGACGCCCAGGCCACCCGCCGAGCGCTGCACCATTCGCTCGGCGACGGCGACTTCGAGCACTTCCTCCGGATCAGCCGCGAAATCACCTGCGCCCAAGCCAATCTCATGCCAGCAACGGCGTGCAGGGAGATCGACCGGGTGCTGTCGGAGGTACGGGAACAGAAGCGGCCGGGCTACATCCTGCTGTCCACCGACGTGGCGCGCTTCCCCACCGAACCGCCCGCCGCGCCGTTACCCCGCTACACCGGCGGCACCAGCCCGCGCGCGCTGTCGATGTTCATCGCGGCCGCCACCGAACTCATCGCCGACCATCGCTTGACGGTGCTCGCCGACCTGCTGGTTCACCGCCTGCAGGCCGTCAAGGAGCTTGAGGAGCTACTGGCCGCCGACGTGGTGCCGCACGCCACGTTGATGTGGGGCAAGAGCCTGCTCGACGAGAGCTCGCCCAACTTCCTGGGAATCTACGCCGGCGCGGCCAGCGCCGACCGGGTCCGCACGGCGATCGAACAGGCGCCGGTGCTGGTGACCGCCGGGGTGGTGTTCACCGACATGGTGAGCGGCTTCTTCAGCCAGCGGATCGATCCGACCCGGACCATCGACGTCGGGCAGTACCAAAGCAGTGTGGCCGACCAGGTGTTCGCACCGCTGGAAATGGGTGCCGCGCTGGCGGCACTGGCCAGCATCCTGGCCCGGCGCGGCATCAGTTCGCCACCGGTGGAACCGCCGCCCGTGGAGCCGGCGCCGCTCGTGCCGGCCCGCGACCAGCCGCTCACCCAACAGATGGTGTGGGACCGGCTGTGCTCGGCGCTGACACCGGGCAACGTGGTGCTGGCCGATCAAGGGACCTCGTTCTACGGCATGGCCGACCACCGGTTGCCGCACGGAGTCACCTTCATCGGCCAACCGCTGTGGGGCTCAATCGGTTACACACTGCCGGCCGCGGTCGGAGCCGCCCTGGCGCATCCGGACCGGCGAACGGTGCTGTTGATCGGCGACGGGGCTGCCCAACTGACCGTGCAGGAACTGGGCACCTTCTGCCGCGAGGGCCTCTCCCCCGTCATCGTGGTGGTCAACAACGACGGCTACACCGTCGAACGCGCCATCCACGGCGAGACGGCCCCCTACAACGACATCGTCAGCTGGCGATGGACCGATGTTCCCAACGCGCTCGGGGTGACCAATCACCTGGCTTTCCGCGCACAAACCTATGGCGAGCTCGACGACGCCCTCACCGCCGCCGCGGAGCACCGGGACCGCCTGGTGCTGGTCGAGGTGATGTTGCCGCGCCTCGAGATCCCCCACCTGCTGGGCCAGCTCGTCGGATCCCTGTCGCAGCAGGGCCGTCGCTGAGGCAGGGTGATCGGTCACATGCCGGCGCACCGAACGTGCAACCATGGCGGCCTCGCCCGGCGTGTCCCCGCCACCAGTACACGCGCGACGTTGCCCGCCGCACGCTCGGCACGAAGTTAGGCACGCGAGGAATCACTCCCGTGCGCCGCAATCCGCATGTTGTCCAGCAGGCGGCCGACGAACAGCGGAGGGTAGGGCCCCAGTCCAGCCCGGCTCATCCAGTGTGCGGCGGCGTCGGGATGATCGATCCACCGCCGGGCCCCGTCCTCGTCGGGAAACTCCTGCAGGATCAACACTTCGTGCGCATCGTCAAAAGCCTGGAAAACCCAGGTCTTTCGGATGCCCACCGCGCTGAACCGGTCCATCGCGGCGCCGACCTCCGCCACCAGGTCCACCACGTCGTCGACCGATGCGAACGCGGCCACCACGACGCCCGGGGCCGCTGGAGCGGCCCCGGCACCGCCGGTGACGATCCGATCGACGATCTCGCCGGCGAACACCGCCGGGATGTCGTCGACGCCGCTGGCGTCGAACCAGTCGAAGAAGACCCGGGAACGAAGCAACTCCACGATGGGCTCGCGGCTGTGCACGCCGATCATTACCAGGACACGGCCACGGTCGTGGGTTGACGCGTAGATCAGGACGTGGTGAGCGCCGATGGCGGCGAGAGCCGACCTGTTGCGCTCGAGCAGCGGCCGCACCCGGCCGGGGTCGGCCACCCGGTAGTCCGATGCGATGACCATCGAATGAAGGTCGCCGGCGGTCACCGTAGCCGTTCTTCCATCACGTCTGCGGCGGCATTCGGTGGCGGCGCGCCGCCACACTCGATGCCGCGGCTACGGCGAAGCGGATCTGTCTCGTTTGGCACAGTCGAACAGGTTTGGCACAGTCGAACAGGCGCAGACACGATGGTCAGCGATCCAGCAGTGCGGCGATTTGCGGCAAGACCTCACGGGTCGCAATGCGCCCCGCCTCGCGGGCGGCGTCGATCTGGTGGAACTCCAACAGCCCGACGGCGCGGGCGTCGGGCCGGATCACCACGTCGGCCTGCGCCAGCGCCGCATCCGCCACCATCCGGCTGCCCATCATCATCGTGCGGATGACGGTTTCGCCGATGCTGGGGACCCTTGGTGGACGGCCCGGGCTCGGGGAGCCGTTCGCGGCACCGCCAAACCCGATGGCCACCGCTATCAGGGGACCCTCGGCGCGCGACAACGCGGCAACGGGAAGGTTGTCCAGCACACCGCCATCCACGTGCACTCCACCGTCGTAGACCTGCGGCGGATACAGTCCGGGCAGGCGCACCGAGCAGCCAACGACGTCGGCGAGCCGACCCCGCCGGTGCACCACCGCCTTGCGAGCCAGCAAATCCACACTGACGCACCGGAATTCCTTCGGCAGCTCCTCTACCAGCTGTTCACCATAGGCGTGCTGCAGGAGGGTGGCCGTTCGCCGACCACGGATCAACCCCTTGCTCGGCATCACCGTGTAATCGCTGACCGGGTTGTGGCGAACGGAAAACTCGTAGACGTTTGCGTCGACGGCCTCCGCGTCCATGCCCGCCGCCGCGAACGCGGCAATGGTGGCCCCCATGCTGGTGCCGGCGAACCTGTCGACGGTGACCCCGGCCGCCTCCAGCTCGTCGAGTACCCCGAGGTGGGCCAGCGCGCGGGCACCGCCACCACCGAGCACCAGCCCGATCGAACGACCCGC
This sequence comes from Mycobacterium shinjukuense, assembly GCF_010730055.1. NCBI lineage: Bacteria > Bacillati > Actinomycetota > Actinomycetes > Mycobacteriales > Mycobacteriaceae > Mycobacterium > Mycobacterium shinjukuense. Next base: position 4,465,532 of record NZ_AP022575.1, on the reverse strand, counting down.
GATGCGCGCGGCAAGCGGGCGCAAATCGTGTTGCAGGCTCCGGTAAGAAACCGCGTGCACCGACCGCGGCGTGATCAACTCCTCCCAGCCGCGCCGCTGCTCTCGGCTGGCGGGGGCACCGGCCAGCACCAGATCGGCGCCCTCCGCCCGCGGGGGCAGCGGCGCCGCCTGTGGTGATGGGTCCCCCGCGACCAACACGATCCGATCGGCCACGCGCACGCAGAAGTCCCGCCACCCTGCGTCGTGCACCGACGCATGCAGCACCACCTTGTCCGCGGAGCGCTCGGCCCGTTCCAGGCCATCGCGGTCGACCCGGCCCGGGTCCACCGCGCGCAGCCTCTCCGACAGCGCGGCCAGCAAGGCGCCGGCCACCGCCCGAGCGGGCGCGTCGGCGCTCAAACCGACAACGGACACAACGACTTCGGGTGACGCCGTGGGGGGCACCGCCGGCGGTGGCGCCTGGTGCAGCCGGGTGCCGAGCACCCGAACCAGCGCGGCCAGCACCGCGCGGTTGGCCATCTTGTCGAACTGGGCCTTGGTGAGCCGCACCAGCGTCGAGTCGCGCAACGCCTTGATCGACGCGGACCGGGGAGCGTCGGTGAGCAACCCCAATTCGCCAACCACCTCGCCGCGGCCCAGTTCTCGGAGCACGATGTCCTCCTGGAGCACCTGCAGGCGGCCGCTGCGTACGACGTAGAGCGAGTCGGACACGTCGCCCGCGTGAAACAGATACGAGCCGGCTTGCAGATCAACCTCTTCGGTGCGCCGTCCAAGTTCGGCCAACGTCGCGTTGTCCAGTCCCGCGAACAACGGCAGCTGCCGGATCAGATCGGCCTCCCGGGTGGGCGCCAGCACGGGTTGGACCGGCGCGGTCGCCCGCCGGGGTGTCGAGGGCGCGACGGGCGCCGCCGTGGTGTCGGCCGCCACGTCAGCACCGCTGCGGGTCCTTCCCAGGAACGCGGCGCCGACCGCGACCGAAGCGAAGCAAATCGCTGCCATCACCCATCCCCGCCGAATGGCCTCCTGGGCGTGGCCGTGTGCCGGTGTCCCGATCAGGATCACCAGCACCGCGACGCCGATCACCGCGCCGAGCTGGCGGGTGGTGCTCACGACCGCCGACGCGGTGGCATAGCTACCGCCCTTCGCCAACCCGGCCAGCGCGGCGCTACCCAGAACCGGCAGGGTCGCGCCCACACCGATGCCCTGAATCAGTTGGCCCGGTAGCCATGCCCCGAGGAAGTCGGGTTCGGCCCCGACACGTTGTCGATACCACACCAGGCTGGCGGCCCAGACGATGGCCCCGACAACCACGATCGCCCGATGTCCACGCCGGTCGGCGATGCGGCCAAGTACCGCCGCGACCACGGCGGCGACGAACGCGGCGGGCGCGATCGCCAAACCCGCCTTCAGCGCCGAGTAGCCCCACACGTAGGTCAGGTACAGCACATGGGTGAGCACGTAGCAGTAGAAACCGGCGGCGGCGACCACCGTCAGCACGTTGCCCGCCACAAACGACCGGATCCGCAGCAACGCGGGCTCGACCAGCGGCACCGGGTGCGCACGCGAGCTCAGCACGAAGCCCATCAGCGTGACCGTGCTGGCCGCCAACGACGCGACGGTTCCCACGCTCACCCAACCCCAATCGGGGCTCTTGACCAACCCCAGGGTCAGCAGCCCCAGGGCCGCACCCAGCAACATCGCGCCCCGCAGGTCCGGCACCCGCCGCCGCCCCGCGGCACGGCTCTCGGTGAGCACCCGCCCGGCGATCATCACCGCCACGATGCCCAGCGGAATGTTCACCAGGAACACCCACCGCCAGCTTGACGCTTCCACGAGCAACCCGCCGATCGGCGGGCCCAGCCCGGACGCGATGGCCGCCGCCGCACCCCAGAGGCCCACCGCGTGGGCGCGGTGCGACGCATCAGAGCCCTCGACTACCAGTGCGAGCGAAGCCGGTACGAGTACCGCCGCGCCGATGCCCTGCAGCACTCGGAAGGCAACCAACTGCTCAACGTTGACGGCGACCGCGCACAACCCGGACGCGACCGTAAACAGCGCGACGCCGAAGATGAATGTTCGCTTCCGGCCGAGTATGTCCGCCAGCCTGCCGGCGGCCACCATGAAGGCCGCGAAAACAATGTTGTACGCGTTGAGGATCCAGGACAGGCTGCTGATGTGATACGCCGGAAAGGATCTTTGGATATTCGGGAACGCGATGTTGACGATGGTCGAGTCCAGGAATGCCAGGAAGGCGCCGAACGACGCGACCAGCAGAACGGCCGTCGGCGATGGGCGACGCCGCTGGGTGAGCGCCGCGACCGTTGATGCAAGGTAGTTTCGCGCTGGCGTGCCACCGGCGCGCGTGCGGTGACGGCGGGCGGTCTTGTCGGCGGAACGCGACGGTATACCGGTCATCTGCAACCTCCCTGCGACCTCGCGCGATGAGTCGTCGACCCGGATGCGTTCGCGCTTCTTGGCTTTCGTGGGAAATCTGATTTCGCGGTATTCTACGTATTATTGTCCACGAGGTTAATAGGCACCGGGATCGATCAGTCCCAACCGGTTAGCTGATATCTGGGCACCCGCCCCGACGCGACGACCGCACATTGGTGCGCTTGGATCCACCGCCCGGATTGATGGCGAGTCCAGGCCGCTTGGCTGGCCCCCGGTTGGAATTTCGAACCGGATTGTCGTTTCCCGGTGGTGATGCGAAGCGGGCGCGCAGCGGTGCGAGCTTGTCAGATCGCAAACATGACCTGCCGCAGAGCCGAGAAGTCCAACGGCTTGGTCAAATAGCCGTGCGCACCGAGGTCCTTCGCCTGTTGGGTGTAGAACGGACTGTCGTAGGCGGTGACCAGGTAGACACGAACGTCAGGCCGCTTTTCTCGCACGCGCTTGAGCAATTCGATGCCGTTCATCTCCGGCATCTCGATGTCGGTGAAGATCAGCACGACATCGGGATCCCTGGTCTCCAAGACGTCGAGCGCCGCCCGCCCCGTCTCGGCGAACTGCAAGATGAGCTCGCCTGAACGCAGTTCCCGGCGAAACCGCTGGCGGAACAGCGCCTCCATGTCAGCCTCATCGTCAACGATGAGCACATGGATCGCGGTCACGGTGACCGCCGCATCGTTTCCATCGACAGCGCGGGGCAGTGTCCGCACAGCAGACCCGTGTCCCATCCCCCTTTCAACCCATGCGTGCGGGGCTCTGCCGCACCCCGGTTACCGTTGCCAGCCGGGACATGGCCAGGGGCCGTGGCCGTCGAGACGGGAGTCTACGGTGTTCTCCGGCCGTTAGTCACCGTGGGCTTGGAGCCCACCGGTGGGTTTGTCCAGCCACCACGAAATGGGTCGTTCACCGGTGCGGTCAATCGCCGCACGCGCCGCCGTCTTCGCGGACGCATGGTCGAGCGGGAGCTTGACAACGAACGAAGCGCCCGCCCCGGGCCGGCTGCTGGCGCCGAGCGTGCCGTGGTGGCGGTTGTCGATGATGTCCCTGCAGATGAACAGCCCCAGCCCGGTACCCCCCTTGCGGTATTTGGTCGTGAAGAACGGCTCGAAGATGTGGCACAGGGTTTCTTGATCGATCCCCGGCCCGTTATCCACCACGACGACAACCGCCGAATCGTCGTCGTGCTGCACACTGATTCGAACCTCGCCGGTCCGATCGGGCACTGACGACGCAGCCTCGAGCCCGTTCATGACCAGGTTGACGATCACCTGAACGAGATCCCCCTCGAAACCCCGTACGACCGGGTCATCGCTATCGAGTTCGACGTGAATCGCGCAGCGCCCCTCGCGCCGGTTGATCCGCCACGAATGTTCGGCGATCCCGACGCTTTCCTCGACGATCTGGTTGACGCGACACGGCTGCGCATCGCCCACGTTCGACCGCCCGACCTGCAGCATGGTCGCCATCACGGCGAGCGCCCGTTCGGCATGGCGGCGGATGTAGTTGAGGTTGGTCTCGATATCCGAGATCAGCGCCTCGCTTTCGCCGGGCAGGGCCGCACGCAACTCGGCGCACAGCTCGAGGTTCAACTCGGCGAAGTTCACCACGAAGTTCAACGGATTCTTGGTCTCGTGCGCGACGCCGGCGGTCAACGTCGCAAGCGCGGCGAGCTTGGCCTGATCCACCAGCCTATGCCGCAGGGCACGTTCGGCCATCTGACTCGAATCCAGCGAGCTCACTAAGTAATTGAACGACGCCATCGCTTGGCCAAACTCATCGTCGCTGTCGACGGGTAGGGCATAACGGTCGGCCAGCGGCTCCCAAGACTCGGCACCCGCGCTGGCGGCGATCTCGCGTTGGGCTTCGGTGAGCCGGGCCGAAAGCACCCGCAACCGGCGCCGCACGACCCGGCTTACCAGCAGATAGTTCAAGGACACGCCCACGATGCCCGCGCACACCCCGACAGCGAACACCGGGGCTCGCACTCCTTGGCCGGCAGCCGCTCCGAGCACCACCACCCCGGACGCGGCCACCACACCGACGACCAGCCCAAAGCCGATCATCGCCGCGGCGAGGTTCCAGAAGACCTTCCTTGTCGGCCAAGGCGGTCGGACCTCAAGCGCCCTGTCTTCGGGTTCCACGATGCGTCCGTTCCGGCTTGCCGAGGTCAACTCGACGGCTGCGACTTGGGGAGCACGATGCGCACCGACGTGCCGACGCCCTGCTCCGACTCGATCGTCAAGTCCCCGTGATGCTCGCGCTTGACGACGTCGTAGCTGATGGACAATCCAAGCCCGGTGCCCTGGCCGGGGGGCTTTGTCGTGAAGAACGGCGTGATCACCTGCGACAGCACGGCCTGTTCGATCCCGATTCCGTTGTCGCGCACCAGGATCTCGACGCTGTCATCGACCGAGCGCGTCGTGATCTGGACGCGCGGTTGGTAACCCTCACCGTCCTGTTGCGCACGTTGCATCACCGCATCGAAGGCGTTGCCGAGAACGTTGAGCAGCACGCGGCTGATGTCTTGACCCGCCACCGATACGGGGCTGAGCCGCTCGTCGAGGTCGGCGGAGTAGGAAACGTCGAACCCGGGATGTTGGGCGCGGACGCCGTGATAGGCAAGCCGCAATGACTCGTCAACAAGCGCGTTCAAGTCGGTTTGCGCGAACTCCGGTTGCCCGCCACGAGAATGCCGGAGCATGTTCGCCACGATGTCCACCGAGGTTCGTCCGTGTGACCGGATCTTCTTGGCGGCCTCGTCGATGTCCGTCATCAGATCGTGGAAATCTCCGGACACCTGGTCCGGTAGCTGGGCGAGCTCCGGTGCCATCACCTCGTCAAGTTCGTTGGCCAGATTCACGACGATCTCGGCGAAGTTGTTCACGAAGTTGAGGTGGTTGCGGATCTCGTGAGCGATTCGTGCGGCCAGCGCGCCCAGCGAGGCGAGCTTTTCTTGTAGGGCCAGCCGGGATCGCAGCGCGTCTTGCCGTTCAATTTCCTCGGCGAGCCGCCGTTCGGTCGACATCAGCGAACGTTCCGCGGCGGCAAGTCGTTCCTCTAGGTCGGCAACCGCGCGACAACCATCTTCCAACAGCGAGATCAGCTCGTCGGCGGTGGGCGCCACCAAGCCAGCGGATTCCAATTCCGTTCGCAGCGCTTCCGCCCGCGCCGCGAAGTTGTCGGCGCGCATGGTGGGGACTTCGGGGTTCGTCGGGTTCGCATCGCCCACCGATGGTGTCCTCCACATACCGTTCGACACAGACGGTCGCGTCGGCCGATCCCTGAGGCGCCGACCGTACGATAGTAACCAGGCATTACGCCTGCACGTAGCTCCGAATTTGAACACAGTTGCCGGTAACCGTCGGTTACGATCACGCGGAGACCTCAGTGCCGCAGGGAGCGTGATGCACGCGCACGACACCGGACGGGCCGGCGGACAACGAGATGACGCGCCGGCACCCGCTGACGGATCGTCGCGGGGCGGCCAAGCGGTACCGGCGCAGCGACCGGTGCGGCTCCTGGTGGTCGACGACGAGGAAGACATCGAAGCGCTCTTCAAGGGTCGTTTTCGCAAGGAGCTGCGGAGTGGCGAGTACGAGCTGACGTTCTCCACCGACCCGGTTCAGGCGCTGGAGATGATCACCGAAAACCCGGATCTCGAGGTCCTCGTCACCGATCTCAACATGCCTCAGATGAACGGCCTCGAACTGCTCGCCGAGGTCGCCAAGCTTCAGCGTCCCCTGAAAACCATCGTGCTCACCGCGTACAACGATCTCGGAAACATACGTGCCGCCATGCGGCGCGGCGCCTTTGACTTCCAGGTCAAGCCACTCGACCTCGACGACCTGCGCGCCACCATCACCAAGGCCGTCACGATCGTGCGCGAACTCAAGGCCGGTGAGGATGCCCGGCGGCAAGCGCGCGAGCTGGCGGAGCAATACCGCCGCGTCGAGGACATCTTCGGCCGGTACGTCAGCGAGGAGGTGAAGGCCCACCTGTTGGCCTGCCCCGAGGGGCACCGCGGCGGTGAACGACGCACGCTGACGTTACTGATGGCCGACATCCGCGGTTTCGCCAGAATGTCGGAGACCCTGTCCCCCGAGCGGGTTGTGCAGGTGCTGAACGGTTACCTCGAGCGCGCGGCCGATGTCATTCTGCGCCGCAACGGAACGATCAACGAAATCCTTGGGGACGGCCTGCTCGTCTTCTTCGGCGCACCCATCAACGACGACGATGCGGCCGGCCACGCCGTCGCCGCCGCGCTCGAGTTGCAGCTGGCCATGAACGAGCTCAACGCAAGTCATCGCCAGCAGGGACTGCCCGAACTGGCGATCGGTATCGGCGTGCACACCGGGGAGGCGGTGATCGGCACCATCGGCTCACGGCGACGGCAGAAGTATGCGGCGGTCGGCAAGAATGTCAACCTGGTCGGCCGAATCGAGTCACACACCGTCGGCGGGCAGGTGTTGGTCTCCGATTCGACGTATCGAGAGATCCGCGACATCGCTCGCACGTCGGGCTCGTTCATGGTGCGTGCGAAAGGCTTCTCCGACCCGATCACCGTCCACGACGTCAAGGGATTGGCCGGCGAATACGACCTGCAACTTCCCAGCGCCGATCGAGCGCTGACGCGCCTGGCGGTGCCCAGGCCGATCGGCATCGCGATCATCAAGGACAAGGTGGTGCACGAGAAGCACCCGGCCGAGGTGATCGCCAGCGGCGAAGAACTTCTGCGGGTTCGCACCGAACTGGTGGTCTCGCCGTTCGACGACCTCATGCTCGATGTGGCCGGCGGTGAGGTGTTCGCGAAGGTCGTTGAATGCAATGTTCAAGAAGGCGTTTGCGATTTGGTCGCGGTGTACACGTCGGTCACCAACGAGGTCCGCCGGGCGTTGGCCGCGACGCTCGGCATAGCTCGGGGCTAACGGTGACGCCGGAGCAAGCGTTGCGCGGAGCGTGATCGCGCCGCCGCTTCTTGTGCCTCACATCAAAACCGGATTAACTGTCCACCAAGTCGCAGGTAACCGCTGCCCGCCCACCGAAAGGCACGATGATGGCGATCACCGACCTCAACGCATTCGCGCATCTGACCGACGCCGACATCGACAGCCTGGCGGCCGAGCTGGACGCCGTCCGCCGGGACGTGGAAGACGCTCGCGGCGAGCGCGACGCTCGCTACATTCGCCGCACCATCGCCGCGCAGCGTGCGCTGGAGGTCGGTGGCCGGCTGCTGCTGGCCGCCAGCTCACGGCGCAGCGCCTGGTGGGCGGGAGCGGTGACCCTGGCCGTGGCCAAGATCATCGAGAACATGGAAATCGGCCACAACGTGATGCACGGCCAGTGGGACTGGATGAACGACCCCGAGATTCACTCGGCGACCTGGGAGTGGGACATGAGCGGGTCGTCCAGGCAGTGGCGATACACCCACAACTTCGCGCACCACAAGTACACCAACATCCTCGACATGGACCATGACGTCGGCTACGGCATGGTGCGCGTCACCCGAGACCAGCCCTGGAAACCGCGCCACCTCTTCAATCTGCTCACCAACACCTTGCTGGCAATCGGCTTCGAATGGGGAATCGCGTTGCGGCATTTGCATGCCCGCAAGATCTTCAAGGGCGGCGCCGAGCGCGAAGCCGCCCAGATCAGGCTTCGGGAGTTCTCCGCCAAGGCCGGTCGTCAGGTGTTCAAGGACTACGTGGCGTTTCCGGCGTTGACCTCGCTGTCGCCCGCGGCGACGTACCGGTCCACCGTGACGGCCAACGCGACGGCCAACGTGATCCGCAACGTATGGCTCAACATGGTCGTTTTCTGTGGGCATTTCCCGGATGGCGCCGAGAAGTTCAGCAAGACCGACATGGTGGGGGAGACCAAGGGCCAGTGGTATCTGCGGCAGCTGCTGGGTAGCGCCAACTTCAACGCCGGGCCGGCGCTGCGGTTCATGAGCGGCAACCTGTGCCACCAGATCGAGCACCATTTGTATCCGGATCTGCCGAGCAACCGGCTTGCCGAGATCTCGGTGCGGGTGCGTGCGGTCTGCGACAAGTACGACTTGCCGTACACCACGGGCTCGTTTCTGGTGCAGTACGCCAAGACGTGGCGCACCCTGGCCAAGTTGTCGTTGCCGGACACGTACCTGCGCGACAGCCCCGACGACGCGCCGGAGACCCGCAGCGAGCGGATGTTCGCCAATCTGGACCCGGGTTTCGCACGCACCGACCCGACGACCGGGCGTCGGCGCGGGCTCAAGACCGCGATCGCCATCGTCCGTAGTTGGCGACGCGGCAAGCGTGTCGCGGCCATACCGGTCAGCGGCGCCGAAGACGACCTGGCGGCCTAAGCTAAACCCAGCCACGCGCCAGCCATTTGCGGCCAATCCTGCTGGCGGCGTGGGTTGTTGGGGCTTTAAGTGGTGCCGCTGGCGGGTACCTCCGGCAATGCCGCCCGGATCGACGGACCGCCGGCATCTTCGCCCACCAGGCGGGTCGGGCGGCTGCCGGCACGAACCGCCTACCGCGATGGGGCGCGGCGGTGCCCAACGAGACGGTACGTTGCCAGCGTGGGCAACGTACTCGATCTGGTCGACCAGGGCATGTTTGTCGGCGAACGAGCCACCGGAACAACCGCCCTGCTGCAGTGCGTCTGGGTGTACGACCGCGCGATCGACGTCGAGGGATTGCGCACGTTTCATCGTCATCTGCAGCGGGGGCGATTGTCCCGCCTCATCGAACGCTCACCATTGCCGTTTGGCCGGCATCGCTGGGTATCGGATGGTCACCCGCCGCGCGTCGAGATCGTCACGTCGGCCCGACCGCGGGAACACTTCGACACCCGGCTCACCGAGCAGACCAACGCCCACCTGGACGCCGAGCGCGGGCCCGGATGGCACCTCGCGACCGTCCCGTTCACCGACGGCGGTTCGGGGGTGAGCCTGGTCATCTCGCATTGCCTCACCGACGGCCTCGGGCTGTGCCAGGCGCTCGCGGACGCCGCTTCCGGCCGCGAAGCCGCGCTCGCCTGGCCGGCCGCCGGGTAGCGCCAACGGTGCCAGGCGTTGTTCGCAGACCTCGGCCAAACCGTGCGAGACCTCCCGAGCGTCGGCCGCGCGTTGGTCGTCGGGGCGCGACTGGCCGGCCAGGGCCACGAGCGTGCCGGCGCCGCTCTCCAGCCGCGCACCGCACCGCCTGCACCACTGAACGGACCCGACGAAAAAATCACCCTGCCCATGACAACGACCTTCATCGACGCCGACGAGTGGGACGCCCGGGCGCACTCACTCGGCGGGACCGGCAACGCGTTGCTCGCGGGATTGGCGGCCCGGCTCGCCCAACGGGTGGGCCGGGTCGCCGACGACGGGTCGGTCACCCTGGCGATGCCCGTCGACGAGCGCGGCCCCGACGACACCGCCGCAAACGCGGTCACCAACCTCGATATCAAGATCGACCCTGCGGCCGCGACGACGGACCTTCGGGAAATCCGGACCGCGATCAAGCAAGCGTTGATCCGCCACCAGCAGGCGCCCGACGAACTATGGGCACTGCTGCCCATCGTTCCCCTGCTGCCAGGGTGGCTGGTCCGGCGATTGGTCAACGTGGTCGCCGGCAGCCCGAGCACCGTCATCGCCTCCAACCTCGGTGAGATCAACCCGGCCGCCAATCAGCCAGACGGCACGGCCGCCGACTACTTCGCCATGACGTCGCTGTTCCCGGGTGTGACCAAGGCCATGATGCACAGCACCGGCGGACGGCTCGCGTTGCTGTCGGGACGAGTGCACGGCAAGGTCTCCGTCTCTGTCATGGCGTATCAGCCGGGCCATCCCAACTCGACCGAGAACTTGCGGCGCAGCCTGTCGAGCGCGCTGAGCGACTTCTCGCTTACCGGCACGACGGGCTGGTGACGCCGTTAGCCGGGGCGGCGTCGCCTGCCTGAGTGCCCCACCCACCAACGAAGAGGCCACCAGTGTTCAAACAGTTTGCTGCCAAGGCCTGGGCGCGTGTGGATCCCTTTTCGGTGCTGGGTCGCTTCGTGGTGCGCGCGCCGTGGCTGATGATCTTCGGCTGGATCGCTGCGGTGTTCCTGCTGGCCGTGGCCGTCCCGCCGTTGACAAAGGTGGTCGAGGGCCAGACCATGCGGCTGCTGCCGCCCACGGCCATGGCCGCGGCCGAGCAGATGGCCACGGATTTCGGTGAATCCGCGCAAAACACCGTGATCGTCGTGCTCACCGACCAGCGGGGGCTGCAGCCCGCCGGCGAGGATGTCTACCGCAAGCTGGCCAGCGCATTACGTGGCGAGGGCGGCGACGTAACCGCCGTTCAGGACGTCCTCAGCACGCCCGCATTGCGCCCCTTGATGGTCAGCGCTGACAACAAGGCCTATTTCATGGCGGTGACGCTGCGGGCGCCCATCGGCTCCCCGGGGGCCTCGCAGGCCTATCAGCGGATCACCGACATCGCCCATCGCTTCACTGCGGGTTCCCCGCTGACCGCGGAGGTGACCGGGCAGCCTGCCATGATCAGCGACCTGTTGATCATCAGCGCCCGCGACATGCACATGATCGAGATCGCCACCGCGGTGCTGGTGCTGACCATCCTGCTGGTGATCTACCGACGACCCGTGACCGTGCTGCTGCCCTTGATGACCATCGGAATCTCGGTGGTGGCCGCCCAGGGCGTGGTGTCCGCGTGCACTCGACTCGGACTTGGGGTGTCCACGCTGACGATCGCGTTGATGACGACCATGATCGTCGGCGCCGGCACCGACTATGCCGTCTTCCTGATTAGCCGCTATCACGAGAACGTCCGGTCCGGAAGCGACTCCGACCAGGCGGTGCAACGGGCATTGCGTTCCGTCGGCAAGGTCATTGCGGCCTCGGCGGCCACCGTCGCCGTCACGTTCCTGTGTATGGTCTTCACCCACCTGCCCGCGTTCACGAGTGTCGGCCCGGCACTTGCGATTTCCATCACGACCGCGTTTCTGGCCGCCGTCACGCTGTTGCCCGCCATACTTGTGCTCGCGGGTCGACGGGGATGGGTGGCACCGCGGCGAGAACTCAGCGGCCGGCTGTGGCAGCGATCGGCCGTGCAGATCGTCCGTCGGCGGGAAATGCATCTGCTCGTCAGTGTGGCGGCGCTGATCGCGCTGGCGTCCTGCGCGGCCTTCCTGCGCCCCACCTTCAACGACCGCCTGCAGTTGCCGCGGTCGGCGCCGAGCAATGCCGGCTTTGCGGCGATGGAGGCGCACTTTTCGACGAGTACGCTGCTGCCGCAATACATCTACGTTCACTCACCCCATGACATGCGCACCTCGCGGGACTTGGCCGACCTGGACCACATGGCGCAACGCGTGTCGCAGCTGCCCAATATCGCTGCGGTGCGCGGCATTACCCGACCTGCCGGCCAACCGCTTGATCAGGCCAGGCTCAGCTTTCAAGCCGGGGCGGTCGGGGCCGAGCTGCAGAATGCCTCGACACAGATCAGCGACCGAACCGACGACCTCGACGCACTGACGACTGGCGCCGACGAACTCGCGGCAAGCCTCGCCAAGGTTCGCGACCAAGTCCGCAGCGCTAGCGGGTCGATGGCCGGGCTCGCCACGACGCTGAATCGGTTGCAGCAGCAGCTCGTCACGACAGAACAACTGCTGCACACCATCCGCGGGCTGGCGAACACCAACGGATCCGCGTTGATGCTCGTCACCAGCGTCGTCGACTCGGCGGGTCCCATGCTCGACGCGTTGAACAACAGCGCGCAATGCAGCGCCGACCCCGCATGCAGCGCCGGCCGCTCCCACCTCGGGCAGCTCGTCCACGCGGGTAACAACGGTGCATTGGACGCCGTGCAAGCCCTGGCACAAAACCTGCAGTCCACGGTGCAGCAACTGAACACCCTGCTGGCAACGACGGGCGACAGCCTGCGCGCAGCCGGCATCACTAGCCCCGCCGGCGCGCGACCGGCGATTGTCCGGCTGCAGCAAGGTATCGACGCGCTGACCGACGGCAGCCAACGACTGGCCGCGGGCGTCCGGATGCTTGTCGACCAGACCAAACAAATGGGTCTGGGCATGAACGAGGCGGCCAGCCTGCTGCTGTCGATGAAACGCGACGCCTCCCACTCCTCGATGGCGGGCATGTACATCCCACCGCAGGTGCTCAACTCGGACGACTTCAACAACGCGGCGAAGATGTTCATCTCGCCCGACGGGCATTCGGCGCGTTACGTCGTCGAGACGAAGTTCGATCCGTTCAGCACGGCCGCGATGGACCAAGTGAAAGCGATTCTCGATACGGCTCGGGGCGCGCAGCCAAACACCTCACTGTCGGATGCCTCGATATCGATGGTCGGCACCACCCCGATGTACAGCGCGATCCGCAATTACTACTACGACGACCTTTCACTGATCGTCATTGCGACCCTTGTCATCGTGTTCTGCATTCTGATCGCGCTACTACGGGCGATCGTGGCCCCGCTATATCTCATCGCTTCCGTGGTGCTGTCGTATCTGTCCGCCTTGGGCGTGGGGGTCGCCTTCTTCCAGTTCATCCTCCATCAAGCGATCTCGTCGAATGTGCCACCGACGGCGTTCATCGTGCTGGTCGCCGTCGGGGCGGACTACAACCTGTTGTTGATCACCCGAATTCGTGAGGAGTCAACCTCCGGCATCCGCTCCGGCATCATTCGTGCCGTCCGCGCGACGGGTGGGGTGATCACGTCGGCCGGAATCATCTTCGCCGCCTCAATGTTCGGCCTGTTGTTCGGCAGCATCTCGACCATGGTGCAAACCGGGTTCATCATCGGTGTGGGCCTGTTGATCGATACCTTCGTGGTGCGCACCATCACGGTGCCCGCCCTGGCGGCGATGATCGGGCGGGCTAACTGGTGGCCCCTCAACGACTGAGGACGGATCGGGGCAGCGGCTTAGGTCTCTCGCTCGGCTCCTGGCGTCGCACCTTCCTCGTCTGCCCCACGTGTACCCGGTACGGCCGCCATGCAAAGTGCCCGCCTACCCGCGACAGCCACGGTTGTCGCTGCTAGGCGGGCACATCGCGTATCCCTACCGTGCCGCGACGCGTGAGGCGGGTGAGACAAGCGGGAACGTGCGCCTTGCGCACCGGGTCGCACCGCGGCCGCATGCGGGGTCACCGCGGTTCCGTCCCGCGACGAACTGACGACCGAGACCACTCGGCTCAGGTCACCAGCTCGACCACGGTGGCGTTAGCGGTGCCGCCGCCCTCACACATCGTCTGCAGCCCGTAGCGAATCCCGTTGTCGCGCATGTGATGCACCATGCGGGTCATCAGCACCGCACCGGACGCGCCCAACGGATGGCCCAGGGAGATGGCCCCGCCCAACGGATTCAGACGGCGCGGATCGGCTCCGGTTTCGGCAAGCCAGGCCAGCGGCACCGGCGCAAAAGCCTCGTTGACCTCGAACACGCCCACCTCCGCCAGCGCAACACCGGCCTTGATCAGCACCTTCGCGGTCGCCGGAATGGGACCGGTGAGCATGAGCACCGGATCCGCCCCGGTGACCGCGCCCGCCCGGTAGCGCACCATCGGCGTCAACCCCAGCTCGAGCGCTAACGCCGAGGTGGTCACCAGCAGCGCGGCCGCGCCGTCGGAGATTTGCGAGGAATTGCCCGCGTGGATAACCCCGTCGTCGACGAACGCGGGCTTCAGCGCCGCCAGCTTCTCGACGCTGGTCTCGCGCCGCACACCCTCGTCCGCGACGACGACCGTCGCGTCATCGACGAAGACAGGGACGATCTGATCGGTGAAGGCGCCGCTGTCCTGAGCCGCGGCGGCCCGTTCATGGGACAACACCGAGTACTCGTCGAGCTGAACGCGCGAAAATCCCCATTTCTTGGCGATCAGCTCCGCCGATATCCCCTGGTTGAAGGGGAAATCGCCATAGCGGGCAAGGACTTTCGGACCGTAGGGCATCCCGGTCGACCGGGCCGCGCCCAGCGGAACTCGGCTCATGACCTCGACACCGCCGGCCACCACGACATCCTGTTGGCCCGACATGACCGCGTGCACCGCGAAGTCGAGGGCCTGCTGGCTTGATCCACAGGCCCGGTTGACCGTGGTTGCGGGGATGCTCTCGGGCCAGCCGGCCGCCAGGACCGCGTAGCGGCCGATGTTGCTCGACTGGTCGCCGACCTGGGAGACACAGCCCCAGATCACGTCATCGACGATCTCCGGCCGAATGCCGGCACGCTCCACCAGTTCGTTGAGGACCACCGCGGACAGGTCGGCGGCATGCATCCCGGATAAACCCCCGTTGCGTTTCCCCACCGGGGTGCGCACGGCCTCGACGATGACTGTCTCCCGCATATGATGCTCCGCTCGATCCGATCCGGTGCCGCCCACGACCAGTAAACGACGGCGCTGGACACTCAACCCGGGCGGGATGGGCGTCCGGGCCGGAAACCCCCACCACCGGCGTCTGCCGCAGGCGCTGACCGCCGAGGCCGCCGTGCGCCTCGCCCCGACTCACCGGGGAAACGGCCGATCGCGGTCAGCCGAGGCGCCGACTGTGAATGCCACGACGCGACACGCGCTTGGGACGTCGTCAGATTCACCCTCGCGCAGCGAGTTGCTGTTCACCCTGCCCGTCGGCGCGGGTGGCTGCCTGAATAGGGTGCACTGCATGGACGGATTTGCCGGCCGCGGGGCGGTGGTCACCGGCGGAGCCAGCGGCATCGGTTTGGCCACCGCCACCGAGTTGGCCCGCCGCGGGGCCAGGGTGGTGCTCGCAGACGTTGACCAGCCTGGGCTTGAGCGGGCGGTGACGGGGTTGCGCACCAACGGGTTTGAGGCCCACGACCTCGGGTGTGACGTCCGCCAGCTGGACCAGGTCAGCCAGCTCGCCGATGACGCATTCCGCCTGCTGGGCCGGGTCGAGATCGTATTCAGCAATGCCGGCGTGGTCGTCGCGGGCGCGCTCGCGGACATGACGCACGACGATTGGCGCTTTGTCATCGATGTCGACCTGTGGGGCTCGATTCATACCGTCGAGGCATTCTTGCCGCGGCTGCTCGAGCAGGGCGCCGGCGGGCATGTCGTGTTCACCGCGTCCTTCGCCGGCCTGGTACCCAACGCCGGCCTCGGGGCATATGGCGTCGCCAAGTACGGCGTCGTCGGCCTCGCCGAGACGCTGGCCCGCGAGGTCAAGGCCCATGGCATCGGAGTGTCGGTGCTGTGCCCGATGGTCATCGAAACCAACCTGGTCGCCAACTCCGGACGAATCCGTGGTGCAGACGGCGGACCCTCGGCCCCGGGTGTGACGAACACACTGGGGCCACTCCCACAGCAGGACGACAGCCTCAGCGTTGACGCCGTAGCCCGATTGACGGCCGATGCAATCCTGGCCAACCGCCTCTACATCCTTCCGCACCACGCCTCGCGCGCCTCCATCCGGCGCAGGTTCGAGCGCATCGACCGGACTTTTGACGAGCAGGCCGCCCACGGGTGGAGGCATTAGCCGGCTAGCTCCGCCCATAAGTTCGCCTCGGGTCTGGGTGTGCTGACAGACCGCTCCAGGCGTCGCACCTTCCTCATCGGCCCCACGTGTACCCGGAACTGACCGATAGACAAAGTGCCCGCCTCACAGCGACAGGCCACCGTTGTCGCGCGTAGGCAGGCACATCACACATCCCCGGCACCGGAACGCGTGCAGCTGAGACACCAGGGAACGTACACCGCGCGCACCGCACACCAGCAGCAGAGAATGCGGCGACGTCCGCGCGGCGAACGCGCGGCAAGGTTCCTGGTTGCCATCTACCGCATACCTGAGCAGGGTGTAAGACGCCGGGCACGAAATCGACGAAGACGAGGAGCGGTCAATGCCGGCAGTGCCGACAAGCGGTAGCCCCTCCAACACCATGCGGCTCAACAGGCGCGGCTTCATCCTCGCCGGCATCGCCGGGGGCGTCGCACTGGCCTCGTGCAGCCAATCCAAAAGCCCGCCATCGGGTGCCGCCGCGATGGCCGCCGCGATTGCCGCGGCCGAGGCGGCCCGGCCGCACAGTGGACGGACGGTCACCGCCAACCTGACCCCCCAGCAGGCGACGATCGACCTGGGCGGGCCGCTCGCAACCACGCTGGCCTACGGGCACTCGATCCCAGGCCCGCTGATCCGGGCCACCATCGGTGACGAGCTCGTCGTCACGGTGACCAACCGGCTCGACCATCCGACGTCGGTGCATTGGCACGGCATCGCGCTGCGCAACGACATGGACGGGGCCATGCCCGCCACCCCGAACATCGAGGCCGGTCAGGCCTTCACCTATCGGTTCTCGGTGCCCGAGCCGGGCACCTACTGGGCCCATCCGCACACCGGCCTGGACGCCGACACGGGCCTGTATCTACCGGTCATCGTCGATGATCCGAACGAGCCGGTCCGCTACGACGCCGAATGGATTGTCATCCTTGATGATTGGACCGACGGCGTGGGCAAGAGCCCGCAACAGCTCTACGACGAGCTGACCAACCCCAACAAACCCGGCACCGAGACCTTGCCCCCGCCGACCACCACCCCGGAAGCCACGACGACCAGGACTGCACCCACCACCACCACCACGACCACCACGACAGGCGCGACCACCACGGCGCCGGAGACAACCCCGACGACCGGGATGCCAGGCATGCCCGAAGGCGAAGTTGGCCGCAGCGACTTGCTCGGCGGCGACGCCGGGGATATCGCTTACCCGTACTATCTGATCAACGGGCGAATTCCGGTGGCCGCCAGTTCGTTCAGCGCCAAGCCACGCCAGCGAATCCGGATACGGATCATCAATGCCGCATCCGATACCGCGTTCCGCATCGCTTTGGCCGGGCATTCGATGACGGTCACCCACACCGATGGCTACCCGGTGATTCCCACCCGGGTCGACGCCCTACTGGTCGGCATGGCCGAACGATACGACGTCATCGTGACCGCCGCCGACGGTGTCTTCCCACTGGTCGCGGTCGCGGAAGGCAAAAACGCCCTGGCGCGCGCGTTGCTGTCCACCGGCGCCGGTCGCCCGCCCGACCCGCAGTTTCGTCCGGCCGAGCTCACCAAACTGGTGGGAACCGTCGGGATGTTCACCGCCGCCACCACCGCCAACCTGGGTCGACCCGAACCCAACCTCGACCTTCCGGTGGTGCTGGGCGGCACCATGGCGAAGTACGACTGGACGATCAACGGCGAGCCTTACAGCAAGACCACACCGTTGCACGTACGTCCAGGCCAACGCCCAACCCTAACGTTTGCCAACGCCACCATGATGTTTCACCCAATTCACCTGCACGGCCACACCTTCCAACTGATCAAGTCCGACGGCACCCTCGGTGCTCGCAAGGACACCGTCATCGTGCTGCCGAAGCAGAAACTCAGCGCGGTCCTGGTCGCCAACAATCCGGGCACCTGGGTGATGCACTGCCACAACACCTATCACCTCGCGGCCGGGATGATGACCCGCCTGGACTACACGCTGTGACGGCCGGCTTCCCAGCGGGCGGCGTCGGGTCAACGCTGAAGCGGAAGCTCCACGCAGACATGGGTGCCCGCCGGTGAGTCGAGGAACACGAACGTTCCACCGGCGGCATCGACACGGGCCCGATGCGACGCCAGGCCGATGTGTCCCTCACCCAAGCGGCGAGCCATGGTGTCCCCACGGATGCCCACACCGTCGTCCGCCACGCTCAGGACGCACCTCGCATCGGTGATCCCGAGGGTGACCGAGGCGTTGTGGGCCTGGGAATGCTGCACCACGTTGGACAGCAGCTCACGAGCCACACCGAACGCGATGGGGTCGATGTCGCTACGGACCGGGTAGTCGATGTCGGTGGTGATCTTGATGCCCGAACGCTTCGCGGTGAAAGCGGCCAGTTGCTCCACCGCTGCGCCCAACCCGACCTGCTCCAGCACGGCGGGGTGCAGCTCGAAAGTGGCCTGCCGCAATCGTTCCGACGCGCTGTGCAGCGCGGCCAGTGCACGTTCGACCCGCTCATCGCCGGGGTTGGCGGTATCCAACTCGACCAGTTCTTGACGCGCGGCCAACACATCTTGCAACGGTCCATCGTGAATGGATTCCGAAATCCGGCGCTGCAGGACCTCCGAAGCCGTCATCGTCTGGGCAAGCAACTCCTCCCGCAAGGCGCTCAGACCGGCGACCGAGTGGGTATGGCGTTCCTCGATGCGGACCACCACCAGCGCCGTGGCGCTCAGAAACGTGTAGAGCACGAACCGGAAAATCGCTTCCGGCCATCCGATCGCGCGCACCATCACCGGGTCTTGGATCACCGCGACGGCGAATCCGACGAGCGTAAAGGCCAGCACCACCGCCGCCCGTCGCGACGAGATGTCCAGACCCACCAGCACCGGCAGCAACGTCATGATCAGCAGCGGATAGATCCCATCGGTGGACAGCAGCTGAAAGCCGGTCAAGGCGACCACGTCGATGGCCGTGAAAGCGAACGGCTCGAATCGGCGCATCCCGTCCAATGGGCCCAGCCCCACCCATCGCCGAAATGACGAAAACGCCAACAGAAGGGCACACAGTGCGGTGAACGCGTAGATCACAATCAGCACAATTTGCTGGGGCCATTCGGACCGGCGGGTTCCGACCAGCATGGCGGCGACCATGAACACCACCACGCCAATTCGCAACACCGAGCCGATCCGGTAGGAGCGCATCTGGTGCAGCCGGCGCACCCGATCCAGTTCTACGTCGCTGGTCACCACCACAGGATCACCGTACTCACGGCGCCCGTCGCGATGCCGGGTTTGCCTGCATTGCGGGTGCGCGCCCGACCGATCCACCTTCCGGCTTCTGTCCGGCGCACCGAGAAGTGCCAACAAGCTTCCAAGCCGTCCCGTCCGCGAGCACGGCAGTCCCTCAGAGCAAACTGTCAACATACCCATCGTGTCGTCCCTCAAGTGTTAACGGGTCTTTGCCACAACCGGCTAAACTCGTCGCCATGGTCGGCCCTAAATGAGCAATCCCAAGCCCGAAAAAGTCCGTGTGGTGGTCGGCGATGATCACCCGCTGTTTCGCGAAGGCGTTGTGCGTGCGCTGTCGTTGAGCGGCGTGGTGAGCGTTGTCGGCGAGGCCGACGACGGCGCGACCGCGCTGGAGTTGATCAAGGCGCACGTGCCCGACGTCGCGTTGCTGGACTACCGCATGCCCGGGATGGACGGGGCACAGGTCGCGGCGGCGGTGCGAAGCAACGAGTTGCCGACGCGGGTGCTGCTGATCTCGGCGCACGACGAATCGGCGATCGTCTACCAGGCGCTGCAACAAGGTGCCGCCGGATTCCTGCTGAAAGATTCGACGCGCACCGAGATCGTCAAGGCGGTGCTCGATTGCGCCAAAGGCCGCGACGTGGTGGCGCCTTCGCTGGTCGGGGGCCTCGCCGGGGAGATCCGGCAGCGCGCGGCGCCTACGGCGCCGACGCTGAGCACACGCGAACGCGAGGTCCTCAATCGCATTGCCCGCGGGCAAAGCATCCCCGCGATCGCGGCCGAGTTGTATGTGGCGCCCTCGACGGTCAAGACCCATGTGCAACGGCTATACGAGAAGCTCGGCGTCAGCGATCGCGCCGCCGCGGTCGCCGAGGCGATGCGACAAGGCCTGCTCGACTAGCGGTTGTTGCTCCACGTCGATGCGGCATCGGTGCTGAACCTGTCGGGCCAACGTCTCGGCCTGCTCGGGATCCTCTCCGCGGCACACGACATAGGCGGCGTGCGTCAGCGCGGCGTGCAGATCGCCGGTCGAGTCCCCGTTTCGCAGCACGATCTGCGCCTCGATCACCCCCGGCAGATTGAGCACATCCTTTTCGTCGGGCATGCCGGTGATAATGCCCGAACCGGTGACCGGGATGGTCGCCCACGCAAACGCGCCCCGCGGCGCGGCGACGGTGCGGGGTCGGCGCCCGACGAGCTGGTCGGCCAACAGGTCCAGGTTGTCGACGCCGTAGGTGAGTTGCAGGGTGCGGGGTATCAACAGACCGCCGGGCCGAGCGGCGAACTCCCCCAACAGCCATCTACCGTCTCGGTCGCGCAAGATCTCGCAGTGCCCGAATCCGTGGGTGAGGCCCAACGCCGACGCGGCCGCGCGGGTCAGCTCGCATACCCGGATCGCCTCATCGGAATCGGGGTCCAAGAACACCGACCCGTAGGCGTGGTTGGACAGCACGGGCGTGAAATAGCGGGCCGCCAGGCAGTGCACCTCCGCATCTTCGTGGCGCAGCAGCTCGCAGTGGTACTCGCCGACAACGTCGACGAAGCGCTCGGCCAGACAGCCGACCCGTCCGATGTCGGCCACCAGAGACGTCGCGTGGATCCATTCCGGAAGTCCTGCCGGCGGATCGAACGCGCCCGCCGATGCCAGTTGCTCGACGTTGTCCCGGCTGACTCGATGGGTGTTGATGGTGGCGAATCCGTAGCGCGGCTTGACGACGATGTCGGCGGCCGTTTCGTCGAGGAATGCGCGGATTTGCCACGCATTTCGCACCAGTCGGTGCTCGGCCACCGGGATGCCCGCCGCGCTCAAGCGCCGCTTCATCATCCACTTGTCAGTGCACGCGACCGCGCTGTTGTGGTCCTGCCCGGGAACGTCCAGTAAGCCTCGCAGGAAGGCGGCGGCCCGAACGCAGGGTTCGTCGATGGTGGCGACCGCGGTCACGCCGAGCGCTTCGAGTTCAACCGCGAGGCCGGCGAGCGTCGTGTAGTCATCGAAGTGCTCGACGGTCCGGATCGGATACCCGGGATGAGCGGATTCCCGTGCTTCACGGATGCTTTCGGGAATTATCGCGATGATCTCCTCACCCCGTTTGGTGAGGTGATCTTCCAACCGAGGACGGCATGCGGACAGCACGACGATCACGACGTTGAACCTTCCAGGACGAACGGACTAGGGGCCATCGGTGAGCTCATAGAAGCCTTCGCCGTCGAGATAGCGCAGCGTCGCAAGGTCGCGAAGGAGTATTTCGTCGACCTCGTGCATCAGCGTCAGCGACACCGGATAGGTGCTGTCGTCGATCGTGCGGTGCAGCCGTTGCCCGGGTTGCACCAAAAGCCGCATCTCATAAAAACTTTCCAATGCTTTGATGGCATCCAACCCGCGGTAGCAGGCCAGCACGCCGCTGCGCGGCGCGACCATCAGCGCCCAGGCGACACTGCGGACAAGCTCATAGGGCCGGCCATGGCGTTGCCTGAACCGGTCGGGGTCGGTGTAGGCGTCCACCAACCACTCAATCTGGGATTCCCCGGTCGCCATGGCGGTGTAGCCGGGCAGGTCCTGGCCTGCGACCCGAGCACCGACTTCGACCAGGCAGGGCCCGTCGGGAGTCATCTTGATCTCGATATGCGCTGCCCCGTAACGGATGTCGAGGGCATCGAGCACATCAAGGGCGTAGGGCACCAGCCGATCCTGGACCTCCCCACGGAACGGCAACAGGTGGCACGCCACCACCAGGTCGGCCACCCCGTTGGCGCTGATGCGGTGTGTTTTCCAGATGTCGCAGACGTGATGCAGGCCTTCCCGACTCACCGTGTTGACCAGGTATTCCGCGCCGATCAGGTACTCCTGGGCCACCACACCGTCGTTGGGCAGGTTGACGACATTCGTCCTGCCGTTGAGTCGGCGAAAAGCCCGGATGGAATCCTCGGGCGTGCGACACCAGCTGACCCCGTCATTGGCGGCGCTGCGCAGCGGTTTGAGGATGGCCATGCCACCCAGGCGGGTGTGCCATTCCCACAGTTGGTCTTCGCTGTGCACCGTGATTTGTCGAGCCCCGCGCAGTCCGCATTCCTTGATCCGCTCGATCATGAGGTACTTGTCGCGCCGCGCCGCGCTCAGCGCGGTGCCGTTGGTGGGCGCGCCGGTCAACGGGTGCAGGGCTTCGCTGAGCGCATCGGCCAGCTCGACACCATGGTCGCAGCCCGCGATGACCGCGACCGGGTGAAACGGCAGGATAGCGTTCACCGTCTCCGCCACCGAGCCGCGGTGGATGAACTCGAAGGTATAGCGGAACGGATCGGGGCAGTTGCGGTACAGCCGGGGCGTCTCGGGTGTGCTTTGCACCCTGATGGGCAGGTAGCCGGCGGCCTGAAACGCTGGCGCCAGCCGAGACGCCGACGGCCCGTAGGTGTCCACCAAAACCAGGTGTTGGCGGCGGCTTTCGTGGATGCTCACTGGGCGGTCCATCCGCCGTCGACCGCCAATGCCTGGCCGGTGATGTATGCGGCTTCATCGGAGGCCAGCCAGACCACCGCATTGGCCACATCCTCGGGTGTTCCCAGCCGTCCCAGCGGGATGTGGGACAGGTAGAACTCGTCGGCCTGCGGTCCCCGCTCCGCCTTGGCCTGGGCCAGCATCGGAGTCAGGACGGGCCCCGGGCATACCGCGTTGACCCGGATCCCCTCGGTCGCGTGATCGATGGCGGCCGCGCGAGTAAGGCCGACCACGCCGTGCTTGCTGGCGGCATAGGGTGCGGCGTGGTAGTAGCCGACGACACCGGCAATCGACGCAACGTTGACGATGGCTCCGCCGGAATTGGTTCGCATGTGCGCGATCTCGTGCTTCATCGACAGCCATACGCCTTGCAGGTTGGTGTCAACGATGTGCTTCCACTGATCGAGCGAGTAGCCGTCGGTGGCCCGTCCGGCGCCGGGCACCCCGGCGTTGTTGCACGCGATGTGCAATGCGCCATGGCGTTTCACGATGGTGTCGATCAGCTGGGTCACGTCGTCCTCGTCGACGGTGTTGGCCCGCAGCGCTTCGGCCGTTCCGCCTTCGGCCGTGACCAGTGACACGGTTTCCCGCAGGGGTTCGAGCGTGCGGCCCGAGACGACCACGGTGGCGCCGGCACGCGCGAACCGGCAGGCGGTGGACCGGCCTATCCCGCTGCCGCCACCGGTGACCAGGACGACCTTGCCGGCAAGGGATGTGCTCATGTGTGCTCCCGCGCGGGGACGCGGGCGCGTGCCCGTCGCGTCGCCATCAGCCGCTGGGCGGCCCGCACGATGTGGTCACCGCCGCGCAGCACCGCGGATTCCAAATGAGGGCTGGCCGGATACGGCACGGCCAGTGCGCCGACCCGGGCCACCGGCGCGTGCAGGTCCTCGAACGCCTCCTCGGCGATCACCGCGGCGATCTCGGCGGTGGGCCCGTATCGCAGCCAGGTCTCGGCGGCCACCACGACGCGTCCGGTCTTGCGGGCCGAAGCGACCAGCGTCTCGGTGTCCAGCGGACGCAGTGAGCGCACATCGACCACTTCGGCGTGCACGCCCGCCGTCGAGAGGCTGGCCGCGGCGTCGAGCGCGTAGCGCACCATTCCCGCCATGGCGATGATCGTGACGTCGCTGCCGTGATGGAGCACACGTGCCGTGCCGAGCGGCGTAACATGCTCCCCTTCGGGAACCAGGTCTTCGCTGGCGTACAAACCCTTGTGCTCGAACAGCACAACGGGATCGTCGGATCTGATCGCCGCGGTCAGCAACCCCTTCGCGTCGGCGGCGTCGCTTGGCATCACGGTGTGGAGCCCCGGCAGGTGCGCGGTCCACTGCTCAAGTGATTTCGAGTGCTGCGGACCCGCGCCGCCGCCCGGACCGCCCTGGGTTCTCACCACCAGCGGAACACCGACTTTGCCGTGCGACACAAAGGGATACACCCCCGCCGCGTTGGCCAGGCTGTCGAGGGCCAGGCACAGGAAATCGCTGTACATGATCTCCACGACCGGGCGCAGCCCCGCCATCGCCATGCCGATGGCGGCACCGACAATCCCGTTCTCCGAGATCGGGGTGTCGACCACCCGCCGGGGACCGAACTCGTCGAGCAATCCCTTGGTGGCACCGAAGATCCCGCCGTAGGCCGCCACGTCTTCGCCGAGCACGACCACCCGCTCGTCGCGCCGCATCTCCTGACGCAGCGCATCGTTGACCGCCTCGGCATATGTCATCGGCGTCATCGCAGCCACCGGCCGGCCTCCGCTCTCCCGTCCCATTTACGCGCTTGCTCAACCAGTTCCGCCGGGTCGGGCCAGGGACTGGCCTTGGCGAAGGCCACCGCGTCCTCGACCAGCCGGCGCGCCGCCCGCTCCACCTCACGCACCCGCGCGATGGGGGTGCCGGCATCAATCAGGCGCTGCCGGGTCACTACCAACGGATCTCGCCACCGCTCGGCCTCCGCGGGATCGCGATAACCGCCCCGATCGGAGCCCGAGAACAGCGCGTTGCGGTAGGTGACGGCTTCCACCAAGGTCGGGCCGCCGCCGGCGCGCGCACGGTGCACCGCGTCGCGCACACCGTGATACACCGCCTCGACATCGTTGCCGTCGACTCGCACCCCGGGCATCCCATAGCCGGCAGCCCGTCGATACAACTGGGTCTCCCGAACGTGCTGGTCCAGCCGGACGCTCAGGGCATACTGGTTGTTCTCCACGAAGATCACCACCGGCAGCTGCCAGACCGCGGCCATGTTCGCGGCCTCGTTGAACGCGCCGGAGTTCACCGCGCCGTCCCCGGTGACGCACAGCGTGACCCGCCCGTCTTCGGCCAGCAGTTGGGAATAGGCGTGGCCCACCGCGAGCAGCAGGGAATGGCCGACAATGCCCGACGGAGCAAGCAACCCGTGCTCCGGATCGGTGATGAGCATGTGGCCACCGCGGCCACCGCATTGGCCGTCGGCTCGGCCCATCATTTCCGCGATGGTCGGGCCCAGGGGAAGCCCAAGACCGACATATTGGGCGTGCGGGCGATGGGTTGCCGTGGTGACGTCACCCTTGCGCAACGCCGCGGTGGCCCCGATGCCGGCCGCCTCCTGACCAAATCCGACATGCATGGGCCCCTTGATCAAGCCCTCGACACGCAACTCTTCCAACGCCACATCGAGCAGCCGCAACACCCACATGCGGCGATACAGCTCCAGCCGGTCGGGCAACACCGAAACCGGCCCAGCACTAACACACGTCACTCCGCGGGCTCCTCACCTTGTTGTGGAAGATCTCGCCGGCGCTGTGGCGATGGATAACCCCCAATCCACGACGTGATCGTCGCCGTCGCGGGCACACCTCGCAGGGTAAACGAGCCCACCCAGGCGAACCTCCGCCGATCGGGCCAAAAATCGGCGGACCGCTATCCGCTCATCGGGGGACACGCAACCGGGCCGGACTTGGCAACCGCCACCGCATCAGCGACGAGTCTGCGTGCCGCACACTCGTCCTCACTCAGGCGGGCGGGGGTGGCGCCGGCGGCCATCAGCCGCCGGCGCGCGACGATCAAGGGGTCGACGAATCGCCCGTCCCGGTCGCCGTCGTCGGCCCGGTCGGGTGCACAGAGGTCCGTGCGATGGGTGATGGCGTGGATCAGCGTGGGCCCACCACCGGTGCGAGCTCGTTCCACCGCCTGGGCCACACGGTCACGAACCGCCGCAACATCATGGCCATCAACCGATACTCCCGGCATCCCGTAACCGGCTGCCGTGCGATACAACCGGGTCTCGCGGCCGCACCCATTCCGCCGGGCGCTGCACGCACCGCGGATGTCCTCCACGAGAATGACCACCGGCAACCGCCGGCACACGGCGAGCTTCGCGGCCTGGTCGAAGTCGGCGGAATCCACCTCAGAATCCGCTACGACACAGAGCGTCACCCGGCCGGCGTCATCCAACCACTGCAGATAGGCGTGGCCGACCGCCAACAACGGCGATCGCTTGACCGCAGGTGCGGGAGCCGGCAACCCACCATCGGCACCGATTCGGCCCATCATCGGGGCAATCGTCGGGCCAAGCCGGGCGCCCAGGCCGACAAGATCGGCGTACGGGCCACGGGTAGCGATGGCGACATCACCTTCGCGCAGCGCCGCACCCGCACCCACTGCCACCGCCTCCTGACCGAACCCCACTGGCGGTGATCCCGCGATCATGTCGTCGCCGCGCAGCTCTGCGATCGCCATGCCCAGTAGCCGCAACACCCACATCCGGCGATGCAGTTCTAGCTGATCAGACAGCGCCGCCGAGCTTTCATCGACACACGTCATACCGCCGGCCGTTCCCTCATCGTGGGGATCTGGTTGGCACAGCTCAAAACCCGTGCCAACGGCAGGCACAGCGCCGTGCCGAGGAGTCCGACCGTCGCCGTGGCGGCAGCCACCGATGGACGTCCGCCATGTGCCAGGCTGGCCGAGGCCAGGATCGGCGCGATCACCGACGCGGCGGCCGTGGTCATCGACCAAATCCCGTGGTAGCGGCCCTTGTTAGCGAGCGGGGCGATCCGGTGCACAATCCCGGCGGCGACCACAAACCAGGCGACCTCGCCCGGCGCACAGGCGGCCGCGGCCGCGGTGAAGCTCAACGTGGTGTGCGCCAGCCCAGCAGCGGCCATGCAGGCCGTCATCCACGCTCCCGCGCCCGCCAGGATGTCGAGCCTTGCACCACCCGCTAGCCGTTTGCTCAGCCAAGGCGTGATCAGCGGAGTAACCGCAACCACCGCCAATGCGTTGATCAGCTGCACCCAACCGTATGCCGCGGCACCGAGCCCGCACGCGCTCATCAGCATCGGAACGGCGGCGAAGATACCCATCAGCGCGGTCAGCGTGGCCAAGCCGGATGCGAACAGCAAGACAAGTCGCTTGTCGGAGAATGCTTGCCGATAGCTATTTTTCGATGTTTCTGAGCCGAATCCGGCCTCGGTCGCCGCCGGCGCCGGGCGGCGCAGCTCAGCGGGTAGGTACCGGGCGGCCACCACCGCGAGGGTCGCACACGCGACGGCGTTGATCCCATACAGCGCCGGGGTGCCCAACCGACCTCCGACCAGAATGCCGACCCCGCCGGTGATCGCCGCCCCAATGTTGAGCACCCAGCCGTGGCGCCAGGCATCGAGCCGTGCTCGCCGCTGCGGTTCGGGAATCAACTCCGCGATCACGGCAGCCAGCACGGGGCGCGGCGCGTCACAGACCAGGCCGGCAACCGTCGCCCCAACCAGCAGCGCCGGCACACTGTGCGCCCCGGCCATCAGCGCCAGCACCGCGGCCGCCACCGACATGCTGACCACCAGCGTCACCCGGGCCCCGACGCGGTCCACCAGCCAACCGCACGTCAGCTGTCCCACCGTCCAGCCCACGCCATAAGCCGCCAACACGACGCCGACGGCGCCAGCGGCATGGCCGCGCGCCGTCACGTGATAGGCCATGAACGGATAGGCGAACCCCGCCGAACGCACCAGCAAGTTCCCGCCCAGCAGCAACCAGATCGCAGCCGGATAGCGCGCAATCACTCGATCGTTCGTCGGCCGATTCTCCACCGAGATGGCCGCCAGGGTGGTCACCGCACTCAAGGTAAAGACCTCAGACGGCGTGCAGTACCCCCGATCGGTCCGACAATGTGACGAACACCCCATCCCCCGATCGGAGGACCGGGAGCCGGGGCCGGCATCATCACCCTGGGTTTCACACCCGATGCCTGCGACGCACACATCGAGCCGTGCGGCCACTCATGCGGCCGACAACGGAAGCTGCTCGGCCGCCGACTCGACGACCGCGGCGCCGCGATGCGTCGTCTTCTCCCAGAGGAACGGCGCGGTGACCAGTTGGTAGAGCGCGCGCCAGGCGGCCACCCAATGCGCCAGCCAATACATTGGAAGCGCGGCGATCGCGCGCAGATGACTCCGGCGTTCGGACTGCGCCAAATAGGTAGTTGCCAACCACATCAGCGTGCTGGACAGTTGGACCACCGAGATCGCAGCGGGATCTACTTCCGTGGCGATCAGACCACCGTAACCAAGCGCGTCACCGACGCCGAGGATGAAAATGATTGACTGCGCGAGGAATTGGAGGGGCGTGCCGAGAACGAAGACAACAACGCTCAACAAGCCACGGGGACCGAACCGGCGCATCGTCGCACGCGGTGATCGGGTGTGCACGAGCGCTGTCAACAGAAAGCCCTTGTGCCACCGGGTCCGCTGGGAGATCCAGTCGCGCAGCCGATCCGGGGCGTCGCCGTAGGTGACCGAGTCCACCACGTCGGACCGATAGCCCAAGGCGTGCAGGCGCATCCCGAGATCCGCGTCCTCGGAGACGTTCCAGGCATCCCAACCACCCACCTCGCGCAGCACCCGGGTGCGGAAGTGATTGCTGGTTCCACCCAGCGGAAAAGGCGCCCCGAGCGCGGCCAAGCCCGGCACCGTCAGCCGGAACCGCCGCGCGTACTCCACGCCAAAACAGTGCGCCAGCAGGCTGGTCCTAATATTGCTGGTCTGCAACGCCGCTTGAACGCAAGCCAGCTCACCGGAATCCGCGGCGAACACCGCGGCGGCCTTCCTGAGCTGATCGGGCTCCGGTCGGTCCTCGGCGTCGAACACCACCAGCAACTCACCCTTGGCCACCAGCAGCCCGGCGTTGCAGGACCGCGGCTTGGTGCGCGGTGGCCCCGGTGGCACCGGCACGATCCGCATGTATGACGGCGGCCGCGCTGCGGCGATGGCCTGCTGGGTCGCCGTGTCGGTACGTTCCACCAACAACAGCACTTCCAGCCGCTGCGGCGGATAGTTCAACCCGGCGAGGCAGCGGACCAGGTCACCGATCACTTCTTCCTCGCGGTAGGCCGGAACCAACACCGTATAGCTGGGTAGCAGCTCGTCGGCCAACGCCGTGGCCGCCGCACGCCGTTTGCTTCGCCGCAGACCGGCCATCGCGACCGCAAACGACACCAGCACGATCCCCGTGGTGAGCGCCGTCAAGACCACCAACAACGCCGACGGTGCTACCACCGTCGCGATCGCGCAGACCACTGCCACGCCCTGGGCGGTACGCCGCTGCCATCTCGAAATCCCATGTCGAGCAGCCATATTCGGGTTGCAGTCGGCAAAGTCGTGCATGATCGCATGCGCGACTTCACCTTCTGCCTCGGCGAAGACGCGGTCCTGCAGCGGCGCCGGCAGCGAATGCAGACCGGCTAGGTCGACGTTCCCGCCGCTGCGGTCAGCACTCACCGCAAAGCCTCAGGTCGCTCGTCGGATAGCCGCGACACAGCGCGCGCCAGCGGCAGGCACAGCGCGACACCGAACAAACCGACGGTCACCGTGACGACGGCGACCGCCTGATGACCGCCGTGGGTGAGGCAGTACGACGCCATGATCGGGGCGATCACCGATGCGATCGCCACGGTCATGGACCAGATGCCGTGGTAGCGCCCGCCGTTGGCGGGCGGTGCGATCCGGTGCACGATGCCGGCCGCGATCACGAACCAGGCGATCTCGCCCGGGGTACATGCGACGGTGGCCGCGGCGAAGCCGAGCGTGGTATGCGCGACCGCGGCTCCCCCCATGCTGACGGCCGTCCACCCGCCGGCTACGGCCAGGATGTCGAGCCTCGGGCGCAACCGGGCGGCGGCTCGTCGGCCAAGCCAGGGCGACAGCAGCGGCGTGAGTCCAATACCCGCAACGGCATTGGCCAGCTGCGCCCAGCCGAATTCACTGGCGCTCAACCCACTATCGGCCATCAGCATGGGCACGGTGGTATACAAGCCCCGCACCGCGGTCAGGGTGGCCAAGCTCGATGCGAACAGCAACACCAGCCGAGCATCGGCGAACGCCCGGCGGCAACCGCTGTGTGTCGTCTCGGTGACCGCCGGGGCGGGACCCCCGGCGCGGGCCGGTACGCAGCAGGCGGCTACCAGCGCGAGCAGCGCGCAGGCGATGCCGTTGATCCAAAACAGCACCGGCACGCCCAACCAAGCGGCGAGCAGACCGCCGACCCCGCCGGTGATCGCCCGCCCGATGCTGACGATCCAGCCGAAGCGCCAAGCGTCGAGTTTCGCTCGTCGCCTGGGATCTGGGATCAACGCGGCGATCGCGGCACCCAGGACCGGGCGCGGCGCGTCAAGGACCACACCGGTGACCGCCGCCCCGATCAGCAAGGCGGGCGCGCTGCGCGCCTCGGCCATCAGCCCCAGCACCGTGGCCGCCACCGCCATCGTGGAGACCAGCGTTGCCCTGGCCCCGATCCGGTCCACCAGCCACCCGCACACCAGCTGCCCCGCGGCCCAACCCACCCCGAAGCCGGCCAACACCGCACCAACGGCTCCCGCGGCGTGCCCACGCCCAGCCACGTGGTATGCCAGGAACGGGTAGGCGAACCCCGCCGCGCGAACGACCGTGTTCCCGCCCAGCAGCAGCCAAATCATCGGCGGATAGCCACCCCCCGCCGACGGGCCGCGTCCGCTGACCCCGGCACCCCGCACCCGAGCGCCGCTGATCGACCGGACCGAGGGCACGGCAGCGACCCCCGGCAGCCCCGGGTCAGCCGAAGCGACGCCGAGGTCTGGGTGCAGCACCAGCATCCGATCCTGGACCGGGCCGGCCGTCGTCATCGTCACCAACCGGACCCTAGAAGCGATCACCGGTGCAGAACTCCCCCGATCGGTCCGAAATGCGGCGGAAACCGGTCCGCTGATCGGGGGACGCGCCCGGCCGCAGGCGCCGACTATCCGACCACCTCCGGCAGCACCCGAAGGGGGGCGATGCCGTCCTGGGCGGCGTTGCCGGCCGCTTCGGCGCGACTGGCCGCGCTGGTCAGCGGCATGCCTCCCAACAGGCTCGGAACATTGGAGCCGAACGACGGGGCGGCACTCGAGACGGCACCCGGCAGCGCCGCCACCGCGGCGGGGCTGAGCGTGGGGACCGACGCGGCCCAGGAGGGTGGCACCGACAACGCCCCGATCGCCGTCGACGCGCCCAACCCGGCCGACACCGCCCCGGTCAGGCCTGCCGAACCCAGCGCGCCGGCCGCGGCCGATCCCAACGACGTCGCGATCTGGCTGCCCACGGCCGCAGCCGTCGGGAACAAGCTTCTGATGGTCGACAAAAACGACATCATCAAACCGGCCGACGACGTGCACACGAAGAAGGGGGTGCCGAAGATGCTCATCAGCGTCTCCAGGTCCTGCACCCAGCCGGGGAGCACGGTCTCGCCAGCGGTTGGCACCGCCGACGCGAGCTGTGACAGCACCCCGGGGATGTCGGTTGCCACCGAGCAGCCGGTGGCGTGGGTAACGACACCAGCCGGGGTGGCGGCCTGGCCGACCAGCCCGGCCAGGTTGGCCAGCTGCGGCGGCGGGGTGAACGGTGTCAGTCTGGTCGCCGCCGCCGACGCGGCGGCGTAGCCATACATCGCGGCCGCATCCTGGGCCCACATTTCGCCGTATTCGGCTTCGGTGGCCGCGATCCCTGGGCAGTTTTGGCCCAGGACGTTGGTGGCGATCAGGGTCATCAGCTGAGCGCGGTTGGCCGCGACCAGCGCCGGATGCACCGTCATCGCGTGCGCGGTCTCGTAGGCGGCGACCGCCGCTTTGGCTTGACTGGCGGCGTGCTCGGTCCGTTCGGCAGTGGCGAATAACCAGGTCACCTGGGGCGCCGCCGCGGCGGCCATGGCTGTCGCCGCGGCGCCCAGCCAGGGCCCGCTGATCACTGCGGAGATCACCGATTGAAAGGAGATCGCGGTGGAGGTCAAGGCGTCCGCGAGGCCATCCCAGGCGGCGGCGGCGGCCAGCATCGATCCCGCTCCCGGCCCGGCATACATCCGCCCAGAGTTGATCTCGGGAGGTAGCGCCCCGTAGACCATCGACGCCGTTCCCCTCAGCGAGCTGCGATCGCGTTGGCCGCCTCGGTCGCCGGGCAGGAACCGTCACCGGCCCCGAGGATGGTCGCAACCGGCTCGGGGCGCGCAGCGACCGGCGCTTTGGCCCGGTTGGTCACGGGTGACATGGGCTCAACTGTGCCGCCATGACGCGCCGCTGTCTGTCGGCTGAGCGGCCACTGTGCGGGATGAATCGCCGCGTCCTCCGGCCGCCGGATATGGTGTCCCCCTCATGCCTGGGGCCGCCAGGCGGGCTTCGCGCGCACGGGCAACGTCGACAGGAGGCAGGGGCGATGCAGGGCACGATCGCGGTTCCGGGTGGACATGTGTGGTTCCAGCGGGTACCACCCACGCCGCCGAATACCAGGCCGGCGATCAGAACCTGGCATACCTTGCTAGTCGATGGGCAGGTCCAGAATCGGGTGATCGATGCCAGCGCCGGGACCGTCGAAGTGCCACCACTCCCCGGAGTAGGTGGTCAGCCCGCCGTGGTTCATGGCGTCCCGCAGCCGGGCCCGATTCGCCTGAGCGGCGGCACTGACGTCCCGCGTTGCGAATGCGTTTGCCCGCGCGGTGAAGTCGTCGAAGTCCGTTCCCATGTCGGCCAGGCAAAGCCCGCGCAGCTGGCGCTCGGGCGGGCACTGCGGTTGCGCACTGGCGAAGGTCACGTCAACCGAACGTCCGGCCTCGTGGCTGCGCGCGTACGGCCCCGGGCGCGCCACCCAGGCGGGATTCGAAACGACGTTGAACAGTGTGATCTGGACGTTGTGCGGCCGGTAACAGTCCCAGAACACCAGCAGCTGTCCCTGCGGGCGCAGCGCCGTTGCGGCGGCCGCAAGGCCGTGCGCCATCGATTGGTGCACGAGGCAGCGAGCACCGGAGGGATACAGCTGAGTGTGGGTGACGTTGTTCGTGGTCGCGTAGCGCAGGTCGATCAGCGCGTCGGGAACCACAGCGCGAACGTCCACGAAGCCCGCCGCGCTCGCCGCGGCGCCGACCGGCGGCACCCCGGGGCTGGGCGGCGCGGTGGTGCCGACGGGCCGCACGGGTAGCGGCGCGACGGTGCTGGATTCCGACGGCCGATCGGACGATGCCACCGGGGCAACCGTGCAGGCACCGCAGCCGGCTGCCAGCATGGCAGCGAGCGTGGCGCGCAGGAACCGCCGTCGATGACGCACCAGAACATTGTCGGGGATTGATCGAGCGGGTGCCCACCCTGCCACGGCGGCCAGCGCCGCCCGGCCGGCTAGCCGAGGTCGCCGTCGACGTAGCGCTGCAGGTTGGGGGCCATCGCGGCCACCAGCTCGTCGTCGGGCATCGACGCGATCGGCTCGATCTGCCAGACGTAACGCAGCAGCGTGA
This sequence comes from Mycobacterium shinjukuense, assembly GCF_010730055.1. NCBI lineage: Bacteria > Bacillati > Actinomycetota > Actinomycetes > Mycobacteriales > Mycobacteriaceae > Mycobacterium > Mycobacterium shinjukuense. The sequence continues at coordinate 4,432,101 of NZ_AP022575.1, read as the reverse complement.
GGCCGATCAGCTGGCTGGCGATCAAACCGCTGCGACGCAGGCGGTCGTCCTCGTCGCCGCCCAGGGTGGATTCGCCGATCAGGCCGCGCTCGACGATCAGCCGCAGCTTTTCGCGGGTCGTGGTTTCGTGCGCGGCGGTCAGCACCACCGCGCGCAGCACCGGACCGACGTCCTCGTCGGTCCAGATGTCCAGCACATTGCGGATCAGTTGTCGACCCAGATCCGCGCGCGGAGTGGCCCAGGTCCTCACCACCGAGTCGAGCCACTTCTGCGGCGGTGCGGTCGCGGCATCAAGCAGGCCCTCCTTGGAGCCGAAGTAGTGGTAGATCAGGGCGGGGTCGACGTCGGCGGCCCGTGCGACGGCCCGGATCGCCGTGCCGGCCCAGCCGTGTTCGGCGAACTCGCCACGCGCCGCGTCCAGGATCCGTGCCGCCAATACCCCGCGTTCGTCGCGTGGACCCGGGGTGAGGGATCGGCTGGGCACAGCCACACTCTAGCGCGAAATTTCATCTTGCGTTGAGACTAGTTTCAACGTAGCGTGAAACTATGCCCGCGACCATGACCAGAACGCTCAACGGCCCGCAGACCACCGGGCGGGAATACCGCAACCTCAGCGAGCCCCGCTACACCCGCCGCAGCGACATCAACGTGGCGATCGCCGTGCGAGACGGCACCACCCTGTTGGCCGACGTCCACCGGCCCGATTCCGACGGTCGCTTCCCCGCGCTGCTGGCCGCATCGCCCTACCCGCGGCAGATGCAGGACTTCGGCGCCCCGGCCGGATTCATCGAGGCCGGTGCGACCGACTTCTGGGTGCCCCGCGGCTACGTGCACGTCATCGCCAACGTGCGCGGCACCTGCGGATCCGGCGGCACGTTCGGCTTTTTCGACGCCCAAGAACGCCAAGACATGTACGACCTGGTCGAGTGGATGGCCGCACAACCGTGGTGCGACGGAAACGTCGGCATGATCGGCATCAGCTACTTCGCCATGACCCAGCTGGAGGCTGCCGTCGAACGCCCCCCGCACCTCAAGGCGATCTTTCCCGTTGCGGTGACCACGGACCTCTACGACGGCGCCTACCATCACGGCCTGTTGAGCTCGGCGTTCGTCACACCGTTCCTCTCGATGATCGGGCTGACCTCCGAGCGCAGCGACAAGCTGTGGCGCAGCAAGCCCGTCGCCCTGGCCCGCCAGGTGCTGCACACTCCGCGGCTGCACAAGAAGTTCGCGACGATGAACGGCGAGTCGGCGGTCACGATGCTGCGCCAGCTACTCAGGCTGCCGCACAACCCGCACCCCTGGGACGAGTTGTGGCTGAACGCGGTGGTCCATCACCCAACCCACGACGAGTGGTGGGAGGAGCGAAACCTGCTGCCATTGCTCGGCAACATCGACGTTCCGGTGTACCTCGGGTGCGACTGGGAGAACGTGCCGCTGCACCTTCCTTCGACGTTTGCCACCTGGAAAGGTCTGGCACACAACGCATGTGTGCGGATGGGTATGCTTGGTCGGTTCGGTCTCACCTGGCCGTGGGAAAGCCTGCACACCGAGGCACTGGCCTGGTACGACCATTGGCTGAAGGGCCGCGACACCGGGATCACCGACGGACCGCCGATCCGCTACTTCCTGCCCGGCGCCGATGAGTGGCGCACCGCCGAGTCGTGGCCGCCGTCGACCGCTGCGCATCGCGAGCTGGCCCTGCGCGCCGACGGCGGCTTGAGCGAAGACGAGGGCGAACCGGGCAGCCGCGAATTCATGGTGCTGGGAGCGGGATTGGGGCGCGTCAAGCCCAGTCCGATCGACCCGCCGTCGATGCTGACCTGGACCAGCACGCCGCTCAGCGAAGACCTCGACGTGGTGGGCGACCTCGAACTGCGGCTGATCGCATCGGCGACGGCGATCGACACCGCCTGGATCGCGACGCTGCAAGACGTGGCGCCGGACGGTCAGACCACCGACGTCACCGCCGGTTGGTTGCGCGCCAGCATGCGCGAGGTCGACGAGGCGGCCAGCCGCCCCGGCGCACCTGCCTTGCCGTGCAAGAACCCGCACGGAGTGCCGCCGGGTGAGGACGTCGTGTACCGCATCCCCCTGGTGCCCAACGCCCGGCGATTCAACAGCGGTCACCGGATTCAGTTGGTGCTCACCAGCGACGATCAGGACCCGTCGACACCGGCGATGATGAGCTTCCGGCACGCCAGCGTCGGCACCAGCAGCCTAAACACGGTGAAATCGTCGTCCCGACTGCTGATCCCGGTGCTCGGCGAGCTCGGTCATTCCTAACTCCGCGCCGAGCGTGCACTGGTGGCGGGGACACGCCGGGCGATGCCGCCGTGGTTGCACGTTCGGCGGGCCGCTATGTGATCCGATCGGCGGCTGTCTGAAGGATGGTATTTGCGATCCGGTCCGCGGGCTCGATGCCGACCACGCCCACGGATATCAACACGGCCGATTTCTCGCGATACACGTGGCTCCACGCCGGGGCGCTGATCCGCAGCGTGGAGGCATCTGGCCTGTCCAGGGTGAAATCGTAGTTGGGGTCGTGCAACGCGACGCACGCCTGCAGCGACGACTCCAGCTGATGCAGCGCCCCACGCGCCGTGCTGGAGTCCGGGTATACGGCAACGGCCTGGCTGACGGTCTGGATCAGCGCAGGCCCGCCCGGTTTGAGCTCGTCGGTCACGCCGTGGTAGCCCGCACTTCGAAACTCTGACCAACCGGTGCCGAAGGTGAGATCGCTGGTCCCCGCCGCTCGGCAGGGGCCCGGAGCGTTCACGTCGCCCGGCGGCGGATGGCGCAAGTCCGCGTGTGAATGCGCGGTGAGCTCCTCGTAGTTGGCGATGCGCCGCACGTCTTCGATGCTGACGATCAACGAATCGGCGCGGGACAGCGGCTCGGTGCCGGGCTGGGCCGCTGGGCTGTGATGCGAACACGCCGAGATTGCGGCTACCACGCAGCTGACGAGGAGCACCGACCTGCCCGCCGCCGCTCGCCGTGTGAGCCAGCTCGCTCGCGATTTGGCGTTGCCGCCGGTCGGCTTGTTTGGCCTCATCGTTGATAGCCGCCTCTGCGGACCACCGTCCGCGCTCGTTCGTCCTGGGGCTCCGGCGCTGGCCAAGGCGGGATGACCCCCTCTGTCGTCGCCTCAGTCGCTATCCTACGGGGCGTTGACGTCTTACTGGGCGCAACGACGACGGGCCCGCTCGTGTCGACCCCCGCCGCGGGCCTTGCCGGCGCGGACGGATCAGCCGCCGTTCGCGGCGTGCCGCCGCCAATGGCTTGTCGGCAACTTGCGTGTCGGCAGATCACGATCCCGGCATCGACAAGATAGGAAACAGCGCTAGTCTTCCGCCCGTCGCGGTAGACGGTGGCGGTCACGTCCCGATCGAGCTGCATCAGATCGCGCAGATGGAACGCCTGCCTCGGTCCGTCTATTTGGTGCATCGCCCGCCGGCCTGGTCGGCGGATCTGACCGCGAAGACCAAGAAACGGCCCAGGATCCACGTCGTGGATGGTGTCGCGGCCTGGTTGCGCGGGCACGGCGCCGACGCTCTGCCAGGCCAACGACGCAGGGCACGGCCAGCTGATGAAGCGATGCGCGGCGGCCGAACTCGAGGTTGACCGGTATCACTTTCGCGACCGAGACGGACAGAAGATCGACCGCATCCCGCAGACACCAGACGGTCGCGTCGCCGGTGTCGAGGTCAAGGACTCGGCGACAGTGAACGTCCACGACGTCCGGCGCCTGTCGTTCACACGTGACCGACTCGGCGACCAGTTCGTCAGCGGTGTGGTCTTTCTACACTGCTGCCCGGGCATTGCGCTGGGCGACCGATTGACGGCGCTACCCATCAACCTCCTCTGGAACGGACGATCCGTCTACGGCCTGTAGTCGCAGACCCAATTTCCTTGCGGCACCGGGGACTTGGAACTTCCCCACCCGGGGTTACGCGGGCCCGCTGGCAAGTTCGTCGGGGTCTCGGTGTGCTGACAGGTTGCTCCGGACGTCGCAGCTTCCTCGTCTGCCCACGGGTACCCGGTACTGCCGGCATAGAAAGGTGCCCGCCTCCGCGCGACAGCAACGGGGGTTGTCGCTGTGAGGCGGGCGCAACTCATATCCCTTCCGAGCCGGAACGCGTGAGGCCGGCGAGACACAAGGGAAGGTGCACCGTGCGCACCGGGTCTGCCAGCAGCCGCGCCACGCGGGGCGCCCTGGTTCCGGCCCCCGACGAACTGACCGGAAAAGGCCCAAGTGTTCGGGTGGACGCACGAGGGCGACACCGCGGTGCTGGTGTACTTCACCCTATCGGCGCACGAAGTCGTTGCCGCCGACCTGGCGACGAGCGGACAGCGCGATGGGTTGGCCAGATTTTGGCCCCATCAGAATCGGATACCGATTCGGCTGACATCCGCAACTGTCGGTCACCGCGCGCCGCACAGTTGAGCGGCGCAGCGGTCGGCGAGCATGCACTCGACCCGGTGCCGGTTCAACACTGCCACGGTGCCAATCGGCGACATCGTCGATCACTCGACATCGAGGCCAGCCACCCATTCAGGTAGATGTCAGTCGAGAGCAAGCACGGCTCGAAGGGCGGCGTCGACTGATTGCATTTCGACGCTGTTGAGTCGGCCTACGAACTCTCCGAGGCGACGCGTTGGATCAACGACGGTGAGCTGCTCCACAATCACGCGGGTCTTGACACCGTTGATTTCAATCTCCGGTCGAAACGAAGCTGCGCGTCGGCCGGTCGAGGTTGGCGCGATGATCCACGTCGATAGCGGCAGATCGTCGGACTGCACGACGACGGCGTAGCGGGACCCCGCCTGCTCATGACCACGGACGTCGTTGGGTGCCTTCAAGTGATACAGGTCACCACGCACGGATGGCGTCCATCTCGGCCGCCAGCTCACGGGAGGCCGCGACGTCGTCGGGGTCATTACGCAGTTCTTCCGCCTCGGCCCGCAGCCGTGCCCGGCGGTGAGCACGTTCGGCGTCCAGAATCGCCGCACGAGCAGCCTCCGAACGCGACTGGCCCTCGCTGGTCAGAGCTGCCAGCGCTCGTTCCACTTCAGGGTCAGTGCGAATCGTAAGCGTTCCCATAGCACAGATCGTAGTACATTACGCAGTAGCCTTGGGTGACGATTGGCCGGGCGTCGCTGTCACGACGGGCCGGCGCCGACCTCAAGCTGCTGGTCAGTTTTCACCTGCCGCCAGGGGGTCAAATTTCAGATTCCGTCGACACACGCCGCCGCCGGACACGGCGCCGAAACTGTCTTGACCCGCTCAGGGGAAAGCAACAACTCGATCTGCACCAACGCACGGCTCCAGATTTGCAGCGATCTGCTCCCTCCAGTATGACAAGCAGTCGTCCCCGACGGTGCGGAGAAGCGTTCGCGCGCAAGCGAGTTGTTGCTATTTGTCCCTCAATTAGATTGCCTAAAAGGGTAATCAAGGTTGTGCTAGTATGCCCCGGATACACTATTAGTTATGATTAGGCAATGGCTCCACTCGAACAATGCGCGCACGCCAGTCCGACGTGTAATGAAGCAATCAGACCGGCAGTATTCACGCCAGACAAGTGGCTCGGCATCAAGCCGCCGGCTGGTCATCTGTACGACGGCTTGACATACCTGCTACAGGCCGCGCAGGAGTGGCAAGTGCAGTGCCTCCTCGGTGTCGGCCTCGGTGGCTACCAGCCTCAGGTTTACGCGATGGACTCTGTATTCCTACGCGCCCGTTCGTTGTTCGAGTTCTTTCTCGGCCGCAGCAAGACCCATTGTCATGCGGGCTGCCTGTTCGGGCTTAAGCAGCCGCTGAGTTATCCGGCCTATAATGACCGGACCAGCTCAAGTCCCACATGGGAGTGCGTGCTGCACATCGGCTCCCTACACATCAAGGCCAGGGAGGATGCCCCGCGACTCATCGGTTTGGACGGTACTCCGAAAGATCTCAACGAAATGCCGGTTGACTTTGCTAAGGGCATCTTAAAAGTGTGGAGTGATTTTGAGGCAGCGCTCAAAGCCGTAGACGGGCTGCAGCACAACATGGCCGTGAAATGCCGAGAACAAGCGATCGCCGACTCACATGCCGTTGTCGATAGCGTCCAGCAGCGCGCGGATAAGTACGCCGAGTCGTACACGCCCAATCACATACTAACGAAGGTCTTTAGCGTCTAGCTGAGCGCGCCAGGCTGCACAAGACGTTGACAGCTCGCCGCGGAAGGCTTTGGCGAGGACGGCTTTGGAGCTGCGGTCGATTCGTGTCGAGGCAGCGTTAATCGCCGTCGCAAGCCGGCTGGCTTTACCGAGTAATTGCGTTGGAGCGTCGAACAATCTCATCCTGCTCAGCGATTGGTGGGAGCGGAAGCGATTGGTTGACATAGCTGGACGTGTACTGCCATTGTGAGTACATGACCATTCGTGACGATCGGCTGCAGGTGCGCATCGACGCTGCCGCGAAGCGGCGGTTGGAGGATGCTGCCGATGAGGTGCATTTGAGTGTGTCGGCGTTTGTGCTGCAAGCCGCTCAAGAGCGCGCAGAACAGGTGCTGGCGGAGCGCGAGCTGGTGCGGTTGTCACCGCGCGCGGCGGAAGTCTTCTCCGAAGCGTTGTCGAGGCCGGCGGAGGTGAACAAGCAGCTGCTGGACACGTTGCAGCGGCCGACGAAGTTCGGCTGGCTCGACTGACTGGTGGAGTTCCATCGGCCCTGTCTGCTCGACGTCCACCAACATCGCCGTGATGAGTTCGACTGTGGCGATGCGTCGCTCAATGACTGGTTGCAGCGGTATGCGGGGCAGAACCGTCGCCGAGATACTGCAGCGACGTGGGTAGTCGCAGATGATCAGAGCCGGGTAGCGGCCTATGCGTGTGTGTCGATGACGAGCATTGACCGCTCGGCCGCGCCCCAACGGCTCGCCAAAGGCGCTCCGGCGCGTGTTCCGGGGCTGCTAATCGGTCGACTCGGCGTTGATCAGCGGGCTGACGGCCACGGTCTGGGGACCGCGCTGGTGCACTGCATCCTGCGCAAGGCGGTAGAGATCAACGTGATGGCCGCCTGCCGTGCCGTGGTCGTCAATGCATTGAACCCTGGGGCGGTTCGATGGTGGCAGCGCTTTGGGTTCGTCCCGTTCGACCCCAACGATGAAAGCAATCTCGACCTATATCTGCTAACTGGCGTCATCGAACGGACGCTGGCAGAGGCTAGCGACCGACTCGGGTGACCTGCGCTGCGGTCATGGACACGCATGGCTGGCGGAATTTTCAATCACCACGGTGTGGGATAGAAGTTCACGTCGCTCCGTTGTCGCCGCCGGCGCGTTCGCAACGTTAGAGATACTCGCGATCGCCAATGTGGATATTGAAGGTGCGCATGGCCCGGGCCTCAGGCGCCGACCTCCGCTATGTCCAGAAAACGATGGGCCACTCCACACCGACCGTCACCGCGAACATCTACAGCGATCTCTACGCCGACGAACTCGACCACGTAGCCACCAACCTCGACCGGCTCCACGACGTCGCCAAAAGCAAGGCGAACGGACAGGAACCGGACAAGACCGACAATCCATAGAGTGCAGGAACCGTCTCCGCGCAGGTCAAACCGGGTGGCCAGGGGCGGGATCGAACCGCCGACCTTCCGCTTTTCAGGCGGACGCTCATGCCGACTGAGCTACCTGGCCGGAGGGCAGCGTGTGCCTGGCCGTACTGGCGACCCTGACGGGACTCGAACCCGCGACCTCCGCCGTGACAGGGCGGCGCGCTAACCGACTGCGCCACAGGGCCTGGCCATATTGTCTGCTCCGCACCACCGCGTCGCAGGTACCCCCTACGGGATTCGAACCCGCGTTACCGCCTTGAAAGGGCGGCGTCCTAGGCCGTCTAGACGAAGGGGGCCAGAACCGAATCTCTCCGGGGCACTCGCAACTCACCGTTGGGAGCCCCGCCAGCTTAGGTCACCCCAGGCCCAATCCTCAAACGAGCTCCCTCGTAAACGCAGTATCCTGAGTCTTCGCGGCCCCTATAGCTCAGTTGGTAGAGCTACGGACTTTTAATCCGCAGGTCCCAGGTTCGAGTCCTGGTGGGGGCACCCGGCGGGGCATCACCTGTCGGCGGTGCCACGCACGGCACCCGCACGGCGCCCGGTTGGGCGGCGTTTCGGCGACCGAACCGCTTGGCTATGCTCAGCGGCTATGCTGCCCGAGACAAATCAGAATGGGGTCCAACCCAACGCACCGGTCGCTCTGGTGACCATGGAAATCCGTCACCCGGCAACGGATTCTCTCACCGAGTCAGCGAGCCGGGAACTCAAACACCTGCTCATCGATCACTTGCCGATCGAACGCCAGGCGCAGGACGTCAGTTGGGGGATGACGGCCCCGGGCGCGGCGCCAACCCCGATCGCGGATCGCTTCGTCCGTTTCACCAACCGCGATAACACCGTTGCCGCGTCCCTGAAAAACCAGGCGATCGTCGTCGAAACCACCGCCTACAGCAGCTTTGAGACGTTCACCGACATCGTGTTGCGGGTGGTGGACGCGCGCGCACAGGTTTCGTCGATTGTCGGGTTGGAGCGCATCGGTCTGCGGTATGTCCTCGAAATCCGAGTGCCGGCCGGTGTCGATGGCCGTGTCGACTGGCGCAACTGGATCGACGAGCAGTTGCTCGGGCCCCAGCGCTTCGCCCCGGGTGGCCTGTTCCTGACCGAGTGGCAGGGGGCCGTGGTCTACCGCGAGGCCCAGCCCGGCAAATCGCTCGTCGTGCGCTATGGGCCGGGCGTTGGGCAGGCGCTCGATCCGAATTACCACCTGCGCCGGGTCACCCCGGCCCAGACCGGACCTTTCTTCCTGATGGATATCGACAGCTTCTGGACTCCGCCCAGCGGTTCCATTCCCGAATACAACAGGGACGCGCTGGTGTCGACCTTCCAGGATCTGTACGGTCCGGCTCGGGTGGTGTTCCAGGAGATGATCACCAACCGCCTCAAAGACGAGCTGCTTCGCCAATAGGCCGGCCGGCCCTCGGGCCGCCGGCGCCGAGCCGCTTGAGTGTTAGCCGGTGAGCACCGCGCTGCAATAGGTCAGATCGGCGAAGGCGGCCGCCAGGTCGTCGTCGGGATAGCCAAAGCCGTTCTCCTCGTGCAACTCCTTGACCGTGCGTGACGAGGTCCGCCAGCCGGCGCGGGCCAGGTAGTCGACGATGTGGCTGCGCTGTCCGTGGTAAACCAGATCGTTGAAATCGATGTCAAACCCGAGTTCCCGCATCCGGTCGTGATGCGAGCGCCACCGCTCATCCTGGAAAATCGCCGTGTCCGGCACGAATTCGAAGGCCAGCCGACTGCCGGGGGCGCTCAGCGCGGTGATGTTGTCGAACAGCGCGTCCTGGGCCACGTCGGGCAGGTAGACCAGCAAGCCCTCCGCGCTCCACACCGTGCGAGCCTTCGGGTCGAATCCGGCCGCCTGCAGCGCCACGGCCCAATCGTCGCGCAGGTCGACCGCGACGGTCCGCCGCTCGGCGGTCGGCTCGGCGCCAAGACCGCGCAACGTCGAGGTCTTGAACTCGATCACCTCCGGCATATCCGCCTCGTAGACGACGGTGCCCGCCGGCCAGGGCAGGCGGTAGGCCCGCGCGTCCAGGCCCGAGGCGAGGATGACCACTTGGCCGATGCCACTGCCCGTGGCATCGAGGAAGAACCGGTCGAAGAACCGGGTCCGGCAGGCCATTCCCCGAGCCATTCGCGCCGGATCGAACTCGGAGTCCTGCTCGACGGGAATCTGCCCGTCCAGCAGCCGGATATAGACCTCCATCCCGACCGCGCGCACCAGCGGCGCCGCGAACGGGTCGTCGATCAACGCATATTCCGGGCTGGCCGCCAGCGCCCGCTGCGCGGCGACCATGGTTGCCGTCGCCCCGACACTCGTCGCCAGGTCCCAGCGGTCACGATCGGTGCGCGCCATCCTGCTCCCCCATCTCCGAGAAAAGATATACAAACAATATAGATAGCCTAGTTACTGTTGCGCGCCCGGGCTTGACCGCCCCTTCGCGCCGGCCTTGACACCGCCCCGCCCCAGTTGTTCTATTATCTGCGTATGCATGCAGATAATAGATATTATCGGTTGCCCGACGATCAGGTCGGTCTAGTTGTCGAGGTGTTCCGCATGCTGGCCGACGCCACCCGGGTGCAGGTGTTGTGGTCGCTGGCAAATGGCGAGATGTCGGTCAGCGAGCTCGCCGGGCACGTCGGCAAGCCGGCGCCGTCGGTTTCCCAACACCTCGCCAAGCTGCGGATGGCGCGGCTGGTGCGCACCCGCCGAGACGGAACGACGATCTTCTACAGCCTGGAAAACGACCATGTGCGCCAACTGGTCATCGACGCCGTCTTCAACGCCGAGCACGCCGGCCCCGGGGTCCCCCGTCATCACCGTGCCGACGCCGGCTTGCAGTCAGTTTCCGAAGCGTGAACGAACCCGCAAGAACCGCAACATGTTTCAAGGAGATGATACCGATGATCGAGGACCACACTCACGATGGGCCGCATACCCACGAGCACCGGCACGGCGACCTGACGCACAGTCACGCACACACCACCCACGAGCACGAGCACGTCGAGCACGTGCACGCGCATTCCCACGACGACGGCACCGAGCACACCCATCCGCACGTGCATCAGGCCGGCCTGGAAGACGTTCACAGCCACGCCCACAACTGACCGTTCAACACCCCGCGGGCACACCCTCCGGTCAGATCGTCGGGCGGTAGTGCATCGGGTTGTCGCGCTCGTCCAGCGGTGGCAGATCGCGCCCGCACGATATCGCCGAAGCGCCGATGCTGCCACTCGGGCCAGCAGCTTCCGTTGCAGGGCTCACAGCCCGTCCGGAAGCCGTTGGGCGAATGGAGGTTTGGCCAGATCGGTCAGATCGAGCACGGCGCGCGCGGCAACGTTGTTTTCCAGTAGATGGCGACACATGTGGTCCACCGCCACGTCAGGGAATCCGGGCCAAGGGGCACCGGCGGCGCGTCGTATCCCAGCGGTGCCACCGGACAGCCGCCGGCCACCAGGTGGGATGCTTTCGGGTCGGCGGGACCTTCGGGTCCGGCGACGCAGGAGGCTACCTCGCCGGCGGTGACCGGGACGATCCGCACGCCGGTGCTGGTCAGCGAGCGGCAAGCAGACGTATCTTGAGTCACTGTGATTTCGTCCGATGCGTTCGGTGGAGTTTCCAATTTTGACTACGCGCGTTGTCAGACTGAAGCTTAGGAGCCTATGTGCAGACCGGTCAAAGACGGGCCCGCTGGGTCGGCCTCCCCATCGAGCATCGCAACGCCATGCGCCGCGACAACCTCATCGCCGCTGGTGTGGAGCTACTCGGCGGGGAAGGTGGGCCGGCCCTGACCGTGCGCGCGGTGTGTCGCCGTGCCGGCCTGACCGAACGCTACTTCTATGAAAGCTTCGCCGACCGGGAGCAGTTCGTTCGCGCGGTCTACGACGACGTCTGCACGCGAGCCATGGCGGCCCTGACGTCGGCCACAACTCCCCGAGAGGCCGTCGAACGATTCGTCGAACTGATGGTCGACGACCCGGTGCGCGGGCGCGTGTTGTTGCTCGCGCCGGCGGGGGAGCCGGTGCTGACCCGATCCGGGGCGGAATGGATGCCCAGCTTCATCGAGCTACTCCAACGCAAGCTGTCTCGGATTCCCGATCCGGTGCTGCAGAAACTGGTCGCGACCAGTTTGATCGGCGCGCTCACCGGTCTGTTCACCGCCTACCTGAATGGGCAGTTGGGCGCTACCCGCAATCAATTCATCGACTACTGCGTCGACATGCTGCTCAGCACGGCCGCCAGCTATGTGCCCCACCGTGAGCTGGTCGAGGCCGAGCCCGCGGTCCCAATCCGGCCGCGGGACTGACGCGGGCCGGTCCCGGCGCCGAGGTCGCGTGACGGCCGCTCGAAGGCCGGCCGAGCCGCGGCATGTCACATTCGGGCAATCTTGATGCTACTGTCAGGCACAGATATATTGAGTGCAACCCACAGACACAGATAACTGGAGGGGCCATGTCGGCCGAGCTGACCGATCTACAGCTGTTACACGAACTTGAACCGGTCGTTGAGGACAAACTCAATCGGCACCTTGGCATGCACAAGAACTGGAACCCGCACGACTACATCCCGTGGTCGGACGGCAAGAACTTCTACGCCCTGGGCGGCCAGGATTGGGACCCCGAGCAGAGCCGGCTCTCCGACGTCGCGCAGGTCGCGATGGTGCAGAACCTGGTCACCGAGGACAACCTGCCGTCATATCACCGCGAGATCGCGATGAACTTCGGCATGGACGGCGCTTGGGGCCAATGGGTCAACCGCTGGACCGCCGAGGAGAACCGGCACGGCATCGCGCTGCGTGACTACCTGGTCGTCACGCGTGCGGTCGACCCCGTCGAGCTGGAAAAGCTGCGCCTGGAGGTGGTCAACCGCGGCTTCAGCCCGGGACAGAACCACCAGGGGAACTATTTCGCCGAGCGCCTGACCGACTCGGTCATCTATGTCACCTTCCAGGAGCTGGCGACCCGGGTTTCGCACCGCAACACCGGTAAGGCCTGCGAGGAAACCGTCGCCGACCAACTGATGGCCAAGATTTCGGCCGACGAGAACCTGCACATGATCTTCTACCGCGACGTCAGCGAGGCCGCGTTTGACATCGCGCCCAACCAAGCGATGCACTCGCTGCACAAGGTGCTGCGCCACTTCAAGATGCCCGGCTTCCTGGTGCCCGAGTTCCGCCGCAAGGCGGTGATCATCGCCGTCGGCGGCGTGTACGACATCCGCATCCATCTCGACGAGGTGGTCAAGCCGGTGCTGAAGAAGTGGCGCATCTTCGAGCGCGAGGATTTCACCGGCGAGGCCGCCTGGATGCGCGATGACCTCGGCGTGCTGATGGAAGAGCTGGAAGCGGAATGCGACAAGTTCGAGGAGTCCAAGCGGCGCTACCTGGAGCGTCAGGCCCGCGTGGCTGAGAAGATGACCGCCCGCAAGGTGCTCACCACCAAGGGCACGTTGAGGATGAGCGGGCGGTAGTGGCCGTTGCGCATCGGTCCGATCGAGCTGGCCAGCCCGGTGGTGCTGGCTCCGATGGCCGGGGTGACCAACGTCGCGTTCCGCACGCTGTGTCGCGAGTTCGGTTCGATGCACGGCGACCCGCTGCGCCCGCCGCCCTTGCCATCGCAACCAGAGCAGTCCAGGGTCGGCACGGTCAGCGGGCTGTACGTCTGCGAGATGGTGACCGCCCGTGCGCTCGTCGAGCGCCACCCGGTCACCATGCATATGACGACGTTCGCTGCCGACGAGTCACCGCGTTCGCTGCAGCTCTACACCGTCGACCCGGACACCACCTACGCCGCGGTCCGCATGGTCGCCGACGAGGGTTTGGCCGATCACATCGACATGAACTTCGGCTGTCCGGTGCCCAAGGTGACCAAGCGTGGCGGCGGGGCGGCGCTGCCGTTCAAGCGGCGCCTGTTCGGCCAGATCGTGGCGGCCGCCGTGCGCGCCACCGAGGGCACCGACATACCGGTGACGGTCAAGTTCCGCATCGGCATCGACGATGCCCACCACACACACCTGGATGCCGGCCGCATCGCCGAAGCCGAAGGCGCCGCCGCCGTCGCGCTGCACGCCCGGACGGCGGCACAACGCTACTCGGGCACCGCCGATTGGCAGCAGATCGCCCTGCTCAAGCAGCATGTCCGGACGATTCCGGTGTTGGGCAACGGCGACATCTACGACGCCAGCGATGCGCTGGCCATGATGGCGACCACCGGATGCGACGGCGTCGTCATCGGCCGTGGCTGCTTGGGCAGGCCATGGCTGTTTGCCGAGTTGTCGGCCGCGTTCACCGGCCGCCCGGCGCCCACCCCGCCCACCCTGGGCGAGGTCGCCGACGTTGTCCGTCGTCACGGTGCCCTGCTGACCGCCCACTTCGGTGAAGACAAAGGCATGCGCGACATCCGCAAGCACGTCGCCTGGTATCTGCATGGCTTCCCGGCCGGATCCGATGTGCGACGGGCATTGGCCCTGGTCAAGACCGTCGACGAACTTGACCGCCTGCTGGACCGGCTGGACGGCAGTGTCCCGTTTCCCAGCGCCGCCAACGGTCCCCGGGGTCGGCAAGGTTCACCCGCCCGGGTGGCCCTGCCCGACGGCTGGCTAAGCGACCCGGATGACTGCCGGGTGCCCGACGGGGCGGACGTCATGCACTCGGGCGGGTGAGTGACGGTGGCTGAACCGAGACACACGTGAAATCGCGTCTGCGCCGACAAGTCAGTACCATGTGAGCCTTGCTGGAGTTGCGCGGCGCTCGTCACGGCAGCGCTGCGCTGGCGCGCGCACGGACACCGCTGACGTCCGCAGACACATTCGGAGGCCGGTAGGACATGAGTGACGGCGACCGGGGCGCCGCGCCTGACCACCGGCACATGCCCGGTGCCCGCGGTGATGATGAGTCGATCAGCCCACACCCGCGGCGAACGCCAGGCGCCGCGCCGGACACCGAAACGACGATGCACCAGGCATCCGAGAAACCCGCCACGCACGCCAACACCGGAGCTCACACCGATGGGGCGGTCAGCGTCGCCGAGCTGATCGCCAAACTCGGCGCCCACCTTCCTGACCGCCCATCCCATCACCACGCCGCGGCGGACCCCGAACCAGACCCCGAGGCTGCGCAGGATCCCGACGATCAGCTGGACACCCAAGTCATCGCCACCCCCGCCTACCCCATCGGGCTGCTCTCGGAGATTCCCGACCTCACGGCGGCCAACTACCCGTCTGGCCGATCGGCCTCCGAACACCCCGCCAACCGGCCGACCACTTCGCGGGCACGGCGAACGCGGGCCGGCAAGACCCGCAAGCCGAAACCGACATCCCGCCGACGGCCGGTGTTGCTGGCGGGGCGCTCGCTGGCGGCGCTGTTCGCCGTGCTGACGCTGGTGGTGACCGGCGGCGCTTGGCAGTGGAGCGCGTCGAAGAACAATCGGCTGAACACCGTGAGCGCGCTCGATCCGGAATCGGGCGACATCGTCGACCCGAACGCACAGTACGGCGACGAGAACTTCTTGATCGTCGGGATGGACTCACGCGCCGGGCCCAATGCCAACATCGGCGCGGGCGACACCGAGGACGCCGGCGGCGCCCGATCGGACACCGTGATGTTGGTCAACATTCCGGCGAGCCGCAAACGGGTGGTCGCGGTGTCGTTCCCCCGCGACCTGGCAATCAACCCCATCCAGTGCGAGGCCTGGAACCCCGAGACCGGCAAGTACGGACCCATCTACGACCAGAAGACCGGAAAAATGGGTGCCCGAATGGTCTACACGGAGACCAAGCTGAACTCCGCGTTCTCCTTCGGCGGTCCCAAGTGCCTGGTGAAGGTCATTCAGAAACTGTCGGGTTTGAGCATCAGCCGGTTCATCGCCATTGACTTCGTCGGTTTCGCGCGGATGGTCGAAGCCCTCGGCGGTGTCGAGGTGTGCAGCACCACACCGCTGCGGGACTACGAACTCGGCACGGTGTTGGATCACGCCGGACGTCAGGTCATCGACGGGCCGACCGCGCTGAACTATGTGCGAGCCCGCCAGATCACCACCGAAAGCAACGGTGACTACGGCCGGATCAAACGCCAGCAGCTGTTCCTGTCGTCGCTGCTTCGTTCGTTGATCTCGGACGACACGTTGTTGAACCCCAACAAGCTCAACAACGTGGTCAACATTTTCATCGGCAACAGCTACGTCGACAACGTCAAGACCAAAGACCTCGTCGAGCTGGGTCGATCGCTGCAGCACATCGCGGCCGGGCACGTCACGTTCGTCACGGTGCCGACCGGCGTGACCGATCAAAACGGCGACGAGCCCCCGCGCACATCCGACATGAAAGCGCTGTTCGCGGCCATCATCAACGACGACCCGCTGCCGCTGGAAAACGATAACAACGCCCAGCGTCTGGGGGGCTCGCCGACCTCGGGGCCGACCACCGCGCCCACCACGAAGACGCCCCAACCGAGCCCTGCCGGCGAGGCTCGGCGCGAGCAGATGACCACGACCTCACCCGAAGAGATCACCGTGCAGGTCTCCAACGGAACCACCACGCCCGGCCTGGCCAGCGCCGCCGCCAACCAGCTCAAGCGCAACGGCTTCAACGTCATGACGCCCGACGACTACCCGAGTTCGCTGAAGACCACCACGGTGTTCTTCTCACCAGGCAACGAGCAGGCCGCCGCCACCGTGGCCGCGGTGTTTGCCAATTCCAGGATCGAGCGGGTCGCCGGGATCGGCCAGGTGGTTCAAGTGGTGCTCGGCCCGGACTTCCGCTCGGTGGCCGCTCCCCCGCCGAGCGGCTCCTCGGTCAGCGTTCAGATCAGCCGCGGTTCCAGCACCCCGCCCACCAAGCTGCCGGAGGACCTGACGGTCACCAACGCCGCCGACACCACCTGCGAGTAGCGGCTTTGACGTCGCGCTTCGCGGCGTTTCCCCCGTCAAGAACGTACGCTTGATCCATGCGGACCGCTTACCATGAGCAGCTCGCGGAATTATCCGAGCGGCTCGGGGAAATGTGCGGGCTGGCGGGGATCGCCATGGAGCGGGCGACCCAAGCCTTGTTGCAGGCCGACCTGGTGCTGGCCGAACAGGTGATCTCCGACCATGAAAAGATCGCCGCGCTGAGCGCCCGGGCCGAGGAGAGCGCCTTCGTGCTGCTGGCTTTGCAGGCACCGGTGGCCGGCGACCTCCGGGCCATCGTCAGCGCCATCCAGATGGTGGCTGACATCGACCGGATGGGCGCGCTGGCCCTGCACGTCGCCAAGATCGCCCGCCGCCGCCATCCCCAGCATGCGTTGCCCGAAGAGGTCAAGGGATACTTCGCCGAAATGGGCAGGGTCGCAGTCGAATTGGGCAACAGTGCGCAAGAGGTGGTGTTGTCGCCGGACCCGGAGAAAGCCGCGCGGATCCGCGAAGAAGACGACGCCATGGACGATCTGCACCGGCACCTGTTCACCGTGCTGATGGACCGTGAGTGGAAGCACGGTGTGGCCGCGGCCGTCGACGTGACGTTGCTGGGCCGGTTCTACGAACGTTTCGCCGACCATGCCGTCGAGGTGGCCCGGCGCGTCATCTTCCAGGCGACCGGCAGGTTTCCCGAGGACGACGCGTCCTCGGCCAGCTCGCGTTAGCCGCGCCCGCGGTCAGCCAAAGCGGCCGGAAATGTAGTCCTCCGTGGCCTTCCGGCTCGGGTTGGAGAAGATCTTCTCGGTGTCGTCGATCTCCACCAGCCGGCCCGGCTTACCGACCGCCTCCAGGTTGAAGAACGCCGTCTGGTCGCTGACCCGGGCCGCCTGCTGCATGTTGTGGGTGACGATGACGATGGTGTAGTTCTGCTTCAATTCACTGATCAGGTCTTCGATAGCCATCGTGGAGATAGGATCCAGCGCCGAGCAGGGCTCGTCCATCAGCAGCACGTCGGGTTGCACCGCGATGGCCCGGGCGATACACAATCGCTGCTGCTGCCCGCCGGACAATCCACCGCCGGGCCTGTCCAGCCTGTCCTTGACCTCGTCCCAGAGGTTGGCGCCGCGCAGTGAGTATTCGGCGGTGTCGTCGAGCACCTTGCGGCTGCGGATACCTTGCAGCTTCAACCCGGCCACCACGTTGTCGCGGATCGACATCGCCGGGAACGGGTTGGGACGCTGGAACACCATCCCGATCGCCCGCCGCACCCCGACCGGGTCGACCCCGGGGCCGTAGATGTTTTCGTCGTCGAGCAGCACGGTGCCCTCGACCCGAGCGCCGGGAATCACCTCATGCATCCGGTTGAGGGTGCGCAGCACGGTCGTCTTGCCGCAGCCCGACGGGCCGATGAACGCGGTGACGCTGCGGGGCAGAACCGACAGCGACACATCGGCCACCGCGTGAAACGACCCGTAATACAGGTTGACGTCCTTGAGGTCCAACCGCTTGGCCACTTACCGCTCCTGCCTACGACGTCTTGGGGGCGACGATCTTTGCGACCGCCCTGGCCCCGATGTTGATGATCGCGATCACCAAGATCAGGGTCAGCGCGGCCCCCCACAGCCGATCTGTGGGAACCGGGTTGGTGCCCGCGCCCGCCGCCGTCTGGTCATACATCATGCCGGGAAGCGACTCCATGAACCGGTCGAACAAGTCGTAGTTCGTGGACCGCGAGTAACCAACCAGGATCAGCAGCGGGGCCGCCTCGCCCAGCACCCTGGCCGCGGCCAGCAAGCACCCGGTGGTGATGCCGGACAGCCCGGTGGGGATCACGATCCGGGCGATAGTCTTCCACTTCGGCGCCCCGAGCGCATAACTGGGCTCACGCAGGTTCGCCGGAACGACCCGCAGCATCTCCTCGGTCGATCGCACGATACCGGCAGCGTCAGCAACACCCGTCGCGTTGTAGGACACGTTCTTGCCCGGACACCATCGGCCCCACGCCTGGTCGAACAATGCGATCGCGTTCTGTTGGGCGGTCGAGCCCTCGGCCGTCAGCACGCTTTCGCCGCCACACACCCGGTCGCCCTGGGGCGCCCCGGTGAACGCTGTCGAGCCGCCGCGGTGCTCAACGCGCCCACAGGCCGACAAACCCCAGCGCGAGCGTCATCGCCGCCGCAGACGCCTTGACCGCCGTGTCGAGTCTCACCGCTGCCGCTTCCCGAACGGACGCTCGGAAAGTATGCTCCCCACCCACCCTTTAGGCATAGGACGCGGAACGATCGATTGCGACCGGTGCATAAGCCGTGTCGATGCTGTACGTCGTGAAACCCAGGCTCTGGTATGTCCGCACCGCGGCCAGGTTGTCCGACTCCACGTAGAGCAGCACGGTGGGTTCGGCGCAGGCCGCCAGCCGGCGCGCCAACCAGGCCAGACCGATCGACGTCAACGCCGTGCCCAGGCCGCGGCCCTGCGCCGACGGGTCGACACCCAAGACGTAGACCTCGCCCAGGCCCGGGTGGTCGGGGTGCACCTTGGTCCAGTGGAAGCCCAGCAGCCGGTCGGCCTCGTCGGTGGTCGACTCGGCTGAGGAGTCGGCAAAAGCCAGGAACAGGCCCGCGGGGTCGAACCACGGTTCGCGTTGCCGCTCAGCCAGCTGGATCACGCTCCACCCGCCCTGTTCTGGATGTTGGGCGAACGCGGCGTTGTTGACCCGCAGTAGCTCAGCGTCATCTGATGGGCCCGCGTAGCTGCGGATCCGCACCCCGTCCGGGATGGTTGCTTCGGGGATGTCGCGCAGCGGGCGTCGCATCTGGATCAACTCGCGGACGGGGACCAGACCCAACGCGGCGGCGGTCACTCGGGCGGGCTGCAGTGTGCCGTGCGCCCAGAACTGGTTATGTCCAGCGGTCCTGGCCAACGCCGCCCGGGCCAGCGCAGCGCCGATGCCGCGACGACGGGCCCGCGGGTGCACCACCAACTCCGCCATCGCGCCGCCGCCGTCGCGCGGTGGGCCGAGATGGAGATACCCGACGACGGCGTTGCCCGATCGCGAATCGAGCACCAGCAAATGCTCGCCGCGAGCGTGCCCCAATTCCCGCAGCACCTGTTCTCCGACGGGTGCCACGCCGTCGAATCCGGTTGCCGCCGTGACGAGTTCACGTACTCCGCGCTGCTCGTCAGCGGTCAGCGCGGAACGCCAGGCGGGCGAGGTCACTGGCTGCGTAACGGGTCGACCAGCGGCTCTTGGACACCGTCGCGATCGGTCTCGAGTTCTTCGTTGTCCGGGTCGGCGGCCGGCGCCCGGCCGCGCGCGGGGCGAACGGCCTTATAACCCACGTTGCGTACCGTTCCGATCAGCGCTTCGTGCTCCGGGCCAAGTTTGGCCCGCAGCCGCCGCACGTGCACATCGACGGTCCGGGTGCCACCGAAGAAGTCATAGCCCCAGACCTCGTGCAGCAACTGCGCGCGAGTGAACACCCGACCAGCGTGCTGGGCCAGATACTTCAGCAGCTCGAACTCCTTGTAGGTGAGGTCCAGCGGGCGGCCACGCAGTCGGGCGGTGTAGGTGCCTTCGTCGATCACCAGCTCGCCCAGGCTCACCTTGCCCACGCTTTCCTGGTCGGCCAGACCGCCACGCCGGCCAACCACCAGCCGCAATCGGGCGTCGATCTCGGCCGGGCCGGTAGTCGGCAGCAGGATCTCGTCCAATCCCCAGTCAGCGCTGACGGCTACCAGCCCGCCCTCGCTGACCACGGCCACTACCGGGGCGGACCGGCCCGCCGTGCTCAGCAGCCGGCACAAGCCGCGCGCGGACGACAGGTCGTTGCGCGCGTCGACCAGCACGGCATCCGCGTGTCCGGCCTCGAGCAGCGAGGACGCCTCCGGCGGCGCCGTCCGCACGGTATGAGGAAGCAGCGACAGCGACGGTAGGACCGGGTCGGGATACAGCTCCGAGGTCAACAGCAATAACTCCAACAAGCCCCTCCAGCGTCGTGGGAAAGGCATCTCCCAAGTTCATCGAGTCAGGTGACGTCAGTGGCCAGCTCAACTAACGATAACGTGCCACCTGGCCCCGCGCTGCTGCTCGGCTCAACGCCCAGCAGCAGCACAATCCCGCCCCACGCTGCGACGAGGCGTTTCGGGACGAAACGCCAAGGAGCAGCACAATCAGGCCAACGCTGCGATAAGCCACAATATGCGGATGCGTAAGGTGCTGGTCGGCGCGCTGGCGGCGGTGATCGTCGGCGCCGTCATTGTGGTCGCCGCCGTCGGCCTCGACTTCGGAGCCAGCATCTACGCCGAATACCGGCTGTCGACCAATGTGCGGAAGGCGGCCAATCTGGGATCGGATCCGTTCGTCGCCATCCTGGGTTTCCCGTTCATCCCGCAGGCGATGCGCGACCACTACGACGAACTGGAGATCAAGGCCTACGCCGTGGAGCACGCCACGGTCGGCAAGGCAACCCTCGAGGCCACCATGCACTCGATCGACCTGACCAACTCGTCCTGGCTGATCGGGCCCGACGCGAAGCTCCCGGTCGGCAAGCTGGAGAGCCGGATCATCATCGACTCCCTGCACCTGGGCCGCTACCTGGGGATTAGCGACCTGATGGTCGAGGCGCCGCCTCAGGAGAGCAATGACGCCACCGGCGGCACCACCGAGTCCGGGATATCCGGAAGCCATGGGCTGGTGTTCAGCGGCACCCCGAAAACCGCCAACTTCGAGCACCGGGTCAGCCTCGCGGTCGACCTGTCCATCGCCCCCGACGATCCAACGACCTTGCTGATCACCCCCACCGGCGTGCTGACCGGCCCGGAGACCGCCGACCAACCCGTTCCGGATGACAAGCGGGACGCGGTGCTGCGCGCCTTCACCGGCCGGCTGCCCAACCAGAAGCTGCCGTTCGCGGTGGCGCCCAACACCGTGGGCGCACGCGGCTCGGACGTCATCATCGAAGGCATCGCCTACGCGGTGACGATCTCGCTCGACGGGTTCAAGCAATCGTGACCGGCCCCCGGCCGCGACTGTTGGATTGATCACCATGTCATTGGGTAAGCTGGCCGACGTGCCACCCCGCAGGGAGCCACTGCTCACCCAGCGCCGCGCAGTCGATCTGTGCCGCGTCGCGGGCTGTTGCTGTCGCTGTAGCTGCTGAGTCGCCGCGCCCATCCGCGCAGCGCTCGGAGCGGCCCCGGAGCCCCTACCGTGGCGTGCCCCACCGATTACGCACACCAGGCGTCCCAAGGAGTGATCCGTGTCAAGCAGCAACACCGCCGCCGGTGATGACGTCCGGAACGCGGCGTGCGGCATCCGCGTCGGCTGTCGGCCCCACCCGCTGGTGGCTCACCTGAGACGCCGCCCCCCGCCCCGGACAACGCCGACCACCCGATGCATCACGAGAAATCGAAAGGATCCCCGCCATGGCACGCTCCGACGTCCTGGTCTCCGCCGACTGGGCTGAGCGCAATCTGGACGCCGCCCACGTCGTCTTCGTCGAAGTGGACGAGGACACCAGCGCATACGACCGCGGACACATCGCCGGCGCTGTCAAGCTGGACTGGCGCACCGACTTACAGGACCCCGTCAAACGCGACTTCGTCGACGCGGCGCAATTCTCCAAGCTGCTGAGCGACCGCGGCATCGGCAACGACGACACCGTGATCCTCTACGGCGGTAACAACAACTGGTTCGCCGCCTACGCCTACTGGTACTTCAAGCTGTACGGGCACGAGAAGGTCAAGCTGCTCGACAGCGGGCGCAAGAAGTGGGAACTCGACGGTCGCCCGCTTTCCACCGACACCGTCACGCGGCCCGCGAGCTCCTACACCGCGGCCCCGCCGGACAACTCGATCCGGGCGTTCCGGGACGAGGTGATCGCGGCCATCGGCGTCAAGAACCTGGTCGACGTGCGGTCCCCGGACGAGTTCTCCGGCAAGATCCTGGCCCCGGCCCACCTGCCACAGGAGCAAAGCCAGCGTCCCGGGCACATTCCCGGCGCCATCAACGTGCCGTGGAGCAAGGCCGCCAACGAGGACGGCACCTTCAAGTCCGACGAGGAGTTGGCCAAGCTGTACGCCGATGCCGGTCTGGATGGCACGAAGGAAACGATTGCCTACTGCCGAATCGGGGAGCGCTCGTCGCACACCTGGTTCGTGTTGCAGGAACTGCTTGGACACAAAAACGTCAAGAACTACGACGGCAGTTGGACAGAATACGGCTCCCTGGTGGGTGCCCCGATCGAGTTGGGAAGCTGACATGTGCTCTGGACCACAGCAAGGACTGACGTTGCCCGCCAGCGTCGACCTGGAGAAGGAAACGGTGATCACCGGGCGCGTGGTGGACCGTGACGGCCACGCGGTGGGCGGCGCGTTCGTGCGCCTGCTGGACTCGTCCGACGAGTTCACCGCGGAAGTCGTCGCGTCGGCAACCGGTAACTTCCGGTTCTTCGCGGCGCCGGGATCGTGGACGGTGCGCGCATTGTCGCCGGTCGGCAACGGCGACGCGGTGGTTTCTCCGTCGGGCGCGGGCATCCACGAGGTGGACGTCAAGATCGCCTGACGGACCGGCCAGCCAGGTTCCCCACAGCCCCGCGGTGACGAATAGACTCGTCACCGTGGTGCTGTTCTTCGAGATCATGCTGGTCTTGGCGACGGTGGTCATCTCCTGGTTCGCGCTGTATGCGCTGTATCGGCTGATCACCGACGAGTCGTGACCTCCGCCGACGGCCCGCACGGCCCGGGTGATGCCGCGGGCGCCGGCGATCGTGCCGTCGCCGCCGCGGCCGAACGGGCCAAGCTGACCGCGACGCGAAACATCCCCGCCTTCGACGATTTGCCGGTTCCCGCCGACACGGCCAACCTGCGGGAGGGCGCCAACCTCCACGACGCGCTGTTGGCGCTGCTGCCGCTGGTCGGTGTCTGGCGCGGGGAAGGCGAAGGCCGTGGACCCGATGGCGACTACCGTTTCGGCCAGCAGATCGTGGTCTCGCACGACGGCGGGGACTACCTGAATTGGGAAGCCCGCTCCTGGCGGCTCACCGACGCGGGGGACTACCAGGAGCCGGCCCTACGCGAAACCGGCTACTGGCGATTCGTCAGCGATCCCGACGACCCCAGCGAGTCGCAGGCGATCGAGCTGCTGTTGGCGCATTCGGCCGGTTACATCGAATTGTTTTACGGCCGGCCGCGGACCCAGTCGTCGTGGGAGCTGGTCACCGATGCGCTGGCCCGCAGCCGATCCGGTGTGCTGGTCGGCGGCGCCAAGCGGCTCTACGGCATCGTCGAGGGCGGCGACCTGGCCTATGTCGAGGAACGGGTGGACGCCGACGGGGGGTTGGTGCCGCATCTGTCGGCGCGACTGTCCCGGTTCGTCGGGTAACGGCCACCCGGGTTGGGCCGCGACGGGAAGCGTCGACGCCGCTCTCGTGTTGCGCTCGGCCGCCGGTTCCGCGTGTACTGGTCGACGTTGAAGCATCCCTGCGGGACGCCTAGCGGGAGGTCGGTGGATGCGCAGCGCGGGACCGCCCTGGCTCATGGCGCGGTGGGTCGTCTCCGCCGTCGGCCTGGTGTTGATCGGTTACCTGGCCGTGGTGGCGCTGCGGCCCGCCATCCTCGATGCGCTGCCGGCGTGGCTTGGGTGGTTCGGCCGGCCGGGATCGATGGCGACGATCGCGATCGTGGTGTCCGTGCTGGTTGCCGCGTGTGTACTGACGTTTCGGGCGGACGGCAGCCACCGGTTGGTGGGTGTTTCCTTCACCGTCATCGCCGTCCTTATCAGCATGAGCGCCGTGTTGGGCCTCAGTTCGTATTGGAGCTGTCACGACGCCGACCACCCGGCCGTCTTCACGCCGTTGATGTGGACGGCTCAGCTGGTCAAAGGCGGCATTGGCGATACCTCGCTGAGTGGGCGAAGCTGTCCCAACCCCACTCCGGTCGGTCTGGAGCTGGCGAGGCTGGCGACTTTGTCGGCGATCTTCACCGGTCTGGGCGGTGTCATTGTCGGCGTGTTCCGCTCTCAGGTGGACCGGCTGCGGGCCAACCTCGCCGACTCGGTCACCGCCATCGTGGGTGTCGACGATGACACCCAATCGATGATCAGCGGGGTCGCGCGCACATTGGACCGCCGCAGCACATTGGTAGTGATCACCAACGCCGGCGACGATCGTGTGCAACAGGTCCGTAGGCAAGGCGCCCGGGTTGTGTTGGTGGACTTCAACACTCCGTCGACCCTGGTGTCGCTACGGCTATGGCGTCATCTCAGTCGGCTCTATCTGATGTCGCCCGATCCGGCGACCAACCTGATGTGGCTGGACCTGATCAGTCGTCGGCTAGCCGAGGTCGGCACCCGGCAGCGGTTGCCCCTCATCGTGCGCATCGATGACCCGTGGCTGGCCGAGGCGTGGCGTGCCCAGCAATTCGGTGGATCCGATACCCGATGGGCGGCCGACGTGGTTGGCAAATACGAGGTGACCGCCGGGCGACTGCTCGACAGCATCATCGCGACCACCACGATAAGACGCGTATTCGTCTGCGGCACTTCGCAATTGACCCTGGCGCTGTGCGCCGACCTGACCCGTCGCACCTTGGAACGCGACTTCTACTCGGCGCCTGGAGAGCCCCCGCTGCCGACGCTCACCCTGGTCGAAAGAAACGCTGACGAGTACCTGAAGGATCACGAGTTTTATCGGCGGCAAGCCGGATTCGTCTCGGATGGGCCGACGATCGACGCAGTGACGGAGGCGCCCACGATACCGACCCTGCTGCGTCTGATCGGCGAGGACGACCCGGCAACCACCGCGGTGATTCTGGTCGACACCGACGCGTCGACGACGGGAACCAGGCTGGCCGCGCGCTTCCCGGCGATGCCGGTGTACGCCTGGGATCGCAACGCCCGAGGCGGCGAGGACTCAGCACAGGTGGTCGGCCTGCTGCAGACCTACAGCCTGGCGCTGGACACCCGCGAGGGCCAGGTCCAGGATGCGTGGGAGCGGGCCGCGCGACTGATCCACGAGCGTTATGTCGCGACGATCGACCCGAATTCACCGCGGGGCCCCGCGGCGGTGCCGTGGAGCGAGCTCGACGAGTTTTACCGCGGGTCTAATCGACGTCAGGTGCGCAATGCGTTGTGGATGGTTGAGCAGATCGCCGGGCATACCTGGAACACCTGGGGCAGCCCCCCGGCGCAGCTGTCTGGGTGCGACATGGTCGACTTGCCACCGCTGCAACAGCTCGCTCTCATGGGCTTCGATCAGTTCCCTGCGCTGCGGATGGCACGAGCGGAACACGAAGACTGGTGTCGCTATTACCGTCGCAACGGCTGGAGATATGGCACGCCTCGAGACGACTCGCGCCGGATCCACGACAAGCTGGTCGACTGGTCCGTGGTGGAAAGCAACCCGGATCTGCTCAATGCCGCGGTTCGCAGTTTGGCGGCCACGCTGTGGAGCCTGCGCCAACTCGGCTATCGGTCACGCCCGCTGTGGCGATCCTTCACCAGGGTGGGCACGGTCACCGCCGAACAGCGAAGCACTCCGTGGACGTGGAAGTCAGACTCCGGACACGCCATGCAGGCCAGCGCCGGTGACTGGGCGGTGCAGTCGGACGGCAAAACCTGGTCGGTGCGCGACGACATCTTCCGGGAAACCTACGAGCCGGCCGGCGACGGGCGTTGGCGCCGAAAGGGTTGGGTACAAGCCCGGCCGGCCCACCCCGGTGAGACGGTCAACACCCTCGAGGGCCCCACGATAGCCGCGGACGGCGACTGGGTCGTGCGCGGCGTCGACGGCGAACAATGGCCGGTCCCCGCTGACGAGTTCGCACGCCGCTACGTCGAATGTCATCCGGTGCGACAGGCGCACGTCGGCGACGGCGGTTAGCCCGCCCCGCGTCACCGCCACAAGGGGGCTTTGCTGTCGACCGAATCAGCGTGATTCGATGTCCACTCCGCACGCCCAACACTGGTACGGTATCGGCGCGTCGTCGGGTGTCGGTGTGGGCTCGGCCGCGGATAGGCCCCATCGCAGCTCGATTGCTGAGGGTCGCGCCGTAAGCTAGCGTCGCATCACGGATTCGCCGTGTGAGCCCCCCGTGCCTGGTGTTGAGGAGAGACCGCTATGGCCGTGTTCATCAGCTACTCGAGCCGGGACAGGTCGTCGCTCGACGCCCTGACGACCGCGCTCAAGCGCGCTCAACAGCAGGTCTGGTTCGACCAGGAACTCGGTGGCGGCGACGCCTGGTGGAACGCGATCCTGGAGCAGATCCGATCCTGTGAGGTTTTCGTCGTCGCACTGTCGAACAACTGGCTGCAGTCCAAGCCCAGTCAGGCCGAGTTGCGCTACGCGCAGGCGCTCAACCGGCCGATCCTGCCCGTCCGGGTGGGGCCGGTTGACAGCGTTCGGGTCAATCCCGTCGCCACCCTGCAGATCATCGACTACCAGAACCCGACCGTTGATGCCGGCATTCAATTGGTCACCGCGATCCACGCGTTGCGTGCGAAGACCCAGCCGTTGCCCTCGCCGCTACCCGACGAGCCACCGGTGCCGTTCGGTTACATCACCCGCCTGGGCAATACCCTCGCCGAAAAGGAATTAAGCCCCCAGCAGCAGCTTCAATTGCTGGTCGAGCTGCGAGCCGGACTCGATGAGGACGGCGACGATCCCAGCGCCCGAAGCGATATCGCCCAACTTCTGCGCATGCTGCGGCTGCGGCACGACGTCACCTACCGCACCCGAAGCGAAATCGACAACGTGCTGGCCGGGATCGAGGCCGAACCGGATTCGTCGGCGGGCCCATCGGCGACACCCGACGCCACGACGCAACCGCACCCGCCGGATGCAGGCACCGGGCCCGCAACCCCGCCGCAGCCGTCGGCGCGGCAACGCGCCGCTCAAGTCGACGCGGGCGGGCAATCGCGCAAGCGGTTGATGGTCATCGGCGGGCTCGCCGCGGCCGCCGTCGTCGCGATCGTGCTGGTCGTGGTGCTGGCTATGCAGGGGCCGAGTCGCAAGCCGACCGCCGCACCGGTGCCACCGGCGTCGCCGAAAGCGGTGCCGCAGACGCAAGCACGCGCCGAGTCCACTCTGGTCGGTGCCGCCGACGTCGGCACCATCTTGGGCGACCCCACCATGGTGTCCTCCGCGCACGCCGACCAGTTGCGCACCCAGCAGGGAACCTTGTCGAACCCGGACTGCCTGGGGACCTTCGAGCCGCTACAGGAGAGCGTGTACCAGCCCTTCGGCCCCACCGAGGTGCACAGCGAGGTGATCCACACCGCCGGCAATGACCCGGTTCACCGGGTGGTTGAAGCCACGGCGGCGTTCCCGTCGGCCGAAAAAGCTCGCGCATTCGTCGAGGCGTCCGCGGAAACGTGGCGGGCTTGCGCCAATCAGACCGTCACGTTCACCACCTCGAGCAAGTCAACCGACTGGACCGTCGGTGCCGTCACCGGGGACGCCCCGAAGATCATGCAGGTGCGCACGCTGGCCGGCGGCGGCAAGGCCTGCCAGCATGCGCTGACCGCGGCGTCGGATCTGGTGATCGACGTCCTAGCGTGCGGACCCGACATCACCGACGGTGCGGGCCGGATCGCCGAACAAATCGCCACCAGGGCCACGAAATAACGAGGGGACGACAGCCGCCCGTGGGTGTGTCCATGGAACGGCCCCCGAGCGCATTCTCGGTTGGACAGACCGAAGGCTCGGGGGCCGGGTGGCTGCGGGGAATTCGCCAGCGCGGTTGTCGCTGACTCTTCCGAGCCAACGCTGCTAGCGCGCAGCCACCTCACATGTCCATGACGCTATCAATTTCGCGGACCACCTCCTTTCCTGTGTACGCCGAAAACTACCGGTACTTACCGCTGCCCACAACAGATTTAGCGGTTCAGCGATCACTGACGATTGCGGCATCGATCAGTTGGGCGAACGCCGCGGCGATCGGGTGAGTTGGCAGGCGCCGACCGTTTAGGGTGTGCACACGCGCGGCCAGCGTCATGCTCGACACCAGCCAAATGCCTTGAGCGTCAAGGAGATCGGTAATCCGCAGCGCGCGATAGTCGCAGTCGTAGCCCTGATCACGGGCGACCTCGAAGAGCGCCTGCTGGGTGGTGCCCCGCAGGATCGGGTACCACGGCGGCGGGGTCAGCAAGCAGGGGTTACCGTCGGCGCGATCCTCGGCGGTGGCGATCACCACCGTCGAGCGTGGGCCTTCCAGGATGTAGCCGTCGGAGCTGACGAAGATGACGTCACCGGCGCCTTGGCGGGCGGCATGGCGCAGGACGGCCATGTTCACCGCATAGGACAGGGTCTTGGCGCCGGCCATCAGCCAGGGCATCGCCTCGGCCCCGGTGGCCGGCAATCCTCGATCCAGCGTGATCGCCGCTACGCCATCGCGGCGCGCCGCGGCCACCCGCTCGGGGAGCGGATTGATCATCACGTAGGCTGTCGGCGCCGAGCCGCCCTCCCGACCTCGGCTATAGATCAGCCGGAGCGCGCCCTCGTCATCGGTTCCCGTCGCCCACTGCCGCGTTGCCGCATCGATCGCGCGCCGCCAGCTGGCGAGGTCTGGTTCGGGAAGGTCCATCATTCTCGCCGACTGGGTCAGCCGCTGCAGGTGTGCCTCAACCAAACATGCCCTGCCGTCGCGTACCAGCAGCGTCTCGAAGACGCCGTCGCCGCGTACCGCCGCAAGGTCATCGGCGGTTAGCAGGGGCTTCCCCGGCTCCAGCATCTCGCCGTCGAGCGTGATCACCACACCCGTCTGCCCAGCCATGCCCCAGCAGCCTAAATGGCGATCGCAAGCGCGGCAGCGCCGGGCGCAGCGGGTCGCCATCATTGGGCCCCGACGATCGCAAGCGCGGCAGCGCCGGGCGCAGCGGGTCACCATCATTGGGCCCCGACGATCGCAAGCGCGGCAGCGCCGGGCGCAGCGGGTCGCCATCGCACGCCAGATCCGTAGAGTTGTTGTGTGCCCGCAGTTCCTGCCCCCGATCCCGGACCCGATGCGGGCTCGATCTGGCATTACGGCGATCCGCTGGGCGAGCAACGTGCTGCCGAGACCGACGCCGTGCTGGTGGACCGCTCTCACCGCGCCGTGCTCACGCTGACCGGCGGCGACCGGCAGACCTGGCTGCACAGCATCTCCACCCAGCACGTCAGCGACCTACCCGAGGGCGCCAGCACGCAAAACCTCAGCCTCGACAGCCAGGGCCGGGTGGAGGACCACTGGCTGCAGACCGAGCTGGGAGGCGCGACCTACCTCGATACCGAACCCTGGCGGGGCGCCCCGCTGCTGGACTACCTGCGCAAGATGGTGTTCTGGTCGGACGTGACCCCCAGCGCCGCGGACATGGCGGTGCTGTCGCTGCTGGGTCCGCGGTTGGCTGACCAGCCGTTGCTCGGTGCGCTGGGTCTGCAGGCACTGCCCGCCGAGACGTTCGCGGTGGCACTGGCCGGCGGCGGCTTTGTGCGCCGGATGCGCAGCGCTCGCGCTGACCACATCGAACTGGACCTGCTGGTGCCGCGCGCCGACTCGGCTGGCTGGCACCAGCGCCTGAGGCAGGCCGGTGTGCGGCCGGCCGGTGTGTGGACCTACGAAGCCCACCGGGTGGCGGCCCGGCGTCCGCGGCTCGGCGTTGACACCGACGAACGCACCATTCCTCATGAAGTCGGTTGGATCGGCGGTCCCGGTGACGGTGCCGTCCACCTGGACAAAGGCTGCTACCGCGGGCAAGAGACCGTCGCGCGAGTGCACAACCTGGGTAAACCGCCGCGGATGCTGGTGTTGTTACACCTCGACGGCTCCGCGGATCGACCGGGCACGGGTGATCCGGTGCTGGCCGGGGGTCGCACCGTGGGGCGACTCGGAACGGTGGTCGAGCACGTCGACCTGGGACCGGTCGCGCTGGCCTTGCTCAAGCGGGGACTGCCGCCCGACGCCGAATTGCTGACCGGGGCGGACGGCGACGTCGCGGCGGCGATCGACGTCGAATCGCTGCCGCCGCCCGACGAACTGGGCGCCGGACGGCTGGCCGTCCAACGGTTCCGAGGTCAGACCCGGGACTTCCGGTGACCGCCGCGGCGCTCTGCGCCCGGATGCACATGGCGGCAGGGCAGGGCCACGCCCACCCGCGCGGCACGGTAAACTGTCGGCAGGACAATAACGACACCAAGAGATCGGAGCCGCCTACTCGTTAGGCCGCTCCGTTATTTCGCGAGGGGGTTCCCCCATGGGCCGCGGCCGGGCTAAGGCAAAGCAGACCAAGGTTGCTCGAGAACTGAAATACAGCTCCCCGCAGACCGACTTTCAGCGGCTTCAGCGCGAGCTGTCAGGGACGCGCACTGATGAGGCCGACCGGTTAGACGACGACCGATTGGCCCACGACCCTTGGGACGACGAGGACGACTGGCGCCGCTAGAGCTCAGCGCTTTTCTTCCACCCGGCCCGTGCCGGGTGGCTCCGGCTCCTAGAACCGCGGGTGCTGCCCGACGAGTTTGGCGCGCGGGCCTTCCTTGCCGCCTTTGCAGACGGTCCCCAACACCCAACAGTTCAGATGTCGTGCGGTCAACACGGCCAGCGCGCGGTCGGTGTCTTCGGGAGCGACGACAGCGACCATCCCGACGCCCATGTTGAACGTCTTTTCCATCTCGGCCCGGGAGACCCGACCGCGCTGGGCGATCATGGCGAACACCGGGGCGGGCGTCCACGTGCCACGGTCCACCTCTGCGACCAGCCCATGCGGAATGACACGCGCCAAGTTGCCGGCCAGCCCGCCGCCGGTGACATGGCAAAACGTGCGAACATGGGTCTCGGCGGCCAGTGCCAGACAGTCCTTGGCGTAGATCCGGGTGGGCTCGAGCAGCTCTTCGCCCAGGGTACGGCCGAACTCCTCGACGTAACCGGCCAGGTTCATCCGGTCGATCTCGAGCAGCACGGTGCGAGCGAGGGAGTATCCGTTGGAGTGCAGACCGGATGACCCCAGCGCGATGATGACATCGCCGGGTTTAACGCGGTCGGGCCCCAGCACGTTGTCGGCGTCGACCACGCCGACCGCGGTGGCCGAGATGTCGTAGTGGTCGGGTTCCATCAAGCCGGGATGTTCGGCGGTCTCGCCACCCAGCAGCGCGCAGCCCGCTCGGACGCAGCCTTCGGCGATACCGCTGACGATCGCGCTCACCCGTTCCGGCACCGTCCTGCCGACCGCGATGTAGTCCTGCAGGAACAGCGGCTCTGCGCCGCACACCACCACGTCGTCGACCACCATCGCGACCAGGTCGAGGCCGACGGTGTCATGCTTGTCCATGGCCTGAGCGACCGCCAGCTTGGTGCCGACGCCGTCGGTGGAGGCCGCCAGCAGTGGTTCGCGGTAGCCGCCGCGCAGGCCGAACAACCCGGCGAAGCCGCCCAGCCCTCCGCGCACCTCGGGTCGACTGGCCTTGGTTGCCAGCGGCTTGAACAATTCGACGGCGCGGTCACCGGCTTCGATGTCCACCCCGGCCGATGCGTAGGTGATGCCTTGGTTGCCTCGTCCGAAACCTTGTGCGGGATCCGTCATCGCGATAAAGGCTACCGGGCCGCGCGCACCGCCGGTATCGGTAATGGGTGCGGTCATGCCGACCGCTTACGGGCGGTGGTGCCCGCGGCGGCGGCGTCAGCGCCCGACGGGGAGGTCATCGGTCGCCAGATCGCCCAGCCCGGCGCCGCGGGCCGCGCTGGCGAGCATGTGCTCGATGACGTTTTTGCCTAGCGCGGTCTCGCTGGGCAGCTCGATCGGGTATTTGCCGTCGAAGCACGCCGTGCACAGCCGCGACGCGGGCTGCTCGCTGGCGGCGATCAGACCCCGCAGCGAGAGGTACCCCAGCGTGTCGGCGTTGATGGCATGCCGAACCGCTTCCAGCATCTCCCCTTCGTCTTCGACGGCGTTGGCGATCAACTCGGCCGGCGACGGGAAGTCGATGCCGTAGAAACAGGGCCACTTGACCGGGGGTGAGGCGATGCGCACGTGCACTTCCACCGCGCCGGCCTCGCGCAGCATGCGCACCAGCGCGCGCTGGGTGTTGCCCCGCACGATCGAGTCGTCGACGACGATGAGCCGTTTGCCGCGGATCACCTCTTTGAGCGGGTTCAGCTTCAGCCGGATCCCGAGCTGACGGATGGTCTGTGACGGCTGAATAAAGGTGCGCCCGACGTAGGCGTTCTTCATCAGGCCCTGCCCGTACGGGATGCCGGACTCTTGCGCGTATCCCACCGCGGCCGGGGTGCCCGATTCCGGAACGCCGATCACCAGATCCGCGTCAACCGGGCATTCGCGGGCCAGTCGGCGTCCGATCTCCAGCCGGGTGGCGTGCACGGACCGGCCGGCGATCGTGCTGTCCGGTCGCGCCAAGTAGACGTATTCGAACACGCAGCCCTTCGGCGTGGGATTGGCGAACCGGGTGGACCGCACCCCGTCGGCGTCGATCGCAAGCAATTCACCGGGTTCGATGTCCCGGACGAACGAGGCGCCGACGATGTCCAGCGCCGCCGTTTCCGAGGCCACCACCCAGCCGCGATCCAGCCGTCCGAGCGACAGCGGCCGCACCCCATACGGATCGCGGCACGCATACAGCGTGTTCTCGTCCATAAACGTCAGGCAGAACGCTCCGCGCACGGTTGGCAGCAGGTCCAGCGCCGCCTGCTCCAGGCTGGCATCGGCCGCGCCGTGGGCCAGCAATGCGCCTAGGATGTCGGAGTCCGTCGTCGCCGGGGCCGGGCAGCGTCTGGCGATCAATCCGGCGTCCCGGGCACGCGCGGCAAGGGCAGCGGTGTTGACCAGGTTTCCGTTGTGCCCCAACGCGACCCCGGTGCCGGCGGCGGTGTTGCGGAACACCGGCTGGGCGTTCTCCCAGGTGGTGTCCCCGGTGGTGGAGTAGCGGCAGTGTCCGATGGCGACGTGGCCCGGCATGGCCGCCAAGGTCTGCTCGTCGAACACCTGGCTGACCAGGCCAAGGTCTTTGAAGACCAGCACCTGGGACCCATCGGCGACGGCGATCCCGGCTGCCTCTTGGCCGCGATGCTGCAACGCGTACAGGCCGTAGTAGGTGAGTTTGGCGACATCCTCACCCGGGGCCCAGACTCCGAATACACCACACTCTTCCCGGGGGGGGCTGGGGTCCTGCTCGGGCTGCTGGCGGGTCACGGTTTGGCGGCTCCCTGGGGCGCGGTTGGTGACGTATCCGAAGTCTACGGCGACCACCGGCCCGCCGCCGAATCAAGGCTCGCGTGTTGGCTGCCCCGGGGCCAACCACCGACGGCGTTGACCACCCACGTGGCTCGGCCCGCCAACTTTCAGCCGACGCTGACCAGCGGCAGCCAGCCTTCGATGTCACCGGCCCGGGAACCCGACAGGGTCAGCGCGCCGGTGGCTTTCGCGTCGGACACCGTCAGCATGCCGGTCGCCAACAACAACCAGGTTCGCGGGTCGGTCTGCACCACGTTGGGCGGGTTGCCGCGGGTATGCCTGGGCCCGGATACACACTGGACCGCGACGAACGGCGGGATCCGTACCTCGACGCTGGCGCCCGGAGCCACCGCGGCAAGGGTGCGCGCGGTGAGCCGAACGGCCCTGCCCAAGGTGTCCCGGTCGGGTGCCGGACGGGTGTCGTCTCGCAACCAATCCGCGAGCGCCAATACGGCGTGCCGAGTCTTTGCCGGGTTGGTGCTATCGCGGGCGACCATAGCTTAGGGTCTCAGAATCATGGATCCGCGGAGCCGGCCACCATTCAAAACCATCGGCCTGGTGGCATTGGTGGTGTTGGGGCTCACCGGTGCGATGTTGTACGGGCAATTCCGTGGGATGTTCATTCCGAAGACGACATTGACGATGATTGCTCCGCGGGCCGGCTTGGTGACCGATCTGGGCGCCAAGGTCACCATGAACGGGGTGCAGATCGGCCGGGTGTCCAGCATCTCCGAGGTTACTCGGGACGGCGTGCCGGCGGCCAAGCTGGTGCTGGATGTGGATCCGAAGTACATCAGCCAGATCCCGGCCAATGTGGCGGCCCAGATCAAGGCGACCACGGTCTTCGGAAACAAATACGTGGCGCTGGCTTCACCAAAAGATCCCGCTCCACAGCACATCACACCAGCCATGGTGATCGATGCGACGGCGGTAACCACAGAATTCAACACGCTGTTCCAGACGCTGACCGCGATCACCCAGAAGGTGGATCCGGTCAAGCTCAACCTGACGCTGAGCGCGGCCGCTGAGGCCCTCAGCGGGTGGGGTGACAAGATCGGCGCCGCGCTGATCGACGGCAACACCATCCTCGATGACCTGAACCCGCAGATGCCGCAGGTCCGCTCCGACATCGCGCGGTTGGCGGCCCTGGGCGATATCTACGCCGACGCCTCCTCGGACCTGTTCGCTGCCCTCGACCGGGCGGTGACCAC
The DNA here is from genome assembly GCF_010730055.1 of Mycobacterium shinjukuense. Taxonomy (NCBI): domain Bacteria; kingdom Bacillati; phylum Actinomycetota; class Actinomycetes; order Mycobacteriales; family Mycobacteriaceae; genus Mycobacterium; species Mycobacterium shinjukuense. The sequence continues at coordinate 4,397,189 of NZ_AP022575.1, read as the reverse complement.
GGCGCGGACGCTACACCAGCACCGGAGCGATCTGGATGCGGCGTTGCTGGCGGCGGCCGGCTTCGGCGTCACCGGGGCCGACGTGTTCGGGCGCGGCGGGCCGTACCTGGTGCGCGGGGCCGCCGATCTGGTTCCCACCGGCCAGCTCTTAGACGAGTACAGTCCCGAAATCGTCTGCGCCATCCGCAACTACAACGAAGCAGCGCCCAGGATCCGCACGGCACTGGGGTTCAACGGCTACGCGCTGGGGGCAAACTCGGCCGGCTCCATCTCGGGCGCACCAAATCCGTACATCTATCCGGAAAACCTGCCCCGGATCAACGCGCGGGGGGGACCCGGCGGGCGACCGGGATGCTGGGCAAAGATCACCCGCGACCTGTGGCCGGCGCCGTATCTGGTGATGGACGTCGGCGCCAGCCTGGCGCCATACAATCACTTCGAACTTGGTTCACCGCTGATCGTCGAACACGTGTGGGGCCGCCAGCTCGGTGACAACACGATCAACCCCTAGCATGGTGTCGGCCGGACACCGGATCGCAAGAGACAGCCCACGACACCACGGCTCCTGCGGGCCTTCGCCGCTGCGGCTGTGCTGACCGTCGCCAGGTGTGGCGGCATCTGGTGACCATGCACAGCGCCGCGGATGCCGGCGGACCGTTAAAGCTGCTGTCCTGCAAGAGGTGTCGCCGCAACCGCATGGTCCCCGCCATGCGCCCACGCCGGAAATGTGACATCCTCGGTGCCGTAGTCACTTCTCTCTAAGGCGGTGATCCGATGCCCAAGACCATTTCGCGTGACGGCGCTCGGCCCGTCCAGCGCGCCCTGGCTCCCATCATTGTCACCCGGCGAGGCAAGATTGCCCGCCTGGAGTCCAGCCTGACCCCACAGGAGGCGCAGATCGAGGATCTGGTCTTCGTGCGAAAGACGTTGAACCGGGCAGATATTCCCTTCCTGTTGATCCGCGACCACAAGAACCGGCCGGTGCTCGCTATTGACATCCAGCTGCGCCCCGCCGTCGAGCGCGCCCTGGCCGCCGCGTGTCTTACCGAACCGATGTACGCCAAGACGATGGACCAGAAGGGAATCTCTCCCGTCCTGATGGCCAACGGGCGGCTATCGTCGTCGGCCGACCCCCGTATCGTCCGGTTGTACCGGCGCCGGATTGCACCGGGCGGATTTCGGTATGGTCCGGCATTCGGCGTGGAACTCCAATTCTGGGTTTACGAAGAGACCGTGATCCGCTGTCCGGTGGAAAACTCGCTGACCCGTAAACTGCTGCCGAAGAATGAGGTAGTACCGACCACCGTCAAGTTGTACGGCTACAAATGGCCGACGCTGGAGGGGATGTTCACGCCGCACGCCAGCGACGTGACGTTCGACATTGATCTGGTGTTCTCCTGGGTCGACGGCAGCGACCCGGAGTTCCGGGCGCGGCGCGCGGCACAAATGTCCCACTACGTGGTGGGCGAGGGTGACGATGCGGACGCGCGAATCCGCCAGATCGACGAATTGAAATACGCGCTGCGGTCGGTGAACATGTTCGCCCCATGGATCCGGCGCATCTTCATCGCGACAGATTCAACCCCACCGCGGTGGCTGGCCGAGCATCCCAAAATCACCATCGTGCGCGCCGCGGAACACTTTTCGGATCGCGCCGCCTTGCCCACCTATAACTCGCATGCGGTGGAGAGCCAGCTGCACCATATTCCGGGGCTCAGCGAGCACTTTCTGTACTCCAATGACGACATGTTTTTCGGTCGGCCGGTCAAGCCCAGCATGTTCTTCTCCTCGGGTGGTGTGACCCGGTTCATCGAGGCCAAGACCCGAATCGGGCTCGGGGCAAACGATGCCACCCGCAGTGGTCACGAGAACGCGGCCCGGGTGAACCGGCAGCTCCTTTACGAGCGGTTCGGCCATCTGATTACCCGCCATCTGGAGCACACCGCCGTCCCGTTGCGCAAGAGCGTGCTGGTCGAGATGGAGCGGGAATTTCCTGAGGAATTCGCGCGGACCCAGGCCAGCGCATTTCGGTCCGGCACCGACATTTCGGTGACCAACTCGCTGTACCACTACTATGCGCTGATGACCGGCCGCGCCGTGCAGCAGGAGAAAGCCAGGGTCTTGTACGTGGACACCACCAGCTATGCGGGCCTGGACTTGCTGCCGGAATTGCGCAAGCGACGCAAGTACGACTTCTTCTGCCTCAATGACGGCAGTTTTCCCGAAGTCGGCGCCGCCGAGCGAGCGGAGCGGGTCGTCAGTTTCCTGGAGCGGTATTTCCCGATACCCGCGCCGTGGGAGAAGGTGGCGGCGGATATCAGCCAGCAGGACTTTGCCGAACCGATGGCGTCAGCACCATCGGAAGGTCGGTGAACAGCGAATCGCGCCGCGACGGTTCGATGAACATTCCGCTTTCGGCGATGCGACGTTTCGCCTGCGTGGGAGAGACAAAGGTGCCCACGGTTTGTCCGGTACCCAGCGGAATAACCGAGTGCACGACGGTGTCCTGGTAGACGTGCACCACATTGCAGCCCTGGGCACCGTCTCGGCCGCGGGTTCCGCCGACGGCGACGGTCAGGTCTTGGGTGTAGCAGGTGGCGGATGCCACCGACACCGGAATGCCGACGAATGTGGCGTTGGTCGAGTAATGCAGGTGCCCGGCCAGAATGGATCGGACGTCGCTGCCCTCGAGTACCCGGCCTAGCGCGGCTTGGTCGCGAAGTTCCACCGTCACGGCCAGGTCCAAGACGCTGGGAATGGGTGGATGGTGCACCGCCAAGATGGTGCCGTGCGGGGCCGGGATTGCCAATTCGTGGGCAAGCCATCTCAATTGAAGGGTGCTGAGTTCGCCGTGATGATGTCCCGGCACCGAGGTGTCCACGGTGATGATCCGCAGGCCGTCAATCATGTAGACCCGGTCCAGCGGTGCCATCGACGGCGCCTCGTCGAGCAGGAATCGGCGCAGGGCGGCCCGGTTGTCGTGGTTGCCCATCACCCAGATGAGTTCGGCGCCCAGCTCGGCGGCAAAGGGTTCGACCACGCCGCGCAGTTTGCGATACGCCGCCGGCTCACCGGCGTCGGCCAAGTCACCGGTGAAAACGATGGCATCCGGGCGCACCCCGGAATGTTTCAGCTGGTTGAGTAGATCACCCAGCCTGCCGTCGGCGTCCACCACGCCGTAGAGGGGGTCATCCCCCCCGTTGAGATGCGTGTCGCTGATGTGTAGCAGAACGTATTCCGGCCGCGGATGCTCCGCGGCCCTAAGTCTGTCCACCTGAGGTGTCAACCCTCTCGGTCGAGTGATCGCCGTGTGATGGCGCCGAGGTTCGAGTATAGCCGCTCCGCCGGGCACCGCTCGGATCGTGCGGCCGGTGTCGCTGGATGGTCAGCGCCGCGACCGCACCGGCCTCGTTGACGGCCAGGTGCGCCAGCAATGGCGCCGCCAGGCTTTCGGACCGGTCGGCCAGCCAGCCGAAAAGCCAGCCTGCAACGCCGGTCACCAGCACCGTTGCCGCCAGCGGCGCGCCGGTCTCGCGCGCGTCCGGAACGTGGGACAGGCCGAAGGCGCCGGCCTGTAGCAAACGTCCACCGGCCGGACCGAAGGCCCCGGAACCGGCGGTGGCCAGCGCCGCGCGGAACGCGGCCTCCTCCGCCCACACCGTGCCGACGGGTATGTGCAGCACCAGCCAGCCCGACACCGACGTCGGCCGGGCGTGCGCCGACATCGACAGCCGCACGGCTGGCAGCGAGGTGGCGGCCGCCACCGCCGTCGTCGCCACCACCGCGGCCGCCGAGCCCAGCCGCAACCCCGCCCACAGCCGCGGCGGACACAGACCCAACGGCGCACGGGTCACCAGCACCAGAGCGCCAGCCAGACCGGCCTGCAGCGGCACCCGCCACCGGGCACGCAGCCGAGCACCGACAAAGCTCCACCCGATCAGGGCGGCGGCCAACGACAGCGCCCGCAGCCGACTCATCCAAACAGCCGCGGCAGCACCGCCTCCGACGTCGCGCGCAGCTCGGCCAGCGACACCGTGAACAGGCCCTGCACCTCGACCGCGTCCGCAGCCTGGTCGACGACCCCGATGCGCACCGCCGGCAACCCACGCGCCTGGCACATCGCGCGGAACCGGCTCTCCTCGGTGCGCGGCACGGCGACCAGCACCCGGCCCGCGGACTCAGAAAACAGCATGACAAACGGGTCGGCGCCGTCGGGCAGCACGATGCGGCAACCGGTTTCACCCGCCAGCGCGGATTCGACGATGGTTTGGGCCAGCCCGCCTTCGGACAGGTCGTGTGCGGCGGAGACCAGCCCGTCGCGGGACGCCGAGCACAACACGTCGGCCAGCAGCTTCTCCCGGGCCAGGTCGACCGCGGGCGGCCACCCCCCCAGATGGTCGGCGGTCACCTGCGCCCAGACGGAGCCGTCGAACTCGTCGCGGGTGTCGCCCAGCAGCATCAGGGTTTCGCCGGGTTCACTGCCGAAAGCGGTGGGGATGCGCCGGGCGACGTCATCGATCACACCGAGCACCCCGACCACCGGGGTGGGCATGATCGCCGTCGACCCCGTTTGGTTGTAGAAGCTGACGTTGCCACCGGTGACCGGAATGCCCAGGGCGGCACAGCCATCGGCGAGACCTCGGACCGCCTGCGCGAACTGCCACATCACCCCGGGATCCTCGGGGGATCCGAAGTTGAGGCAATTGGTCACCGCGACCGGGGTGGCGCCGGTGACGGCGACGTTGCGGTAGGCCTCGGCCAGGGCGAGTTGGGCGCCGGTGTAGGGATCCAGCAGCGTGTATCGTCCCGACGCATCGGTCGACACGGCGATGCCGCGGCCGGTGGTCTCGTCGACGCGCAGCATGCCGCCGTCGGCGTGTTCGGCGAGCACCGTGTTGCCGCGCACGTACCGGTCGTATTGCTCGGTGATGAACTTGCGGCTGCACAGATGTGGGCTGCCCAGCAGCGCAAGCAAGGTCGCGCGCAGCTGGTCGCCGGTGGCCGGCCGGGGCAGCCGGGCCGAGGCGTCGGCGTTCAGGGAGTCCTGGGTTGCGGGGCGGGCGACCGGACGATGGTAGACCGGGCCTTCGTGGGCCACGGTGCGCGGCGGCACGTCGACGACGGTGTGGCCACACCAGGTGATCCGCAACCGGTCGCCGTCGGTGACCTCGCCGATCACGGTGGCCAGCACCTCCCACTTGCGGCACACCGCCATAAACGCGTCCACGTTCTCCGGCGCGACCACCGCGCACATCCGCTCCTGCGACTCGCTGCATAACACCTCGGCGGGCGTCATCTCTTTGGCCCGCAGCGGGACGGTGTCGAGCTGGATGGCCATTCCGCCGTCCCCGGCAGCTGCCAATTCCGATGTGGCGCACGCTAGTCCGGCCCCACCCAGATCCTGGATGCCGATCACCAATCCGCCCGCGTAGAGCTCCAGGCAGCATTCGATGAGCACCTTCTCCATGAACGGGTCGCCCACCTGCACCGAGGGCAGTTTCTTGCGGGCGGCACCCTCGGCATCGGCGGCGTCGAAGGTGTCCGACGCCAGCACCGACACCCCGCCGATGCCGTCGAGACCGGTGCGCGCGCCGAACAGGACGATCTTGTTCCCAACGCCCGAGGCGAACGCCAAATGGAGGTCCTCCTGGCGTAAGACGCCGACACACATCGCGTTGACCAACGGGTTGCCGGCATAGCAGGCGTCGAAGACGGTCTCGCCGCCAATGTTGGGTAAGCCCAGCGAGTTGCCGTAGCCGCCGATGCCCCGGACCACACCGTCGAGCAGCCGGCGGGTATCGGGGGCGTCGGCGGCGCCGAAGCGCAGCTGGTCCAGCACGGCCACCGGCCGCGCACCCATGGCCATGATGTCGCGGACGATGCCCCCGACGCCGGTGGCCGCACCTTGGTAGGGCTCGACGTAGGACGGGTGGTTGTGCGATTCCACCTTGAACGTGACGGCCCAGCCGTCGCCGATGTCGACCACGCCGGCGTTTTCGCCGATCCCGGCCAGCATGCCGGCGCGCATCTCGTCGGTGGTGGTCTCCCCGAAGTAGCGCAGGTGCACCTTGGACGATTTGTAGGAGCAGTGCTCGCTCCACATCACCGAATACATGGCCAGCTCGGTGTCGGTGGGCCGGCGCCCCAGGATGTCGCGGATCCGCTGGTACTCGTCATCTTTGAGGCCCAGCTCGTGAAAGGGTTGCGGGTGGTCGGGGGTGGCGGCGGCGTGTTCGACGGTGTCAATCACATGGGTGCGCCCGGACGTCATTGGAGACAGTGTAGGGTCCCCACGAAAAATCGAGCTGACTGGTCACAACGCGGTCCCGATAATGAGGCCATGTCTCGTCACTGGCCGCTGTTTGACCTGCGCATCACCACGCCGCGGACGCAGCTGCGGCTGCCCACCGAGGAGTTGTGCGACCAGCTGATCGACACCATTCTCGACGGAATCCACGACCCCGAGCGGATGCCGTTTGCGGTTCCGTGGACGCGAGCGCCGCGGGCCGATCTACCGTTTAACACCCTCTCGCACCTCTGGCAGGAACTGGCACGCTTCCAACAGGACGACTGGGCGCTGCCATTCGCAGTCGTCATCGGCGGCCGGGCCGTCGGCGTTCAGGCCTTATCCGCCAAAGACTTCCCCATCGCGCGTCAGGTTGCGTCCGGTTCATGGCTCGGATTGGGTTACCAACGCCGTGGCTATGGCACCGAGATGCGCGCGGCCGCACTGCATTTCGCGTTCACCGAGCTGGGAGCGGAAGTCGCCACCTCAGCGTCTTTTGTCGATAACCCGGCCTCGATCGCGGTTTCCCGCCGCAACGGTTACCGAGACAACGGCGTGGAGCAGGTGGCACGCGAGGGAGTCATGGTGGAGCAGTTGCGTTTCCGGCTGACCCGCGACGATTGGCAGCGGCATCGCAGCGTCGAGGTGCGGGTGGACGGGTTCGACCGCTGCCGAGGGCTTTTCGGCCTTGCCTGCTGATCCCTCGCCGAACGTGAACTCACGGCGCGATTTTCGCAATATTCTCGCCATGAGTTCACGTTCGGCGAAGTGGTTACTGACTCGCCACGCAGAAGACGTTGCCCTCGGGGTCGGCCAGCACCACCCAGCGGAAGGTGTCGCCCATCTGGTGCCGTTCCACCTCGTTGGCACCGGCAGCGGTCAGCCGCGACACCTCGGCATCCACATCCTCAGTAGTGAAATCGAGGTGCACGCGGTTCTTTCCGGGCGACGGGTCGGGCACCTTCTGGAATCCCAGCCGGGGCCCCGCGGGTCGGGTCACCGCGATGAATTCGCCGGGCAGCAGTTCGTGGGTCTTACCGCCGAACTGCTCGGCCCACCAGCCGGCCAGCTTCGCGGGGTCGGCGCAGTCGAAGGTGACCATCTCTACGGTGAGTGCCATAACGCTAGACCCTATGCCCGCGGCGCAAGGAACGCACCCAGCGCCGCCGCATAGGCGGCCACGTCGTGGGCGCCCATCAGTTCACGCGCGGAGTGCATGGCAAGCTGGGCGGCGCCGACGTCGACGGTGGGGATGCCGGTCCGGGCCGAGGCCAACGGTCCGATCGTCGATCCGCACGGCAGGTCGGCGCGGTGTTCGTAACGCTGCACCGGCACGCCGGCCTGCTGGCAGGCCAGCGCGAACGCCGCGGCGGTGCGCCCGTCGGTGGCGTAGCGCAGATTCGGGTGCACCTTGACCACCGGTCCGGCGTTGACCTCGATGAGGTGACCGGGCTCGTGACGCTCGGGGTAGTTGGGGTGGGTCGCGTGCGCCATGTCGGCCGAGGCCAGCAGCGAGGCCGGCAGCCGCCGCAGGAAGTCCTCCCGGCTGCCGCCGGCGGCCAGCACGATGCGTTCCAGGACGCCTGCCAGCAGGTTGGACTGGGCGCCGTGGTCGGAGGCCGAGCCGACCTCCTCGTGGTCGAAGATCACCAGCACCGGCACGACACCGCGCGGCGCCGAGTCCCCGTCCCAGGCCAGCAACGCCTCCATCCCCGCATAGCAGCTGGCTAGATTGTCCAGACGCGGGGCGCTCAGCAGGCTGGAGTCGGCGCCGATCACCGCCGACGGGGTCAGGTCATGGGTCATCAGGTCGGCGGCCAACACATCGGCTTCGGCTACCCCGGCGCGCTCGGCGACATACCTCAGAAAGGACCCCGGCTGATCGCCCACACCGAAGACCGCATTGACATGTCGTTGTGGATCCAACGTGACGGACTTGCGGTCCTCGGCCAGGTGGATGGCCAGCTGCGGCACCCGCAGAATCGGATCGTCTATCCGGACCAGCCGGTGGGCTAGCCCGGCGTGGTCTCGCACCGTTAAGCGCCCGCTGATGCCCAGATCACGGTCCAGCCAGGAGTTCAGCCACGCGCCCCCGTACGGCTGCAGCGCGACCACCTGCCAGCCGGCGACCAGCAGATCCGGATGCTGTTTGACCCGGAGATTGGGGCTGTCGGTGTGCGCGCCGACGATCCGGAACGGTCCCGCCGGCCCGTCGCAGTTCCAGGCCACCAGCGACGCGGCCCGCACGATGAAGTAGCGGCCGGGCTGGTCCGGCCAGCGGTCCGCCTCGCCGAGCTCGGTGTAGCCGGCAGCGCGCAGCCGTCGGGCCACCGTGGCGCAGACGTGAAACGGGGAGGGGGACGCGTCGATGAATTCGCACAGGCCAAGGGCGGTGGCCACCATGCACCCATGTTTAGCACCCGCGATCGTGGGGACGTTAGGGTCGTGCCTGTGTCCGCCGTTTCGCCGCAGCCGATCCTGGCGCCCTTGACGCCGGCCGCCATCTTCCTCGTCGCCACCATCAACGACGGTGGCGAGGCGATCGTGCACGACGCGTTGCCGGGTCTGTCGGGATTGGTGCGCGCGATCGGCTTTCGCGATCCGGCGAAACACCTGTCGGTGGTGGCCTCGATCGGATCGGGCGCCTGGGACCGCTTGTTCGCCGGACCACGGCCCGCCGAGCTGCATCCGTTCATCGAGCTGACGGGCCCGCGGCAGGTCGCCCCGGCCACGCCGGGCGACCTGTTGTTCCACATCCGCGCCGAGACGATGGACGTCTGCTTCGAGCTGGCCGGCCGCATCGTCAAGTCGATGGCCGGGGCGGTGACCGTGGTCGACGAGGTGCACGGCTTCCGGTTCTTCGACAACCGTGATCTGCTGGGCTTTGTCGACGGCACCGAGAACCCCGGCGGGCCGGCGGCCGCGCACGCCACCACGATCGGTGACGAGGATCCCGACTTTGCGGGCGCGTGCTACGTGCACGTGCAGAAGTACCTGCACGACATGGCGGCGTGGGAATCGCTGACGGTGACCGAACAGGAACGGGTGATCGGCCGCACCAAGCTGGACGACATCGAACTCGACGACGACGCCAAACCGTCCAACTCACACATCGCGCTCAACGTGATCACCGACGCTGAGGGCTCCGAGCTGAAAATCGTGCGGCACAACATGCCGTTCGGCGAGGTCGGCAAGGGCGAATACGGCACGTACTTCATCGGCTACTCGCGGACACCGCGGGTCACCGAACACATGCTGCGCAACATGTTTCTGGGCGACCCGCCGGGCAACACCGACCGGGTGCTGGATTTTTCCACCGCGGTCACCGGCGGGCTGTTCTTCACCCCCACAATCGACTTCCTCGACGATCCACCGCCGCTGCCCGGCCCACAGATGTCGCCTGCCGCTAGTCCTGCCTCCGGCGACGGATCACTGGGGATCGGCAGCCTGAAAGGAACATCTCGATGAACAACCTCTACCGCGAGCTGGCACCGGTCACCGAAGCCGCCTGGGCGGAAATCGAGGTGGAGGCGGCGCGGACGTTCAAGCGGCATATCGCCGGACGGCGGGTGGTCGACGTCAGCGACCCCGGCGGTCCGGTCACCGCGGCCGTCAGCACCGGCCGGCTGATCGACGTCGCGGCGCCCACCGAGGGCGTCATAGCCCACCTGCGGGCAAGCAAACCCCTTGTCCGACTGCGGGTTCCGTTCACCCTGTCGCGAGGCGAGATCGACGACGTCGAGCGCGGGTCACAGGACTCCGACTGGGACCCGGTCAAGGAGGCCGCCAAGAAGCTCGCCTTCGTCGAGGATCGCACCATCTTCGAGGGTTACGCTGCCGCGTCGATCGAGGGCATCCGCAGCGCCAGCTCGAACCCGCCGCTGACGTTGCCCGACGATCCGCGGGAAATCCCCGATGTCATCTCCCAGGCGCTGTCCGAGCTGAGGTTGGCCGGTGTCGACGGCCCGTACTCGGTGCTGTTGTCGGCCGACGTCTACACCAAGGTCAGCGAGACCTCCGATCACGGATATCCCATCCGCGAGCACTTGAACCGGCTGGTCGACGGGGACATCATCTGGGCGCCGGCCATCGACGGCGCTTTCGTGTTGACCACCCGGGGCGGCGACTTCGACCTGCGATTGGGCACCGACGTCTCGATCGGCTACCTCAGCCACGACGCCGACACGGTGCAGCTGTATCTGCAGGAGACGCTGACGTTCCTGTGCTACACCGCCGAGGCGTCGGTCGCGCTTGGCCCGTAACCACGCAGCGCGGCCTCCGGCCGGTGGGCTCACCGGTGGAAGAAGCCCGAGTGCCCGCTGACACTGGTCGCGAAGTCGCTGACGTTTCCGACGCCCGAGTTGCGGATGCCGGTGTTGAAGAAGCCCGAGTTCTGGAAGCCCACACCGTTGTTGAGGTTGTTGAAGAAACCAGAACCTCGCTCGCTGGTGTTCCAGACGCCCGAGCCGCCGAAGCCCGCGTTGTTGAAGCCCGAACTGTCCGGCCCCAGGTTGCGCGCGCCCGAGGTGTTGTCGCCGGCGTTGGTCAAGCCAGAGGCATTGTTGCCCTGGTTGAAGAATCCCGAGCTGCCGATGCCCAGGTTTCCGAAGCCCGAGCTGGGGCCCGGACCGTCAACCGTGCTGCCGATCGCGGTGTTCAGGTTGCCGGAGTTGAACAGGCCGGTGTTGACGTCGCCAGAGTTGCCGAAGCCGGTGTTGGTGGAGCCGGCGTTGAAGGAGCCGGTGTTGCCGTGACCCGAGTTGAAGAAGCCGGTGTTGCCGCGACCCGAGTTGCCCAGGCCGGAATTCAATTCGGCCGAGTTGAAGAAGCCCGTGGTATACCTGCCGGAGTTGAACGCACCCGTGGTTTCGCTGGACGTGTTGCCGAAGCCGGTGGCCTGTAGCCCGGTGTTCCAGAAGCCGGTGCTGGTGCCGCCCGTGCCCTGGAAGCCGGTGTTGTTCGTCCCGGAGAGCTCGAAGCCCGTGTTGGCAAAGCCGGAATTGAAGATGCCGACGTTGCCGGTACCGGAGTTGAAGAAGCCGACGTTGCCGGTGCCCGAATTGCCGAAGCCGATGTTGCCAGCACCGGTGTTGAGGCCGCCGATGCCGATCTGGTTGTTGCCCGCCAGCCCGATGCCGAAGTTTGCGTTGCCCGTGTTGCCGAAGCCGATATTGCCGTTGCCGGTGTTGCCGAAACCCCAGTTGGCGTCGCCGGTGTTCCCCGAACCCCGGTTGAAGCTGCCGGTGTTGCCGCCGCCGATGTTGAAGTTACCGTCCGTGTTGGTCGGGCCCACGTTTCCGAATCCGACGTTTCCGTGACCCTTGTTCCCGCCGCCGACATTCCCCGTCCCGTTGTTGCCGAAGCCCACGTTCTGGCTGCCGCTGTTGCCGCCGCCCACGTTGCCGGTGCCGGAGTTGCCGCCGCCCACGTTCATGTCGCCGTGATTACCGCTGCCCAGGTTGGAATTGCCGGTGTTGCCGCTGCCCAGATTGGAATTGCCGGTGTTGCCGCTGCCCACGTTGGAGCTGCCGAGATTGCCGTTGCCGACGTTGGCGTCGCCGTGATTTCCGTTGCCCAGGTTGTTGTCGCCGATGTTGCCGACGCCGGCGTTCTGCGGGCCCGAGATCCCGAGCAGGTTGTGCAGCGACTGCTGCCAGGGCGCCAGCTGCGCGGCCGCGGCCGAGGCGCCGGCGTGGTAGCCGGCCATCGCTGCCACGTCCTGGGCCCACATCTGTTCGTAGTGGCCCTCGGCGGCCGCGATCGCCGGGGCGTTTTGCCCGAACAGATTCGACATCACCAGCGCCACGAGCTGGGAACGGTTGGCCGCCACCGCTATCGGCTGGACCATCGCCGCTTGCGCCGCCTCGAACGCCCCGACGGCCGCCAGCGCCTGCCCGGCCGCCGCCGCGGCCCGGGCGGCCGCCGCGCGTAGCCAGCCGGCGTAGGGTGCGGCAGCGGCCAGCATCGCCGCCGAAGCCGGACCCTGCCAGGATTGGGTCGGCCCAACCGTTAGCCCCGATGTCACCGAACCGAACCAGGACGCCGCCGAACCCAGCTCCTCGGCCAACCCCTGCCAGGCCATCGCCGCCTGCAGTAACGGCCGCGGGCCCGCGCCGGTGAAGATCAGCGCCGAATTGACCTCCGGTGGCAGTACCGCGAAGTTTGCAGGCATCCCGACTCCTCGACGTGCCCCCACCACGGCAACCACTGGCGCGGTGGCTGCACCCAACCTAGCCCCACCGGGCACCGGACCGTGGGCAAATCGGCAATGGCCTTGTCCCCGCGATGATTTAGCGCACCCTGGGCCGCGGCGCCGACGGCAGGGTAGCGTCACCGTCAACTCCGACGAAAGGATCTCCCGACCATGGCAGCAGACCAACGGCAACGGCCCTACGACGTCGTGGTGCTCGGCGCCGGGCCGGTGGGCCAAAACGCCGCGGATCGCGTCCGCGCCGCGGGACTGTCGGTTGCGGTGGTGGAACGCGAACTCGTCGGCGGCGAGTGCGCGTATTGGGCGTGTGTGCCCAGCAAGGCGTTGCTGCGCCCGGTCATCGCCGTCTCGGATGCCCGTCGGGTCGACGGCGCGCGCGCAGCGGTCCGCGGGTCGATCGACGCCGCCGGCGTTTTCGGCCGCCGCAGCCGCTACGTGAGCGGCTGGGACGACGGCGGCCAGGCCGACTGGCTCGATGGCATCGGCGCGACGCTGATCCGCGGCCACGGACGGTTGGCCGGTCCGCGACGCGTCGCCGTGGCCGCACCCGACGGCCAACAGGTGGTGCTGACGGCTCGGCATGCCGTCGTCGTCTGCACCGGAAGCCGGCCGGCACTGCCGGACTTGCCTGGCATCGACGAAGCGCGGCCGTGGACCAATCGCCAAGCCACCGAGAGCGATTCGGTGCCGGCGCGACTGGCGATCGTCGGCGCCGGCGGGGTCGGCGTGGAAATGGCCACGGCCTGGCAAGGATTGGGCTCCTCGGTGACCCTGCTGGCCCGGGGGCCTCGGCTGCTGCCCCGAATGGAACCCTTCGTGGGCGACTACCTCGCCCGCGGGCTCGCCGACGCGGGCGTTGACGTGCGGTTGGGTGCATCGGTGCGCGCGCTCCGCCGGCCCCACCCGGACGCCCGGGTGGTCCTCGAGCTGGACGACGGCTCCGCGTTGTCCGTCGACGAGGTGTTGTTCGCCACCGGGAGAGCTCCCCGCACCGACGACATCGGCCTGCAGACAATAGGACTGACGCCGGGCAGCTGGCTCGACGTCGACGACACCTGCCGAGTGCGGGCCATCGACGAGGGTTGGCTTTATGCGGCCGGTGACGTCAACCACCGCGCGCTGCTGACCCATCAGGGCAAGTACCAGGCCCGCATCGCGGGTGCGGCCATCGGCGCGCGCGCGGCGGGACGGCCGCTGGACACTTCGCCGTGGGGCGCGCATGCGACCACCGCCGATCATCACGCGGTACCGCAGGCCTTCTTCACCGACCCCGAGGCCGCCGCGGTGGGGCTGACTGCCGAGCAGGCCGTCGCGTCCGGTCACCGGATCAAGGCCATCGACGTCGAAGTCGGCGATGTCGTCATGGGGGCCAGACTCTTTGCCGACGGGTACGCGGGTCGGGCACGGATGGTGGTCGATGTGGATCGAGGTCATCTGCTGGGCCTGACGATGGTCGGCCCGGGTGCCACCGAACTGCTGCACGCCGCCACCATCGCCGTCGCCGGCCAGGTCCCAGTGCATCGATTGTGGCACGCCGTGCCGTGCTTCCCGACAATCAGTGAGCTGTGGCTGAGACTTCTTGAGGCCTACCGGGATTCGTTTTTCACGGTGGTCTAGCTCTCTAGCGTCAGCGGTGGCGTGCAACCGGGTCCATCGCGTCGAGACGGTCGCCGGCATGCACAGTGCCCCCGCAGCCCGCTCACTCAGCGAAATCTCAACAGACTCTTGGACACCGCATCGCTGAGCGCAAAGCATCCGCATAGCCGCCGGGGTCATCATCGACCCATGACGATCGAGCCGCTGGGCACCGACCTGATCGAGCGCTACCTGCGCGCCCGTGGGCGCCGGTATTTCCGCGGCCACCAGGACAGCGAATTCTTCTTCGTCGCTGACACTCGCCCTCGTCGGCTGCACGTCCATCTAGAGATCAATCCCGCCCAAGTGTTAGCCATCCGGGCGACTCCCGCATGCTATTTCCCGGCCACCGCATGTGCCGCGTTGACCGGGCTGGTCGACGCCTGGAACGGACAGAACCGCGAAGTCATGGCGATCGTGCACGGTTCCGCCGATCCGCACCGCATCGGCGTGGCCGCGCACGCATACCGAAGGTTCGGAACGCATGTCTGTTTCGACGATTTCGCTGGTCGCGTCGACCGCGCCATCGGTGCCGCGATCGAGCTGTTCGCCGAGTTGACCGTCCAACCGGTGCTGCCAGACGCCGGATGAGTCACCACCGTGGCCGGTTTTCGACCAATTACGCAGGGCCGCTGACACTTCCGTGAGATCTGCGGTCACCAATGCGGCGTTCGGCTAACCTCAGACGGCCTGAACTGCGTCCAGCGCAGAATAGAACAGACCCAGCCCGTCATCGGAAGGACCTGTCAACGCTTCGATGGCATGTTCGGGGTGCGGCATCAGTCCGACGACACGACCGTCGGCTGAGCTGATGCCGGCGATGTCATGCAGCGAGCCGTTGACGTTGTCGTGGTAGCGGAACACCACCCGGCCGTCGCCTTCGAGTTCGTCGAGCACCTTTTGCGGTGCGACATAACGGCCCTCCCCGGACTTCAACGGCACCAGCAGGTCGGCGCCGGGCTCGAAACGCGATGTCCACACCGTCGACGTCGAAACCACGCGCAACCACACGTCGCGGCAGACAAAGTGCAACCCCACGTTGCGGGTCAGGGCGCCAGGCAGCAGCCCGGCCTCGCACAGCACCTGAAACCCGTTGCAAATCCCTAACACCGGCATGCCCCTGGCCGCGGCCGCGACCACCTCCCCCATCACCGGGGCGAATCTGGCGATCGCACCCGCCCGCAGGTAGTCGCCGTAGGAAAACCCGCCCGGCACCACCACGGCATCAACACCCTTGAGGTCGGCGTCGGCATGCCACAGGCTGACCGCCTCGGCGCCCACGCGCCGCACCGCGCGCGCGGCGTCCACGTCATCAAGCGTCCCGGGAAAGGTGATGACGCCGATCCGCGCCGTCACAGTGGCTCCCGGCTTATGGTCCAATCCTCGATCACCGTGTTCGCCAGCAGTGATTCCGCGATCTCGGCGAGCGTGGAATCATCGACCGTATCGTCGACCTCCAGCTCAAATCTCTTGCCCTGACGAACGTCTGAGACTCCGGGGTGTCCTAGTCGCGCCAGCGCACCGGCAATCGCCTGACCTTGCGGGTCGAGGATCTCCGCCTTGGGCATCACATGGACGACCACCCTGGCCACTGGCGCTCCTCTCCGATCGGCGTACTCCGCCCGGCGACGGCGAGCACCGGTAGGGCGCGACTAAGGAGCCGGGCAAAGGGTCCGCGCCAACTTTACCGGCGACGGCGGGCGCGCCGCGTTACCGGGACACCCAGCCGCCGACCCGGGCGGCGCCCGCTGCCGTCAGCTTCGGCTGTACCACCGTGTCTGGACGGGTTGACTTCCCCACCGTTTAGGGACACGAGCTGATGTAGGCCTCACACAACGGCGCGGTCATTGCGTCCAGCACCGCGGAGTCGGAAATCACCGGCCAGGGCACCTGTGGCGGCCCGGTGGACCACAGCGTCAGTTCGCTAATCGTGCTGCTCGACACGTGCGCGATCAGGTAGGTGTGCATGATGACCGGCCCGCTGATCACCGCGGCCATCCGGGTCGGTTCGTCGTCGGTGATCGACGGGGACTGCGCGGGGGACCCCAACTGGCAAGCGCGCACCGCGGCGACCGCGGCACCGAACACCGCCGCCGCGATCGCGCCACCGCGGGCCGTGTCCCCCCGCCAGTGCAGCACCTGAGCCTGCAACTGCCATTGGCCCTCGGGTTGGGCCACCGTCGCCCGACTGGCCACCGCAGCGTTGCGGGTGTCCCCCGGGAACGTCGGTGTGGCGCACACGTGCTCGAATCGGAACCGCGGTGTCGTCCCGGTGAGCGCTACCGCCGCGCCGGCCAGCGCCGGCCATCGGTACACCGAATCCAGCGGCACCGCTCGTCGATCGATCCACGCGGTGCCGGGGATCTGGTCACACACCGGCGGGCAGGTTTCCGGCTCGCCCGGCGCGGGTGTCGCCACCGTCACCGCGGCCACCAGATAGCCGGCGACCATCATGGTCGCCAGCATCATCCGCAGCTGTACGGCCCGCATCAGGGCACAATCGTAGACATGCAATTGACGCATTTCGGTCATTCCTGCCTACTCGCGCAGTTCGGCGAAACCAGCTTGCTCTTTGATCCCGGTAACTTTTCGCACGGATTCGAGGGCATTACCGGGTTGTCGGCGATTCTGATCACCCACCAGCACCCGGACCACGCCGACCCCACGCGGCTGCCGGCGCTCCGGGAAGCCAACCCCGATGCCCTGCTGTATGCCGACCCGCAAACCGCCGCCCAGTTGGGCGCGCCGTGGCGGGCGGTCCGGGTCGGCGATGAGTTGACGGTCGGCGAGCTGACCATCCGCGGTGTCGGCGGCAGGCATGCCGTGATACACCCGGAAATCCCTGTGATCGACAACATCTCGTATCTGGTGGGCGACAATGACCATCCGGCTCGACTGATGCATCCCGGCGACGCGTTGTTCGTTCCGGGAGAGCCGGTGGACGTGCTGGCCGCGCCGGCGGCCGCCCCATGGATGAAGATCGCCGAGGCCATCAACTATCTGCGTGCGGTGGCACCCAAGCGTGCGGTCCCCATCCACCAGGGGATCATCGCCGCGGACGCCAAAGGCATCTACTACAGCCGGCTCAGCGAGATGAGCACCACCGACTTCCAGGTCTTACCCGAGGAAAGCGCGGTCACCTTCTAGTGGCGAGCAGACGCAGAATCGCCCTTTTTGCTGGCAAAAAGGGCGATTCTGCGTCTGCTCGGCACACCGCGGCCGTCCCTACGCGGCGTCGAGGACTGCCCTATCCGGACTCCAGCGGTACACCATCGGCGTGCATCCGTGCAGCAATGCCAGGTCGACGGCATCCAGCATGGCCTGTAGCGGGCCGGGTTTGGGCAGGTGCCGGCCGGCCACCGCGACCCGCACCACACCGCCCCGCCGGGCGATGCGCTCGGCGGACATCACGACCATCCGGCACCACCACGGCTCCGCCAGAAATCCTTCCCCGATTCCCAGCACACGGGCCCGCACGGTGGTGTTTCGAACCAGGTCGGTAACCCCGTGGAAATCCGCTAGCAGCCGAAAGCCATTGCGCGGCAACGCTTTGACCACACCCGGTGACACCAGCCAGCCCGGTGCTGCGAACAGCCGAGTGCGCAGCCCGAGGTGCTCGAGCACCCGGTCAGCAGCCATGAGCCGTAGATTCGCCTCGTGTGCAGGCAGCGTGGCGAATTCGGAGCGCCGCCGCTTGGTGGCCGCCGCGTCGTAGCCGTGAAGTACCACGGCGTCACCGCCGGAACGCCGCGCGGTCAACCACTCGACGGTGCGCGGGTCACGGTCGAGCCGGTAGTCACCGCGCAGCCGCGGGGCCACCAACAGCGACACCGGCACCGAGCGGGCGTCCATTTGCCCGCAGAATGCGTCGACGTCGGCCAGGGAGTGCTCGCTTATCCCCGAGACCGAAACGACCAGTTTTCCAGACACGCTAGTAGTCTGCCGATCCCAGGTTTCGGGACGGTGAAGGACATGCAGAGCCCCGCTGAACAGCGCTGCCGGTCACCATCACCGGCGTGTGGCCGCTTCTTGGTGCCCCAGGCCAATTGCTTCCGGGCATCCGGGTGGCAGCGGCGGTGTGCCTATCGGGGCGATTGGTGCTGATGCTGGCGATGTTCCCGGGCAATATCTACCCCGCGCGAATGCCCTACCCGCCCAAGTCCGTTGTCGCCATTGGCGGTAGCGAGCACCCAGGCGTACTGGAATGCGGTTTCCTTCCAACGCTCGTAGCGGCCACTGATCCCACCATGACCGGCATGCATCTGGGTCTTCAACAGCACCGGCCTGCCGTCGGTCTTGGTGTGCCGCAATGCTGCGACCCACTTGGCCGGCTCCACGTAGTACACCCTGGTGTCGTTCAGCGAGGTCATCGCCAAGATGGCCGGGTAGCCCCTGGCCGCGATGTTCTCATACGGCGAATACGACTTCATGTAGGCGTAGACATCGCCATCGCTGCGCGGATTTCCCCACTCGTCCCACTCGGTGACGGTCAGCGGCAACGACGGGTCCAAGATAGTGGTCAGTGGGTCGACGAACGGCACCTGCGCAAGGATTCCGGCGAACAGGTCCGGTGCCATGTTGGCCACCGCACCCATCAGCAGACCACCCGCGCTGCCACCCAAAGCCACCAACTGCTGTGGCCGGGTCAGCCCCGTCGTCACCAGATGTCTTGCCACCGTGATGAAGTCGGTGAAGGTGTTCTTCTTGTCCAGCAGCTTGCCGCGCTCGTACCACAGCCGACCCAGCTCGCCGCCGCCACGAACGTGGGCAACGACGAACACCATCCCGCGATCCAGCAGTGACAGCCGAGCAATAGAAAACCGTGGGTCCTCGCAGTTCTCGTAAGCACCGTAGCCGTAAATGAGTGCTGGAGCGGGCAATTCGACACCGGCGCGGTGCACGATCGAGACCGGGATTCGGGTGCCGTCGTCCGCACATGCCCAATCGCGGCGTTCCACATAGTCCTCGCGGCGGTAGCCGCCCAGCACCGGCTGCTCTTTCAGCAACGTGCGCTCGCCGGTGACCAGATCGATGTCGTAGACCCGCATCGGGGTGACGAAAGACCCCGCGCCAACCCGCAGTTTGGGCGAATCCCAGTTGGGATTGGGCCCCAGGCCGGTCGCCATCAGCTCGGAGTCGAAGGTGATCTCCTCGGGCTCGCCGTAACCGCCGTCGGACCCGATCGGCCATAGCTGAACCCGGGGCAGCGCCTCGCGCCGGTAGCTGACCACCAGATGGCCGGCGAACGCATCGACACCGTCGAGCCGGACGAAGTCGCGGTGGCCGATCAGGGTGCGTTGCCGCGTCGGGTCTCCGACCGGGGCTTCCACCAAGGTGAAGTTCACCGCACCGTCGTTGTGCAGGATCAGGAACCGGTCCTGGCCCCCGATCACGGCGTGCTCCACCGAGTACTCGACACCCTCACGACGCGGCAGCACAACGGCGAACCGCGCATTCGGGTCGGCCGCGTCCGCGTAACGGACCTCCGAGGTGATGGACGAGCCCGCAGCGATCAGCACGAAGGCGTTGCTGCGGGTGCGACCCACCGCGAGCCAGAACCGCTCATCGGCTTCGTGGTAGACCTGTTCGGACGGTTCGCCAGAGCCCAGCCGGTACCGCCATACCGTGTCCGGCCGCCAGGCGTCATCCACGGTGACGTAGTAGACGGTGCGATTGTCTGCGGCCCAGGTTGCTCCCGCCCCAATGCCGGCAATCTCGTCGGGATATTGCTGCCCGCTACGTAAATCCTTGAACCGCAGCGTATAACGTTCATCACCGACGAGGTCAACGGAATACGCCAGCAGGTTGCCATCCAAGCTGACGCTGGCCGCGCCGAGCGCGAAGAAGTCGTGACCCTCGGCCTCGGCGTTCTCGTCGAGCAGGAGCTGCTCGCCGGGTATTTCGGTGTCCTCATCGAATGTCGGCGGGCTCCAGTCGTCGGGATCGGTTATCGGGCAACGGCAATGGACACCGTATTGTTTTCCCTCGAAGGTGCGGGCGTAATACCACCAGCCGCCACGCCGGGTCGGCACCGACAGGTCGGTTTCCTTGGTACGCGCCTTGATTTCGTCGAAGATCCGTTGCCGCAACGGCTGGAGGTGAGCGGTGATCCGGTCGGCGTAGTCGTTCTCGGCCTCCAGGTGGGCGATCACCTCGGGGTTTTCCTTGTCCCGCAACCATTCGTAGGGATCGACAAACACGTCGCCGTGGTACTCGCGCCGCGTCTCCACCCGCTTGGCCACCGGCGGCACTGGCTGGTCCGTCATGCGCCGGGGCCGATCCAGTCGGCGAAGCGCCGCCCCGAAATCCGTTCGTAGGCACTGATATAACGGTCACGGGTAGCCTCGATGACGTCGCCGGGGAGCGGCGGTGGAGGTTGGTCACCGTCGCGGTCCCAGCCCGACTCGGCGCTGAGAAGCCAGTTGCGGACGAATTGCTTGTCGAAGCTGGTCTGAGCCGCGCCCACCCGGTATTCATCGGCCGGCCAGTATCGCGACGAGTCCGGTGTGAAGATCTCGTCGGCCAGCACCAGGTTGCCGTCGCGGTCGGTGCCGAATTCGAACTTGGTGTCGGCGATGATGATTCCCCTCGCCAGCGCGTGATCGGCGGCCTGCAGGTAGATCTGCAGGGTACGCTCGCGCAGCTGGCTGGCCCGCGCCACACCCACCATCTCGATCACCCGGTCAAACGAGATGTTCTCATCGTGGTTGCCCAGTGCGGCCTTCGTCGCCGGGGTAAACAGTGGGGTGGCGAACTTGGACGCCTCGACCAGACCCGGCGGCAACGCGATTCCGCAGACCTTCCCGGTCGCCTGGTAGTCCAGCAGCCCCGAGCCGGTCAGGTAGCCGCGGGCCACACACTCCACCGGAAGCATCTGCAGCCGCCGCACCACCAGCGCGCGGCCCAACACCTCGTTGGGGATGCGTGGGTCGTCCGGCGGCCCTGCCAGGTGGTTGGCGGCGTCGACGAAGCCGAAGAAGAACACGCTCATCGCGGTCAGGATGCGGCCCTTGTCCGGGATCGTACTGTCCAGGACGTAGTCGTAGGCCGAGATCCGATCGGTGGCCACCAGCAGCAGGTGGTCGTCATCGACGCGATACAGCTCACGGACCTTGCCGCTGGCCAGATGCGGGTAGTCAGACAATGCGGGACGCACCATCCGGCCAGCCTAATGGGTAGCGCCGCGCAAGCTAGGCCTCGCGCAGGTCCACGACCAGGTGCCGGATGCCGGTATGGCGGTTGCTCCGCGTCCATTCGACCGGCTCCACCACCCGCACGCCGCCAAAGCGCGACAGCAGCTCCTCGTAGAGCACCCGCAGCTCCAGCCGGGCCAGGTTGGCGCCCAGGCAATAGTGCACTCCCTGACCAAAACCCAGGTGTGGGTTGGGTTTGCGGGCGATGTCGAACTCGTCGGCGTGGTCGAACACCAGGGCATCCCGGTTGGCCGAGCCCTCCCACACCAGCACCTTCTGGCCCGGTTCGATCCGCTGAGCGCCCAGGGTGACCGCTCGTGTGGCGGTGCGCCGCTTGGACGGTGACGGCGACGTCCACCGCACGATTTCTTCGATCGCCGTCGGCAATAATGCGGAATCGGCTCGCAGCCTGCGCAATTGGTCCGGATGTTGGGAAAGGGCCAGCAGCCCGCCGGCGATGGCGTTGCGGGTGGTCTCGGCGCCCGCGCTGAAGAGCAGATGGAAGAACAGGTACAACTCGGCGTCGGACAGGGCGGGCGCGTCGGGATCGTCGATGGTGGCGTTGGCGACAATGGACAGCATGTCGTCGCCCGGCTCAGCCCGTTTGCCGGCGATCAACGCCATCCCGTAGGTGTACAACCGCGATCCGGCGTCCTCGACATTCAGCTTCGGCATGGACGCGCTGCGCGAACCGCGGAAGTCGAATCCCGGTTCCACCGCTTCGACCAACCAATGCCGATCGTCCTCCGGAACGCCCAGCAGGATGCAGATCATCTGCATGGGCAGTTCCGCCGCAACCTCGACCACGAAATCGAAGGCCACACCGGGCCGGATAGCGTCGAGCAGCCGGCGGGCGCGGCCGCGCAGGTCGTCTTCGACCCGCCGGATCATCCGCGGGGTCAGGCCGGAGCTGACCAGGCGTCGAATGCGCGAATGCCGCGGATCATCCATCATGTTGAGCACCTGACCGGCGATCGGCAGATCCTGCAGCACGGTGCCGCCGAACGGCCGATCCCCGCCGGTGACCGACGAGTAGGTCACCGGGTCACGCAGCACCTCAAGGGTTTCGGCATGGGTGGCCACCGACCAGAAGCCCTCGCCGTCGGGGGTGTGTTCGGTGGGCTGATGCCAGAACACCGGCGCCACCCGGCGGTGGATGGCAAACAGCTCGTGCGGGAAACCGTTGGCAAAGTTGTCCAGATCGGTCAGATCGATTTCTGGAAGCGCAACCGACTCAGCGACGCCCATGACCTACAGAATCGCACCCGGGGTGTACTTGGCCGCATCCGGGTAGCGACCCACCAGCGTATCCACCATCGCGGCCACCTCGTCGACCTGGTCGCCGGCGGCCCCGGTGAAGGCCGTCTTATCGGCCAGCGCGGCGTCCAGCGCTTCCCGGCCCAACGGCAGCCGTGGATCGGCGGCCAGCCGGTCCAGCAGGTCGGGCTCGGCGCCGTGCTCCCGCATGGCCAGCGCCGTCGCCACCGCGTGCTCGGAGATCACGTGGTGCGCGGCCTCGCGGCCCATGCCGGCACGCACCGCCGCGATCAACACCTTGGTGGTCGCCAAGAACGGCAGGTAGCGATCCAGCTCACGCTGGATCACCGCCGGGTAGGCGCCGAACTCGTCAACCACCGTCAGCACCGTCTCGATCTGCCCGTCGACGGCAAAGAAGCTGTCCGGCAACGCAACCCGGCGCACCACCGAGCAGCACACGTCACCCTCGTTCCACTGCGCGCCCGCCAATTCGGCGACCATGGAGGCATAGCCGCGTAACACGATTTGCAGCCCGTTGATCCGCTCGCAGCTGCGGGTGTTCATCTTGTGCGGCATCGCCGACGAGCCAACCTGGCCGGGCGCGAAACCCTCGGTGACCAGCTCGTGGCCGGCCATCAGCCGGATCGTGTGGGCCAGCGATGACGGGCCCGCGCCCAGCTGCACCAAAGCGGAGACCACATCGTGGTCCAGCGAACGCGGATACACCTGCCCGACACTGGTCAAAATCGTTGTGAAACCAAGGAAGTCGGCTACCCGTCGCTCGAGTTCGGCCAGCTTGGCGGCATCGCCGCCGAGCAGGTCGAGCATGTCCTGCGCGGTGCCCATCGGGCCCTTGATGCCACGCAGTGGGTAGCGGTCGATCAGCGTCCGCACCCGGTGCAACGCGATCAGCGTTTCCTGTGCCGCCGAGGCGAACCGCTTGCCCAATGTGGTCGCCTGCGCGGCGACGTTGTGGCTGCGCCCGGCCATCACCAGGTCGCGATAGGTCACCGCACGCTCGGCCAGCCGCGCCACCACCGCCACCCCGTGGCCGAAAACCAGTTCCAGCGACCGCCGGATCTGCAGCTGCTCCACGTTCTCGGTCAGGTCGCGGCTGGTCATTCCCTTGTGCACGTGCTCATGACCGGCCAGGGCGTTGAATTCCTCGATGCGGGCCTTGACGTCGTGACGTAGCACCCGTTCGCGGGCCGCGATCGATGCCAAATCGACATCGTCGAGCACCCGCTCGTAATCGGCGATCGCCCCCGACGGCACCTCGACCCCCAACTCCGCCTGGGCCCGCAGCACAGCCAGCCACAGCCGCCGCTCCGCGACCACCTTGGCCTCCGGCGACCAGATCGAGACCATCCCCGCGCTCGCGTAGCGGGCGGCCAGCACGTTGGGAATGCTCACTTGGCCCTCACGAAGACACAGCTTACGGTCGCGGGCCCAGTGGTCGCAGTTGTCACACCAGTCCCTGCGCCGGAAGGCACCCCACGCGCCCGCCTCAGCGCGACAGCTCGGCAGCCGCCCGTGCAGTGTCGCGATGAGGGCACAACGATCATCCCCTCAAGCAGAGGCGCACGTGGCGGATGTGACACCACACCACGCCGCGGCCCCGCCATACGCTAGGCCGATGCACTTCGCCGGGGTGGACCTCGCCTGGGCCGGCCGCAATCCGACCGGTGTTGCGGCCGTCGACGCGGACGGGCGTCTGCTGCGGGCCGGTGCCGTTCGCGACGACGCCTCCGTGCTGGCGGCGCTGCGGCCGTATGTGAACGGCGATTGCCTGGTCGGCTTCGACGCGCCGCTCGTCGTCACCAACCCAACCGGCCAGCGGCCGGCCGAGGCCGCGCTCAATCGTGACTTTGCCAAGTTCGAGGCCGGCGCGCACCCGGCCAATACCGGGAAACCCGAATTCGCCGAGGGTCCGCGTGCCGCGCGGTTGGCTCGCGCGCTGGGGCTGGAGATGGACCCGTCCTCGGGGGCCGCGCGGCGGGCCATCGAGGTCTACCCGCACTCGGCGACGGTCGCGCTGTTTCGGCTGCCCCGCACGCTGAAGTACAAGGCCAAGCCCGGCCGCGACGTCGATCGGCTCAGGTCGGAGCTGCTGCGGCTGATGGACGGTGTCGAGGGGCTGGCGCACGCCGCGGTGCCGCTGCGGGTGGCCGGTCACCCCGATTGGTCGCAGCTGCGCCGGCAGGTCCGCACCGCGCGGCGCAAGAGCGAGCTGCGCCGCGCCGAGGACCCGGTGGACGCCGTCGTCTGCGCCTACGTGGCGTTGTACGCCACACGATGCCCCGGCGGCGTCACCATCTACGGGGACGTCGCCACCGGCTACATCGTGACGCCGGCGCTGCCCGCAGACCTTGCCCCGGCGTCTCGTGGCCGGCGCGCGTCAGATCCGCACCGGGCGCTGGTCGACGGGCGCCAGCACGTCGATGAGGTCGACCACGGTCGCCAGCGCGGCCGCACGCGGATCACGGCCTTCGACCAGCGCGGAGACCACCGAACCATCGACCGCGCAGATCAGGGTGCACACCAGTTCGATGGGCACCGACCGCCCTGACCTTTCAATGGCTTCGGCGACCGCTTCGGCGCGCTGGCGCAGGTTGCGGCGCATGCTCTCGCGCAACGCGGGCAGCCGGGTACCGGCGATATGACGCTCGTAACGCGATATCAGCTGCTCGGTCAGCCCGGGTCCGGATACGTCCCCCACGAGCAGGTCAACCAGCACATCGGCGGTGGTTTCGGGCCCTCGGCGCCGCCGGGACAGGGCGTTGACCCGGGCCTGTAGCTGCGCCATCTCGATCATCCCGATGTGATCGACCGCGCGGGCGATCAAATCGTCGAGCGACGAAAAGTAGTAGGTGGTAGACGCCAACGGCAGGCCGGCGCGCCGAGCAACCGCCCGGTGGCGCACCGCTTCGAACCCGCCCTCACCAAGCAGCTCGGCGGCCGCGCTCACCAACGCATACCGCCGACGTTCTCCTTTTGGAGTAACAGCTGCCGTCACGCCCACCCATGCTGCCAGTCAAAGTGGTACCGCATTGCCATTTTGCTCAAACGTTCATGGCATGATGGCCGCCATGCCAGACCTGAGCCGCCGCGCCGTGCTCGGCATCGGTGCCGGCGCCGCAGTGGGCGCGGTCGGCGCTTATGCCCTGGACATGCTGCTTCGGCCGCGCACCTGCCATGCCACCCCGGCACCGGCGATTGGCACAAACGTTCCATTGGCGCCGGCACGGCCGCTCGATCCGCCCCCGCCCGCTCAGGCGGCGCCGACGATGGTGACCGGCTCGTTCGTGTCGGCGGCGCGCGGGGGGATCGCGACCAACTGGGCGATCGCGCGCCCACCGGGCCAGACCAAGCCACTGCGACCGGTGATCGCGCTGCACGGAAAGGGCAGCGACGCGGCCAGCGTGATGGCCGGCGGCGTCGAACAGGGCCTCGCACAGGCCGTCAACGCCGGGTTGCCGCCGTTCGCGGTGGTCGCCGTCGACGGCGGCGGCAGCTATTGGCACCGGCGGGCCTCCGGCGAGGACAGCGGGGCCATGGTGTTGCGCGAGCTGATCCCCTTGCTCGACGGCGAGGGTCTGGACATCTCGCGGGTGGCGTTTTTGGGCTGGTCGATGGGCGGCTACGGCGCATTGCTGCTGGGTGGCCGGCTCGGACCGGCGCGCACCGCGGCGATCTGTGCGGTGAGCCCGGCGTTGTGGCTGTCCTCCGGAGCGGCCGCGCCGGGCGCATTCGACGGCGCCGACGACTTCGCGGCGAACTCGGTGTTCGGGATGCCCGCGCTGGCGTCCATCCCGATCCGGGTGGACTGCGGCGACAGCGACCCGTTCTCCGCCGCGACCAAACAGTTCATCGCGCAGTTGCCCAACCCGCCCGCGGGTGGCTTCTCGCCCGGCGGGCACAACGGCGCGTTCTGGAGCTCGCAACTGCCCGCCGAGCTGACCTGGATGGCGCCGCTGCTGACCACCTGAGCCGGCGCTGAGCCCGTCGCAACGGGCGTGCGACGATCCGACGGTGACCACAGCCTTCGATTGGAGCTTCCCCTACACGTGGCCGCGAATGCCCGTCCTGGCGGCGAACGCTGTCTGCACGTCACAACCACTGGCCGCCCAGGCGGGTCTTCGCATGATCACCGACGGCGGGAACGCGGTCGATGCGGCCATCGCCACGGCCATCACGCTGACGCTGGTGGAGCCGGTGTCCAACGGAATCGGCTCGGATGCCTTCGCCATCGTCTGGGACGGCAAGCGACTGCACGGCCTGAACGCATCGGGCCGTTCGCCGGCGGCGTGGACGCCGGAATACTTCGGCGGCCCAGGCGTTTCCGGCGTTCCGCCGCTCGGCTGGAACTCGGTGACCGTGCCCGGCGCGGTGTCGGCCTGGGCCGAGCTGCATGCCAGGTTTGGCAGGCTTTCGTTCGAACGGCTCTTCGCACCCGCTATCTCCTATGGCCGCAACGGCTTTCCGGTCTCACCGACGGTCGCCGAGCAATGGGCCGCGCAGGTGCCGGTATTCGCCGACCAGCCCGGGTTCGCCGAGGCGTTCATGCCCGGCGGGCGCGCGCCAAAGCCCGGTGAGTTGTTCCGATTTCCCGACCATGCGGCCACCCTCGAACAGATCGCCGCAACCAACGGCGAGGCGCTGTACCGGGGCGAGCTGGCGGCCACACTCGAGGCGCACGCGGTGGCCAACGCCGGCGCCATGCGGGTCAGCGACCTGGCCGCCCACCGGGCGGAGTGGGTCGGCACGATCAACACCACCTACCGGGGTCACACCGTCCACGAGATACCGCCCAACGGCCAGGGCATCGTCGCCCTGATCGCCCTGGGTATCCTCGACCAGTTTGACATGTCCTCGTGGCCAGTCGATTCCGCCGACAGCGTGCATCTGCAGATCGAAGCGCTCAAGCTGGCCTTCGCCGACGCGCAGGCCTTTGTAGGCGACATCGACCACATGCGGGTGGCGCCGGAGCACCTCCTTGACCGGGAGTACCTGAAGCAACGGGCCGGATTGATCGACCGCAAGCGGGCGCGACCCGCATCCGCCGGAACCCCGAAGGGGGACACCGTGTATCTGACCGCCGCGGACGCTTCCGGATTGATGGTGTCGATGATCCAGTCGAACTATATGGGGTTCGGTTCCGGCGTCGTGGTGCCGGGCACCGGAATCGCACTGCATAACCGCGGCTCGGATTTTACTGTGGCGCCGGGTCATCCGAATTGCGTCGGACCTGCCAAACGTCCCTATCACACCATCATTCCGGGCTTCGTGAGCAAAGACGGCGCGCCGGTGATGAGCTTCGGGGTGATGGGCGGCCCGATGCAACCCCAGGGGCACGTGCAGCTGGTCGTACGCATCGCCGACTACGGCCAGAACCCGCAGGCGGCCTGCGACGGCCCCCGATTCCGCTGGGTGCAAGGCCTGCAGGTCAGCTGCGAGAAGGGCTTTCCGCCGTCGACCCTCGACGACCTTCACCGGCGTGGACACCACCTGGTCACCGTGGACGACTACAGCCAGTTCGGCAGCTGCCAGGCGATCTGGTGTCTCGACGACGGGTACTTCGCAGCCAGCGACCCCCGCCGGGATGGTCAGGCCGCAGCTTTCTGAACCCGCGCTTCGTGGATGGCACGGCACCTCCCCCCATGGGTGGGCGCGGCCAGTCAGGGCCTGGCGGGGCGGCCGCGATCACAACCTACCCAACGACACCGTGATCTGGACCTGCCAGCAGACGTTGCCCTTCAGCCACCAGACAGATCAGAGGTTAAGCATAGGTTACGAATTAGTGAACTATGAGTAGTCCATTGGTTAATTTCGGGTGTACACTGATTGGCTGGCGTTGAGGCTCTGCTGGGCATCGCTGTATTGGACGGTGCGATGGTTGGGTTGGCTGATCGAGGCCCCGGCATCGGGTTGAACGCCGGCGAGGTGTTTGCCGGGTACACGATTGTCCGGTTGCTGGGATCCGGGGGAATGGGTGAGGTCTACCTCGCCCAGCATCCACGGTTGCCCCGCCGCGAAGCGCTCAAGATATTGAGCAATGACGTATCTGCTGACGATGACTATCGCCGGCGATTCATCAGAGAGGCGAACGTAGCGGCTGCGCTGTGGCATCCGAACATCGTGCGCGTCAATGACCGAGGCGAGTTCAACGGACAGCTATGGATCTCGATGGACTTCGTCGACGGGGCCGACGCAGCGAGCCTGCTGCGAGACCACTATCCAGTTGGTATGCCGGCAGATCGGGTGGCCACGATAATCACTGCGATCGCCAGCGCACTCGACTATGCGCATCAACACCATGGTCTATTGCACCGCGATGTCAGCCCCGCGAATATCCTGCTCACCGACCCGGGCGATGACGACCAGAGAATCCTATTGGGCGACTTCGGAATCGCCCGCACCGTCGGTGACACCGCTGGCCTGACCGCGACAAACATGACCATCGGCACGTTTCCCTACGCCGCACCTGAACAGCTAACGGATGAACCAATGGACGGACGCGCCGATCAGTACGCTCTAGCGGCCACCGCCTACCATCTGCTGACCGGGTCAACACTGTTCCCGCACACCAACCCAGCCGTGGTCATCAGCCGCCACCTGAGCGCGCCACCGCCAGCACTGGCGAAGACCCGCCCCATGCTCGCGACCTTTGATCCGGTGCTCGCGGTGGCTCTTGCGAAGGATCCCACCGATCGATTCGCCCGGTGCACTGATTTCGCCCATGCGTTCGCGAGGGCCGCCCATTCCAGCGGCCACCCGAAGCCTTCGGCTTCGACCATGCCTATTCCGTTGACGGCCAGGTCCCCGAAGAAGACGGTTGTGCCCTCGGTCATGGCTGACGCCGACAAACAGCAGCGACGCGGTCGATGGCGGATTTTCACGGCAGCATCAACGATGATCGCGCTCACCGCTGTCGGCGCCAGTGGCTACGCGATCAACAGTGGCAACACCGCCGCCGAGCAGCGCCCACCCGTTGCATCCCCGACTTTGGCGCAGCCTCGACGGGCGGTTGAGCACGCACCACCGCCCGCGCCGCCATCACAGCCAATGGCACCCGCCCCGAAGGACATCCCGCCACCGGCAGCCTCAGCTGTGGCGGAGCCGCCACGGGCGGCGGGGGATGCGCCACTACCCGCACCACCCTCGCGGCAATCGGCACCAGCCCCGAAGAGCCCGCCGCCACCGGCGTTCCCAACTCCCGCGTCCATTCAGGCCGCACCGGCCCCGCAGGGACCGACACCCAGCCCCGACCAGGTCTTCCTCGGTCTGGTGTCACAGATTCCCGGTGTCACCGTCACCGACCCCGCGACTGCTGCCGCCAGTGGCCGTGCCGTGTGCGCAGACCTTCAGAACGGGGGGAACCCCCATGATCACGCCGCCGCGACCGTAAACAACAACACCGGATTAACGCCCGCACAGGCAACCGCCAGCGTCAACGCGGCAATCACCGCCTTCTGCCCGCACCATCTGCGATAGAAATAGGCGCTTGCGCCACGCATGGTGGCCTCGGTAGCTAAACGCTGATTTTTCCCTCTGCGGCACGCAAGCCGATATCACTGCGGAAATGACTGCCCGCTAACCGAATTGAACTGAGGATGTGGTATGCGTGCGCCCGCGCCGCGGATAGGTCCGCGCCGGTGCCGACCACCGACAATACCCGGCCGCCCGAGGAAATGATCGCGCCGTCGTCACGCCGGGTGGTCCCGGCGTGCAGCACCCCCTGGGCTTCGGCGCCGACGACAACGTCTCCGACCCGCGGTCGCCCGGGATAGTTTTCGGCGGCCAACACCACCGTCACGGCGGTGCCAGCCCGCCAGCGCAGTTCGCCGAAGTCGGCCAACTTCCCGGTGCCGGCCGCGTGCAGTAGCTGACCAAGGGGTGAATCCAGCAGGGCCAGGACCGCCTGTGTCTCCGGATCTCCGAAGCGGCAGTTGAATTCGACCACGGCCGGTCCGTGCCCGGTGATCGCCAGGCCGGCATACAGCAGTCCGCAAAACGGGCTGCCCCGCCGAACCAGTTCGGCCGCAACGGGTTCGACGATCTGGCTGACCACCTCCCGGTAGACGCTATCGGGCAGCCACGGCAGCGGCGCATAGGCGCCCATGCCGCCGGTGTTGGGTCCGGTGTCACCCTCGCCGACCCGCTTGAAGTCCTGAGCGGGCAGCAGCGGCACCACGGTTCGACCGTCGACCACGCAGAACAGCGACACCTCGGGGCCGTCGAGAAAGGACTCCAACAGCACCGGATGCCCGGCCTCGAGCAGGCTGGCGGCATGTGCGCGCGCGGCTTCTCGGTCCGGTGTCACCACCACGCCCTTGCCGGCGGCCAGACGATCGTCTTTCACCACCCAGGCCGGGTCACCCGCGGGCGGCCCGAACCGATCCAGCGCGGCGTCCAAATGCGCTGGGTTGTCCACGATTTCACTCGCGGCGGTGCGCACCCCGGCCGCCGCCATCACCTCCTTGGCGAATGCCTTGGAACCCTCGATGCGAGCCGCATCCTTACTGGGCCCAAAACATGCGATGCCGGCCGCGCGCACGGCGTCGGCCACTCCGAGCACCAACGGCAGCTCGGGGCCGATGACCACCAGGTCGGCCCGCACCGCGCGGGCTAAGGCGACGACCTCGTCGCCGGAGGTGATGTCGACGTGGTGCTGTTCGGCCAGCCGGGCGGTGCCGGCGTTCCCGGGAGCGATGACGAGTCCGGTGACCTGCGGGTCTTTGGACAGCGCCAGCAGCAGCGCATGTTCACGGGCACCGGAACCGATCACCAGGACGCGCACGACACGACACACTATCCGGACTCGCCGGCCTCCTTCGCCAGCACCTCGGCGACGTTGGCTTTGGCGTCGGCCGCCAACCCGTTCTTGGCCGCTTGCTTGCGTTTGGCCGCTACCCGCTCGATCGCGCTGTTGAGCCGGGAGCCCAGCGGGAAGCCGACGTAGTGGGTGATGAACACGGCGAGTTCACGCAGTTCGTCCAGGGTGAGTTCGTCGTTGTGCAGCACGGCGTTGACCTGGACCTCCAGCAGGTCCGTCTGGCCCTGCGCGGTCAGCACCGCAATCACCGCCATCCGGCGATCGCGCATGGATAGCCCCTCCCGGGTCCAGATCCTGCCGAAGAGGTGATCGACGGTCAGGGCAAAGTACTCACCCGGCATGTCGGGCATGTCCCAGGCATAGACCTGGTTCATCTTGTCCAGCCCCTTGCGGCGCAATTCGTCCATCGGATATCTCCTCGTGTCTACCGGGACTCGTCAGTGTGCGGCACGCCCAGGCCGATCGCCAACCGCCGCAACGCCAGCCGGGCCAGCGGCAGGTCGACCGAGACCGCGTCGCCCAACGCCAGCGCCAGGCTCAGATCTTTCTCCCCCAGCTCACGGGTGTGCCGCAACACCGGATGCAACGGATCGTCGGGTTGTATCGGTGCCGTCGTCGTCCGGAACATGATCGCCCCCGGACCACCGGTGAGGGCGTCGGTGTGGCGCACCACCTTGGCCAGCGCCCGCAGGCTCAGGCCACTGGCCTCGGCCAATTTCTCCGCCTCGGCGGCGGCCGCGTAGGACACAAAGGTCAGCATGTTGCGCGCGAGCTTCATCCTGGTGCCCGCCCCCGGCTCGCCGGCGTGGATCACCAGGGACGCCCACCGCCGGAACGGCCCGGTGATCCGCTCGAACGTCTCCTCGTCCGCGCCGACCATGGTGGCCAACTCCCCCTGGGCGGCCGCCGCGGCGCCGCCGCTGACCGGCGCATCCGCGATGTGGATTCCCCGCGGCCGCAGCTCATTAGCCAATTCCACGGCGGTGGTGTCACTGATCGTGGAGTGGATCGCGATGACGGTGCCGGGCTTGGCGTGGGCCGCCAGCCCGTCGGGCCCGTTGATCACCTCGCGCACCTGCGCGTCGTCGAACACGGTGACGCTGATGATGTCGGCTGCGGCGACGTCGGCCAACGTCGCCGCGGCGGTGGCGCCGCCGTCGACAAACGGGGTCATCGCCTCGGCGCGCACGTCGAAGACCGTCAGCCCCCCGGGCCAGCCGAGCAGCCGTTTGGCCATCGGCGCGCCCTGGTTGCCCAGCCCGATGTAGCCCAGGCGCGGTGCGCGGGTGTCGGCGGCGGTCATGACCGGATGATCTGTCCGCCATCGACATTGAAGATCTGCCCAGTGATCCAGGAGGCCTGGTCGCTGAGCAGGAACAGGCACATGCCCACCAGGTCCTCGGGCGTGCCCATCCTGGCCAGCGGAATGGTTTGCACCATGTGCTTGACAATCTCACCGGGTGCGACGGTTCGGGTGGCTTCGGTGTCGATCGGCCCGGGCGCGATCGCGTTGATCCGGATCTTCATGCCGCCCAGTTCGCGGGCAAGCTGCTGCGTCAGACCGTTGATGCCGACCTTGGCCAGCCCGTAGAAGTTGGAATACAGCCACGCCGCCGTCGATGACTGGTTGACGATCGCGCCGCCTCCCCGGCTGGCCATGTGCCGGTACACCGCGCGGGTGCACACCAGTGCCCCGTCGTGATTGACGCTCATGAACCTCTTGTAGTAGTCCCACGGCACGGTCAGCAGCAGGTCGAGTTTCATGCCGCCGTAGATCGCGGCGTTGTTGACCAGGTAGTCGATGCCGCCGAATTCACCAACGGCCTTGTCGGCCATGGCCTTCGCCGACTCCTCGTCGGAAACGTCAACGGCCACTCCGATTGCCGCGCCACCGTCGGCGACGATTTGTTTGGCCACTTCCGCGGCACCGTCGGCGTCGATGTCGGCGACGACGACCGAGGCACCTTCGCGGGCCAGGGCGGCGGCGTAGGCCTGCCCGATGCCCCGGGCGGCTCCGGTGACGATGGCCACCTTGTTGTCGAACATGGCTTCCTTCCTGCGCTGCGCGGTCAGCCCGCTGCGGTCGCAATGAGCTTGGCTTCCAGGTACTCCTCGAATCCGAGCAGCCCCATCTCCCGGCCGATGCCGGACTGTTTGTAGCCGCCGAAGGGTGCGTCCGCGGAGTACCAGACACCACCGTTGACGTTGACCGTGCCCACCCGTAACCGCGCCGCCACCCCGGCGGCCCGCTCGGGATCGGCGCCAAACACGGTGCCCGACAAGCCGTATGGCGAGTCGTTGGCGATGCGCACCGCGTCGTCGTCGCCGTCGTGGGCGATCACCGTGAGCACTGGGCCGAAGATCTCCTCCCGGGCCGGCCGGGCGTCGTTGTCCAGGCCCGCGATCACGGTGGGCTCGATGAAAAAACCGACCGACCTATCCGCCGGCCGGCCGCCGCCGCACGCGAAGCTGCCGCCTTCGGCGATCGCCAGATCGAGGTAGCCCTGCACCCGGTCTCGCTGCCGCGCCGAAATCAGTGGTCCGCAAACGGTTCCGGGGTCGTTGGGATCGCCGGGCTTGATCGCGGACATGGTGGCCGCCGCGATCGCGACGGCCTCGTCATAGCGGGCCCGCGGCACCAGCAGCCGGGTGGTGATCGCGCACCCCTGCCCGGCGTGCATGCATGCCGAGAACGCCGAAATGCCGCCGGCCGCACCCAGGTCGGCGTCGTCGAGCACGACGAACGCCGACTTGCCGCCCAGCTCCAGGAAGACCTTCTTGATGGTGGTGGCGGCGTCGGCCATCACGCTGCGGCCGGTGGCCGTCGATCCGGTGAACGACATCATGTCCACCCGTGGATCTTTGGCCAATAGCGCTCCCAGGCCGTGGTCGCTGGAGGTGACGATGTTGACGACGCCGGGCGGAAAGTCGGTGTGCTCGGCGATGATTGGCCCGAGCACGGCCGCGCACCACGGCGTGTCGGGTGCCGGCTTGAGCACGACGGTGTTGCCCGCGGCCAGCGCGAGACCCAGCTTGGCGAGGTTGATCTGGTGCGGGAAGTTCCACGGGGTGATGGCGCCGACGACGCCGACGGCCTCGCGTGCCAGCGTGCGCCGGGTGGGGATGCCCAGCGGCGACGCCCGGCCGAGATCCTGGTTCCACACATAGGATTCGGCGGTGTCGGCCGCGAACGCCAGGTCGTTGACCGGGCCTTCCAGCTGGGCGCTGGCGGTGAGCATCCGCGGCGCGCCGACCTCGGCGATGGTGATCTCGCGGAGTTCCTCGAGGTGTTGTCGCAGCGCGTCACGCAGCTGGCGCACGCACCGCACCCGCAGCTCGGTGTTGCGCGACCAGTCGGTGTCGTCGAACGCGCGCCGCGCGGCGTCGATGGCGCGGCCCATGTCCTCGGCATCGGCGTCGGCGGCCACACCCAGCACTTCCTCGGTGGCCGGGTCGATCGTCGGGAAGGTGCCGGCACCACCTTCGGTCAGCTTGCCGTCGATGAACAGGGCGCTAACGCCGTCGGCCAACAGGGCCATCTCGTGCTCCCGCCTATCCGCCACATCAGATGGACACTTGTCCGATAGGACCTGCTCGCACGATAGCCGTCGGGCCGTTCGCCGTGCAAGGTCCGATCCCGGCCCGGCTCGATCGATTGCGACAATACGCCTCTGTACTGGGCATTTGGCGGCCGGGCTTGCCTCGCATCGCAACCCTCGGCTAACCTGGACATGTGTCCAGTCAAGTGATGGCGCCGGTCGCACGCAACCGGCGCCAGCAGGAGACCTTCGGCAAGCTGCTGGCGGCCGGCATGGAAACCCTGCGGACCCTGGGGGCAAGCTCCTATGCCGACCTGACCGTGCGGATGGTGGCGGCGCGCGCCCAGGTGGCGCCCGCCACCGCCTACACCTATTTCTCGTCGAAGAACCACCTGATCGCGGAGGTCTACCTCGACCTGGTCCGGCGGGTGCCGTACTTCACCGACGTCAACGACCCCATGTCCACCCGGGTGCACCAGGCGTTGCGGCATCTGGCGTTGGTGGTCGCCGACGAACCCGAGATCGGCGCCGCGTCGACGGCGGCGTTGCTCGGCGGCGGCGCCGACCCCGCGGTGTGCGCCGCGCGGGACCGGATCGGGGCGGAAATACATCGCCGCATCGTGTCGGCGATCGGGCCGGGCGCCAACCCCAACACGGTATCCGCCCTGGAGATGGCCTTCTTCGGTGCGCTGGTCCAGGCCGGCAGCGGCGCGTTCACCTACCACGAGATGGCTGACCGGCTCGCCGACGTGGTGAGCCTCATCCTGGCGGGAGTCGACACGACATGACCGTGCAGGTCCCCGTCCAGGGCGATCCGGAACTGGTCCTGGATCCCTACGACTACGACTTCCATGAAGATCCGTACCCGTACTACCGGCGGCTGCGCGACGAGGCCCCACTGTACCGCAACGAGCAGCTGAATTTCTGGGCGGTGTCGCGGCACTCCGACGTGTTGCAAGGTTTCCGCAACAGCACCTCGTTGTCGAATGTGTATGGGGTGTCGCTGGATCCGTCGTCGCGCACTTCCGAGGCCTATCGGGTGATGTCGATGCTGGCCATGGACGACCCCGAACACTTGCGGATGCGCACCTTGGTGTCCAAGGGGTTCACCCCACGACGGATCCGGGAACTCGAGCCGCAGGTAATGAAATTGGCCCGCACTCATCTGGATTCGGCCCTGCAGCATGACACGTTCGATTTCGTGGCCGAATTCGCCGGCAAGCTACCGATGGACGTGATCTCGGAGCTGATGGGCGTTCCCGCCGCTGACCGGGCCCGCCTGCGGGCGCTGGCCGACGGCGTGCTGCATCGCGAGGACGGCGTGGCCGACGTGCCCCGCTCGGCGATGCAGGCGTCGATCGAGCTGATGGCCTACTACGCGGAGCTCATCGGGCAGTTCCGTAAGCATCCCGCGGACAATCTGACGTCGGCGTTGCTGGCGGCCGATATTGACGGCGACCAGCTCACCGACGACGAGATCATGGCGTTTCTGTTCCTGATGGTGATCGCCGGCAACGAGACCACCACCAAGCTGCTGGCCAACGCCGTTTATTGGGGTGCCCGCAATCCCGACCAGCTCGCCGGGGTGTTCGCCGACCACTCTCGGATTCCGTTGTGGGTGGAGGAGACTCTGCGCTACGACACGTCCAGCCAGATTCTGGCCCGCACCGTCTCACACGATCTCACGCTGTACGACACCACCCTGTGCCCGGGTGAGGTGTTGTTGCTGCTGCCAGGATCGGCCAACCGCGACGACAGGGTGTTCGACGACCCCGACGACTACCGCATCGGCCGTGAAATCGGTTCGAAACTGGTCAGTTTCGGTAGTGGCGCACACTTCTGCCTGGGCGCGCATCTGGCCCGAATGGAAGCTCGCGTGGCGCTGGGCGAGCTGTTGGGCCGGATTCGCGGCTACCAGGTGGACGAAGACAACGCGGTGCGCGTCCATTCCAGCAATGTGCGCGGCTTTGCCCAGCTGCCGGTCACCGTAGAGGCCAGGTAGATGCCCCGCTTCGAGCCTCATCCGGCCCGGCGTCCCGCGATCGTCGCGGGTGCGTCGTCCGGCATCGGCGCGGCCACCGCCACCGAGCTGGCCGGCCGGGGATTCCCGGTTGCGCTGGGGGCCAGACGCGTGGACAAGTTGGCCGAAGTGGTGCACAAGATCCGCGCCGACGGTGGCGAGGCGGTGGCCTTCCCGCTCGATGTCACCGATGCGGTGTCGGTGAAAGCGTTTGTGGCACAATCCATCGACGCACTGGGCGAGATCGAGTTGCTGGTGTCCGGTGCGGGGGACATGCTCCCGGGACGGCTGCACGAGATCAGCACCGACGCCTTCCTCGAGCAGGTCCAGATACATCTGATCGGCGCCAACCGGCTGGCCACCGCGGTGCTGCCGGACATGGTGGCGCGCCGGCGCGGCGATGTCATCTTCGTCGGGTCGGATGTGGCCCTGCGCCAACGGCCACACATGGGCGCTTACGGCGCGGCCAAGGCCGGGCTGGTGGCCATGGTGACCAATCTGCAGATGGAGCTCGAGGGCACCGGTGTTCGCGCGTCGATCATCCATCCGGGGCCCACGCTGACCGGGATGGGCTGGCAGCTGTCCGCCGAACAAGTCGGCCCAATGCTGCAGGACTGGGCGAAGTGGGGTCAGGCCCGGCACAGCTACTTCCTGCGCCCCACAGACGTCGCCCGCGCCATCGCGTTTGTCGCCGAAACCCCGCGCGGCTCAATCGTGGTGAACATGGAAGTCCAGCCCGAGGCGCCGCTGGCGGACGCGCCCGAAATTCGTCAGAGGCTTTCACTGGGTGAGGCGACGATGCCGGACGAAACGCCTGGGGAAGGAGCCGAGCAATCCAGCCCACGCGATGAGGGGATGCCCGACCAATGAGTGTTGTTGCCGTTCCACGAGTTTCCGGTGGGCAAGGCAAACACGGCCACCTCGAGGAATTCCGCGCCGATCCGATCGGGCTGATGCGGCGCACCCGCGACGAATGCGGTGACGTCGGCACCTTCCAACTGGCCGGCAAGCACGTGGTGTTGCTCTCGGGCGCACAGGCCAACGAGTTCTTCTTCCGCGCCGGCGACGACGAGCTGGACCAGGCCGAGGCCTACCCGTTCATGACGCCGATCTTCGGCAAGGGCGTGGTGTTTGACGCCAGCCCGGAGCGGCGCAAGGAGATGCTGCACAACGCCGCGCTGCGCGGCGAGCATATGAAGGGCCACGCCGTCACCATCGAGGACCAGGTCCGGCGGATGATCGCCGACTGGGGCCAAGCCGGCGAGATCGACCTGCTGGATTTCTTCGCCGAGTTGACCATCTACACCTCCTCGGCGTGCCTGATCGGCAAGAAGTTCCGCGACCAACTCGACGGGCGATTCGCCAGGCTCTACCACGAGCTGGAGCGCGGCACCGACCCGCTGGCCTACGTCGACCCCTACCTGCCGATCGAGAGCTTCCGCCGCCGCGACCAGGCCCGCAAGGGATTGGTCGCGCTGGTCGGAGGCATCATGAACAACCGGATCGCCAACCCCCCGGCGGACAAGCACGAGCGGGACATGCTCGACGTGCTCATCACCGTCACCGATGACCACGGCAATCCTCGGTTCTCGGCCGACGAGATCACCGGCATGTTCATCTCGATGATGTTCGCCGGACACCACACCAGCTCGGGCACCGCGTCGTGGACCCTGATCGAGTTGCTGCGCCACCCCGCCGAATACGACGCGGTGATCAACGAGCTCGACGCGCTCTACGCCGACGGTCAGCCGGTGAGTTTCCACGCGCTGCGCCAGATTCCGCGGCTGGAGAACGTGCTGAAGGAGACGCTGCGGCTGCACCCGCCGCTGATCATCCTGATGCGGGTCGCCAAGCGTGAGTTCCAGCTGCAAGGCCATCCGATCCATGTGGGCGATTTGGTGGCGGCCTCACCGGCGATCTCCAACCGGATCCCCGAGGATTTCCCCGACCCCGACGAGTTCCTGCCGCAACGCTATGCGGAGCCCCGCCAAGAGGATCTGGTCAACCGCTGGACGTGGATTCCGTTCGGCGCCGGCCGGCATCGGTGCGTGGGCGCGGCGTTCGCCACCATGCAGATCAAGGCGATCTTCTCGGTGCTGTTGCGCGAGTACGCGTTTGCGATGGCGCAACCGCCGGACAGCTACCGCAACGATCATTCCAAGATGGTGGTGCAGCTGGCCCAGCCGGCCCGGGTGCGCTACCGCAAGAGGACCAAGACGGGACGGTAACGATGGGTTACCGGGTGCAGGTCGACCTGGATTTGTGCCAGGGACATGCGATGTGCGAGCTGGAGGCGCCCGACTATTTCCGGGTGCCCAAACGCGGCCAGGTGGACATCATCGATGCCGAGCCGCCCCCGCACGCCCGCCGGCAGATCGAGCAGGCCGTGCGGGCCTGCCCCACGCGAGCGTTGTCCATCCGAGAAACAGGAGATTGACGTGACCGCATTCCCCCGCTCGGAGCTGGAAGACGTGGTGCGGCGCTGGTTGCAAGCCAACCAGGACGCCGAGCGGAGCGGGGATTGGACGGTGCTCGCCGACTTCTATACCGACGATGCCACCTACGGCTGGAACATCGGGCCCACGCAGGACGTGATGTGCGTCGGGATCGACGAGATCCGTGACATCGCGCTCGGCCAGGAGATGGCGGGCCTGCAGGGCTGGCGTTACCCGTACCAGCGGGTCGTCATCGACGACAAGATCGGCGAGGTGGTCGGGTTCTGGAAGCAGGTCGCCACCGACGCCGACGGCACCCAGTGGGAGGTGTACGGCATCGGCGGCAGCTGGTTTCGCTACGCCGGCGGCGGGAAATGGAGCTGGCAGCGCGACTTCTTCGACTTCGGCCACGTGTCGGCGCTTTACCAGGAGTTGATCAAGGCCGGCAAGCTGTCGGCGGGCATGCGCAACCGCATCGAACGCGGCTTCGCAAGGGGCGCATCCGGCGAGGCGATACCGGGCTACTACCCGCTCGGCAAGGCCCCGGTCCCGCTCTGGTGAGGCGCCCGCAACCAGCCAACCAAGCATTTGTTTTGTTGGACGCGCTATGCTGACGCGACAGGGAGTGTCGGTGGCATTCGTCACCACCGCTGCCGGACGGAGTCGGGCAGCTCAGCTCAATTCAACGGTGAAATGGGGTCCGATCCAACGTGAAGACAAAAGGCGCTCTGATCTGGGAGTTCAACCAGCCGTGGTCGGTGGAGGAGATCGACATCGGTGACCCCGTCAAGGACGAGGTCAAGATTCAGATGGAAGCGGCGGGCATGTGCAACTCCGACCACAAGCTCGTGACCGGTGGGATTCCGATGGCGGGCTTTCCCGTCCTGGGCGGACACGAGGGTGCCGGCATCGTCACC
This sequence comes from Mycobacterium shinjukuense, assembly GCF_010730055.1. NCBI lineage: Bacteria > Bacillati > Actinomycetota > Actinomycetes > Mycobacteriales > Mycobacteriaceae > Mycobacterium > Mycobacterium shinjukuense. Next base: position 4,356,860 of record NZ_AP022575.1, on the reverse strand, counting down.
GAGGTTGGACCCGGAGTGGAAGACATCGTTCCCGGCGACCACGTCGTGTTGTCGTTCATTCCATCCTGTGGGCGGTGTCCGTCATGTGAGGCCGGGATGCGCAACCTGTGCGACCTGGGGGCAGGGCTGCTGGCCGGCGCGGCGGTCAGCGACGGCACATTCCGCATCCAGGCCCGCGGCCAAAACGTCTACCCGATGACGTTGCTGGGCACCTTCTCGCCGTACATGGTGGTGCACAAGACCTCGGTGGTGAAGATCGATCCGTCGATCCCGTTCGAGGTCGCCTGCCTGGTCGGCTGCGGGGTGACCACCGGCTATGGTTCGGCCACCCGCTCCGCGGACATCCGGCCGGGTCAAGACGTCGCGATCATCGGCGTCGGCGGGGTCGGGATGGCGGCCCTGCAGGGCGCGGTCGCCGCCGGCGCCCGCTACATCTTCGTCATCGAGCCGGTCGAGTGGAAGCGAGACCAGGCGCTCAAGTTCGGCGCCACCCATGTCTACCCCGACATCGAAGCGGCAACGATGGGCATGGGGCAAGTCACCGAAGGCCGAATGGCCAAGAAGGTGATCGTCACGGTCGGCGATCTCAAGGGCAAAGATATCGACAGCTACCTGACGCTTACCGCCAAGAACGGAACCTGCGTCGTGACGGCGATTGGCAGCATGCTCGACACCCAAGTGACGCTGAACCTGTTCATGCTGTCCATGCTGCAGAAGAACCTGCAGGGAACCATCTTCGGCGGCGGCAACCCGCGTCATGACATTCCGCAGTTGTTGTCGATGTACAAGGCGGGCAAGCTCAACCTGGACGACATGATCACCCGTCAATACCGGCTGGAACAGATCAACGACGGCTACCAGGACATGCTGGACGGCAAGAACATTCGCGGCGTGATCCGCTACACGGACGCCGACCGGTAGCCTGGCGCGTGGTCCGTCGGTGGCCCGCTTTCCCCATCTGTTGGCGCCGGGACGAATCGGCGCCATGACGGTGCGCAACCGGGTGGTCATGTCTCCCATGGAGACGATGTATGGCACCAGAGACGGGCTGCCCTCGCAACGCACGCGGGACTACTTCGCCGCCCGAGCCGAGGGCGGCGTCGGGCTGATCACGTTGGGCGCCACCGGAGTCGACCATCATCACCCCGAAACACCCGGTGGCCTGCAGCTGGCCACCGACGCCGCGGTGGACGCGCACCGGGCGCTGGTGGACGTGGTGCACGCGCACGGTGCCAAGATCCAGCCCCAGCTGGTGCACGCCGGACCCGACGGCCTGGGACCGGAGATGTTCGGCGTGCCGTCGCTGGGGCCGTCGGTGATCCCGTCGTACCTGACCGGGCGTCCGTCGGCGGAGATCAGCACGCGGCAGCTGGCCGAGGTGTTCGACCTGTTCAGGGCCGCGGCGCGGCGGGCCGCCGAGGCCGGCTACGACGGCATCGAGCTCCATGCCGCACACGGCTACATGCTGCTGGGCTCTTTCCTTGCCCCGCAACGCAATCGACGTACCGACGACTACCGGGGCGACTCGGCGCGCGGCCGGATCCGAGCGGTGCTGCAGGCGCTGGCCGCGATTCGGTCCGAGATCGGTGACGCGCTGCCCATCACGCTGCGCATCTCCGGCTACGAACGCGTGGCCGGGGGCCGGCCCATCTACGAAACCGCCCGGGTGGCACCCGACCTCGTCGCCGCCGGGGTGGATGCATTCCACGTCAGCGGCGGCGTCATCGATCGGCTGGTGACCGCCATGGTCAACGGCGCCGACGACGGCGACGAGCTCAACGTCGGCGCCGCGGCGGCGGTCAAACAGGTGGTCGACGTGCCGGTGATCGCCGTGGGACGCATCCACGACCCCGCCAGGGCCGAACGGATCCTGGCCGACGGGCGCGCCGACTTCATCGCCATGGGCCGTCCGCTGCTGGCCGACCCGGATCTGCCGGACAAACTGGCCTCCGGCCAGTCGCACCGCATTCGCCGGTGCATCTCGTGTGAAAACTGCATCGACGCCATGGAACAACGCCTCTCGGTGGATTGCGCCGTCAATCCCCGCACCGGCAAGGAGCGTGAACTGGCGGCACCTCGCGCGGTGCGCGCCAAGCGCGTGGTGGTGGTCGGCGGCGGCCCGGCCGGGCTGGAGGCCGCCCGGGTGGCCGCCGAACGCGGCCACCGCGTCACGCTTTTCGAACGCGCCGGCCAACTGGGCGGCGCACTGCGCTGGGCGTGCCTGCTGCATCCCGAAAACCAGCCGTTCCTGCGGTACCTGCGCGACGAGATCCGACTCAGCCCGGTGAACGTCGAACTGGGCCACCCCGTTTCGTCCGGTGAGGTGATCGCAATGCGGCCCGACGCGGTGGTGGTGGCCACCGGCGGCCACGTCGCGGTGCCCACGATCCCGGGCGCAGACCTGCCACACGTGCATACCGGGCCGGGGTTGTGCGACTTGCTGGACGGGCACGCCGAATCCAGCGATCCGGCCTGGCAGCGACTGTGCGCTGGGCTGCTGGCCGGCTGGCGACAGCGGTTGGTGCGTCCCGCCGCGGTGCGGCTGGCCACCCGCGCCTGGATGCCGGTGGGCCGGCGCGTCGTCATCATCGGTGGTGACCTGGTGGCCATCGAACTCGCCGAGTTCCTGGCCGGCCGGGGCCGGCTGGTGTCCATCCTCGAGCCGGGCAAGGACATCGCCCCGGAGGTGGGCAACAAGCGCAAGACCGAGCACATGGACCGGCTCGACCGGTTGGGCGTCACCGTCCACGTCCGTGCGGCCGTAGACCGGATCAACAGGGAGGCTGTGGTTTTCACCCCGGCCGGCGGAAGCACCCGCGACCTGGCCTGCGACAGTGTGGTGATCGCCGGATCCGTCGAGCCCGACACCGCCCTGTTCGACTCCCTGGTTGCCGCCATGCCCGACGCCGAGGTGCATGCCGCCGGCGACTGCAGCGGCCTCGGCTTGATCCGCAGGGCCACCGAGGACGGCGCCCGCGCCGCGTGCGCCATTTGACAACAGGAGGAATAGCGATGACCCAAACCGCCCACACCCCGGCGCTGAGCGCGTCGCAGGCGTCCTGGCGATGCGTGCAAGCCCACGACCGCGACGGTTGGTTGGCGCTGATGGCCGACGACGTCGTCATCGAAGACCCGATCGGCAAGGCGGTCACCAACCCGGATGGTGCGGGCATCAGGGGCAAGGAGGCCGTCGGCGCCTTCTACGACGCCAACATCGCGCCCAATCAGCTGACCGTCACATGCCAGGAGAGCTTTCCGTCGAGTTCGCCCAACGAGATCGCCCACATCTTGGTGCTGGACAGCACGTTTGAGGGGGGTTTCACCAGTTCGGTCCGCGGGGTGTTCACCTACCGGGTCAACGACGACGGCCTGATCACCAACCTGCGCGGTTACTGGAACCTGGAGATGATGACGTTCGGCAAACAGCAGTGAACCAGGTCGGCCGAGGTGCCCGATTTCGGCCCACCCTGGCAGCGGTTTCGGCGACCATATGCTTGGCCCATGGCGTCGATCTTCACCAAGATCATCAACCGGGAACTGCCCGGCCGGTTCGTCTACGAGGACGACGACGTCGTTGCGTTCCTGACGATTGAACCCATGACCAAGGGGCACACGCTGGTGGTGCCGCGGGCCGAAATCGATCAGTGGCAGAACGTGGATCCCGAGGTGTTCGGCCGCGTCATGTCGGTGAGCCAGCTGATCGGCAAGGCGGTATGCAAGGCGTTCAGAACCGAGCGCGCCGGGGTGATCATCGCCGGGCTCGAGGTTCCCCACCTGCATGTCCACGTGTTCCCCACGCGCAGCCTGAGCGACTTCGGCTTCGCCAACGTCGACCGCAACCCGTCCCCGGAATCGTTGGACGATGCGCAGGCCAGGATCAAGGCGGCACTGGCCCAGCTGACGTAGCGCGCGGTCAACTGACCGGGGCGGCCACCTCACTGACACGCGGCATCCTGACCTGGAAGCAGCAACCCTTACCGAGCTCGGTCGTCACCGTGACGACGCCGCCGTGGGCTTTGACCAACGAGTCCACGATCGACAGCCCCAGCCCGGTTCCGCCGCTGGCACGTGCCCGTGACGAGTCGGTGCGATAGAACCGCTCGAACACCCGCTGCGCATCCTGCGGGCTCATGCCAGGACCCTTGTCGGCGACCTCGAGCACCGCGTCGTCGCCCACGGTGCCGACCCGGACGGTGATGTCCGCGCTGTCCGGGGTGTGCTGTAACGCGTTGGCGACGAGGTTGCTCAGCACCTGCCGCAACCGGGGTTCATCCCCGAACACCTCCGGGGTGCCGGGGCCGTCGAGAACTTCCAGGGCGATGGTGCGATTGCGGTCGATCGCCCGCGCGTCGTGCACCGCGTCAGTGGCCAGCGACAGCAAGTCCACCCGGGTCCTTTCCAGCGGACGGTGCGCGTCCAGCCGGGCCAGCATCAGCAGGTCGTCCACCAGCAGGCCCATCCGGCTGGCTTCGCTTTCGATGCGCGACAACAGCATCGCCACATCGCGCGCGGCGCCCTGGCGATACAGCTCGGCGAACCCGCGAATGGTGGTCAGCGGGGTGCGCAGTTCATGGCTGGCGTCGGTGATGAACCGTCGCATCCGCTCTTCGGAACCGCGGGCCGTCTCGGCCGACGCCTCCGAGGACGCCACAGCCTGTTGAATTTGGGCCAGCATTCCGTTGAGCGCCAACGAGAGTCGGCCCACCTCGGTGCGGGGATCGCGTTCGGTAACCCGGCGATCCAGCTGGCCGGCGGCGATCGCCGCCGCGGTCTCTTCCACCTCGGCCAGCGGCCGCAGACTTCGGTGCACCACCAGGTAGCCGGCGATGCCGACCACGACCAACACCGCGACCCCGATGCCGACCTGCAGCCAGACCAAGGACCGAACGGTGTGTTCGAGGTCGGTCAGATCGATGGCGACGGTGGTGATCCCGCCCTGCGCCGGCCGGACCGTCACGGCGCGCCACTCGATGTCGGCGCCGCGGACCGACGGCAGCGTCACCGGGTTGGGGCCCACGTCGTTGTCGGCGGGCAGCGCCGGCTCGGCATTGCGGTCGTTGATGGCGGTCACGGTCTGGCCGGCGGGGCTGATGCCGCGCACGTAGAACTTCGACGGTGGCCGGGCGGGGTCGGGGCCCTCCAGGTTGGGCGCATGCTTCCAGGGGGCCTGCGCCCAGGTGCGGGCGGCGTCCAGCAGGGTGGAGTCGATCCGGCTGATCAGGCTGTGCCGCAGGATCGAGGTGACCGCCACACCCGAAACCACCAGGCCGCCCAGCACCAACACCAGGGTCGCGGCGACCAGCCCTACCCGTAGCGGCACCCCGCGTGGACGGTGTTCGGCCATGCTTGGCTACCCGGTCGATCTCGGGCTCAACGCGGCTCCCGCAGCACGTAGCCCACCCCGCGCAGGGTGTGCAGCAACCGCTTCTCCCCGGTGTCGATCTTGCGCCGCAGGTACGACACGTAGGACTCGACGACGTTGACGTCGCCGCCGAAGTCATAGCGCCAGACGTGGTCGAGGATCTTCGGCTTGCTCAGCACCGTGCCCGCGTTGATCACGAAGTACCGCAACAACGTAAATTCGGTGGGCGACAGGGACACCGGCTGCCCGGCCTTCCACACCTCGTGGGTCTCCTCGTCAAGCTCGATGTCGGCGAATTTCAGGCGGACGTTGCGAGGCTGGGCGCTGCCCTTGCCCGCGCGCCGCAGAATGACCCGCAGCCGGGCGACCACCTCCTCCAGGCTGAACGGCTTGGTCACATAGTCGTCGCCACCCAAGGTCAGGCCCGCGATCTTGTCCTGCAGCGAGTCCCGGGCGGTCAGGAACAACGCCGGCGCGTCGATCCCGTCGGCACGCAGCCGTCGCAGCACCCCGAAGCCGTCCATGCCCGGCATCATCACATCGAGGATGATGGCGTCCGGCTTCGCTTCCCGGGCCTTGTCCAGCGCCTGGGTACCGTTGGTCGCGGTATGCACCTCGAATCCCTGGAATTTCAGGCTCACCGAGAGCAGTTCAACGATGTTGGCCTCGTCGTCGACGACGAGCACACGAGCCTCCGGCGTCGCGGCTTCGCCTGGGGTTACGGCTGTCATGAGGCCAATTTCCTCACACCGTGGTTGAACGCTTCCTTAACGGTCATTGAGTACTTCCTGAAAGCTCGTTGCCAGCAGTCTGCTAACAGTCTGCCAAAAATCCTCGGATCAGCTTGGACCTACGCGCGGTCAACACCCTGCGGCGTGAATACACTCGCATGATGAGTCTCGGCACAACACTCGTCGGCATCGCGACCTTGCCCGCACGCGTCGGGCTCTCCGCGGCCGAATCCGGCTTGAACATGGCCGGCGCGGCGGTGGGCATGGCCAAGCGAGCGCTGGGTGATACCGCCGGCGGCAGCGGGTCCACCACGATGGCCAACATGCTGGGGATCGACGACGCGATCGCGCGGGCCAACCGGCTGGCCCGGCTGTTGGACGAGGATATGCCGCTGGGCCGCGCCATCGCCCCCGATGGGCCGATGGACCGACTGCTGCGCCCCGGCGGGTTGGTCGACCTGCTGACCGCGCCCGGAGGCCTGCTGGATCGGCTGACCGCGGAGGGCGGCGGGCTGCAGCGTGCCCTGCAGCCGGGCGGGTTGGCCGATCAGTTGCTCGCCGAGGACGGCCTGATTGAACGGGTGCTGGCCGAGGATGGGCTGGCCGACCGCTTGCTCGCCGAGGATGGTTTGATCGACAAGCTGACATCGAAGGACGGCCCCCTGGAGCAGCTCGCCGACGTGGCCGACACGCTGGCCCGGCTGGCGCCGGGGATGGAGGCGCTCGAGCCCGCCATCGCTACCCTGCAAGACGCCGTCATCGCGCTCACCCTGGTGGTCAACCCGCTGAGCAACATCGCCGAGCGCATCCCGCTGCCCGGGCGCCGTCCCCCGCGCCGGTCGTCGTCGCGGTCGGTGCGCTCGCAGCGCGTGGTCGACAGCGAGCGCGAGCAGACATAAAATCGCCCATTTCTGCCGGGAAATGGGCGATTCCACGTCTGCTCGCCGCTACCGGTTAGGCTGGCATCCTGCTAGTTCCGGCCTCCTTAGCTCAGTGGTAGAGCACTCGCCTTGTAAGCGAGCGGTCGTCAGTTCAATCCTGACAGGAGGCTCCATTGCTGCACAGCGATATGCGCTGTTAAACGTCTTTTTTTATGTTTGCTAAATGGCCTCGCTCGGCTGCCGTGCCCACATTTTGCCCACAGTTTCATGCAATCTAATCTCTCGGCAACTGCAGTGAGGTCATCGTCGAAAAGATCCGCATACACGTCCAAGGTCATGGCCGCCGACGCATGCCCCAGCATCCGCTGAACCACCTTCACATTGGCGCCGGACGAGATCGCCAGGGACGCCGCGGTGTGCCGTAACGCGTGCGCGGTGATCCGCGGGAACGTCTTGTCTACCTTCCGGCAGCGGTCGACCGCCTCGGACAGCCACGAGTCATGCGACGACGGCGGGCCCAGGTAGCCGCTCGACCGCGCCGGCTACAGCAGCTCGTCACGCTCCTTGCCCGCACACGACTTGGCCAACTCATCAACCACGAACCAGGCCAGCGTGATCGTGCGGTGCTTCCCGGACTTCAGTGCTGCCCACGCTGACCGCGTTCTCGTGCAGCACAATCCTTCGTTTGAGGAAATCCACATCCCTGACCCGCAGCGCCGCGGCCTCACCCCATCGCAGGCTGGCAGTGCCAAGCAGCAGAACCAGCGACCGGTACCGGCCGGCCGCCACAGCCAGCGCGTGGAGCTGGCCGGCGGTCAGGTAGACATTCTTGCGCCTAGCACTCACCTGGAGTTTGACGCCGCGCGCCGGGTTCGCCGCCAGCCGCCGATCCCGGACCGCGTCATCCAAGATCCGCGCCAACACCGAGTACTCCGTCTGCACAATCACCGGGCCACGCTTGCCGGCCAGCTCCGAAACCCACGCCTGCACATCAGTGTGAGCAATGTCAGCAACTCGCACCCGCCCCCACCGGGGCTCCATGCACACGCCAAGCACTGTCGTAACTGCCGAATCCGGACGGCTTCATGTGACCCCGTTGACGTTTCAACCACCCAGGCCCGAGTTCCCTCGCAGTGATCTTGCCGAGTTCCGGTGCGACGTACTCCCCCCGGAGTTTGTCAACCTCGTTCTCCGCTGCCACGCCTCTGCGTCACGCTTCGTCTTGAAACCCCGCTTGTCCGTCTGCCGCCGGTCAGGCGTCCTGTACCGAACCCGATAACGGGTTGCACCAGAAGATGTTTCGTACTTCTCAATCGTCGCCACGAGATGAGCCCGCATCATCGGGGAGGCCACGAGAGCGCTCAAGAATCTTGTCGATGAACAGGCTCTCGCGCTGCTGAAGCCATGCGGGCCAGGCCCTGCTGATGAATTCGATGTCTGGCATGCCTGGCAAGGGGCGGTCGGCGCGCACCAGGTCCCAGACGTACACCACGTCTACCGGGCCAGAAAGCCCGGTCACCTCGACATACCGGCGTTGATCGTCAGCGACAGCCCCGTTCCAACCGGTATCGGGGATCATCAGCGTGACCGGCGAAACACCAAGTGCCACAGCGACAGCCATGAGGCCATCAGGTGTTACCCGGCGCTCACCAGACTCGATGCGTCGTATGCCAACCGTATTGATAGACCAGGCGGCTTTCTCTTGAAGCAGCCCCGACAGCTGCATGTAGTTCGTGGCCCCGCGTAGCCGCTTCACGTTCTCAGCCACCGCGCGCGCTGTTGCCGCGGCGGACCTTTTCAAGGATGGACTCGGTGGTGGCTGTCCGTTTGAAGGGCTTGGGGTTCTAAGTAGCCGGCGAAAACCGGGATGCACACGGGGCTGAGCGGCGCTCGAAAGCAGTTCATCGACCTTTGGCCGCGGGTAGGCCCGTAGCACCGGGCGAGTCGAGGGGGTTCCCAGGTAACCGAGGTCTAAAAGGGAGATGGCGAAAGCTATACCCGTCCCAGATTTGTTATAGTTTTTTATCTAAAGCTATAATTGATTCTGGCCGGGTGAGCGAGCCTTTAACAGATGCGAGCCTTATTAAACAAACTAGCCGAAAGGTATATTCATGCAGGTAGCGGACTTCGAACAGTCGCCGGTCGGCCACCTCGTTCCCATATCGGGCCATGATGCATACCTCAACCGCGACTACAGCCACTCCGCGTTCGTCCCAGCACCGCTACCGGCCCACATTGAACTCTCTATGAAGGCCCACAAGCTCGCCGACGAGGCGAGTATGTCGCTCGGCCGTCTCGATTTCGCCGTCAAGCGCCTCCCCGACCCAGGGCTCCTCGTTCGCCCGGCGCTCCGGCGAGAGGCCCAGAGCACCTCTGCGCTAGAAGGTACCTACGCGACGCTCGAGGAGGTGCTCGAAGCGGACTACGTCGATGAGGCCAACCGGAGCGCCGAAGTACGAGAGGTCATGAATTACGTGCGCGCTGCGGAACAGGCCCTCGAACTGATTCGAGTCAAACCCATCTGCCTGAATGTGATAGCAACTCTTCAGGCCACGCTGGTGGATGGCACCCGAGGCGACAGCTGGGACAAGGGCCGGCTGCGAGAGTCGCACGTCTACATTGGTGAGCGGAACATGTCAAGGCCGGTGAGACAGTTTCTTACGCGGATTTGATGAGTGCTTCGGGGGTTGGTTGGTTGATCCAGGCAACGGTAGGCAGTTTCGGTGGGGTGGGCCGCTGGTGCCGGAATCTGGCGGGGTTGGCGGCGTAGGCGGCGTCCAGCGTGGCGGCGCGTTGGGCCTGGATCTCGGTGGCGGTGCCGTAGTGCACCGACGCGGCCGTGTGCAGGCCGACCCCGGAATGGCGATGCACGTGGTTGTAGTAGTCGAAGAACACGGTACAGAAGGCGCGGGCGTCTTCGATGGAGCCGAACCGGCCGGGGAAAGCGGGGCAGTATTTGAGGGTCTTGAAGTTGGCCTCCGAGTAGGGGTTGTCGTTGGACACGTGCGGGCGGGAGTGGCTGCGGTCCACGCCCAGGTCAACCAGCAGCTGGGCGACCGGCTTGGAGGTCATCGAGGTGCCCCGGTCGGCGTGCAGGGTCAGCTGGCCGGGTTCGATGTCGTGGGTGGCCAGCGCGGCGTCGATGAACTCCTTGGCGAGTTCGCCGGTTTCGGTGGCGGTGACGGTCCAGCCGACCACAAAGCGGGAGTAGATGTCGATGATCACGTACAGCTGGTAGTAGATACCGCGTTGTGGCCCTTGCAGTTTGGTGATGTCCCAGGACCACACTTGGTTCGGTGCGGTGGCGATCAGCTCGGGTTTCTTCTTCGCCGGGTGGGTGCGTTGGCGGCGCCGCTCGCGGTTCTCCCCGGCGATCGCCAGCAGCCGGTACATCGTGCGGATCGAGCACAAGTAGATGCCGTCGTCGAGCAGCCGCGCCCATACCTGCGCCGGCGCCAGGTCGCAGTACTCGGGCGAGCGCAGCACCGACAGCACGTGTTGGCGTTCGGCCTCGGATAACTTGTTCGCCGGTTCCGGTCGCGGCGGCGCAGCTGGGCGGGGTGTGGGATTGCGGCGGCGGTACACGGTGGCCCGCGACGCGCCGAGCAGCGCACATGCCCGCTTCGTGCTGGTCGCCGCCGCCAGATTGGGCAGGTGCTCGTCGATCACGGCTTGGACTTCGGATCGGAGTCTGCGCTCTCGGAGAGCATCTCCAAGAGCGCGTGCGCTTTTCCCGTGATCTCCAAGGCCAACTTGGTGCGTTCCAGCTCGGCTTCGAGCAGCTCGTTGCGCCGCCGCAGCTTCTCCAACTCGATCTGTTCGGCCGTGCGTTTCGGTTTCTTCCCTCTGGGCGCCAGGCCTTTCCGGGCGCCGGCGTCGCGGGCCTTGCGCCATTCGGCGATGTGCGAGCTGTACAGGCCCTCTCGCCGCAGCAACGCGCCGCGCCGCTCCGAGCCAGCCGGTAACGCGTCGTACTCGTCGAGAATGCGGGCCTTGTACTCGGCGGTGAACGTGCGCCGCCGTGCCCGGGCGCCCGGATCCCGCGTGCCCTCCACCACGCCAGTATCGGCGCGACTGTCCAAAGATGCGATCGTCATAGTCACGTGGAATAGTGATCCTGTCTCGCCCCGTAGCGATGATCGGCTACTGCTGCTGTCTCACCTAACCCTGGCACACAGGGGAGCGCTCAAAGGGTATTGAGGCGTCAAGGTTCGTGCCTCCACCTCACGGAGATCTACTGATACAGGGCATGGCGGATTGGGAGAAGTGGATTCATGCCGACGACGACTACCCGCTGCTTGTCAAGATTGCAATGGCGCACTACCAGTTCGAAGCCTTGCACCCGTTCTCCGACGGGAACGGGAGATTGGGCCGACTCATCGTGACCCTCCAGCTAGTCACCGAGGGGGCGCTGACCTACCCGCTCCTGAATCTCTCGCCATGGCTGGAGCAGCGAAAGGACGAGTACAAGGATCTCTTGCTTGGCATCAGCTCGACGGGGGATTTCGACTCTTGGATCAGGTTTTTCTGTGAAGCTGTCCGTCACCAAGCTGAAGATGGGGTTTCCAGAATCGAGGAGCTGCTGGCGTTTCAATCGGGACTCCGACAGCAGCTAGCGAATGTGAAGGCTCGTGGCGTCGTCTATTCAGTTGCCGACAGCCTCCTGGGTTACCCCATCATCACCATTCCGCTGGTCGCAGAACGGCATGACGTCACGTATCCCCCTGCAAAGAAGGCGATCATGACCTTGGTCGAACTCGGGGCGTTGCGAGAGATGAGGACAGCGTTTGCCTATGGCGCGAAGGGGTTCATCTGTGACCCTGTAATGCGGGTCTTGAACCGGCCGTAGCCCTGGCTCGGCGACGCGCCCAACGTGATCGGGTTGCCGCGCTGGGTGATCACAATGTCGCGGGTCTTGAGCAACCGACCGCAAGCGAACCAGGCAATGAGCAATATCAGTTAGTGGGGCATCAGCGGTGTTGGCCGTAATTGCTTGATGGCGCATGATCTCGATGAACCCATCGGTGTTGCGGAGTTCCACACCCAACGCAACCCAACACGACCTGTGCCAGCAATCTAGGCCGTCGACTGATCCGCCTGTGTTGACTCATTTTGTCCTACATAGTGTGCCAGACTCGGTATGTGGAGACCGGCATTCAGCAACAGCACCTTTACGAAGCGTGCAAGCCAAGCGCCACGTTGTTAATGCGCATGAGTGATTGGGTCAACCGAAAGAGGGGGAGGCAGATGGTGCAATGGGGTGTCCATACACCCGAAATGGATCCCGCACAACTGAAGTCCTACCTGGAGGAGGACCTGGCCAACGAACTTCGTTGGGTATTGCGGGCCGCGACTGAATGGCACGCGCAGCATCACATGAATCTAGGTATTGACGGCTACAGTGTGCAGGTTTATGCGATGGATTCCGTATTTCTGCACTCACGCGCTCTTTTCGAGTTCTTCACGCGCAAGACTAACGACCACAATTACGGCTACGATGCTTACCGGCTTACCAGCAAAATCTCATCGCGCCTGTACGAAAGACATTGGTCGCCCAAATTACACGCGCGGCTAATGCACGCGCAGGATCGCTCAAAGTCGGCGGACGTGAACAGGTTTGATCGCAAAGAACGTAAAGAGCACATCAAGAACATGCCCGCGGACTTTGCAATGGAGATAGTCCGAATGTGGCATGATTTCGCATCGGAACTTCAGCGCCTCGGTGATGAAGACATGAAGGGCATGGGCGTTCGCGCGGGTGAACTTTTGGATGAAGCTATAGATGATGCCCAAAAGGTGCGCACGAATGAAGTCACTCAATGTCACATTGCGAAACGTAAAAAGGAGCAGAAGCTACCTGCGGGCTTCACGATTGATCCGATTCCATGGCCGGTGTAGAACGCTTCCCTGCTCGTACCGAATCGAACCGCCATTGCAGATAGACTCGAAAACCGTTCTGGCATATGGGGTTCCGTAACTGTCTGGCGGGTTGTTTTCCGCCACCTGAGCTGGACTCCGTTCGGATCTAACCCAACATCGCCATGTCCCAGAAGCCTTGCTCGTAGTGGGCCACCCACAAGAAGGCGTCCTCGGCCTCTCGCGCCTGCTCGCCGACGGCGGTCTCGAGCTGACGATCAACGGAAGTCTGGAGATCGCCCACGTAGGACCGGAAGCCCGCGGTGGTCCATCTGTTCACGAACTCCCGGTAGGGCTGAGCACCTGGGCGGGCGCCTTCCCAGCTCTGCAGGTACGTGCGTTCGAGCGCCCAGATCGCGGTGATCTGGGCCGGATAGCCGCAGTAGGTCAATGCCAACAGGAAGTCGCAGTAGGCCCGAGTCACCGGATGCATAGAGGAGTCCAGGACAACGCCGCGCCGCGCCGCCATCTCCTCAAACCAGCCGAGCTCCCCAACGGTGGCGACCACGCCCCCCGCGAGCAGGCCGACGTCGGCCAAGGGGGCAGCGGCCGCGATGCGGGCCTGGGCGCGCACCAGGACCTGTGCGAACAGGTAGTCCTGGGCCAGCCAACGGTCGAAGGCGTCCTCGGGCAGCGATCCGTCCCGCACGCCCACAAGGAACGGGTGAACCGTGGCCGCCTGCCACGCGGCCATGTGACGGCTCACCAACGCATCCGCAGTCATGGCCGCTCCCATCGGCTGGCAGCGTCGAAGAAGCGCAATTCAAGTTCCATCGCTTGGTGATACAGGACGGCCAGGCGGTCGTGATCCCCCCCGTAGCGGTCGAGTAGCACCTCGAGACGGCGTGCCAGGGCCTCGAACTGCGCGCTCGAGTACGTCATCACCCACTCGCGATATGCACTCTCGGGCTTGGTCTGAGCGGCCAGCTGCTGGCCAAGGTAGGCGTAAAGCCGCATGCACGGCGTCGTCGCCGCCGCAATGTGGCCAACCGGCTCGAGCGCAGCGACCGCCAACAAGAAGTTGGTGTACGCCGAGGTGGCCGGGTCTGCCGCTTGCTGAAGGTCGACGTCCCAGCGCGTCGCGTAACCCTGGTGCAAGCGGAGCTCGTCGGCGGCGGCGTTAAGCAGCTCCCAGAATGCGATCAGACCGTATTGGTCCGGGCTCTTCGCCAGAGCCAAGGCGTAGGCGCGGCAGAACGCGTCGAGGAAGGCGGCGTCCTGTCCCACGTAGTAGGCGAACGTGGCTCGGGCCAACTCTCCCGACGCGATGCCCTGGACGAACGGGTGCTCCAACGCGGCCTCAACCAGGACTCGGTTCCGGTGCCATAACGAGTCGGAAAGCGATGCCACGAGCCAAGCCTAAGGCTGAATCCGTGGACGGTGATTTCGTCTTGCCGTCGGCGCTAGTGCCCAGGCCTGAGGCCGGTTGTGGCGCGGCATGTGTGATCCGCTGGCCGGTACCAGCTTTCCTTTGGGGTTCCTCGGGTCGGGCCTGGGATGGCGGGGTGGACAGGGCTTGGCCGATGCGGTAAGGCGGCAGATAACTGATGACGTTGTGCCACAGGGCTTTCCACCCAGTTCGCTGGGGCCAGTGGATGAGCAGGTGCAGTATTGATGTGCGGGCCGAGGCCGCGAAGCGGGCCGGGATGTTGACCAGGTCGCGGCGCAGGGTGGACCAGCGGGCCACGGCGAGGTGGCCACCGACTCAGGGTCCCGGCGGCGCGCGGCAGGGTATGAGCGATCACCGTGCAGGCCAGCCAGGCGCAGTCGGCCGCGACCTGCCCGACGGGATAATGTGCCAGTGGGCCGTCGATCGAATCGGCGCAGGCGGTTTCGATGATGGCGTGGCGGCGGTGGGTGGGTGATATCGGACTGGTGACCGGCAGCTCGGAGTTGGTGACAAACGGGTGATAGCGCCACACCGCAAACAACCCATCCGGGTAGCGGGCGTCTTTGACCCGGCGCACCACCAGCCGCACGGTCAGGGTGCGGTGCCGGCCCAGCCGCAGGGTGTTGGGGGTTCGGCGACCTGGGAATCGCCACCCGAGCCGACGGCAGATCCCCGTGCTGGTCGATCGATTCCGAAAGACCGTTCTGCGCAGCCAGTTCCAGCACCGGCACCAACCCGGCCGCCGACAGCAGATTCCGCTCGTCAAACACCGCCGATCTGGTGGTCAACGTATTCCCTGGCCGCATCGCAAGCGCCTTCTCGGAGGCTGGACAACTGCGATCTCAGCACTCGTATTGTCGCAGGCCGCCGGCCCGGCCACGGATGGAGGCTACGGGCCGTCGTCGTCCTCGTCGTCCCCATCGCGCAGCAGCTTTTCGGGGTGGAAGTAGCGGTTGATGCGGGGTTGGCCGCGGTCCAGGTGGCGCGGCGGTAGCCACTCGGTCTCGCCGCGGGTGTTGGTGCGGGTGCTCCAACCCCCGGGTTGCAGCATGCGGTGGTGGGCGCCGCAGGCAAACGTCAACGCGTTGACGTCGGTGGTGCGGCACTGGGCATACGGGGTCACATGATGAACCTCGCAGTAATACCCGCCCACCGCGCAGCCCGGTGCGCTGCACCCACGCTCGTTGGCGTACAAGACTATTCGCTGCGCCGGGGAGGCCAGGCGCTTGCTGTGATAGAGCGCCAGCGCCTTGCCGTGATCGAAGATCGTCAGATAGTGCCGGGCGTGGCGGGCCAGCCGGATCACATCACTCATCGGCAGCAGGCTGCCCCCGCCGGTGAGCCCGGTGCCGGCGGCGGCCTCCAAGTCGGCCAGCGTGGTCGTGACGATGATGGAGGCCGGCAACCCGTTGTGTTGGCCCAGCTTGCCGGAGGCCAGCAGCGCGCGCAGCCCGGCGTTGAGCCCATCGTGGTGGCGTTGGGCCGTGCTGCGGGTGTCGGAGTCGATGGCCTGCTGGCTGGGTGTGCCGTCCACGCACGGGGTTTCGTCGGCGGGGTTGCACATGCCGGGGGCGGCCAGCTTGGCCAACACCGCCTCCACGGTGGCCCGGGCTTCCGGGGTGAGCCAGCCGCGCAGCGCCGACATGCCATCGGCCTGTTGTTTGCCCAGGGTGATGCCGCGCCGCCGGGCCCGGTCCTCGTCGCTGTAATTCCCGTCGGGGTTCAGACAATCGGCGAGTTTGTCGGCCAGCCCGGCCAGTTGTTCGGGGCGAAACTGGGTGCCTTCCTTGGCCAGCTTGGCCTCGGCGCAGTCGCGGGTGGGCGCATCGACCCAGCCGGGCAGCTGGTGGGAGAACCGGCGGATCACCCCGATCTGGCCGCCGCCCAGCCGCCCGGCGCGTTGGGCGGCCGCGCTGGCCGCCAACACCGGCGCCAGCGGCTCGCCGGTCAGTGCGCGCCGCGGCCCCAAATCGGCGGCCTCGGCGATGCGGCGGGTGGCCTCGGCGCGGCTGATCAGCGTCCACTCGGCGATCGCGTGGGAGAGTTTGCCGCCCAACTCCTCGGCGCTGGCCGAGCGGGCCAGTTGGTTGATCAGTGGATGCTCGACGGCGGGCAGCCGCCGGCGTACCCGCTCGACCCGCTCTAGCAACACCAGCCGCTCATGGGTGCTCAACGCCTCAAAATCCAACCCCAGCACGGCATCCACGCCGGCATCGAGGGTGTCGAACGCCGCGGTGATCGCCTCCCGATCCATACGCCCAAACTATCGGAGGGCACCGACAAGACACCCCGCCGACAAACCAGAGAAACCAGAGTGACACAAGAGATTTCACGCCGACCGGTGTGGAATTAACCAGCCGCGACACCGGCCGGCCGATCGTTGGGCGTGGCGCGGCGGGGCCCGGCGGCGCGCGCCGGTCGGTACCGACTTTCCGTGAGCTTCCTCGGCCCGGCCCGGGATGGTGGGCGGGACAGGGCCTGTCAGTGGGGTCAGGCGGCAGCGCGGGGTAGGCGGCTGCCGGCGACGTTGTCCACCGGGCTGTCCATCCGGTTCTGCGGGGCCAGTGGACCGGCAGGCGCAGCATCGGCGGCGGGCCGATACCGGCACCAGCTGGCGCCACCTGCCACGGCGCGGCGACCGCCGCCGAGGGTGCCGTGGCGCGCCGCCGGTCATGCGCGATCACCGCGGCGGCGGACAACTCGGAGTTTGCGACAAACCGGTGATCTCGCCATGCCGGAAGCAGCCCCTCGGGGTAGCGCGCATCGTCATCCCGGTGCACCACCAACCGCATTGTGGCGCGCGCGAGCCCGGCCGTTGGCGTTGACCAACGCCAATCTCTCACTGCTGCAATGCATTCCAATGAGCGGACGATCTATCCAGGAAATCGCGCAGGGATCGCGCCGGGATCACGCCGGCTTCGCGGTGCGCACAGGCCCGCGCTGCTCGTCGGTGGCGGGCAGCCTCGTCGCCGGATGCTCGACGAGTGCGATGACACGGCTGGACATAAATCGTGCGGTCCGCACCGGCACACCCGACCGGGTCACCTCACTGACCTCTACGACTCCACGGCGAGTCGCGATCTCGACCCGGCGCCCGGCGCGAGTCGCGGTCACCTCATATACCCGCGAATCGGTTCCGGCGTCGATGACGATCTCGACCCAATCACCCTTCACATCTCCACAATGCGCGCGTTTGACACCGATTGCGAATGTCCGTCGCGCAAGGCTGGCAAGCGTCACGTGGTTCCGGACGCGTCGACCACGGCCAGGCCCCGGAAGGTGTCGACGTCTTGTTCGGTTTGCCGCCGATATTCGCCGAGGCCAGCATCGTACGCCGGGAACTCGAGCGATTTCCGCGATCGCGCAGTGAAGGCCGCCGACAACCGCTTTGTCGCGGCGTTGAGGAGCTCCAGCGCCGCGATCGACTGCGCGGAAGGATCGTGACGCGGTCCGTGTGCGCGGTGACGATCGCGCACACCGTGGCGGTTGTATGCCGTCGAGCGCCCGGACGTGACGTGTAGGCCATGACCGGGCGCCGGCCGAGCTCAGCGTCGCCCCAAAGTATCCGGGCAACGCCGCTCGCGCGTTGCAAGGCCGAGTGGGATCCTCCTGCTGGACGCATCCGCCGCGATCGGCTGAGAGGCCAAGCGTCGCCTGGAAGCGCCAATCGGCGCCCGCCGGGGAGGCCGTTAGCCTCACATCGTCCGCTATCAGGCTGGGCCGCCTGCCGGGGTTCCGCCGAGCTCGTTGAGGCGCGTCATCGCCGGTGCCACAATCGAGGTATGGACCAGGCCTAATGGGCCCGAGGATGGTCGGGTATGGCGGGTCGGCCCTCGGATCACTGGCAAGGAGAGTCGGCGCACGCCAACGGGTTCCATGACGAGGCTCGGCGGAATGTGGAGACGACGATGGTCGAATTGATGGTGGCCGGGCTGGGTAGCGCGGCTGTGCTGCTGTTGTTGTTGGCGACAAACCTTCGCGTCATCAAGCAATTCGAACGAGGCGTCGTTTTCCGATTCGGACGGGTCCAGGCGGCCGCTCGGGGACCCGGGCTGACGATGCTGGTTCCGGTCGCCGATCGCCTTGAAAAAGTGAACATGCAGATCATCACGATGCCGGTGCCCGCCCAGGACGGGATCACCCGCGACAACGTCACCGTCCGCGTGGATGCCGTCATCTACTTCAAGGTGGCCGATCCGGTGCGCGCGGTGGTCGACGTCCAGGACTATAAGTCCGCGATCGGGCAGGTCGCTCAGACGTCGCTGCGTTCGATCATCGGCAAGAGCAATCTGGACGACTTGCTCTCCAACCGGGAGCATCTCAACCAGGGCCTGGAGTTGATGATCGACAGCCCGGCTCTGGGTTGGGGCATCCACATCGACCGCGTGGAGATCAAGGATGTGACGCTGCCGGACTCGATGAAGCGGTCGATCGCGCGCCAGGCGGAGGCGGAGCGGGAACGGCGGGCGCGGGTGATCACCGCCGACGGTGAACTGCAGGCGTCCCAGAAACTGGCCTCCGCGGCGCAAGTCATGAGCGAGCACCCGGCAGCGCTTCAGCTCCGGCTGCTGGAAACCGTCGTCGAGGTTGCCGCCGAGAAGAACTCGACACTGGTGCTGCCGTTCCCGGTGGAGCTGCTGCGGTTTTTGGAAAGCTCGTCCGCCCGCGAGCCGGGGGCCATGGAAAACGATGAGGCGGCGAAGCTCGCCCCGCCACCGATTCCCGACGACGCCCGGGGACTCGAAATCGACTCCCGCACCGCCTAGTTTCGCGCCGCTTCATCCGCGGCTCACGCGCACCGCGGTGGGGGAGATCGGCGGGGCCACCTTCGGGTTGGCCCGCTGGCTGACCCCCGGCGAGGTGTCAGCACGATCGGGGGAGCAGGTTGGGCAGGCCGCTCGGCAGGCCAGCCAGACCGGCGCCGCACACCGCGTCGACCACGTCCTCGGTCACCGCGACGGGAAAGTTGACCGCCGCCGCGCCGACCTCGTCGACACCGTCGCGCATCGCGGTCACGATCGTGGCCGGATCACCGGTGAGCAGCGCCTGCCAGATGTCGTAGGCCGCGAATTGCGGCGCCGTGATCAGGTCGCGCACGTCGACAAAGAGCGCCGTTGGCAACGACGCGGGTGCCACGGGTATGCCTTCCCAACTGACCAGCGTCCAACCACCCTGGGGATCGCCCTGCACCACGACGGTGCCGGTGTTGGACAGCGGATGGGTGAGCATGAGCAGAAGATCGGGGTTGTCGACGTTCATCATCGTCCCGACGGCGATCGTGAATGCGCTTGAGTACGCGACCGCGGTGATCTTGCCGTCCGCGGCCACCACCGGGTTCGCCAGGGCACCGTCGTACATCGTGTGAACCGCCCCGTCAAAGGCACGGTCGAAAACGATCCCGTTGATGTCGGTGGAGCCCGGGGCCAGCATGGGCACCAGGGGAAATCCGAGCGTCCACGCGATCGGGCCGACCAGATAAAGCAGTCCCGCGGGGCTGATCTGCGGCAGGCCATCGAAGACGCCGGCATTGATCTCGTTGAGCCCGGGCAATGCCTGCGTGTTCATCCCCAACAGGGCGGCCAACGGCGCGGCGGTCTGCTGCGTCCTGATCAGCTGCGACGTGAAAATCCCGGCGTAGGGGCCCTGCGGCGCAAGGACGTTGGCGATGGCCTGCGCCTGCTGCTGGCCCAGCGCGGTGAGCGGAACCCCGGGCACTGCCGTGTCGATCCAGCCCGCCGCGTTGGCCGCCGTCTGCCCGTGCCGCACGAAGTCGATGACGATCGTCTGCCCGCTGCCGCCGGTCGCGACCATGGCCGCGGCGCCGTCACCGACGAACCAGCCGCCACGACCGACCGCCCCGCCGACGCCGCTCGTGCCCAGCGGACTGGCCCCACCGGCCCCGCCCAAACCGCCGTTGCCGAACAGCAACGCTTGGCCGCCCGCCCCGCCGGGGCCGCCGACGAGGCCCACGCCGGTGACCGCACCGCCGGCGCCGCCCAGGCCGCCGTTGCCCATCAACCAGCCGCCGGTGCCGCCCATGCCGCCCGCCCCGCCGGCAAAACCGGCGCCACCGACGCCGCCGTCGCCGATCAACCCGGCGCCGCCGCCATGACCGCCGGCCACCGGTTCGGTGCCGCCGGTGGGGCTATAGCCGGCCCCGCCGTCACCGAACAGCAACCCGCCGGCACCGCCATGCGGGCTCGCCGCGGTTCCGGCGGCACCGTTGCCGATCAGATCGCGCCCGAACAGCATGTTGGTGGGCGCGTTGACGATCGGGTCGAGCGCCTCGCCCAACGGGCTGTGCATCCATGCTTGGCCGGCGGTGTGCACCGGGCCATAAACCAACGTCTGAAAACCGTTGGCACCGAACGAACCCGGATGTGCGGCCGCCGCCTGCAACGATGTGGCGACAGTCGCCTCGGTGGCCAGATACGATGCCGCCGACGCGCGCAAGGCGCGCACAAACCGCTGGTGATACGCCGCCGCCCGGGCCGCCGCCGCCTGATAGTCCCGAGCGTGCGCGCCGAACAGCGCCGCGATGGCCACCGACACCTCATCGGCGGCCGCCGCCGCCACCTCGGTCGTCGGTACGGCCGCGGCCAGGTTGCCCGCACTCACCGCCGAACCGATCTGGGCTACTTCGGCCGCGACCGTCTCCACCATGTCGGTCGCCACGAGCATAAATGACATCCGCTCCCCCGGTGATATCGCGTACTACACATCATGGGGGCCAGCGCGGGAAAAAGTCGCGAATCGATACAAATGGAGCGGGCAGCCAAGGCGTGCCCGGGCGGCCCCGCACATGGGCGCCTCTGGTCAGCGTGGTTGCGCAAGGATGGCGCCGCCCAGCCAGCGTTTGATGAAGCGGCGCAACTCTTCTCGCGTTCGGGTGGGCTCGTTGGGGGCGACGAAGAACGACAGCATCGTGCGCAGGGTGAACTCGACGAGTTCGCGCTGGGCCCCTTCGTCGTATCCGTAGTGTGCCCAGTCGACGTCGAAACGGCCGATCATCCTCATTCCGAAGGCCTGCGCTTCGTCGGATGTGATGTTGCCCGAGTGCGCAGCCGCGTGGGGCGCCGACAGCAGCAGGCCGAGATGCGGCGTGCGGGCGACGTCCTCCAACGTGAACAGCACGCCTTCGGTCATGGCCTCCGCCGGATCGGTGATGCCGCGGACGGCGTCGGTAAGCCGGTCGAGGAAGGCGTCCACCGAGGCGATCGCCGCCGCATGCATGAGCGCGTCGGCGGTCGGGAAGTAGCGGTACACCGTCTGCCTGATGACCCCCAGCGACGAGGCGACGTCGGCGATGCTGACATCCGATCCGGTCTCGGCGATCAGTTTCACCGCCGTCGCCACGATGCGCTGGGATGCTTCCTCATCGGTGCCGGGGGGACGCCCGTCCCATCCGCGCCTACGTGCCACGGTGCGCATCCTCGGCCGGCGACATGCCCGCAGGATATCGCCCTGGTGCATTGACGGCCCGCGAATGTAATCATACACTTAACAGCCAACATGTATGATCACAGACTGCGGGGGTGCGACCGATGACGGATCTTCAGGTGCGCAAGATGCGGTTCGCGTTCGCGGACTATGACGTTCCGTTCCTGTGGAACGAAAAGAACCCCGCGTTCTCGAGCATGGCCAACGCGGTGTCGTTCCTGGCGATCGCGTTCGAGAAGATGATCGGCGCCATGATCCCCGAGGCCATGCCGCTGATCACCGATCCGGCCGTGGCCGAGGAAGCTCAAGCGTTCGTGCGGCAGGAAGGCCAGCACTCCATGGCCCACCGCCAGCACGCGAAGGGACTGATCAAGAGCTATCCGGCGCTCAAGGACACCCTCGACGCGGTGATCGCCGCCTTCGACGAGCTGACCGCCAACGAGCCGCTGCGGTACCGGCTCGCCTACACCGCCGACCTCGAGGCGACCTTCACGCCGGTGTTCAAACTGATGCTCGACAACGATGACACGCTGTTCGCGCCGGGCGACGACCGGGTGGCCTCGCTGTTTTTGTGGCACTTCGTCGAGGAGGTCGAGCATCGCAGCTCGGCGTTGATCATCTACGACGAGGTCGTCGGCGACCCCTGGTATCGCATGCGGGTGGCACCGTCGGTGTTCAAACACGTCTGGTCGGTGCTGCGGATGGCCGCCGAAGGCTTCAACAAGCACGTTCCGCTGGCCGAACGCCAGGTCGACGCCATGTCGACCTTTGGCATGTACCGGCGGAAAACCGCTCTGCTGCAGCGTCTTCGGGTCAGCCGCGTCGCCAACCACGGACCGTTCGGGAACGCATTCGGCCACCTGCCGCTGCGCGAGAAGCTGATCGCGGTATCGGGGATCGTGCGCAGCCAACTGCCCAACCACGATCCCGCACGGGAGAACCTGCCCGCGCTGGCCGAGGAATGGTTTGCCCGCTACGACGACGGCTACGACGTCACCAATTGGTACACCGCGGCCACCAAGCAGAACGTCGATGCCTGAGCTGTGCTCACCGACATTCGCTGAACTCGCCGCACGGCTGGGGTTTTCGTGCGACACGGCCGGGGGCCTCGTCGAGTTCCGCAACCCGTTCGGCTTGCAGAACTGGACGCTGCCGGTGCTGGAGATCACCGTGGTCGCGGGCGCGGTGCTGACCCTGGCCTACGCGATCATCCGCTGGCGTCGGCACGACGACCCGACCAACCTCGTGCTGTGGTTCGGTGCCATCGCCTATCTGCTCATCATCGAACCTCCGCTGTACTTTCCGGCGGCGTTCGGCATCAGCGAGCACGTCGACACGATGTTCGCCCACAACGTATTCACCGTCGAATTCCTGTGGGGCCGGCTACCGCTCTACATCGTCGCGATCTACCCGACGATGGCGACGGTGGCGTTCGAGATCGTCCGCATTCTTGGGGTTTTCCGACGCCACGGTGTCCTGTCCGGGGCGATCTGCGTCGGGTTCGTCCACCACGCGTTCTACGAGATCTTCGACCACCTCGGGCCGCAACTGCGGTGGTGGGAGTGGACGCTAGACCATCCACTGAACAAGCCGTTCTTCGATTCGGTGCCGCTGCCCAGCGTCGTGGTGTTCGCCGCGTTGTGGCCCATATCCCTGGCGTTTTTCGTCCAGCTCGTCGTCGGCCGGCGGGTGGACGAGGGCGGGAGTTTCACGGGTGCGCAGGTGCTGTGGCGCACCCTCGCCGTCGGAGTGCTGGCCTCGATCGGCACCGTGGTGCTGCCGCTGCCCGCCACAGTTGGCGGCATCATCTCCGGCAGCACCACGGTGGCGGGCTTCCTCTACGCGGTCGAACTCGTCGTCGTCTCCGTCGTGGCGATAGCGCTGCTCGTCGGCCAGTGGCGCCGTCTTCGCCGCGCCAAAGCCGTTGCCGCCGTGGGCTATTCCAACCCACTTATCCTGGGCTACGCCGCGGTGTATCTCGCGGTCATGACGGTCCTCTGGTTGGCGGCATTACCCGCATACTTCAGCGCCGCCGGCGGCGTCACTCCCAGCGGCGACCCCACCGGCAGCCTGTGGTATACCATCGGCTGCCTCGTTATGGCGGGCTTGTGCATCGCCGCAGCCGGCACCGCCACGCCACGTCGGCCGCTGGAAACCGGCGTCCAGCCGCCTCACCAGCCCAACCCCGCTCGGGAGCCCCACCAGGTTTGACGGTCACGCGTTCGAGCTATGCCGGGCAAGGAAATCCAGCACGGCCCCGGCGAAGACATCGTTGCGATCGCCGGCGACCATGTGTCCGGCGCCGCGCACATCGGTGAACTCGACCTGCGGGAAGCGGGTAAGAAATTCGTCGGCGCGCTGCTGGCTGACCAGATCGCTCATCTGGCCGCGAATGAGCAGCATGGGCACGCCGTGTCGCAGGATCGCGGCGACGGCCGCATGCATGCGGTCGGGATCGGTGACCTCGACGGGGGGCAAGGCCGCCGCGCCGCTGATGAACTGCGGATCCCAGTGCCAGTACCAGCGATCACCGCGGCGGCGCAGGTTGGTGGTCAGGCCGTCCAGATCGGTGGGCCGGGGCCGATGCGGGTTGTACTCGGCGATCGCGTCGGCGACCTCCTCCAGTGAACCGAACCCGGATTCCACCCGGTCGACCATGAAGGCGTGGATCCGGTCCGCCCCGGCCTGCTCCATGTTCGGCACGATGTCGACCAACACCACCGCGCTGGCGATGCCCGGCGAAAGCTCCCCCGCCAGCAGCATCGCGGTGAACCCACCCAGGGAGGCTCCCACCAGCACCGGTCGCGGAGGCAGGCTGCGCAGCACCTCCTCGACGTCGGCGGCAAAGCTGACCACGCGATAGTCACCCTCGCTTGACCAGTCGGATTCTCCATGACCCCGCAGGTCGACCGTGACGGCCTGCCACCCGCGGGCGGCCACGGCGGCCGCCGCCCGGCCCCACGAGCGTCGGGTCTGCCCGCCGCCGTGCAGGAACACCACGGCACGCGCACCGGGATCGCCCAGGCGGTCAGCGACGATGCGCACACCGCCCGCCCCCCGGATCACGAACGGTTCGGGGTCGGTCGCCATTCACGCGATCCTATGACCGTTACTCGTGGGGAGTTGGCCGTTGTTGGCCATTACCGGGGTAACGGTTGCCCGACCCGGTAGTCGCGTTCTTGCCCGGTTGGGTGCGCGGGATTTGGTTCCCCGTGTCCCGGTCTGGGTGGCATATCCTTTCACCGCTTTGGCCTTTCGACGCGCCTTCCGTTCGTCGACAGTCAGGGTGTCTGTGGTGGGGGCGGCCAGCCGCCTGCGCCAAAGAGTCCGCGTCGGTGCGGGGCTTCCCGAGCCTCAACAATGCCGAGTTCCTGCGGGGTGCGCCGACGGGATGACCAGCCAGGTCAACGCCGGCATCGCGCACTGAGACCCGGCGGGAGCGCATACGATGCCTGGGTGGCCACCCTAGAAGATCTCGAAGGCGCCCTAGAAAACCTCCGAACCCGGGTCACGGCCGTGGAGACATCGCAGACCGACTACCCGGCGATGGCCTCAGCGATCAAGGCCGTCGGGGAAACTCAACAATTGCTCGCCGACGTGCTGCGAGGATTCGGCACCGGATTGAGAGACACCGCCGATGACTCCAACCAACGCATCCGCTCACTGGAAGCATCCGCCGCCCAGATCACAGCGTCCGTCGGCGAGATCAAGACCCTCCTCGCCCAAGCGCTCACCCGCTGACCGACGCGCGGGCCGCACCTCGCTACGGATGGGGAAACGCCATGGCATTCGACAGGCCGTCACCGGTGACGGAGTTGACGCAGGAACTCCGGTTCGCCGCGACCATGACCGGCGGCGTCAGTCTGGCGATCTGGATGGCCGGGGTTGCGCGAGAAATCAACCTGCTCGCGCAGGCGTCGCAGTGGCGCAGGGCGGGCGGACCGTTGCCCACCGACAACCGACTCACCAGGGAGGCCACGGCTTCCCTGCGCCGCTACGCCCAGCTCATCGACTTGCTCGACATGGTCGTCGACGTCGACATCCTGTCGGGAACGAGCGCGGGTGGCATCAACGCGGCCCTGCTTGCCAGGTCGCGAGTCTCCGGGTGTGACCTGGGCGGGCTACGAGACCTTTGGCTCGACCTGGGCGCGCTGACCGAGCTGCTGCGAGACCCGCGCGACGAGCACACCCCGTCCCTGTTGTACGGCGACGAGCGGATGTTCGCTAGGTTGGCCGAGCAGATCCCCAAACTCGAGACCGGGCCGTTTCCGCCCGCGGCGTTTCCGGAGGCTGCGCGCACGCCGTCCACCACGCTATACATCACCACGACCCTGCTCGCCGGCGAGACAGGCAGGTTCACCGACTCGTTCGGCACGCTCGTTCAAGACGTTGATCGGCGTGGCCTGTTCACCTTCACCGAGACCGACCTCGCCAACACCGACACGATCCCGGCCTTGGCGTTGGCGGCCCGCAGCTCCGCGTCGTTCCCCATCGCCTTCGAGCCGGCCTTCCTGCCCTTTAGGGAGGGCACCCCCGCCAAGGGTGGCGTGCCGGCTCGGCCGCCGATGGCGCCGTTCAGCAACATCACCCGCCCCCACTGGGTGGCCGATGGCGGCCTGCTGGACAACCGGCCGATCGACGTCGTGCTGCGGCGCATCTTCGACCGTCCCGCCCGACGACCGGTGCGCCGGGTGCTGCTCTTTGTCGTTCCCTCCTCCGGACCGACACCGGACCCGGTGGCCGAGCCGCCGGTGGCCACCGTCGACGAGCCGCTCGGGCTGGTCGACGGGCTGCTCAAGGACCTGGCTGCGGTCACCACCCAGTCCATCGCGGCCAGCCTGCGGGCGATCCGCGCCCATCAGGACCGCATGGCGGCTCGCACCGACACCAAACTGCGCCTGGCCGAGCTCGCCGCGGCGCTACCCGACGGCACGCGGCTGCTCACCCCGGCGCTGCTGGCCGACTACCGGACGCGTGAGGCCACCAACCATGCGAATACCCTCACCACCGCCCTGCTGCGCCAGCTCAGCACGTGGCCGCCGGAATCGGCCGGGTCAACAGACAGTGTGCCGAAGGGCTGGGAATCCGGCGTCGCCGTCGGGGGTGACGCCGAGCAGGTGTGCCGACGGCAGGTCATCGAGTCGATCCTGAGTCGCTGGTCGCAACCGGCCGAGCGTGCGCTGCCCGACGGTCCGGCCGACTTTGCGCGGTATGGCCAACCGGCCTACGACCTCGCCAAGGGTTGCGCGCTCGCCGTCGTCCAGGCGGCATACCAGCTGGCCAAGTCCGAAGCCGACCTCGGCGCCTTGGCCGAACTCACCCGAGGAATTCACGCGGCCTGCCCACCTCCGTCACCGGTCGATCTGGGTGAGCTGGTGCGCACGGTGTGCGGCAACGAGGCGATCCGGCGAGGGTCGCTCGCCAACGCCGCCCGCCTGCTCGCCGCGGACTATCTGCACCAGGCCAGGGTGCGGGAGCAATCGTGGATCGCGCTGGGCGAGGCCCTGGTCGACGGCTACCCACTATTGACTCGACTCGCCGGTGCGGCCGCCTCCGCCTTTGGCGCACAGCAGGATTCGCTGCTCGCGCACGATCACGTCGCGGCCGGCCAGCTCACCACCTACCTCGACTATCTGGGGTCACCAGCCGACTCGCGCGACCCGGCGACCATGGCCGCCAAGCTGTTCGATCTGGCCGTCACCCAGCGGGCGATGCTGCCGTCGGAGGCAGACGTCGAGCAGTCGGTGGAGCTCGTGCAGGTCAGCGCCGACACCCGCACCCTGCTTGCGCCCGACTGGCGAACCGCCCAGCAGAAGCTCACCGGCATGCAGTTGCACCATTTCGGCGCCTTCTACAAACGCTCATGGCGAGCCAACGACTGGATGTGGGGCCGGCTGGATGGATCCGGTTGGCTGGTGCACGTCCTGCTGGACCCGCGGCGGGTGCGGTGGATCGTTGCCGCCCGCGGCGGCGAACGCCAGGTCGTGGCCAACAAGCGGGAAAGCGGGGCGCAGTGGTTCCTGCGGCAACTCAAGGCACTTGGGGCACCGGACCTTCCGAGTTCCGGCCAACTTGTGACCGAACAGGTGCTGCTTCACGAGCTTGCGTTCTTGGACGACCCGGCCATGGCGATACCCCCCAGCATTCCCCAGACGTCGCTGTGGCTGGCGCAAGCGTGGCAGCGATGCGTCCTCGACGAGGAATTGGACGTGCTGGCCAACACCGTGATCGACCCACAGCCGGGACAACGGCCGGACTGGAGCCCGGCAAGTTCGCGAACCTGGGCCCAGAAGGTGTTGGCCGCCGGCGCAGGGGACGCCAAATATGCTCTGTTGAAAGAGAATCCGGTCGCCAGCGAAACATTCGCCACCGACAAGGGGTCGCCGCTGATGGCGCAGACGGTCGCCAAGGTTGCCGCGACCGCGACCGGGGCGGCCGGATCCGTCCGGCAGCTGCCCAGCGTCGTCAGGCCGGCCCTGGTCACGTTGCGAACACTGACGCTCGGCGGATATCAAGTGGTGTCGTGGACCAAAGGCATTGCCCGGTCGACCATCATCGCCGGCGCGGTGCTGTTGGTGCTCGGCGTCGCCGCCGCGATTCAGTCGGCAACCGTGGCGGGAGTGACCGGGCTGGTCATGGCCGCAACGGGTAGTTACCTCATCGTGCTGGGCACCTGGCAGCTATCCAGCCGGCTACTGTTCGCGCTGTTGTCGGTGACCCTTGTCGGCGCGGTGCTGTCGCTGGCCACGCCCGTCGTGCGGGACTGGCTGTTCGGCGACGAGCAGAATCCCGGCCTGGTCGGTGCCCATGCCTATTGGCTGGGCGCGCAGTGGTGGCACCCGCTGATCGTGGTGGGAGCGATCGCGCTGGGCGTCACCGTGATCGCGGCCGCCATGCCGGGGCGACGGTGACGGAGCACGCAGTCACAGTGCGGTAATTCCGTTGTAGAGCACCATCAAACCCAGCAGGACCAAGACGACCGCGACCATCGCCGCGTGATTCTTTTCCATCCAGTCTTTGAGCCGGTCCAGCGTGTCGCCGAGGCGATCCCCGCCGGCCACGTAGGCCACGATGGGCAGGGCCGCCGTTGACGCGGAGACGACGACGAAGCCGGCGGCGCACACCGACTTGCCCGCGATCGCGAGCCCGCTGGTGCCGATGGCCACCCCCGCCGCCAGGCAAATGATGAAGACCTCGGGTCGTACCACCGCCAGCGCCGTCCCGGTAATTCCCGCGCGCCGCGGGGTGATGGTGGCAAACGAGCGCATCCACTTCGGTGTCTCGCTGCGGCCGTGGCGGGTCAACCACCGGTAAACGCCGAACGCGACCAGCGCCGAGCCGAGCACCACGCGAAGCCAGGACGCCCAGGCCGGGGGCGCCTTGTGCAGCCCGCCAAACATGCCGGAGCCCCCGACGAAAACCGCGGTCAGCGCGGCCAGCCCCAGCAGCCAGCCGCCCAGGAAAGCAAGTCCGGTCGGCCGCGGGCGAGACGCGTGCAAGACCAGCACCGCCGGGATGATCGACAACGGCGAGACCGCGATGACCAGGGCGAGCGGAATCAGACCGGCCAGCACCGTGGCCCAATTTGCTGTCACGGGCAGCTATCTTCGCATTGCCATCGGCGCGCTGACCTGGCCGGGCCAGTCCGCTGGCAGGAGAACCGGGGCCTGTCCCCTCGGCGTATTCGTGGCGCCGATCGTCCGGGACGGCGAATCCGGCCGGCGAACTGCTCGGTGAATGTGAATCGCGCGACGCGACACGCCGACAGGGCGTCGCCAGATTCACAGTCGCGGTGTGGCGTTGTCATGCGGGCAACAACCGGTGCGGGTCGAACATGGCGATGGCGTGGTCGGTGGCCCGATCGATGGCCAGCTCGGCAAGGATTTCGCCGATCACCGGAACGAATTTGAAGCCATGCCCGGAGAACCCGCAGGCCACCAGGACGTTGGCGCACCGCGGGTGGCGCCCGATGACGAAGTGCCGGTCGGGTGAGTTGGCATACATGCACGTCGCCGCCCGCAGGCAAGCGCCCGCCAGCGCCGGCAGCAACGTGCCGACCCGCGCGGTCACGTCACCGACCTCCTGGGCATGCACCACCCGGTCGATGGTGTCCGGGGTGCAGCGGACTCCCGCGCAGACCTGACCGACTTTCACCCCACCGCCGGGCCCGTCGATCGCCGGAAACCCGTATATCTGTGTGCCCGAGGCGTTCTCGGGGCGGCCAGGTGGTAGGCCACGGCACTTCCCATCCCGCCCAAACCAACCACGACAACGTCGTAACCCGTTGCGGCGCTCTTCATCCCGACTTACTGCCAAGAAATGGTGATGCTAGCTCGCCGGGCAGCGACGATCGGGTACTGCCGCTGTCTCACCCAACCCTGACACACGGGAGACCTCGCGCGCTCCAGCGACCATGTCGTCATCGATCGCATCATCGCATCAGCCGATCGCTGCCACCAGGATCTCGCGGAGGACCACGCACATATCGAGATCAGATATCGGGCGGCGACATCCGGCGCCTAGGCTTTTCAGTGGGCGCCCCTGGCGATCCACCGATCCGGTCGAGGACACAGCGACGAAAGGCGTGAACCGTGACAGAGCAACTGCCAGCCGTGGGCCGGCGCACCCTTCTTGGGATCTCGGCATCCGCGGCCGGCGCGATCGTCCTAGCGGCGTGCGACAGGACGCGGCCGAAACCGAGCTCGGGCGGGCCCGGAACCCCCGCCGAAGAGGAAGTGCCGGTCACGGCACCCGAGGACCTGATGCGCGAGCATGGCGTACTCAAACGCGTCCTGCTGATCTATCAAGAAGGGATCCGTCGTCTGCAGGCCGGTGAGCCAAGTCCGGCGGAGGCGCTCAACGCGGCAGCGGAGGTTGTTCGCAGCTTCATCGAGGACTACCACGCACGCCTGGAAGAACGGTACGTCTTCGCCAAGCTGGAGCAGGCAGGCAAACTCACCGACCTTACGGGCGTTCTGCGCACCCAGCACCAGCGCGGCCGGGTGCTCACCGACCGGGTGCTTGCCGCCACCGCGGCGGCCGCCGCGTCGGCTCAGCCCGCGCGAGATGCCCTGGCGCAAGACATGTCGGCGTTCGTCCGGATGTATGAGCCCCACGAGGCGCGCGAAGACACCGTAGTCTTCCCGGCGCTGCGCGACGTGATGCCCGCCGCGGAGTTTCGCGACATGGCCGAGATCTTCGAAGACGAGGAGCACCGGAGGTTCGGCCAGGACGGCTTTCACGTGGTGGTCGACAAGGTCGCCGATATCGAAAAAAGCCTCGGCATCTACGACCTGAGCACGTTCACCGCCACCTGACTCGGCGGAGCAAGCCCCAGCGCCCGGCGGTAAGGGACCATCGCCTGGCTGACGTGGCGTCGGCGGTGTATGGCCGCCGATGTCTCGGACGCGCCGGCATTGCCCACAGGGC
Source organism: Mycobacterium shinjukuense (assembly GCF_010730055.1). NCBI lineage: Bacteria > Bacillati > Actinomycetota > Actinomycetes > Mycobacteriales > Mycobacteriaceae > Mycobacterium > Mycobacterium shinjukuense. The sequence continues at coordinate 4,325,711 of NZ_AP022575.1, read as the reverse complement.
TAGCGGCAGACCTGCGTCGCGAACTGCACCGTGGTGATCGAGGGCGTGTTGAACCGGGACTCGACGGTGAGTTCGGGCACCACCTCTTGATTGTCGATCCCCAGCCGCTTCAGGTCGAGATAGACCTGGATGGTGTCCGGGGCGGTCCTGCGGGCATTGGTGTCGCGGTCGGGCCGCATCGATGCTTCACCGCCGCTCGCCCCCGGCGCGCTGGTGATGGAAAGGTCATCGGTGTCGTCTTCCGGCCCGAGTTCGACGAACTTCTTGCCGTTGTTGGCGACGCTGTAGGTCAGGACATAGCCGACGAACCCCGACGTGTGCGAACCCGTCGGCGACTGCGGCAACGGTTGGGCGAAACGAATCACCAGCTCCAGCACGCTGCTTCGAGGATGGTTGACCTCGACGGCGGCCACGGTGATGCCACCCGGCGGCCTTGGCCCGTCCTGGGTCCGGCAGCCGAGCTGCTTCGGCAACCGCGCCCAATCGTCGTGCGGCGACGGTGTCCAGGCAGCGAACCCCACCGCGGCCAGGGTCAACAGCACCGCGATGAGCAGCGTCAACCGCAGCCCCACCGGCATTGCCGACCAGCGCCGACGCGCGCCATCGGCGATGGCCGACCACGGCGATCGCGGCGCCGAACGGCCCGGCCGGCAATGCGTGGTCCAGCGCTCGCCATCCCAATAGCGTTGTCCCCCAGAACCGCCGGGATCGACATACCATCCCGCCGGCGGCGAAGTCGGCACCGTTACGCTCCATTCAGCATCGGGGACAAGGTCATACGGTTCGACAACCCAGGCTACGGCGGCGAATCCACAAGCTCCGGCGGCCGATCGAGCATCTGCACACGGTCGCCCTCCCACCGAAACCCGACGGTCGTCAGGATGCCGTCCTCGCAGGCGTCACAGCTCTGCCGCGTCCGGTAGGTCAACACCACAATGTTGTTGGTGGAGGCCGGCCCCTCCACATGGGTGAAGGGGTACGCCTTGGGCGTCGCGGTCCCCACGAACGTCCCGCGGTGAAACATCAGCGCCTGGTCGGGCGAACTGCGCGTGGCGTCCTGCACCGTCAGCACCACCGCGGACAACTCAGCGCACGGATTGTAGTTACTCGACTCCGGCGTGCTGTTCCACGGCTTACCGGTCTTGCTGTCGGGCGGGAGCTTGGCCAGGGCCGCCGCGATCGCGGTCGCTTCGTCGGGTCCGCACGGGCCCGGGCCGGTGGCGGTGGAAGCCGGGGCCGCCGAGGTCGGCGGGGACGACGCCGTCGTCACCGGCGCGTGGTTCGCACCCGGGCGCCGGTTGTTGCCGACGAACGTGACGATCGCCACGATGCACACCAGCGTCACCAGCACGGCCAGCAGCCAGAGGGTGCGGCCGGACGGGCTTTCGGCCGTCGGCGGGGTGGTGTCGACATCGTCGGACGGCTCACCGGCCGGCGGAGGCCAGCCGGGATCCACCTCGTGCGACACTGTGCCTCCCCATCCCGATAGCCCCCGCGAACGTGGCGAATTGTAGCCAGAACGTGCTGGTAGCCGAAACACGCCGACGCCGCCGCTGGGCCGACACCGACGGTGAGCCTGCCCACATCGGGCGTTCTGGGGTGTTGGGTCCACAGCAAGCTACCTCATACTAGACGTCATGCAGCAAGCGACATCACCGCAAACCGCTGGCCGGGTGCCGGCTGGTTCGGTGGTGCTGGGTCGGGGCTTGTGATGGCGCGCGCGGCGGGCACCCCTCGTCATCGTGCCGTCCGTCAGCCATCTCGGTTCCGCAGGCGGCTGGCGCGCAGCTTGATGTCACTGGTATCGGCGGTGGCGCTGCTGGGGACCGGAACGGGGTACTGGGTGGCCCACGGTGCCCTGGGCGGCCTCACCATTTCGCAGGCGCTGACCGCGCAGGATCCGCGATCCACCGGCAACACCATGAACATCCTGCTGATCGGGCTGGACTCGCGCAAAGACCAAGAAGGCAACGACCTGCCCCAGTCGATCCTGAACCAGCTGCATGCCGGCGATTCCGACCAGGGTGGGTACAACACCAACACCCTGATCCTGGTGCACGTCGGCGCCGACGGCAGAGTCGTCGCCTTCTCGATTCCTCGCGACGATTGGGTGCCCTTCAACGGCGTTCCCGGATACACCCACATCAAGATCAAAGAGGCGTACGGGCTCACCAAGCAGTACGTCGCGCAGCAGCTCGCCGATCAGGGTGTGAGCTCCCAAAGAGAACTGGAGACCCGGGGCCGCGAGGCCGGACGGGCCGCGACGCTGCGCGCGGTGCGCAGCCTCACCGGCCTTCCGATCGACTACTTCGCCGAGATCAACCTGGCCGGGTTCTACGACTTGGCCCAGACCCTGGGCGGCGTCGAGGTGTGCTTGAACCACGCCGTCTACGACTCCTACTCCGGTGCCGACTTCCCGGCCGGGCGCCAGCGGTTGAACGCGTCGCAAGCGCTGGCGTTCGTCCGGCAACGCCATGGCCTGGACAACGGGGACCTGGACCGAACTCACCGGCAGCAGGCGTTCCTGGCGTCGGTCATGCGGGAACTGCAGGCCTCGGGCACCTTCACCAATCTGGACCGACTGGACAGCCTGATGGCCGTGGCCCGCAAGGACGTCGTGTTGTCGGCCGGGTGGGACGAGGACCTGTTCCGCCGGATGGGCGGCTTGGCGGGCGGCCCGGCAGAAAACCGGGTCGAGTTTCGCACGCTGCCAGTGGTGCGCTACGACAACATCGACGGCCAGGACGTCAACATCATCGACGCGGCCGCGATCAAGGCCGAGATAGCCGCGGCCCTCGGCACGGCCCCGCCGGCGACCCCGACCAGCACCGCCACCAAGCCCAACCCCGCCACCGTCGTCGACGTGATCAACACCGGGAGCATCAGTGGTATGGCCACCCGGGTGTCCAACGCGCTGCGAAAGCAGGGCTACACCGCGGGTGAGGTCCGCGACCACGCATACGGCGATCCGACCGACACCACGATCGCCTACGGTGCCGGCGCGGAGACCGACGCCCGCAACGCGGCGACCCTGCTTGGCCTCGACGCCCCCGGCCGACCGGATCCGAGCATCGCGCCCGGGCACATCCGCGTCACCGTCGACACCAACTTCTCGCTGCCCACGCCCGACGAGACCCAACCGACCGCGACCACGACAACGTCCACCTATCCGCTGTACAACGGCGGCGGCACCAGCACGACCTACCCGACGCCTGATCAGGGCAAGCCCATCGACGGCGGCGGCGTTCCCTGCGTGAATTAGTACGTTGACCTAGCCGTTGGCCTGGCCGAGCGCCGGCGTCAGCGGTCATGGGTTGGCCCGCGGCAGCGTTTTCCGCCGGCGCTTGGCCCCCGGGTAATGGTCATACAGGATCGTCTCGAGCGCCTCTTCCCTGGACCGGTCGGGTTCCCCGGGGCCGGTGTCGGAATGCAGCACCCGCTCGTCTCGCACCAGTTCGCGGTCGACCAGGCTGTCATCGTCGAAAAACTCGACCGCATGGGGATGGTGAACCCCCGCCTGGCCAGTGACCGCCGGCCGGGCCGGCCCGTCCGGGCCGGGGCGCCGTCGGGCCCAGGCGTCGGCGACCATCAGCAGCAGCCCGACGACGCACGTTCCGATCGAGAGGTAGATCACGAACGCCCGGTCGGTGATGACACCGACCAGCAGCGCGGTGATGGCGATCACGGCTACGGCCGACGCCCCGATCAGCATCGCTCATTCCTTCCACGGGGTGCTACCAAGGTAGTGCGTTACGGCGACAACTTCTATGCCTTGCCGCCCATTGGTGCATCCGTTGGTGGGCCGCACGCGCATCACGGTGCGTCTGTTGGCTGACGTGGCCGCCTCGGCACCACTTCCACAGCGGCCTCTTGCGCTGCGGTGCGGAGCCGCTGGTCCCACACGGCGAACACGGTGCCGTCGACCCCGATTGCAAGGACGCTGGCAAGGTGGACCGCATCGGCGCCACCCAGCGCATGCGCTGTGGCTAAATGCCCGGCGCGGTGGGCGACATCCCGGGTCAGCTCTACCGCCCGGGTGGCTGCCCAGTACTCTTCCCACATGGCCAGGGCGAGGCGTTGCTCGTCAGCGCCCATGCGCCGGGCACGGCCGGCAGCCGCCAGCGCCGCACGCACCTCCGGGTACGCCAAGCGAGACGAGACCGCGGCGTCGCAGCCATCCCATAGCGCCGCGGCGATGTCGCTGTCATCCTCCTCGACCAGGAGTTTGACGAACGCGCTGCTGTCGAAGTAAACGATCGGCACAGGGTCAGCGGCGTTGTTCACTCACCAGCTCAGAGACCGACCCGCGAGCACGCACCCGTGGTGCCCCTCGAGCCGTGGGCCGAACCGCCGAGCGCGGTCGACTCACCACACCCTGCCGGGTCAGCTGCTCTAGCAGTGGCGCGCTGTCCACGGCCACCAACCGAACTACCGGTGTTCCCCGGTCGGTGACGATGACCTCATCGCCGGCACGGACCCGCTCGATCCAGGTCGCAAGCTCGGCCCGCAACACACTCACCGCCACCTCCATGAGAAAAATGTACAACAGAAGGACAATAATTTGTACGTCGGGACGGGAGGCCGTGTTCACGGTCGTTGCTGTCCGCGGGGAGGCTTCAGACCACGCCGCGCAGCCCGTCGGCTCCGAACGCCGGTTCCAGCATCGCGGAGAAGTCAGGGCCGCGCCGCAAGATGTGGCCACCGTCGACGTTGATGACCTGTCCGGTGATCCAACCGGCGGCGTCGCTGAGCAAGAACATAGCCAGGTTGGCGACGTCCTCGACCTCACCCACCCGCGGCAATGGCGTGCAGAGTCGGTAGTCCGCGCTCAGCTCCGGCGATTCGGTCACCGCAGCGACCAATTCGGTGCGGATCAGGCCCGGACGGATGCTGTTGACCCGCACCCACGACGGGCCGAGTTCGTCGGCGGCCAGCTTCATCAGGTGGTCAACGGCGGCCTTGGTGACCCCGTAGGCGCCGAACCAGCGATGGGTGTTGCTGGCCGCGATCGACGAGATCCCGACGAACGACCCACCGCCACCGCGCACCAACTCCCGGGCGGAGTGCTTGAGCACGTACATGGTGCCGTTGACGTTGAGGTCGACCGTGCGCCGCCAGGCCGCCGAGTTGAGCTGGGTGACGGGTCCGATGGTCTCCGAGCCGCCCGCGGAGTGCACCACCCCGTGTAGCCGGCCGTGCCACGCCGTGACGGCGTCCACCGCACGCAGGGTCTGGTCCTCATCGGTGATGTCGGCGGGCTGGTAGCGAATCGCGCCGCCGTGGCCCTTGACAGCTTCGAGTTCTTTGACCGCTGCCGCCAGTTTGTCGGCGTTGCGTCCGACGATCATGACCGCTGCCCCCGCTGCGACCAGGCCGGCCGCCACCCCCTTGCCGATCCCGCTGCCGCCGCCGGTGACCAGATACGTCCGCCCTTGGAAAGAAAGCTGCATGTGAGCCCCTCTTAACGTGCGCCGAACGCCGAACGTGAAATCACGGCGCGATTTCGGCCGATTTTCCGCCCTGAGTTCACGTTCGACGTTTGCTGTTGGCTGTTTGCGCTACGGCGTATCACGGCGGGCCACCTTCGCCGGTTTGGGGGTGCGCCAATCCTCGACATCGGGCGGCAGGCCGAGCGGATACCTGTTCTCGTTATGGGCGGCCCAATGCGCGTGTCCCAGCTCGTGAACGTGAAACGCGTGCCGCAGCGCCTCGGTGAATCCCATCGCGTCCGAGGCGGCGTTGACCGAGTCTTTGATCAGCAGTGCGGCCATCGTGGGCCGCTCGGCGATCCGGCGGGCAAACTCCAAGGTCTTGTCCGCCAGCTCGTCGAGCGGGAACACCTTGGACACCATGCCCAGCCGGTAAGCCTCGTCGGCGTCCAGCGAATCGCCGGTCAACAGCAACTCTTTGGCCTTACGCGGACCGAATTCCCAAGGGTGCGCGTAATATTCGACACCTGGCATACCCAGGCGTACCGCGACCACGTCGCTGAACCTGGCATTGTCGGCCGCGACGATCAGGTCGCACGCCCAGATCAGCATCAGCCCCGCGGAGATCGCATTGCCCTGCACCTGGGCGATGGTGATCTTGCGCAGATCGCGCCAGCGGCAGGTGCTTTGGAAGAAGAAGTGCCACTCCTGCAGATACGTCTTCTCGATGCCCGCGCCCCGGGTGCCGCCGTGCGAACGAAAGGTCGGATGCTGCGCGGGCCCGGGTTTGCGCTCCAACAACGCCGCATCCGAGCCCAGGTCGTGACCGGCGGAGAAATTCTTGCCGCGCGCCGCCAGAATCACCACGCGAACGGTGTCGTCGGCCTCGGCGCGACAAAATGCCTCATCGAGCTGGACCAGCAGGGTGCGGTTCTGCGCGTTGTGGGTCTCGGGCCGGTTGAGCCAGATCCGCGCGATCCGCCCCTCGTCGAGGGGCTCGTACTCCACCAGCTCTTTCGGACTAGCGCTGTCCGCCTTAGAACCGGCTTGCCTGCCGGCTTGTTCCGTCATTCCGCCCACCTACCTTGTCATGGCTGTTCACAGACTACGGCCAGTGGGCCAATGGGACGGACCTCCCGCGGCGGTGCGCGCCACCTGCCGTACACTCCCGGAAACGATCGAAAAACGATATCGGTGTTCGGGTTGGCGGCGACAGATTCAGCGCGACGCGCATGGCGGCGACTGCTGCACGCCGAGGGGCCGCCCGCAATCATCTGCATTCGGCTGCTGGTGGGCTTGGTGTTTCTCAGCGAGGGAATCCAGAAGTTCCTCTACCCGCATCGGCTGGGGCCGGGGCGCTTCGAACGGATCGGAATCCCCGCCCCCGCGTTCTTCGCCAACCTCGACGGGGTGGTCGAGATCGTTTGCGGCACCTTGGTCCTGCTCGGGTTGTTGACCCGCTTCGCGGCCGTTCCGCTGCTCATCGACATCCTCGGCGCGATCGTGCTGACCAAGCTCCGAGAGCTGCAGCCCGGCGGATTTCTCGGGGTGGAGGGCTTCTGGGGGATGGCCCACGACGCGCGGACCGACCTATCGATGCTGCTGGGATTGATCTTCCTGCTGTGGATGGGCCCCGGCCGTTGGTCCCTGGATGCGCGACTCACCCAGCGCCGCGTCGAGCGCGGGTGAGCCCGCGACGCAGCGCGTAGATCGCCGCCCCGATGGCCACCACCGCCCCGCCGGACAGCACCGACGACATCGGCAGGGTCGCGGCCAGGACCAGACAGCCAAGCAGCCCCACCAGGGGGATGACCCGTGGCGGGCGGTTTTCCGCGGGGGTCAGCGTCCAGGCGGCGGCGTTGGCGACCGCGTAGTAGAGCAGCACCCCGAAGGAGGAGAACCCGATCGCCGAGCGCACGTCGGTGGTGGCGGCTGCGACGGCGACGATCAGGCCGAGCGCGACCTCGGCGCGATGGGGCACCGCGAAGCGGGGGTGCACCGCAGCCAGCGGGTGCGGCAGATGGCGGTCACGGGCCATCGCCAGCACGGTGCGTGACACCCCCAAGATCATCGCCAGCAACGAGCCGAGCGCGGCGACCGCGGCGCCCGCCCGCACCACGGGTTCCAGCCAGCGGACGCCAGCGACCGTCACCACCTGGGACAACGGCGCCGTGGCGTGGGCAAGGAGGTGCGGCCCCAGCACGGCCAGCGCGGCGACCGCCACGGCGCCGTAGACGATCAGGGTGATGGCCAACGCCAGCGGGATCGCGCGCGGGATGGTGCGCGCCGGGTCGCGCACCTCCTCGCCGAGGGTCGCGATGCGCGCGTACCCAGCGAAGGCGAAGAACAACAAACCCGCCGCCTGCAGCACCCCGGCGATCCCGATCTCGCCGCCCAGCGTCAGTCGCGCCGCATCGGCATGCCCGGACACGAAGGCCGCCGCCACCACGGCGCCCAGCACGGCGAGAACGATGACCACGATGATCCGGGTGAGCCAGGCCGACTTGTGGACGCCGCCGTAGTTGACCGCGGTCAACGCGATCACCGCGGCGACCGCGACGGCATGGGCGTGGCCCGGCCAGGCGTAGCCGCCCACCGTCAGCGCCATCGCCGCGCACGAGGCGGTCTTGCCGACGACGAAACACCAGCCCGCAAGATATCCCCAGAATTCGCCGAGCCGCTCGCGCCCATACACATATGAGCCGCCGGAGGTCGGATACCGGGCGGCCAGGCGCGCCGAGGACGTCGCATTGCAGTAGGCGATCACCGCGGCCACCGCCAGCCCGACGAGCAGCCCCGACCCCGCCGCGCGGGCCGCCGGCGCGAGCGCCGCGAAAATCCCGGCACCGATCATCGCGCCCAACCCGACCACGACCGCATCGCCGACCCCGAGGCGTCGCCGCAGATCCCCGGCCTCGGCCGCGGCCGCCGGTAGCTGGTCGGCCACCCGACCTCCTCTCGGATAACGACGCTGATGGATCACGCCGCGATGGCGCGGCATCGGCGCTCTCGCGCCACGGTACGCGACACATCGGCCTCCGATATCGCGGACGGAGTATCGCCGCCCGACTCACGACCGCAACGCGGCTACCGCCGCGAGCCCGTCGCCGTCGGCAAGGGAGCTCCACCGGTGTGGCCTCCGCTCGTCGTAGAATCGCAACCCGATATCGGTGACGTCAGCGCGCGGAAGTGGTGTTGACCCATGCGGGAGTTTCGGCGCGCGGCGGTCCGGCTGCACATCCTGTACCACGCCGCGGCCGCCGAGGTGCATGGCGCCTGGCTGACCGAGGAGCTCAGCCGTCATGGCTACCGGGTCAGCCCGGGCACGTTGTATCCGACCCTGCACCGGCTGGAGGCCGACGGTCTGCTGGTGTCCCGGCAGCAGGTCGTCGACGGCCGCACGCGCCGCGTCTACCGGGCAACCCCGGCGGGCCGGACGGCGCTGAACGAGGATCGACGGGCGCTTCGGGAGCTGGCCCGGGAAGTTCTCGGCGACCAAAGCTGACCGCATCCCCCCGGGTGCCCCCTCACCCGGGCCCCGGCGGACGCCCGCCGACGCACCCCGGCCGTGGCTTACAGTTGGGTAATGCCTACCAAATCTGACCAAGATATCGGTGATGTGGAACCCCTGGCCGACAGCACCGCCGGCCAGGCCAGGCGGGTCGTCGCGGCGTACGCGAACGACGCCGACGAGTGCCGCATCTTCTTGTCCATGCTCGGTATTGGGCCGGCGAAACCCGAGAGCTAAATGCCTTCCCAGGGAGGCCACGCCTTGGAGGACACGAGTTCGCAGACCTCCGGGGACTCCGATTTCGTGGTGGTCGCCAACCGGCTGCCGGTCGATCTGGAGCGACTTCCCGACGGCACCACGAGCTGGAAGCGCAGCCCCGGGGGCCTGGTCACCGCCCTCGAGCCGCTGCTGCGCCGACGACGCGGGGCCTGGGTCGGCTGGCCCGGCTCGGTCGACGGCGACGAGACGCCCATCGTGCAAGAGGGCTTGCGACTGCAACCGGTGCGGTTGTCCGCGGACGACGTGGCCGAGTACTACGAGGGATTCTCCAATGCCACGCTGTGGCCGCTGTACCACGACGTCGTGGTCAAGCCGACCTATCACCGGGAATGGTGGGAACGCTATGTCGACGTCAATCGCCGGTTCGCCGAAGCCACGTCAGGTGCGGCCGCTGACGGCGGAACCGTGTGGGTGCAGGACTACCAGCTACAGCTGGTGCCGCAGATGCTGCGCACCATGCGACCCGATCTGACCATCGGTTTCTTTCTGCACATCCCGTTTCCGCCGATCGAGCTGTTCATGCAGCTACCGTGGCGCACCGAGATCATCGAAGGCCTGCTCGGGGCCGACCTGGTGGGCTTCCACCTGGCCGGCGGCGCCCAGAATTTCCTGTTCCTGTCCCGACGCCTGGCCGGCGCCAACACCTCGCGCGGCGCGGTCGGGGTGCGCTCACGCTTCGGTGAGGTGCAGCTGCCATCCCGCGCCGTCCGGGTGGGCGCCTTCCCTATCTCCATCGACTCCGGCGCGCTTGACCAGGCGGCCCGCGACCGCGCCGTCCGGCGCCGGGCCCGGGAGATTCGCGCCGAGCTCGGCAACCCCCGCAAGGTTTTGCTCGGCGTCGACCGACTCGACTACACCAAGGGCATCGACGTCCGGCTGAACGCCTTCGCCGAGCTGCTCGCCGAGGGCCGAGCCAAGCGCGACGACACCGTGCTGGTCCAGCTGGCCACGCCCAGCCGCGAACGCGTCGAGGGCTACCGGATGCTGCGCAACGACATCGAGCGCCAGGTCGGCCACATCAACGGCGAGTACGGCGAGGTCGGCCACCCGGTGGTGCACTACCTGCACCGTCCCGTGCCCCGCGACGAACTCATCGCGTTCTTCGTGGCCGCCGACGTCATGCTGGTTACCCCGCTGCGCGACGGGATGAACCTGGTGGCCAAGGAGTACATCGCCTGCCGCAGCGACTTGGGCGGGGCCCTGGTGCTGTCCGAATTCACCGGGGCCGCCGCCGAACTCCGCCAGGCCTATCTGTGCAACCCGCACGACCTGGAGGGGGTCAAGGATGTGATCGAGGCGGCGCTGCACCAGTCCGTCGAGGAAGGCCGGCGCCGGATGCGGGCGCTGCGCCGCCAGGTGCTCACTCACGACGTGGACCGCTGGGCACGGTCGTTCCTCGACGCGCTTGCCGAGGCGCACCCGAAGGGTTCCGGTTAACCGTTGCCGCCAACCGGGCAGACCATGGTGTTGCCGCCCGAACGCTGTGATACTCAATGCAGCGCCTCAGCGTGAAGGGAGAACGGCGTGCACATCCGTCGCGGGCTGGCCGCGGGCGCGGCGATCGCCGTGGCCGTGGCATCCGGAATTGCATTGGAGTCAGGCCAACCGGCGCGCGCGGTCGCACCCCCGCCGGACGGCAACTACGCCTTCAACCAGGCCGGCGTCTCCGGGGTTACCTGGACGATCACGGCGCTGTGCGATCAACCATCCGGAACCCGCAACATGAACGACTACTCCGACCCGGTCACCTGGGCGTTCCAATGTGCGCTGAACATCGTCAGCACCACACCTCGACAGCTCAGCCGCCAGGACAAGCTGCAGAATTTCAGCGGCCGGGCCCGGCTGTCCAGCGTCCTGTGGACCTTCCAGGTGACTCAGCCCGAGGGCGTGCTATGCCCGGACGGCAGCACCGCGCCGTCCACCGAAACCTACGCGTTCGACGACACCACGCTCACCGGGACGCATACCACCCTGCACGGCGCCGTCTGTGGTCTGCAGCCGCAGATGAGCAAGCAACCCTTCTCGCTGCAGCTGGTCGGGCCCCCGCCCAGCCCGGTCGAACGTTACCCGTTGTACTGCAACAACATTGCGATGTGCTACTAGATCGGTGTGATGTAGGCGATCAGCCACTTGCCGTGGATCCGTTGGAAGTCCACCCGCAGTCGGCTGCCGTCGTACAGCGGCTGCCGTGTCTTGTCGGTCACCGTGCGGTTCAGGTAGACCATCACCGACGCCGAATTGCGGGTGGCGGCCATGACGCCCACACCGACGACGTTGGCCTGCACCACCACCTCACGTTTCTTGGCCTCCGGAATGATCTGCGCATTGGCACTCTTCTGGAACTCCTGGCGATAGTCGGGCGTCAGCAGCGGATACGCCTCGCTGAGACTGCGTTCGACGGTCTGGTAGTCGTAGCCGAAGACCTGGGGGATCGCCCGCGCGGCCAGCTGGGGCAACACCGCCCGCGCCGCCTGTTCGCCCCGGGTCTGCACCCGGTCCCAGTAGAACCAGCCGGCCAGCGCGGACAGCCCCACCACCACGGCCACCAGCAGGCAGCCGGCGACCGACAGCAGCCACCGCCGCCACCCCATCAATTGCCCCCGTCGGGGTACTTCAGGTCGTAGCCGGTCATCCGTCCCGATTCGTCCTCGTGCACGATGACCCGCAGCCGGTACGGCATGGACGGCTTGTTGACGCCGTCGATGTCGGCGACCGTCACCCGCACCGACACCAACACCGACGCGTTGTCGCTGATCTCGTCGATACCTTCCAGGGCGGCACCGTTGACGACGGCCTCCGAGGTCGCATGGGTGGCGCGGAAGAGGCCCTTGAGGTTGTCGACGTTGTTGTTGGCGCTGAGCATGCCGCGCAGCGGCCCGCTGGTCCCGTTGACGAACCGGTTGACGGACTCGTCGACGGTGTCCGGTGTGTAGCTGAACATGTTGACCACCATCTGCGTGGCGGTGTCGACGAACCGCTGCTGGCGGGCCCGCTCGGCGTCCGCCTCCCGGTGTGCTACCACCAGCCGCTGAACACAGACGGCCAGCGCGGCCAGCACCAGCAGACCGGCGGTCAGCGAAACCCACGCCACCAGGGCCCGATGAGGCGGCCGCCGTGGCGGCGGCCGAACGGTGGTGACCGACATGGCCGACCCGGCTGTGCGCGCGGACCGGGCTGGGGCGTCGGGCTGGACGGCGGCCCTGACCGTCGCGACACCCGCCGCGCCACCGCTCGACCCTTCCTTCGCGGGGCCGGCCGCACGGGTCGCCCGCCGCCGCACGCGGTGCGGCGTCGACTGCCGTTCGGTGTCGGCGCAGTTCACAACCGCGGCTTCGGAGCAAGCATGAGGTCCACCCAATTCTCGGCGCTGGATGCGCCGCTGATACCAGGCGCGAAGATACCAGTGCCACCCGCCGGGTCCGGGAAGGCTCCGGTGATGTGGTCATAGATGGTGTACGCCGGTCCGCTGGCCTGCGGTTGCGGGCCGGGCGCCGGACCGGTGCCTTCCGGTGGTGGCGGCGGCGCGATGGTCGCCGGGTACGGAACCTGGGGCGGTTCCGGCGGGTATCCCGGCGGCATCCACGATGTGAACGGCGGGGGCGGCCCATTGTCATTGGGCGGCGGCGCGGGCTGGGCCGGCTGATGCGGCGCCGGCCCCGGACCCGGTGTCACACCCGGCGGGGGCGGCCCGACAATCGGAGTGCCCGGGTCCGGATCCGCGCCTGGGGGAACGAACGGGAACTTGTTGGGCGGCAGAATGTTTCGCCCATCCGTTACCGGTGTGCCATATGGGATAGGCGGACCCCGCCACGGGTTGGTGCCGATCGGCACATAGCCACGCGGGTCGCGACAGAGCTGCACCGTCGGGGCCCGCTTGCCGGGGAATTCCTGGCACGGGTAGTTGCGGGCGCCGCGCACGGTGCTGGGGTCGTTCTGCGCCGTCTTGCAGTACATGTCCTTGGGGATCTCGCGCAGCGTCTCGTCGGCCGGCGAGCGGATCAGCGGCGGGGGTAGGAAGCCGGTATTGCACGGCGGCGGGTCGTTGAGGTCGATCTTGAAGTCCAGCTTGGCCCCTTCGTCCTGGGGCACCCCGCCCGCCGAGGTGATGATCGCCGCGAACAGCGCCGGCAGAACCACCAGCAATTGTTCGATCGACCTGTGGTAGATCACACCCACCCGGCCCAGGTTGGCCAGGCTGGCCGCCAACGCCGGGAACGAGGGGCGGATGCCGGAAAAGGCGGTGCTGGCTTCGTCGATCGCATCCGGGGCGGTGGCCAACGTGTCGCGCAGCCGTGGGTCGGCCCGACGGACCTCGGAGGTAAATCGCGCCAGGCCGTCGGCGACTGACTTGATGTCCTCACCGGCGCGGATCTGCGCCTGCAGGAACGGACCGGCCTGATCGATCAACTGCGAAACCTGCGGGTAGTTGGCGTTGGCCTCATCCACCAGCAACCGGGCCGATTCGACCAGCCGGGCCAGTTCCGGGCCGGAGCCATTGGTCGCGGCGAACGCCTCGCGCAAGAGATCCTGCAGCCGGGTGTTGCTGATGCTAGCGACCAGCTTCTCGGCCTCAAGCAGCAGGCCCGCCACCTCCTGGCCGATTCGGGTGTTTTCCCGATCGATCCGGGAACCGTTGCGCAACTTGGTCGACGACGCCCTTTCGGGCGGCACCAGGTCGACGTACTGCTCGCCGATGGCCGAAACGCTGCGCACGGTGGCGATCACGTTCGACGGAATGGCCGTCCCGCTGTTCAGCCGCATTTCCGCGGTGACGCCATGAGGATTGAGCCGCACCGACTCCACCCGCCCCACCGCGACCCCGCGGTAGGTGACGTTGGCGTTCTTGTACAGACCGCCACCGGCGACGAAATCGGCGCTCACGCCGTAGGTTCCGAGCCCGAACGTGGCGGGCAGGCGCAGATAAAAGATCGCCATCACGGTCACGGTGATCACGGTGATCACCGCGAAGATGGAGAGCTGAACCTTGGTGAGTCGGTCGATCATCTGCGGACCCCTACCGTCCTGACGCCGTGCCGGGCGGAATCGTGAACGGGTCCGCGGCTTGCCCAGACAGGTTGGCCAATTCGCCGATCAAAAAGTCCGGCGGGTTGATGATTTCGGCCATGTGCGCCATGTTCGGGTCGAAATAGGACGTGGTGAAGAACGTCTCACCGATCCGGCGCAAAGTCAGGTCGAACGTGGTGAACACGTTGAGGTAGTCGCCCCGCACCGCCTGCTTGATGCCGAAGTTGGGGAACGGGAACGTCAACAACAGCTGCAACGAGGTGACGAAATCCTTGCGGTCGTCGTTGAGGGCCTTGGCGACCGAATACAAGCCCTTGAGGTCCTCGGCGAAATCCACCTTGGTCTTAGCGAGCACGTTCGAGGTGACCATCGCCAGCCGCTTGAGCGCGGCGAACGCGTCCACGATACGGTCCCGGTTCTTGTTCAGCACCCGAACCGCTTCCGGAAGAGTGTCCAGTGCCCGGCCCAGGCTGTCCTTCTCGCGCGCCAAAATCGCCGAGAATCGGTTCAGCCCCTCCAACGCGTTGACGATGTCGTCGACCTGACGGTTTAGCCCCGCCGTCAACTCCGCAAGCCTGGGAACCAGGTCGACGAATTGGGCCTGCCGGCCCGCCACCGCTTGGTAGGCCTCGTCGATGATCTCTTCCAACGCACCGACATTGCCCTTGTTGACCACGACCCCGGTGGCCGAGAACACCTCCTCGGTGGTGGGCGCCCGGCTGGTGTTGGACTCGGCGATGCGCGCCCCGTCGACCAGCCTGCCCTTCGGGGGTCGATCGGTGGGTGCGGCCAGCTCGACATGCATCGAGCCCAGCAGCGACGTCTGGGAAACCTTCGCGACCGCGTTGGCCGGCAGCACCACATTCTTGTCCAGGTCCAGCCGCACCGCGGCATAAAACGATCCGTCGGGCCGCTGCACGGCCTCGATGCCGGCCACACTGCCGACGGTGACGTCGTCGACCATGACCGGCGAGTTCTGCGGCAGCGTCGCCACGTCGGCCAGTTCGACGATGACCGAGTACGCACCTTCACCGTGCCCGGCGGTGCCGGGCAGCGGCAACGAGTTCAGCCCGCCATACTGGCAGCCCACCAGCAGCACGCTGCCCGCCGCGACCGCCCCGCCGCGCAACCAGATTCGCTTCATCCGCCACCCACCTGCTCGGCCGGCAACGCGGGCGCCGGGGTGGGTGCCGGACTCGGCAACGCGGGCGCCGGGTCGGTGCTCGCGGCGGCCGGGGCCGGGCCGGGGGGCGGGCCGTAGCCCGGGATTTGCGGGACCAGCAGGCTCTGCAGATCCGTCTGGTTCGCCGTCACCGGCGCTGGTGCCGACCCGTGAGCCGGTATCCAGGTCAGCTCCGGAACAGGTGTCTCCGACTTGGCCTGGGTGGCCGGGGTGTCGTAGATGATCTGACCCTTGTACGCCGTGATCGTGTTGAGCGGGTGGAACATGATCGGCGGGTAGTTCATGGTGAGCCGGCGCAACACCGGCCCCAGCCGCTCACGACAAAGCTCGGCCCGCCGGTAGTAGTCGGGCGCCGAGGTCCCGGCGGCGGTGTCGAAGGAACCACCGCAGATGAATTGCACGGGATTGGCGAAGTTGGGTATCGACAACAGACCGTTCAGGGTGCCCTGCGCGGGGTCATAGATGTTGTAGAAGTTGGCGATCCCCGGGCCCGCCACGTGCAGCACCTGTTCAAGGTTCTCGCTCTGGTCACTCAACGTCTGGGCGAAGTCGTCGAGCTGGTTGACCGTCTCGATCAACGTCGAGTTGTTCTCGTGCAAAAACCCTCGGATATCCGACAACGCCTGGTTGAGCGTGCCCAAGGTGTGGTCCAGGTTGCGCGAACTGTCGGCGAGCACCTGCGACACCGCGGCCACGTGCCCGGCGAACTGCACGATCTGCTCGTTGCTCTCGGCTAGCGCGTCCACCAGGATCTGCAGGTTCTTCACCGTGCCGAACAGGTCGCTGCGCGAATCCCCCAGCCGCCCGGCGACCTGCGCAAGCTCGCGCAGGGCGGTGCGGAACGAGTCGCCATTGCCGTCCAGGGTTTCCGCGGCCTGGTTGATCGCATCGCCCAGCGGCCCGTGCATCTCCCCCACCGCCGGGCTCAGGTCGGCGGACAGTTGGGTCAGCGCCTCCTTCACCTCGTCCCACTCCACCGGCACGGCCGTGCGATCCAGCTGGATGCTGGCACCGTCGGGCAGCACCGCCCCCCCGGTGTACGCCGGGGTGAGTTGGATGAACCGGGCCGCCACCAGATTCGGCGCCATGATCACGGCCTGCGCGTCCAGGGGCACCTTGACGTCCTTGGATACCGACATGGTGATCTTGACGTCGGACGGGCGCGGTTGGATCGTGTCGACCCGGCCCACCGGCACCCCCAGGACGCGGACGTCATCACCGGGATAAAGCCCGACGGCGGAGGTGAAGTAGCCCACGATGGTGCGGGTGTTGCCGGTGGCCGTCGCTACGTACACGCCCCCCGCCAGCGCCGCGACCAGCGCGATCGCGGTGACGTAGCGCAGCCCGCGGCTGCCGGCGATCCGCCTGATCATGGCGACTTGGGCCTGATGATCCAGCGTTCCTGGATGAACCCGCGCAGGTAGTCGGCGAGGCTGTCCGGCAGCTTGCCGGGCTGGAAGACCAGGTCGAACACGGAAGCCACCAACGGACCCGGCAGCACACTGTAGACGTTGACGTTGAATCCGGGTCCCGAGCCAACCACCTCACCCAGCGTGGTCGCGTAGGTGGGCAGCCTCTTGAGGGCCTCGGTGATGTAGTCGCGGCGCTCGTTGAGGTTGGCCAGCACCACGTTGAGCTTGCTCAGCGCCGGGCCGAACTCCTTACGGTTGTCGGCGACAAAGCCGGAAATCTGTGCCGCGACATCGTCGATCCCGGAGATCAGCGCGCTCAGCGCGGCACGCCGCGCATCCAACGCGGCAAACAGTTGGTTACCGTCGTCGACCAGCTTGTCGACCTGTGCGGCGCGTTGGGCCAGCACCGCGGTCACCGACTTGGCGTGCGACAGCAGGCCTTGCAGCGCCTCGTCGCGACGATTCAGGGCGCGCGACAACGACGTCAACCCGTCCAAGGCGCCACGCAACTGCGGGGTGACGTCATGCAGGGCACCGACAAACACGGCCAGGGCGTGCTCGAACTGCGGCTTGTCCAGGTCGTTCGCGTTGCGCCCCAAATCCTGCAGCACCCCGTTGAGCGTGTAGGGCGTGGTGGTCCGGCTCAGCGGGATGGTGGTCGCCTGGCCGCTGCCGGCCGGACTCACCGCGACGGAGCGCTCGCCAAGGATGGTGTCGGTGCGGATCGCGGCCAACGATTGGTCGCCGATGACGATGTGCCGGTCCACGCTGAAGCTGACCTTGGCGCTGTCTCCGGCCAGGCTTACCGCCGACACCGTGCCCACCTTGATACCCGAGACGTAAACGTTGTTGCCGGGCGTGAGGCCACCGGCGTCGGTGAAATACGCGTCGTAGGTTTTACCCTGCGGCCAAAACGGCAATCCGCTGTAGCCGAACGCGATCAGGACCACGCAGACCACCAACACCAGGCCGAAAACGCCGGTACGCAACGGGTCACGGTCGTGCTTGCTACTTGGCAAAAGCGCACCTCCCCTTGCTGGGATCCGGCTGGCCACCGATCGGCAGCAGGATATCGCTGCCGGCCGGTCCGTTGATCTTGATCGTCACCGTGCAGAAGTAGATGTTGAAGAACGCCCCGTAGGCGCCGAGCGCGGCCAACCGCAGATAGTCCTCGCCGAGCTGCTCGACGTCGTTGTTGATCTCGGCTTTCCGATCGTCCAGCTCGGTGGCCAGCGGGCGGGCGTTTTCCAGGATGCCCTGCAACGGCCGGCGCGAATTTCTCAGCAGCTCAGTGAGATCCGTCGTCGTCGAAGCCAGCGGTCCGATGGCGCCCGCGATCGAATCCCGGTTGTTGGCCAGGCCGCTGATCAGCTGCTGCAACTGATCAATGCTGGCGGAAAATTGCGCGCTCTTGGCGTCGACGGTGCCCAGCACCGTGTTGAGGTTGGTGATCACCTCGCCGATGAGCTGGTCGCGTTTGCCCAGCGCCGACGAGAACGCGCTGGTGTTGGCCACCACGTCCGCCAACGCACCACCCTGGCCCTGCAGCAATTCGATGATGGCACCGGTGATGGTGTTGATCTTGTCCGCGTCAAAGCCTTTGAGCACCGGCTTGAGCCAACCCAGCAGCGCATCGAGATCCAGGGCGGGCTGGGTGTGCGCGATGTTGATGGTGCTCCCCGGCGGCAGCTTCCGCAGTTCGCCCGGCCCCGACGTGATCTCTAGGAACCGGTCACCGACCAGGTTTTCGTACCGGATCACCGCGCGTGTCGACGAGTACACCGTGTAGCTGCGGTCGACCGCGAACGCCACGTCGACGCTGTGGTCGGGGTTGAGCTTGACCGCCTTCACCGAACCCACCGGCACCCCAGCGATGCGGACCTTCTGGCCCGCCTTCAGCCGCGAGGCGTCGGTGAAGGTTGCGTGGTAGACGTTGGTGGGCCCGAACCGGAAGTCCCCGAAAACCACCACCAGTGCCGCCGCCACCAGCAACATGGCCACCGCGAAGACGCTGACCTTGACCAGCATTGACCGGTGCGACGGCACGCCCGAGCCCGCCATCAGAAGTCGTCCCGTTCCGCGAAGGCGCCGTTGAAGAGGAACTGCAGCGTCGAGGGCGCGTCCACCTGCAGTTCGGTGAACGGCTGGTAGGGAATGTTGGCGTTGTCGGTGACCAGGAACGGCGCGCGGTAAAACGACCCGCCGGTCTGCTTGGTCGGGATATCGGGCAGCCCGCGGCAATTAGGCCCGCCGGAGGCGTTGACGATCGGCAAGCTCTCCGGATAGGTGTACGACGGCGCACCCAGCACGAAGCTCGACGACGTGAACAGGCCGGCCTTGCGGACACCGATCAACGGGGCGAACTCCCGGACGCCGCGCGCGATACCGCGGAACAGGCAGCCGAATTCCGGGGAGTAGTCGGCGGCCACCTTGAGCGGGGCGCGCAGCCGGTTGATGGCATCGATGAAGTTCTGCTCGGCCGGCGCCAACGTCTCATAGGCGTTGTTGGCCAGGCCGATCGTGGCCAACAGCGTGGCGTTGAGGTTGTTCTGTTGGTCGACGACCGTCTTGTTGATCGTCGGCAGGTTGCTGAACACCGTGTTCAGGTCGGCGGCGGCGGCGGCGTAGATGTCAGTCACGATCCCAGCCTTGCGGAAGTCCTCCTGCAAGGCGGGCAGCTTCGGGTTGGCTTGGCGCGTCAGCGTATTCAGCCCCGACAGCAACGCGCCCACGTCATCGCCGTGGCCGCGCAGGCCCTCGGAAAACGCGCTCAACGTCCCGTTCGTTTCGACCGGGTCAATCTTGTGCAGCAGGTCGATGAGCGACTGGAACAGCGTGTTGACTTCCAGCTGCACCGCCGACACCTCAACCCGAGCGCCCGGACGCAGCGGGGTCGGCGACGGCGCTGCGGGCGCAAGGAATTCCACCGACTTGGCGCCGAAGAGGGTGTTGCCCGCGATGCGCACCTTCGCGTTGGAAGGGATGAAACCCAGCTCGCCGCTGTTGATGGCCAGCTTCAGCCGCGCTTGGTCGCCGCTGTAGCTGATGTCCTTGACCGTACCGACCTGCACCCCGCGGTACTTGACCTTGGCGCCCCGTTCCATCACCAGCCCGGCCCTCGGCGACGAGACCGTGACGGTGTCGGTGGATGTGAACGCGGCGGTGTAGGCCAGGTACGTCAGCGTCACCGCGGCCGCCAGCAATCCGGCCAGCACCGCCGCCGCCAGCCGCACCGCGGTGCGTCGTGATCGGCCTGCTGACATCGTCGTCCCTACCCGGAGAGGTTGAAGTTACCGGACGCGCCGTACACGGCTAGCGAGATGAACAGGGTAATGACCACGACGACGATCAGGGAAGTCCGCACCGCCTGACCGACGGCGACACCCACGCCCACCGAACCGCCGGTGGCGTTGTAGCCGTAGTAGGTGTGCACCAGCATCACCGCGATGGACATCACGATGGCCTGGGCGAACGACCACAACAGGTCGGATGGGATGAGGAAGGTGTTGAAGTAGTGGTCGTAGAGGCCCGCGGACTGCCCGTTGATGAACACGGTGGTGAAGCGGGCCGCGAAAAACGCGGCGAGCACCGACAGCGAATACAGCGGAATGATGGTGACCAGGCCGGCGATCAGCCGGGTCGACACCAGGTACGACACCGAGTGCACCGCCATGCACTCGACGGCGTCGATCTCCTCGGAGACCCGCATGGCGCCCAACTGCGCGGTGGCCCCGGCGCCGATGGTGGCCGCCAGGGCGATGCCGGCGATGACCGGCGCGACCACACGGACATTCAGGAAGGCCGACAGGAATCCGGTCAGCGCCTCGATACCGATGTCGCCCAGCGACGAATAACCCTGCACGGCGATCACCCCACCGGATGCCAGCGTCAGGAAGGCCGCGACCCCGACCGTGCCGCCGATCATGACCAGCGCGCCCGCGCCCAGCGTCATCTCGGCAACCAGCCGGATGGTCTCCTTGCGATACCGGGTGATGGCGTTGGGGACGTAGCGCACGGTTTCGCCGAAAAACAGCGCCTGCTCCCCGAAATTGTCGACCGGCCCCTGCAGCCGCGACATGAATCGGCGAAAGCGGATAGTGGCGTCGTAGCTCATCGCATACTCACCATCGCCCGCTCGCCATCGCGTGTTACCGGCATCTGCTCACTTCGCCGAGATTCGCACGCCGATGGCGGTCATCACCACATTGATGACGAAAAGGCAGATGAACGCGTAGACGACGGTTTCGTTGACGGCATTGCCGACGCCCTTGGGCCCACCCTTAACGGTCAGACCGCGGTAACAGCCCACCAACCCGGCCATCACCCCGAACAGCAGCGCCTTGACTTCGGCAAGCACCAGCTCGCGCAGCCCGGTCAGCACGGTCAACCCGTTGACGAACGCACCGGGATTGACCCCTTGCAGAAAGACGGAGAACACGTAGCCGCCGGATAGCCCGATGGCGCACACCAAGCCGTTGAGCAACAACGCCACCAACGTGGACGCCAGCACCCTGGGCACCACGAGCCGTTGGATCGGATCGATGCCCAGCACCCGCATGGCGTCGATCTCCTCCCGGATGGTGCGCGCGCCCAGGTCGGCGCAGATCGCGGTGGCACCGGCGCCGGCCACCACCAGCACGGTGACCACCGGGCCCAACTGGGTGATGGTGCCGAACGCGGTTCCGGCGCCGGACAGGTCGGCGGCCCCGATTTCGCGCAGCAGGATGTTGAGCGTGAACGCGACCAGCACCGTGAATGGGATGGAGACCAGCAGCGTCGGGACCAACGACACGCGGGCCACCATCCAGGTCTGATCCAGGAACTCACGGAACTGAAACGGTCGACGGAAAATGCCGCGCAAGGTGTCCATCGACATCTCGAAGAACCCACCGACGGCCCGGGCCGGAACCGCAAGTTGTTGGATCAACCTGGTCCCCCCGTCTGTTGCTGGCGGCGAAGTCTGTGAATCCTCTGTACGCGTCCCGGGTTTACCCGCTGCTCGGTGTGGGCCGGCTCATATTAACCCAGAATGACTTCACCATGTCAATGAACCCTGTTTCCCGGTCAACCGCAGCAATTTCGCTGGTTAAGCCCCATGCAGTGAGGCCATTCTGACACGTGTTCTAGCTACCGCCGAGCCGCCCGGGAAAGTTCCCGATACCCCTCACTGAACCATCAGCCCGGTCGCCGAAAAGCCAACCTCGCGATCCCGCCCAGCAAAGTAGTCCCGCAACGTGGCGCTCAGCTGGGCGGGCTCCCACGCCGAGCCGTCGGCGGTGAACCGATGCTCCAGGCATGGGGCCGAGACCAACATCACCTGCGGGCCGTAGACGATGAACAGCTGGCCGTTGACGTCCGCGGCCGCCGGGGAGGCCAGGAACTGCACCAGGGTCACCACGTGCTCCGGCGACAACGGGTCGACCAGACCGTCGTCGGGAGCGTCGCCGAAGACCTCGGCCGTCATCGCGGTGCGAGCCCGCGGGCAGATCACGTTGGCGCACACCCCGTAGCGGCCCAGCGCCCGCGCCGCCGACAGGGTGAGCGCGGTGATGCCGGCCTTGGCGGCGGCGTAGTTGGCCTGTCCCACCGGGCCGACCAGGCCCGCCTCCGACGAGGTGTTGACCAGCCGGCCGTAGACGACGCCGTCGCTGGCTTGCTTAGCCTTGGCGCGCCAGTAGGTCGCCGCGTTGCGGGTGAGCAGGAAATGGCCGCGCAGATGCACGGCGATCACCTGGTCCCAGTCCTCGTCGGTCATGTTGAACAGCATCCGGTCGCGGGTGATGCCCGCGTTGTTCACCACGATGTCCAGCCCGCCCAGCCCGTCGGCGGTGGCGACCAGTTCGTCAGCCGTTGCCCGTTGGCTGATGTCGCCCGCCACCGCGACCGCCTTGCCGCCGGTGGTTGCGGCGACCTCGTCGACCACGTCGGAGGCGTCCAGGGCGGTCGCGATGTCGTTGACGACGACGGTGGCGCCCATCCGGGCCAGACCGATGGCTTCGGCGCGGCCCAGTCCGGCGGCCGCCCCGGTGACCACCGCCACCTTTCCGGAGAGCTCGGCCGCGTTCGCGTCGCTAATCAATTATGAATACCTCTAGTTTCGGTTCAGTCCTCGCGCAGTAGGGCTGCGCGCGGACATTCAACGATCGCCTGCTCGGCCAGCTCCTCCTGCTCAGCGGGGATCGGATCGAGCTTCACGACGGCGTAGTCCTCGTCGTCCAGGTCGAAGATATCCGGCGCAATCCCCAAGCACACCGCATTACCTTCACACCGGTCACGGTCCACAATTACTCGCACGGCACTCTCCTTAGGCCTGGGCTGGGGCTTTGTTGATCAGTATCTAGCACCACCATAGGCCTGCGTACTGTCTAACGATACGGTCGCTGGATTCCAAGACTAGAACGTGTTACAACCGGGAAGAGCACCGGGTACAGCAAAGGCGGCTGGAATGCGCATCGGTTACACCCCCGAACAGGAGGAGCTGCGGCGCGAGCTGCGGTCCTACTTCACCCGGCTGATGACGCCGGAACGCCGCGAGGCACTCAGCTCGGTGCAGGGCGAATACGGCAAGGGCAACGTGTACCGCGAAACGGTCGCCCAGATGGGCCGCGACGGTTGGCTCGCCCTGGGCTGGCCCAAGGAGTACGGCGGCCAGGACCGCTCCGCGATGGACCAGCTGATCTTCACCGACGAGGCGGCCATCGCCGGTGCGCCGGTGCCGTTCCTGACGATCAACAGCGTGGCGCCCACGATCATGGCCTACGGCACCGATGAGCAGAAGAAGTTCTTCCTGCCCCGGATCGCCGCCGGGGAGCTGCACTTCTCCATCGGCTACTCCGAGCCAGGCGCCGGCACCGACCTGGCCAACCTGCGCACCACCGCGGTGCGCGACGGCGACGATTACGTGATCAACGGCCAGAAGATGTGGACCAGCCTGATCCAGTACGCCGACTATGTGTGGCTGGCGGTGCGCACCAACCCCGACGCCAAAAAACACCGCGGCATCTCGGTGCTGATCGTGCCGACCACCGCGCAGGGCTTCTCCTGGACCCCGGTGCACACCATGGCCGGCCCCGACACTAGCGCCACCTACTACTCCGACGTGCGGGTGCCGGTGACCAACCTGGTCGGCGAGGAGAACGCCGGCTGGAAGCTGGTGACCAACCAGCTCAACCATGAGCGGGTCGCGCTGGTGTCGCCGGCGCCGATCTTCTTGTGCCTGCGCGAGGTCCGCGAGTGGGCGCAAAACACCAAGGACGATGGCGGCGCCCGGCTCATCGACGCGGAATGGGTGCAGCTCAACCTGGCTCGGGTACACGCCAAGGCCGAGGTGCTCAAGCTGATCAACTGGGAGCTGGCGTCATCGCCCGGCGCGGCCCCCTCACCGGCCGATGCGTCGGCCGCCAAGGTGTTCGGCACCGAGCTGGCCACCGAGGCGTACCGGCTGTTGATGGAGGTGCTGGGCACCGCGGCCACGCTGCGTCAGGATTCGCCGGGCGCGTTGCTGCGCGGGCGGGTCGAGCGGATGCACCGGGCCTGCCTGATCCTGACCTTCGGGGGCGGCACCAACGAAGTGCAGCGCGACATCATCGGCATGGTCGCGCTGGGCCTGCCGCGAGCCAACCGCTGAGCCGTACCGGAGAGGACTTAGGCATGGATTTCTCGACGACCGAAGCCGCGCTTGACCTGGGCGGTCTGGTCGACACCATCGTGGACGCGGTGTGCACCCCGGAGCATCAGCGCGAGCTGGACAAGCTCGAGCACAGGTTCGACCGGACGCTGTGGCGCACGCTGATCGACGCCGACATCCTCTCCAGCGCGGCGGCGTCGGCGCTGGGCGGCGAGGGTTTCGGGGTGCTCGAGCAGGTGGCGGTGCTGGTGGCGCTGGGTCACCAACTGGCCGCGGTGCCGTACCTGGAGTCGATCGTGCTGGCCTGCGGCGCGCTGGCCCGGTTCGGCTCCGAGGAATTGCAGCGGGGCTGGGGCGTGCCGGCGGTCGGCGGCGAGAAGATCCTCACCGTCGCGCTGCACGGCGAAATGGGTGAGGGACCGGTGCAGGCCGCCGGTGTCGGTGACGGCCACCGGCTCACCGGCACGCGCACCCTGGTCGGCTACGCGCCGGTGGCCGACGCCTTCCTAGTTCCTGCCGAAACAGATTCCGGCACCGCGGTTTTCCTTGTCTCTCGGGACGATCCCGGGGTTTCGGTGACCGCGCTGCACACCACCGGCCTGGGCTGCGTCGGGCGCCTCGCGCTGGAGGACGTTGCGGTCGACGGGGCGCGGCGGGTTGGCGGGGATGACACCGTGGTTTGGCTCTGCAGGCTTGCGACCCTGGGCCGCAGCGCTTTTCAGCTCGGGGTGCTGGAGCGCGGCCTGCGGTTGACCGCCGAATATGCGCGCACGCGTGAGCAGTTCGACCGGCCCATCGGCAGCTTCCAGGCGGTGGGGCAACGGCTGGCCGACGGCTACATCGACGTCAAGGGGTTGCGGCTGACGCTCACCCAGGCGGCCTGGAAGGTGTCGCAGGATATCCCCGCCGACATCGACGTGGCCACCGCGGCGTTTTGGGCCGCCGACGCCGGGCACCGGGTGGCGCACACCATCGTGCACGTGCACGGTGGCGTCGGCGTCGACACCG
Source organism: Mycobacterium shinjukuense (assembly GCF_010730055.1). NCBI lineage: Bacteria > Bacillati > Actinomycetota > Actinomycetes > Mycobacteriales > Mycobacteriaceae > Mycobacterium > Mycobacterium shinjukuense. The sequence goes on along the minus strand of NZ_AP022575.1, from coordinate 4,300,237 downwards.
ATCATCCGGTGCACCGGTACTTCCTGGCCGCCAAGGAGATCGAGTTCGAGCTGGGCGGCGCCACCCGTCAGCTCCGCCACATCGGCCGGGAACTGGCGGAGACACCCGCCTGACGTCGTGGCAACCATGCCGCCGTCCGACCCCACCGTCACCGACCTTCTGTCGCCGCTAGCCGAAATCGGCTACCGGGGTGTCTATTTCGAGGACTCGTTTACCAGTTGGCGGGCCCACCTCCGGGACGGCGCCGCCACCGCCGCCGCGCTGCGGGACCGGCTCGACCCGAGGCGCCCGCCACACGTCGGCGTCCTGCTGCAGAACACGCCCGTCTTCTCGGCCGTGCTGGTGGCCGCCGGGTTGTCGGGGATCGTTCCGGTCGGCCTCAACCCGGTGCGCCGGGGGGCGGCGCTGGTTCGCGACATCCAGCACGCCGATTGCCAGCTTGTGCTCGCCGACTCGGCATCGGCCGGCGCACTGGACGGCATCGAGTTCGTGAATGTCGATTCCAGTGACTGGGCCGATGAGCTTGCGGCGCACCGGAATGCGGAGCCGCGGTTTCAATCCGCCTCGCCGGCAGACCTTTTCATGCTGATCTACACCTCGGGGACCAGCGGCGATCCGAAGGCGGTCAGGTGCAGCCACGGCAAGGTCGCGGTCGCTGGGGTGACGATGACGCAGCGATTTGGCCTTGGCCGCGATGACGTCTGCTACGTGTCGATGCCGTTGTTCCATTCCAACGCGGTCCTGGTCGGCTGGGCGGTGGCGGTGGCGTGCCAGGGTTCGATGGCGTTGCGGCGCAAGTTCTCTGCGTCCCAGTTCCTGGTGGACGTCCGCCGCTACGGCGCCACCTACGCCAACTACGTGGGCAAGCCGTTGTCGTATGTGCTGGCCACCCCCGAGCGCGCCGACGACGCCGACAACCCGCTGCGGGCGGTCTACGGCAACGAAGGGGTGCCCGGCGACATCGAACGTTTCGCCCGCAGGTTCGGTTGTGTGGTGCAGGACGGGTTCGGCTCCACCGAAGGCGGAGTGGCGATCACCCGCACACCCGACACTCCGGCGGGCGCGCTGGGCCCGCTGCCGGAGGGGATCCAGATCCTCGACCCCGATACCGGCCGGCCGTGCCCGGCCGGGGTGGTCGGCGAGCTGGTGAACACCGCCGGGCCGGGCCGCTTCGAGGGCTATTACCACGACGACGCCGCCGAGGCCGAGCGGATGGCGGGCGGCGTCTACCACAGCGGCGATCTCGCCTACCGCGACGAGGCCGGCTACGCCTATTTCGCCGGCCGGCTCGGCGACTGGATGCGGGTGGACGGCGAGAACCTGGGCACGGCACCCATCGAGCGGGTACTGACGCGTTGCCCAGGCGTCGCCGAGGTCGCCGTCTATCCGGTGCCCGATCCGGTGGTGGGCGACCGGGTGATGGCCGCGTTGGTGTTGGCGCCCGGCGCCGCGTTCGATGCCGGCACGTTTCGGGCGTTCCTGGCCGCGCAGCCCGACCTGGGGCCCAAGCAGTGGCCGTCGCATGTCCGGGTGAGCGCGCAGCTGCCCCGCACCATGACCTTCAAGGTGCTCAAGCGGCAGTTAGCTGCCGAGGGTGTGGATTGCGACGATCCGGTGTGGCGGATCGCTCGGTAGCCGCGGCGTGCCGGCGGGCCTCACGGTTGCCCACAGCAGCGGATACATCCAGGTATGCGGCCGAAGCGCTGTGTCAGCGACCCGCACCGCGATACGATCCGGTCCTACCGATTGCATGCCTGCTGCCCGGTCGATCCCGGGTTAGCCGGAGCTGGGGCGAGGTGCCGGATGTCGCTTTTGCTTGTCTCGCCGGAGATGGTCGCGGCGGTAGCAGCCGATGTCAGCAAGATCGGCGCCTCGCTTGCCGCCGGCAACGCGGCGGCGCTCGCCCCGACGACGACGGTTGCGGCCGCGGCCGGCGACGAGGTGTCGGCGGCCATCGCCGCGCTGTTCTCCCAGCACGGCCGCGGCTATCAGGCGCTGGCCGGACAGGCGGCGGCGTTTCATAACCAGTTCGTGCAGGCCCTCAACGCCGGCGCGGCGTCCTATGCCGCCGCCGAGGCGGCCAACGTCTCGCCGCTGCAGTTGGCCACGGCCGCGGCGCATGACCCCGTCCAGGCGTTGACCGGCCGCCCGCTGATCGGCAACGGCGCCAACGCGACGACGCCCGGCGGCAATGGCGGCGACGGCGGGTGGTTGTTCGGCAGCGGCGGCAACGGCGCGGCCGGCACCGCGCTGGGCCAGCCCGGCGGCAATGGCGGCTCGGCCGGGCTGTGGGGCAACGGCGGCGCGGGCGGCGCCGGCGGTCCCGGCGGCGCCAGGGGCGGTGACGGCGGTAACGGTGGGTTGCTGTTCGGCGGCGGCGGCGCGGGCGGCATCGGCGGACCGGGTGCGGCCGGCGGAGGGATGGGCGGCACCGGCGGCAACGGCGGGGCCGGCGCGCTGCTGATCGGCGGCGGTGGTGTCGGCGGCGCCGGGGGCATCGGCGGTTCCGGCGGCGGCACCGGCGGCACCGGCGGCAACGGCGGGGCCGGCGCACTGCTGGTCGGCCCCGGCGGCGCCGGGGGTCCCGGCGGGATCGGTGCCCCGGGGACGGGCGGCGGCGGCGCCGGCAACGGTGGCACCGGCGGCAACGGCGGGCCCGGCGGGTGGATCACCAACGGCGGCGACGGCGGCGTCGGCGGCCAGGGCGGCGACGGCGCGGCCGGCGCCAACGCCGTCGTCGCCGGTGGCACCGGCGGCAACGGCGGCACCGGCGGCAACGGCGGCACCGGCGGCGTCGGAGGTGCCGGCCCGGTGCTGTTCGGCCACGGCGGCGCCGGCGGCCAAGGCGGCCAGGGCGGCACCGGCGGCATGGGCGGCACCGGAGGCAACGGCACGACCGTCATCGCCGCCGGCACCGGCGGCGACGGCGGCAACGGCGGCGCCGCCGGCCCCGGTGGGGTCGGCGGCGCCCGTGGAGCGCTGAGCAGTGCCGGCGTGCCCGGCGGCGTCGGTGCCGGCGGCACCGGCGGCACCGGAGGCACCGGCGGCAACGGCGCAAACGGCCCGGTGGCCGTCGGCTTGGGCGCCAACGGCAATCCCGGTTTCGCCGGCGGCAAGGGCGGCCAGGGCGGTACCGGCGGGGCCGCGGTGGCGGGTGGGGTCGCCGGTAACGGCGGGTTGGGCGGCACCGGCGGTCTGGGCGGCAACGGCAGCGACGGCAACGACGCCGGCGGGGCCGGCAACCCCGGCGGTAACGGCGGCAAGGGCGGCGACGGCGGACAGCCCGGCAGCGGCGGCGCGGCCGGTCCCGGCGTCGGCGGCAAGGCGGGCAGCGTGGGCGCCGGCGGCAACGGCGGCAACGGCGGCAACGGCGGCAACGGCAGCACGGGAGCCGCCGGCTCCGACGCCCCATTCATCAATGGCGTCCCCGGAAACGGCAACCCCGGTGGCGCGGGCGGCGACGGCGGCGCCGGCGGCGCCGCGGGTGGACCGGGCGGCACCGGCGGCAAGGGCGGCAACGGCGGCAGCGGCGCCGCCGGCGGCAACGGCGGGAACGCCTTCTCCGCCAGCAACAACTTCCCGATTAACGGTGGCAAGGGCGGGGCCGGCGGCGCCGGCGGCACGCCCGGCGCCGGAGGGGCCGCCAACGGCGGTACGGCGGGCACCCTGGGCATCGGCGGCGACGGCGGCGACGGCGGCAACGGCGGCAACGGCAGCGGCGGCGACGGCGGCGCCAACCAAGCCAATGGCCTGCCCGGCGGCAACGGCGTCGCCGGCGGCGCCGGCGGCGACGGCGGCGACGGCGGGGCCCCCGGCGCCAACGGCGGCAAGGGCGGCAGCGGCGGCAACGGCGGCACCGGTGGCACCGGCGGCAAAGGCGGCAACGGCGGCAATGGCGTACCCGGCACCGGCACCGCCCCCGTCGGCGGCACCGGCGGCAACGGCGGCAACGGCGCCAATGGCGGCGCCGGCGGCGCCGGCGGCAACGCCGGCGGCCCCGGCGGCAGCGGCGGTGACGGCGGCATGGGCGGCAAGGGCGGCAGCGGCGGCCTTGCCGGCCAGGGCGGCGCAGGCTTCAGTGTCCCCGACCCGGGCGTCACGATCGCGCCGGACGGCGGCACCGGCGGCACCGGCGGCAATGGCGGCAGCGGCGGCAATGGCGGCAACGGCGGCGCCGCCGCCGCGGGCGGCACCGCCGGCATCGGCGGCAACGGCGGCCAGGGCGGCGACGCCGGCAAGGGCGGCGCCGGCGGCAACGGCGCTACGGGCAGCAACGATGCGGGCCCGGGCAATGGCGGCGCGGGCGGCAACGGCGGCAACGCCGGCGCGGGAGGCCAGGGCGGCACCGGCGGGGCCGGCCTGATCGGCACGCCGGCCGGCACCGGCGGCACCGGCGGCAACGGCGGCAACGCCGGCGCCGGCGGCAAGGGCGGATTCGGCGCCGCCGGCGGACAAATTCTTGGCGGATCCGCCGGCAACGGCGGCAACGGCGGCGACGCCGGCCTCGCCGGCAGCGGCGGCACCGGCGGCACCGGCGGCACGGGCAGCCTCAGCGGCGGCAACGGCGGTACCGGTGGCAACGGCGGCAAGGGCGCCGACGGCGGCGACGGCGCCGACGGCGCCGACGGCGCGCAAACCGTCTCGCCGTTCTTCGGCATCACAGCCAACGGCGGGTCCGGCGGGGCCGGCGGCGACGGAAGCAACGGCGGCCAGCCCGGCTCCGGCGGGACTCCCGGCGGCACGGGTAGCTTCGGCGCCGCGGGCAAGGGCGGCGACGGCGGCAACGGCGGGGCCGGCGGCGCCGGAGGCAAGGGCGCCGACGGTTTCAACAGCGTCATCTTGCCGAACTCGACCGCCGCAACCGGGATGCCCAACCCAGGCGACCCGGGCGGAACCGGGGCCGATGGCGTCAGCAACCCATCGATTGGCCTCATCCAGCAGGGCGGAACGGGTGGCGCCGGCAGCACCGCCACCAACCCCACCGACGGCGGCACCGCCACCGCCGGAAATGGCGGCAATGGCGGCAAAGGCGGGCTAGCCGCGCCCGGCGGAACGGGCGGCGATGGCGGGGCCGCAACAGCAGGCGGTAAAGGTGGTACGGCCAACGGCGGAAACGGCGGCAGCGGCGGCGCCGGCGGGGAGTTTGGGGCCGGCGGCAAGGGCGGCGCCGGCGGCGCCGCCACAGCAAGTGGAGAGTTCGGCGTGGCCAATGGCGGGGACGGCGGCAACGGCGGCGACGCCACCAACGGCACCGTCACCGTTGAAGGCAATCCGGTGGCCGCCGGCAACGGCGCCGCCGGCGGAGCCGGTGGCGATGGTGGAATCGCTATGGCAACCGACACTGTTGCCGGCGGAACGGCCACCGGCGGCAACGGCGGCAACGGCGGCAACGGCGGCCTGGCCGCGGTCAACGCCGGCAACGGCGGGGCCGGCGGCGCCGGCGGTAATGCCGGCGGCGGCGGCGCCAACGGCGGCAACGGCGGCATCGGCGGGGCTGGCGGGGCCGGCGGCGCCGGCGGTAATGGCGCCGGCGGTGGAGCCGGCGGCAATGGCGGCAACGGCGGCACCGCCACCGGACTCGTCTCGACGACCGACGGCAACGGCGGCAACGGCGGCAACGGCGGGGCCGGCGCGTTCGGCGGCGCGGGCGGCTCTGGAGGCGCCGGCGGCGGCGGCGGTACCGCCGGATCCGGCGGCGGCAAAGCCGGTAATGGTGGTGCCGGCGGCGCCGGCGGGGACGGCGGCACCGGAGGCACCGGAGGCGACGGCGGCGCCGGCGGATCCGGCACGATGGCCGGCAGCGCCGGGGCCGGCGCCACCGGCGGCAACAGCGGGACAGGCGGCCAGGGCGGCACCGGCGGGCCGGCCGGCAACGGCAAACTCGGCGGCGCGGGCGGACCCGGCTCGAGCAATGCGGGCAACGCCGGCGTCGGCAGCACCGGCGGCACCGGCGGTTCCGGAGTCGGCACCGGTGGCACGGCCGGCGCTGGCGGTGTCGCTTAAGGTTGACCCGCGGTCCCCTGACCACTGCCGGGCGGCTGCCAGCCGGTAATGGCACCCGCCCCCACCGCCCTGCCGGCGCGCGCCCCCGCCGGCCGCGCAGTCCGGAAGCCGAGTGCTACTACCCCAGAAGCGACGGCACCACCGCGTCGATCAGGTGCGGTCCGGGTTCGGCGACGGCCGCCCGCAAAGCGTCGGCGAGTTCTTCGCAGCTGGTGGCGCGCCGCGCAGGAACACCCATGCCCTCGGCCATCTGCACGAAATCCATTGTGGGACGGGAGATATCAAGCAGATCCTGTGCCTTGGGCCCGGGCGCGGATCCGGCGCCGACCCGCTGCAGCTCGATCCGCAGAATGTCGTAGGCGCCGTTGTTGTAGATGACGGTGGTGACATCGAGGTTTTCCCGCGCCTGGGTCCACAACCCGGAAATGGTGTACATCGCCGAGCCGTCGGATTCCAGGCACAGCACCGGGCGGTCGGGGGCGGCGACCGCGGCGCCCACCGCGGTCGGAATGCCGTAACCGATCGCGCCGCCGGTCAACGTCAACCAGTCATGCGCCGGCGCCCCGGCGGTCGCGGCCGGCAGGAACACGCTCGAGGTGTTGGACTCGTCGACGACAATGGCCCGTTCGGGCAGCAGCGCGCCGATGACGTCAGCCGCCGACGCCGACGTCAGCGCACCCGTTGGCAGCTGCGGACGGCAGGGGGCCGCCACCGGCGCGCTCGTCCCGGGCGCCAGCTCGTCGGCCAACGCTGCCAGCGCGTCGGCCGCGCCGCTGGCCCCGGCGAGCACGTGCACCTCACACCCGGCCGGCACCAGGTCGCTGGGCATGCCCGGGTAGGCGAAAAACGACACCGGCGACTTGGCGCCGGCCAGCACCAGGTGCTTGGCACCGTCGAGCTGCGCGGTGGCGGCCTCGGCGAAATAACCGAGCCGTTCGACGGCGGGGACGCCGGCGCCGCGCTCCAGCCGCGTCGGGAACGTCTCACACAACCAGCGGGCCCCGGTCGCTTCGGCGATCCGCGCGGCCGCGGTCAGCCCCCGCGCGCGGGTGGCGTCCCCACCGATCAGGATCATGGTGGGTTCGCCCGACCGCAGCACCGTGGCCGCGGTGCTCACGTCGACCGCCGCCCGGGGCGCCGACGCCGGCACCGCGGCCGGCTGGGCGCCGTCAGACCAGGACGCGTCCGCCGGCAGGATCAGCGTCGAGATCTGCTGACCCGACCGGCTCGCCGCGATCGCCTCGGCGCAGTCCGCCCCCACGTCGGCCGCCGCCCCCGTCCGGCGCAGCCATCCCGAAACCGTGCCGGCCAGCGCATCGATGTCGGATTCCAACGGGGCGTCGTACTGCTTGTGATAGGTAGCGTGGTCGCCGACGACCACCACCATCGGCACCCCCGCGCGGCGCGCGTTGTGCAGGTTGGCCAGGCCATTGCCCAGCCCGGGACCCAGGTGCAGCAGCACCGCCGCCGGACGGTCCGCGATGCGGGCATAGCCGTCGGCCGCGCCGGTGGCCACACCTTCGAAAAGCGTTAGCACACCACGCATCTGGGCGACGGTGTCCAACGCCGCCACGAAATGCATCTCCGAGGTCCCCGGGTTGGCGAAGCACACGTCGACACCGCCGTCGACCAGGGTGTTGATCAGGGCCTGAGCACCGTTCACGTCCGCACCTTTCCTTGTGGGTCCAGCCTGAATACTCGCACGGCGTTACCGTGCAGAAAGTCGCGACGAGCCTCCTCGCTGAGCCCCAGTTCGTCAAGACCGGCCAGGGCGTGCGAATGCGCGATCATCGGGTAATTGGTGCCGAATAGCACCTTGCGCTGGCCCGTCCCGGTTTTCAGGAACCGCACCAGCTCCTGGGGCAGCCGTTTGATGGTGTAGGCCGAGGTGTCGATGTAGACGTTCTCGTGCTTGCGGGCCACCGCGATCATCTCCTCGGTCCACGGATAGCCGACGTGACCGCACACGATCACCAGCTCCGGAAAGTCCAGGGCCACCTGGTCGATGTAGGGAATCGGGCGTCCGGTCTCCGAGGGCCGCAGCGGGCCGGTGTGACCGACCTGGGTGCAAAACGGCACCGCGGACTGCACACACTCGGCGAACAGCGGGTAGTAGCGGCGGTCGGTGGGCGGGGCGTTCCACAACCAGGGCACCACCCGCAGGCCGACGAACCCGTCACCGACCCGTCGCCGCAGCTCGCGCACCGCCGCCATCGGATGGTCCAGGTCCACCGTGGCCAGACCGGCAAAACGGTTGGGGTGCAACCGGATCCATTCCGCGACCTCATCGTTGGACACCAGATCCTGGCCACCCGGACCGCGCCACGCGCTGAGCAACCCGAACTCGACGTCGGCGGCGTCCATCGCGGCGATGGTCGCCTCGATCGGGATGTCGGCGTCGGGTAGCGACCCGCCCGTCCAGCGCCGCAGCGAAGCCAACATCTCGCAGCGCAGGAAGCGCTGCGTCGGGTGCTGCATCCACACGTCGATCGTCATCGCGCTTTGACTGTAGACGCCCGACCGCCAATAGCCGCGCGGCCGGCGATCACTCCCGGGGTGGCGGCCACCTGACCTGTCCTTGCCGGGTCGGCCTTGAGCGACCCGGACTCGACGTCGGCGACGTCCGCCGCAGCGACGGTCGCCGCGATCGGGATGTCACCATCCGGACAGCGTCCCGCCCGTCCGTCACCCAGGCGCGGCCACCCTATCGCTATGCTGCCGCGTCGGGCTGTATCTACAGCTCGGCCGTCAGCGCGCAGTGACCGTCGACACCCGTGATACCTGCCGACCTTGTGCCCGCACGGTTCGGTGGCGACAGCCGCCCGGCAAGCCGCGGGATTCCTGCCCTGCGCCGAAGTCAACCGTTAAATGTCCGCGAAACGAAGGCGCATGGCGCGGGCGACGAATACCATCCGACACGGGCAACGCTGGCGTCAATATTGGCCCGGGGTCGTAGTGCTGCGCCGAGATGGTTTGGGAGCTACCGCATGTACGTATGGATTTCGCCGGAGTGGATGTCAGCGGCCGCGGGTGACGTGGCCGGCGTGGGATCGGCGGTGACCGCCGCTAACGCGGCGGCCGCTAGCGCGACGACCCAGCTATCGGCCGCCGCGGCCGATGAGGTGTCGGGACAGATTGCGGCGCTATTTTCCGGCCATGGTGTGGAGTACCAGGCCGTCAGTGCCCAGGTGGCGGTGTATCACGAGCAGTTCGTACAGACGTTGCGGGCGGGGTTGGGCTCGTATGTGTGGACCGAGCTCACCAACGCCGAGCAGAACGCGCTGAACGTCATCAACACGCCCACCCAGGTGCTGCTGGGGCGTCCGCTGATCGGTGATGGGGCCAACGCCACGACGCCAGGCGGGGCCGGTGGGGCCGGTGGGTTGTTGTTCGGCAATGGCGGCAACGGCGCACCCGGGGTGGCACCGGGCCAAGCCGGTGGGGCCGGCGGGCCTGCCGGGTTGTGGGGCAACGGTGGCATCGGCGGGGCGGGTGGGCCCGGTGCGCCGGGCGGGGCTGGCGGTCATGGCGGGTGGCTCTTGGGGGTCGGTGGTACCGGTGGGGCCGGCGGGGTCGGAGGGGGCACGGGTGGTGCTGGCGGCGACGGCGGGTTCTTGTGGGGTGGCGGTGGCCGAGGCGGGGTGGGTGGCTCGGGCGGGGGTACCGGCGGCGCGGGCGGCCGCGCGGAGTGGCTGTTCGGCGCGGCCGGAGATGGTGGCGACGGCGGGCCCGGTGCCGATGCCACCGTGGCCGGCGATGCCGGTGGCGCGGGTGGCAATGGTGGGCCTGGTGGCGCGGGTGGGCTGTTTGCCCGCGGCGGGTCCGGCGGCAACGGCGGAGCCGGTGGGGCAGGTGCGACCGGGACCACCGGCGGCCCGGTGGGCGGTACCGGTGGCGCCGGCGGGCCCGGCGGCAATGGCGGGACGGGGCCGTGGGGCGTTGTTCTTCGGACCCGGCGGGCATGGGGGCCTCGGGGGAGGTGGTGGCCTCGGCGCGGTCGGCGGTGCCGGCGCCGATGGTGCCACGGCCGGCCTGGGCGGTATCGGCGGGGCCGGCGGCACCGGCGGCGCCGGCGGCGCCGCAGGCCAAGGTGGTGCTGGGGGTGCAGGGCAGTTCTTCAGTTGGAACGGCGCGGCCGGTGTAGCGGGTGTGGGTGGCAGCGGCGGTGCCGGTGGAGCCGGTGGCGACGGCGTGGCCGGCGCCGACGCCGCACCCGGCAGCGGCGCCACCGGCGGGGCCGGGTTCGCCGGCGGCGCCGGCGGCCAAGGCGGCGCCGGCGGCAACCCGGTGCCGGGGCACCAACGGCTCCGGCGGGGCCGGCGGGTCGGCGGCACCGGCGGCGGGCCGGCGGTCTGGCGCGGACAACCCACCGGGTGGGCTTTACCGGTGACGGCGGCCAAGGCGGCGACGCCGGCGCGGGCGGGCCGGCGGCGCCGCGGGTGCGGGCGGGTCCGGCGGCACCGCCGGCGCCACCGGCAACGCCGGCATCGGCGGTGACGGCGGAGTCGGCGGCAAAGGCGGCGCCGGCGGCAACGGCGCCGACGCCGCACCGGCAGCGGCGCCACCGGCGGGCCGGGTTCGGCGGCGCCGGCGGCAAGGCGGCGCCGGCGGCAACCCGGTGCCGGGGCACCAACGGCTCCGGCGGGGCCGGCGGGGTCGGCGGCACCGGCGGGGCCGGCGGGGCCGGCGGCTCCGGCGCGGACAACCCCACCGGGGTGGGCTTTACCGGCGGCGCCGGCGGCACCGGCGGCGACGCCGGCGCGGGCGGGGCCGGCGGCGCCGCGGGCGCGGGCGGGTCCGGCGGCACCGCCGGCGCCACCGGCAACGCCGGCATCGGCGGTGACGGCGGAGTCGGCGGCAAAGGCGGCACCGGCGGCAACGGCGCCGACGCCGCACCCGGCAGCGGCGCCACCGGCGGGGCCGGGTTCGCCGGCGGCGCCGGCGGCCAAGGCGGCGCCGGCGGCAACTCCGGTGCCGGGGGCACCAACGGCTCCGGCGGGGCCGGCGGGGTCGGCGGCACCGGCGGCCGGCGGGGCCGGCGGTCTGGCGCGGACAACCCCACCGGGGTGGGCTTTACCGGCGGTGACGGCGGCCAAGGCGGCGACGCCGGCGCGGGCGGGGCCGGCGGCGCCGCGGGCGCCGGCGGGTCCGGCGGCACCGCCGGCGCCACCGGCAACGCCGGCATCGGCGGTGACGGCGGAGTCGGCGGCAAAGGCGGCGCCGGCGGCAACGGCGCCGACGCCGCACCCGGCAGCGGCGCCACCGGCGGCCGGGTTCGCCGGCGGCGCCGGCGGCCAAGGCGGCGCCGGCGGCAACTCCGGTGCCGGGGGCACCAACGGCTCCGGCGGGGCCGGCGGGGTCGGCGGCACCGGCGGGTCGGCGGGGCCGGCGGCTCCGGCGCAGACAACCCCACCGGGGTGGGCTTTACCGGCGGTGACGGCGGCCAAGGCGGCGACGCCGGCGCGGGCGGGGCCGGCGGCGCCGCGGGCGCCGGCGGGTCGGCACCGCCGGCGCCACCGGCAACGCCGGCATCGGCGGTGACGGCGGAGTCGGCGGCAAAGGCGGCGCCGGCGGCAACGGCGCCGACGCCGCACCCGGCAGCGGCGCCACCGGCGGGCCGGGTTCGCCGGCGGCGCCGGCGGCAAGGCGGCGCCGGCGGCAACCCGGTGCCGGGGCACCAACGGCTCGGCGGGGCCGGTGGGGTCGGCGGCACCGGCGGGGCCGGCGGGGCCGGCGGCTCCGGCGCGGACAACCCCACCGGGGTGGGCTTTACCGGCGGTGACGGCGGCCAAGGCGGCGACGCCGGCGCGGGCGGGCCGGCGGCGCGGGCGCCGGCGGGTCCGGCGGCACCGCCGGCGCCACCGGCAACGCCGGCATCGGCGGTGACGGCGGAGTCGGCGGCAAAGGCGGCGCCGGCGGCAACGGCGCCGACGCCGCACCCGGCAGCGGCGCCACCGGCGGGCGGGTTCGCCGGCGGCGCCGGCGGCAAGGCGGCGCCGGCGGCAACCCGGTGCCGGGGCACCAACGGCTCCGGCGGGGCCGGCGGGTCGGCGGCACCGGCGGCCGGCGGGGCCGGCGGTCCGGCGTAGACAACCCACCGGGTGGGCTTTACCGGCGGTGACGGCGGCCAAGGCGGCGACGCCGGCGCGGGCGGGGCCGGCGGCGCCGCGGGCGCCGGCGGGTCGGCACCGCCGGCGCCACCGGCAACGCCGGCATCGGCGGTGACGGCGGAGTCGGCGGCAAAGGCGGCGCCGGCGGCAACGGCGCCGACGCCGCACCCGGCAGCGGGGCCACCGGCGGGGCCGGGTTCGCCGGCGGCGCCGGCGGCCAAGGCGGCGCCGGCGGCAACTCCGGTGCCGGGGGCACCAACGGCTCCGGCGGGGCCGGTGGGGTCGGCGGCACCGGCGGGGCCGGCGGGGCCGGCGGCTCCGGCGTAGACAACCCCACCGGGGTGGGCTTTACCGGCGGTGACGGCGGCAAAGGCGGCGACGCCGGCGCGGGCGGGGCCGGCGGCGCCGCGGGCGCCGGCGGGTCCGGCGGCACCGCCGGCGCCACCGGCAACGCCGGCATCGGCGGTGACGGCGGAGTCGGCGGCAAAGGCGGCGCCGGCGGCAACGGCGCCGACGCCGCACCCGGCAGCGGCGCCACCGGCGGGGCCGGGTTCGCCGGCGGCGCCGGCGGCCAAGGCGGCGCCGGCGGCAACTCCGGTGCCGGGGGCACCAACGGCTCCGGCGGGGCCGGCGGGGTCGGCGGCACCGGCGGGGCCGGCGGGGCCGGCGGCTCCGGCGTAGACAACCCCACCGGGGTGGGCTTTACCGGCGGTGACGGCGGCCAAGGCGGCGACGCCGGCGCGGGCGGCGGCGCCGCGGGCGCCGGCGGGTCGGGCGGCACCGCCGGCGCCACCGGCAACGCCGGCATCGGCGGTGACGGCGGAGTCGGCGGCAAAGGCGGCGCCGGCGGCAACGGCGCCGACGCCGCACCGGCAGCGGCGCCACCGGCGGGCCGGTTCGCCGGCGGCGCCGGCGGCCAAGGCGGCGGCGGCAACCCGGTGCCGGGGGCACCAACGGCTCCGGCGGGGCCGGCGGGGTCGGCGGCACCGGCGGGGCCGGCGGGGCCGGCGGCTCCGGCGCGGACAACCCCACCGGGGTGGGCTTTACCGGCGGTGACGGCGGCCAAGGCGGCGACGCCGGCGCGGGCGGGGCCGGCGGCGCCGCGGGCGCCGGCGGGTCGGGCGGCACCGCCGGCGCCACCGGCAACGCCGGCGTCGGCGGCACCGGCGGAGTCGGCGGCAAAGGCGGCGCCGGCGGCAACGGCGCCGACGCCGCACCCGGCAGCGGCGCCACCGGCGGGCCGGGTTCGCCGGCGGCGCCGGCGGCAAGGCGGCGCCGGCGGCAACCCGGTGCCGGGGCACCAACGGCTCGGCGGGGCCGGCGGGTCGGCGGCACCGGCGGGCCGGCGGGGCCGGCGGTCCGGCGCAACAACCCACCGGGTGGGCTTTACCGGCGGTGACGGCGGCCAAGGCGGCGACGCCGGCGCGGGCGGGCCGGCGCGCCGCGGGCGCCGGCGGGTCCGGCGGCACCGCCGGCGCCACCGGCAACGCCGGCATCGGCGGTGACGGCGGAGTCGGCGGCAAAGGCGGCACCGGCGGCAACGGCGCCGACGCCGCACCCGGCAGCGGCGCCACCGGCGGGGCCGGGTTCGCCGGCGGCGCCGGCGGCCAAGGCGGCGCCGGCGGCAACTCCGGTGCCGGGGGCACCAACGGCTCCGGCGGGGCCGGCGGGTCGGCACCGGCGGCCGGCGGGCCGGCGGTCTGGCGCAGACAACCACCGGGTGGGCTTTACCGGCGGTGACGGCGGCGGCGGCGACGCCGGCGCGCGGCCGGCCGCCGCGGGCGCCGGCGGGTCCGGCGGCACCGCCGGCGCCACCGGCAACGCCGGCATCGGCGGTGACGGCGGCGTCGGCGGCAAAGGCGGCACCGGCGGCAACGGCGCCGACGCCGCACCCGGCAGCGGCGCCACCGGCGGGCCGGGTTCGCCGGCGGCGCCGGCAAGGCGGCGCCGGCGGCAACCCGGTGCCGGGGCACCAACGGCTCCGGCGGGTCGGCGGGTCGGCGGCACCGGCGGGCCGGCGGGGCCGGCGGCTCCGGCACGCTGGCCGGCAGCGTGGGCGGCACCGGCGGCACCGGCGGCCAAGGCGGCGACGCCGGCGCGGGCGGCGCCGCCGGGACAGGTGGCAGCGGTGGCACGGCGGGCGCCGCGGGCACAGGCGGCACCGGCGGTAAGGGCGGTACCGGCGGGTTGGCAGTCCCGGCGCGACGGGTGCTCCCGGCAGCACGGGCGGAACCGGATTTGCTGGCGGCGACGGCGGTCAAGGCGGCGCCGGCGGTTCGGCCGGGCCCGGCGGCACCGCCGGTAACGGCGGTGTCGGTGGTACCGGCGGTATGGGCGGAACTGGCGGCACCGGTGGTGCCGGTAACCCGCACGGCGGCAAAGGCGGGACCGGCGGGGACGGCGGCGCCGCAGGTGCGGGCGGGGCGGCCGGCGCCGGTAGCGGCGGCAGTGCGGGTGCCGCCGGTATCGGCGGACAAGGCGGCACCGGAGGCGATGGCGGCATCGGCGCCGCCGGCACCGCCGGCGCGCCGGGCAGCGGCGCCAACGGCGGCAACGGTGGTAACGGCGGTGACGGTGGAACCGGCGGCAACGGCGGGGCCGCCAACGGCGGAACCGCTGGTGCTGGAGGCGCGGGCGGAAACGGCGCCAAGGGCGGTGACGGGGCAAACGGCGCCACCAACAGCGCCGCCGGGGGCGCCGGCGGCAACGGCGGCGACGGCGGCAAAGGTGGCGCCGCCGGTGCCGGCGGCTCCGGCGCCACCCCCGGCGCCAACGGTGTGGCCGGTGACGGCGGCAAAGGCGGCGACGGCGCACCCGGCACTACCGGCGCCGCCGGCGCGACCGGCCCCGGAAGCGGCGGCGACGGCGGCAACGGCGGCCAAGGCGGCAACGGCGGCGCTGGTGGGGCCGGCGGCGATGGCATCGGCGGTGTCGGCGGCGGCGACGGCGGCGACGGCGGCAATGGCGGCGACGGCGGCGACGGCGGCTCCGGTGGAAACGCGGGCGGCAGCGGCAACAACGGCGGCAACGGCGGTAACGGCGGTAAAGGCGGCAACGCCGGTGCTGGGGGTGCCGCCGGTAGCGGTGGCGGCATGGCGGGCGCCAACGGAACCGGCGGCGACGGCGGCGATGGCGGTGCCGCCGGCACCGCCACGGCGGGCAGCAACGGCGGTGCCGGTACCGGCGCAAGCGGCGGCACCGGCGGCAACGGCGGTAAGGGCGGGGCCGGTGGCGCTGGCGGCGACGGCATCGGTGGAGTCGGCGGCGGTGCGGGCGGCAACGGTGCCAATGGCGCCGCCGGCGGCGCGGGCGGCAATGGCGGCAGCGGAGCCGTTGCCGCTATCACCGGCGGCACCGGCGGCAGCGGCGGGAAAGGCGGGACCGGCGGTGACGGTGGTGCCGCGGGCGCCGGCGGTGCCGGCGGCGGCGCCAACGGCACCGCCGGCAACGGCGGCCAAGGCGGCGCCGGAGGCAACGGCGGCGCCGGTGGAGCCTCATCAACGGCAAACGGCGGCAACGGCGGCAGCGGCGGCAAGGGCGGTGACGGGGGCACCGGCGGGGCCGGCGGCGCCGGCGTCGGTGGGGTCGGCGGCGGCAACGGCGGCCAGGGCGGCGACGCCGGAGACGGTGGTGCCGGCGCCAACGCCAATAACCGTACGCCCGGCGGCAGCCCCGCCATCGGCGGCCAAGGCGGGGCCGCGGGCACCGGCGGCCAAGGCGGCCAGGGCGGCGCCGGCGGCGGCGACGGCGGCAAGGGCGGCCAGGGCGGCGACGGCGGCGCCGGTGGCAACGGCGGAAACCGTACCTCCGGCGGCGGCAGCGGAGCGGGTGGCAACGGCGGCGCCGCCGGCGCCGGCGGCAAGGGTGGCGACGGCGGCAGCGGTGGTGGCGACGGCGGCACCGGCGGCAACGCCGGCACCGGCGGCACCGGCGGCAACGGGGGCAACCGCACTGCCGGCAACGGCAACGGATCCATCGGCGGCACCGGCGGCGCCGGTAACAATGGCGGTCAAGGCGGCGCCGGCGACAGTGCCGGCGGCAACGGCGGCGATGGCGGCTCCGGAGGCGTCGCCGGCACCGGCGGCAAGGGCGGCAACGGCAGCGGCACAGGTGCCGGCGGCAAAGGCGGCAACGGCGGCACTGCCGGTATGGGCGGTGCCGGCGGAACCGGTGGCACCGGCGCCGTCGGCGGTGATGGCGGCACCGGCGGCGTCGGCGGCACCGGCGGGATCGGCGGCAACGGCGGCTCCAACGGTGTCGGCGGCGCCGGCGGCAACGGCACCGTCGGCGGCAAGGGCGGCAACGGCGGCAACGGCGGCCTGCTGGGCGGCACCGGAGGCACCGGCGGCACCGGCGGGGACGGCGGCAAAGGCGGCGCCGGCGATGCCGGCGCAAACCCCGGCTCCAACGGCACAACCGGAGGCCCCGGCGGCACCGGCTCTGGACCCAGCGGGGGAACCGGCGGCACCGGCGGCACCGCCGGCACCGCCGGCACCGGCGGTGCCGGCGGCCCCAACTGATCGCGCGAGGCCAGCGGCGCGGCGAGGGTGCCCGCAGCCTCTCAAGCGGTCACATGGCTGGCATGGACGTCATCGGCCGGGCGCGCCTCGGTCTGCTCCTTGGCCCAGCGGTAGTCCGGCTTCCCGGCGGGTGAGCGCTTCACCTCGTCGACGAACCAAAGGCTGCGCGGCACTTTGTATCCCGCGATCTCCGAGCGCACGAAACCGTCCAGCTCGGCCAGCGACGGCCGGCACCCGGGCCGGGGCTGCACCACGGCCGCCACCTGCTGGCCGTAACGCGGATCGGGCACGCCGACCACCAGCGCGTCGAACACGTCGGGATGACCCTTCAACGCGGCTTCAACCTCCTCGGGGTAGATCTTTTCGCCGCCGCTGTTGATCGACACCGAGCCCCGGCCCAGCATGGTGACCGTGCCGTCCGCCTCGACCCGCGCATAGTCGCCCGGAATGGCGTAGCGCACACCGTTAATCGTCCGGAATGTCTCGGCGGTCTTCTTCTCGTCCTTGTAGTACCCGACGGGAATGTTGCCCTTCTTGGCCAGGACGCCGCGCACACCCGATCCGGGTTTCACCTCGTTGCCGTCCTCGTCGAGCACGACGGTGCGGTGATCGATGGTCACCCGCGGGCCGCCGGTGTGCGCCTGGCCGGTGGTGACGATGCTGGTACCGCCAAACCCGGTCTCCGACGCGCCAATTGAGTCCGTGATGACCCGATTCGGCAGCAGCTCAAGGAGTTTCTCCTTGATGCTGGGCGAGAACAAGGCCGCGGTGCTGGCCAACAAATACAACGACGACAGGTCGTAGTCGTTGTCCTTGACCAGCGCGTCGAGCAGTGGGCGCGCCATCGCGTCGCCGGTGAAGAACAGCAGATTCACCTTGTGTTCATGCACCGTGCGCCACACCGCGTCGGCGTTGAATTCCGGTGCCAGCACGATGGTTTGGCCCGAAAAGAGCGCCATCCAGGTGGCCGACTGGGTGGCGCCGTGGATCATCGGCGGAATCGGATAGCGGATCATCGGCGGATTCGCGGCGGCCGCCTTGGCCAGGTCGTATTCGTCCTTGACGAATTCGCCTGTGGCGAAGTCGGTTCCGCCGAACAGCACGCGGTAGATGTCCTCGTGGCGCCACATCACGCCCTTCGGGAAACCGGTGGTGCCGCCGGTGTAGAGCAGGTAGATGGCGTCGGCACTGCGTTCGCCGAAGTCCCGCTCGGGAGAGCCCTGGGCGATCGCGGAGTAGAACTCGACGCCGCCGTAGCGCCGATAGTCCTCGTCGCTGCCGTCCTCGACAACCAGGACCGTCTGGACGTTGGGCGTGTCCGGCAGCACGTTGGCGACCCGGTCGGAGTATCGGCGTTCGTGGACCAGCGCGACCATGTCGGAGTTGTCGAACAGGTAGCGCAGCTCCCCCTCGACGTAGCGGAAGTTGACGTTCACCGCGATGGCACCGGCCTTCACGATGCCCAGCATCGCGATCACGATCTCGATGCGGTTTCGGCAGTAGAGGCCGATCTTGTCGTCCCGCTGCACACCCTGAGCGATCAGGTAGTGCGCAAAGCGGTTGGCCTTCTCTTCCAGTTGGGCGTAGGTCAGCCGCTCATCACCGCAGATGAGCGCTACCCGGTCAGGCACAGCGTCGATGGCGTGCTCAGCGAGATCGGCAATGTTCAGGGCCACGGCCACCAAATTAGAACGTGTTACATTTCTTGACAAGCTCACACCCGACGTCCAGCGAGAGGCGAAACCCGTGACCGGAACGCCAGCAAACGAGGAGTCCGAACCGCACGCGCTGCTGGAACAGCGTGGGCACACCCTCGTCGTGACCATGAACCGACCGGCCGCCCGCAACGCGCTGAGCAGCGAAATGATGCGGATCATGGTTCAGGCCTGGGACCGCGTCGACAACGATCCCGACATTCGCTGCTGCATCCTGACCGGGGCCGGTGGCTACTTCTGTGCCGGCATGGACCTCAAGGCGGCCACCAAGAAGCCGCCGGGCGACTCGTTCCAGGACGGCAGCTACGACCCGTCACGCATCGACGCCCTGCTCAAAGGCCGACGGCTCACGAAACCCTTGATCGCCGCCGTCGAGGGCCCCGCGATCGCCGGCGGCACCGAGATCCTGCAGGGCACCGACATCCGGGTCGCCGGCGAGAGCGCCAGGTTCGGCATCTCCGAGGCCAAGTGGAGCCTCTACCCGATGGGCGGCTCGGCCGTGCGGCTGGTGCGCCAGATCCCGTACACGCTGGCCTGCGACCTGCTGTTGACCGGACGCCATATCACCGCCGCCGAAGCCAAGGAGATCGGTCTCATCGGCTACGTCGTGCCCGACGGGCAGGCGCTGGCCAAAGCGCTCGAAATCGCAGACGCCATATCGGCTAACGGCCCCCTGGCCGTTCAGGCGATCCTGCGGTCGATCCGCGAAACCGAAGGGATGCCCGAAAACGAGGCGTTCAAGATCGACACCCAGATCGGCATCAAGGTCTTCCTGTCCGACGACGCCAAGGAGGGCCCGAAGGCGTTCGCCGAGAAGCGCACGCCCAACTTCCAGAACCGCTGATCCCGCCGAACGTGAACTGAGGGCGGGATTTTTGCCGAAATCCCGCCCTCAGTTCACGTTGGGCGCCGATGTCAGTGGACGACGGCACACTGCGGTCGTGGTCGAACCGTTCCTTGGCAGCGAAGCGATCGCCTCCGGCGCACTGACGCGGCATCGGCTGCGAAGCCGATACGTCGCGATCCATCCCGACGTCTACGTCTCCCCTGGCACCGACCTGACCGCGAGGCGGAGCGCTTGCGCCGCTTGGCTGTGGTCTCGGCGGCGCGGCGTGATCGCCGGACAATCGGCGTCGGCGATGCACGGCGCGAAGTGGGTCGACCCACGCAGCGCGGCCGTGCTGCTCTACGAACACCGTCGTCCGCCGGTCGGCATTCGCACCTGGTCGGACCGAGTCGCCGA
Organism: Mycobacterium shinjukuense; assembly: GCF_010730055.1. Lineage (NCBI taxonomy): Bacteria > Bacillati > Actinomycetota > Actinomycetes > Mycobacteriales > Mycobacteriaceae > Mycobacterium > Mycobacterium shinjukuense. The sequence goes on along the minus strand of NZ_AP022575.1, from coordinate 4,280,646 downwards.
CGACGAGATCCAACTGATCGACGGCATGAACACGACCACGCCGGCACGCACCGCCCTCGACCTCGCCTGCCGCTATCCCGTCGGCAAGGCCGTTGCGGCTATCGACGCGCTCGCCCGCGCGACAGATCTCAAGCTGGCCGAAGCCGAAATGCTCGCCGATCTCTATCCGGGACGCCGCAACATCAGGCGTGCCAGACGCGCCTTAACGCTCGTCGATCCCGGAGCGGAGTCGCCCCGCGAAACCTGGCTGCGGCTGCTGCTGATCGACGCGGGGTTTCCGCGGCCGCAGACCCAGATCCCGGTTTATGACGAATACGGTCAGCTGGTCGCCGTCGTTGACATGGGTTGGGAGGACATCAAAGTCGGAGTGGACTACGAGGGCGACCAACATCGGACCGACCGCAGGATATTCAACAAGGACATCAGGCGTGCCGAAGCATTGACCGAGCTCGGGTGGATCGACGTACGGGTGACGGTCGAGGACACGCCGGGCGGCATCATCGGCCGGGTTTCAGCGGCCTGGCAGCGCCGAACGTGAACTCAGGGCGGAAATCGGGCCGGATTTCCGCCCTGAGTTCACGTTCGGCGCACCGGCGCCGTCGGGGTGAACACCACCGGCATCGACTCCAGACCGCTGACGAAGTTCGCCGGCCGCAACGGCAGCTCCGCGTCAGCGGAGCCTAACCGCAGGTCCGGCAGCCGCTGCAGCACGCGCGCCGTCATCAACGACAGCTCCAAGCGGGCCAGCTGATTGCCCAGGCAGAAATGGGTTCCGAACCCGAATGCCAAGTGGTTGTTCGGGTTTCGCTGAATATCAAACGTCTCAGGATCGGAGAACACCGCTTCGTCGAAGTTCGCCGACTCGAACAGCAGCATCATCTTTTCGCCCGCGCGCAAAGCCGTGCCGTGAAACTCGGTGTCAGCGGTCAACACCCGGCACATGTTCTTCACCGGCGAAGTCCACCGCAGCATCTCCTCAACCGCACCAACCAGCGACGACGGATCGCGCCGCAGCAGGTCCCACTGGTCGCGGTTGCGCAGCAGCTGCTCGGTACCCCCGCTCAACGTGTGCCGGGTGGTCTCGTCTCCGCCGATCAGGATCAGCAGCGTCTCCATGACCAACTCGTCGTCGCTCAACCGTTCCCCGTCGACCTCCGAACCAACCAGCACGCTGACCAAGTCGTCGGTGGGCTCGGCACGGCGCGCGGCGATAGTGGCCCGGGTGAACTCGTTGTAGGCCGCGAACGCGTCCATGGTGACTTGGAAATCCTCTTGGGACACATGTGAACTCAGAAACGTCACCAGATCGTCGGACCATCGCAGAAACATGTCCCGCTGCTCCGGGCGCACCCCGAGCATGTCACCGATCACGGCCATCGGCAGCGGCGCGGCCAGGTCCCGCACGAAGTCGCACTCGCCGCGTTCGCACACCGCGTCGATCAGCGTGTCGCACAACGCCGCGATCGACGCCTCCCTGTCCTTCACCCGCTTGCGGGTAAAGCCGGCGTTAACGAGCTTGCGCCGCAACAGATGTGCGGGATCGTCCATGTCGATCATCATCGGCATGGCGGGCTGGTCGGGCCGGATGCCGCCGGCGTTGGAGAACAGCTCGGGCTGTCGTTCGGCGTCGATCACCGCCTGGTACGTCGACGCCGCGGCCAGCCCGTTGCGGTCCCGGAACACCGGCTGGTGGGCCCGCATCCAGCGGTACGCCGCGCGCGCCGCACGGCTGGCGTAGAAGGTGCCGTCGGCCAAGTCGATGTCGGGAGCTTCAGCCATGGCAATCCTCCGAACTACAGTGAGCGTCATGCCCGTCTCGCAGCACACCATCGCCGGCACGGTGCTCACCATGCCGGTGCGCATCCGCACGGCAAACCTGCATTCCGCGATGTTCTCGGTCTCGGCCGCAGCCGCACAACGCCTCATCGAGTACAGCGGGCTGCGGGTGTGCGAACACCTGCCCGGCAGGGCGATCGTGATGCAGATGCTGGTGCGTTATGTCGACGGGGACCTGGGGCAATACCACGAATACGGCACCGCGGTCATGGTGAACCCGCCCGGGACCCGAGTCCGCGGGCCCAAAGCCCTCACCCAAGCCGCCGCGTTCATCCATCACCTGCCGGTGGATCAGCAGTTCACCCTCGAGGCCGGCCGCACCATCTGGGGCTTCCCGAAGATCATGGCGGACTTCACCGTCGCAGAGGGCCGCAAGTTCGGGTTCGACGTCAGCGCCGGCGGGCGGCTGATCGCCGCGATGGAGTTCCGTCCCGGTCTGCCGGTGCCCTCGTTGAGGTCGCACGAGTCGCACGTGTTGAAAACCTACTCCCACCGAGATGGCGTCACCCGGGAGATCCCCTGGGAGATGCGGGTATCGGGCATGCGGGCACGACCGGGGGGCGCCCGGATACGGCTGGGCGACCATCCCTACGCCCACGAACTGGCCTCGCTGGGCCTGCCCAAGCGAGCCCTGGCGTCACAGTCGGCCGCCAATGTGGAGATGACCTTCGGCGACGCTCGGGTGATCTGAGCCACGGGGTCAAAGCGCCGGACGTGATGACCGGATCGCGATACCGCCGGCAACCCCGGCACCGGCCGCGCCGCCGGCAACCCCGGCACCGGCCGCGCCGCCGGCAACCCCGGCGCCGCCGGCACCAACGGCAACCCCGTCCCGCCCGGCTAGCCGGCCACAGCGCTTGCCGGGTAGCACCCTCGTGTCGGACCCCGGCGCGCCGTGACCAGCGCACCGTTAGATCAGCGCAGCAAGATCTCGGACCTGCTCAACGCTGCGCGCCGACACCACCATCATGGTGACGCCGGCGGCCTCCCAGGCCGCGATCTGCTTGCGCACGTGGTCGCGGTCACCGACGATCACGGCGTCGTCGACCAGCTCGTCCGGGATCACCGCGGCGGCCTGGTCCTTGTGCCCCGACCGGAACAGCGTGGTGACCTCGTCGACCACCTCCGCATACCCCATCCGGCGATAGACGTCGGCGTGGAAGTTGGTGTCCTCGGCGCCCATGCCGCCCATGTAGAGCGCCAGGTACGGCTTGATCCCGGCGAACGCCGCCACCCGGTCCTCGGTGACGACGATCTGCGCGGTCGCGCAGATCTCAAAGTCCTCGCGGCTGCGCCGCGCTCCGGGCCGGGCGAACCCCTCATCCAGCCACGCGTTGTACATGCCGGCCATCCGCGGTGAATAAAAGATGGGCAGCCACCCGTCGCAGATCTCGGCGGCCAGCGCGACGTTCTTGGGCCCCTCGGCGCCCAGCATGATCGGGATGTCGGCGCGCAGCGGATGAGTAATGGATTTCAAAGCCTTGCCCAGGCCGGTCGTCCCGGAACCCGTCAGCGGCAACGGGTAGTGTGGGCCGTCGCTGGTCACCGGCCGCTCGCGGGCCCACACCTGGCGGACGATGTCGATGTATTCCCGGGTGCGGGCCAGCGGCTTGGGAAACGGCTGACCGTACCACCCCTCGACCACCTGGGGGCCGGACACGCCGAGCCCCAGAATGTGCCGGCCACCGGACAGGTGATCCAAAGTCAACGCGGCCATCGCGCATGCCGTCGGGGTGCGCGCCGACAACTGAACCACCGACGTGCCCAGCCGCACCCGCCGCGTCGACGAGCCCCACCAGGCCAGCGGTGTGTACGCGTCCGATCCCCACGCCTCGGCGGTGAAGACGGCGTCGAACCCGGCGTCTTCGGCCGCGGCGACAAGCTCCCCGGCGTTCTCCGGCGGCTGGGCGCCCCAGTACCCCAGCTGTAGACCCAGCTTCATCCCTGCCTCCTTGAAACGATTCTTAGAACCTGTTCTACTCGAAGCCGTGACAGCCAGTTCGAGCGGACCAACCCTGATCGATCACCCCGAGCCGCCCCTCTCCGCGCCGTTGACGTTGTCCTTCGACTACACCCGTTCGGTGGGTCCCACGCTTGGCCAGTTCTTCACCGCGCTGCGCGAACGGCGCATTGTGGGCGTACGCGGGTCGGATGGCCGGGTCCATGTGCCACCGGCGGAGTACGACCCGATTACCTGTGAACCGCTGCACGAGATGGTACCGGTGTCGGATGTCGGCACCGTCGCCTCCTGGGCCTGGCAGCCGGCGCCGCTGGAAGGCCAACCGTTGGATCGCCCGTTCGCCTGGGCGCTGATCAAGCTCGACGGCGCCGACACCGCGCTGCTGCACGCGGTGGATGCCGGCACCCCCGAGGCGATCACGTCCGGCGCCCGGGTGCACGCCCACTGGGCCGACGAACCGGTCGGCGCCATCACCGACATCGCCTACTTCGCGCTCGGCGAGCGGGCCGAGTCGGTGCCGACGCCGCCCGCCGACCGGGAACCGGTCAGCATGATCGTCACGCCCATCGAGCTGACCATTCAACACTCCGCCTCCCACGAGGAGAGCGCCTACCTGCGGGCCCTTGCCGAGGGAAAACTCTTGGGCGCCAGAACCGGAAAGACCGGCAAGGTCTACTTCCCACCGCATGGCGCCGACCCGGCAACCGGTCAACCCACCACCGAGTTCGTCGAGCTGCCGAACAAGGGCACGGTCACGACGTTCGCGGTCATCAACATCCCGTTCATGGGCCAGCGCATCAAGCCGCCCTATGTCGCGGCCTACGTGTTGCTCGACGGCGCTGATATCCCGTTCCTGCACCTGGTTTCCGACGTCGACGCGCATCAGGTCCGGATGGGCATGCGTGTCGAGGCGGTGTGGAAACCACGCGAGCAGTGGGGATTCGGCATCGACAACATCGAATACTTCCGGCCCACCGGGGAACCCGACGCCGACTACGATACCTACCAACACCACCTGTGAAGGCTCAATACACATGAACGATCGCAAGGTCGCGGTGGTCGGTTTTGCCCACGCCCCCCATGTGCGCCGCACCGACGGCACCACCAACGGTGTCGAGATGTTGATGCCGTGCTTCGCCCAACTCTATAAAGACCTGAACATCACCAAGGCCGACATCGGCTTCTGGTGTTCCGGCTCTTCGGATTACCTTGCCGGGCGGGCGTTTTCCTTCATCTCGGCGATCGACTCGATCGGCGCCGTGCCGCCGATCAACGAGTCGCACGTGGAGATGGACGCCGCGTGGGCCCTATACGAGGCCTACATCAAGCTGCTGACCGGCGAGGTGGACACCGCGCTGGTGTACGGCTTCGGCAAGTCCTCTGCGGGCACACTACGTCGTGTCTTGTCGCGGCAGACCGACCCCTACACGGTTGCGCCGCTGTGGCCGGACTCGGTGTCGATCGCCGGATTGCAGGCCCGCATGGGGCTCGACTCCGGCAAGTGGAACGAATTGCAAATGGCGCGTGTGGCATTCGATTCCTTTTCCAACGCACGTCGGGTGGACTCGGTGGAGCCGCCGATCACCATCGACGACTTGCTCGACCGGCCGTTTTTCGCCGACCCGCTGCGCCGACATGACATCGCGCCGATCACTGACGGCGCCGCGGCCATCGTGCTGGCCGTCGACGGCCGCGCCCGCGAACTGCGGGAAAGCCCAGCCTGGATCACTGGAATCGAGCACCGCATCGAATCGCCGGCCCTGGGGGTGCGCGACCTCACCGAGTCGCCCTCGACCGCGGCGGCGGCCAGGGCGGCCAGCGGCGGAAACACCAGCAACCTCGACGTCGCCGAGATTCATGCGCCGTTCACCCACCAACACCTGATTCTCGCCGACGCCATCCGGATTCCGGGGGCCACCAAAACCAATCCGTCCGGCGGCGCGCTGGCGGCCAACCCGATGTTTGTCGCCGGCTTGGAGCGTATCGGCTTCGCCGCACAACATATCTGGGACGGGTCGGCGCGACGTGTGCTGGCGCACGCCACCAGCGGGCCGGCGCTACAGCAGAACTTGGTCGCGGTCATGGAAGGGGACGACTAGTGGCCGGACAGCTCGCCGCGGTGTTGGGCACCGGGCAGACTAGGTATGTCGCCAAGCGCCATGATGTTTCGATGAACGGCCTGGTGCGCGAGGCCATCGACCGTGCGCTGGACGATTCAGGGTCCACCTTCGACGACATCGACGCCGTCGTGGTGGGCAAGGCACCCGACTTCTTCGAGGGCGTCATGATGCCCGAGTTGTTCATGGCCGACGCCCTGGGGGCCACCGGCAAGCCGCTGATCCGGGTGCACACAGCGGGTTCAGTCGGCGGCTCCACGGCTGTGGTAGCCGCCAGCCTGGTCCAGTCGGGCAAGCACCGTCGAGTGCTGGCGATGGCCTGGGAGAAGCAGTCGGAATCCAATGCCATGTGGGCGCTGTCGATTCCGGTTCCCTTCATCAAGCCGGTCGGCGCCGGCGCCGGCGGCTACTTCGCTCCGCACGTGCGGGCCTACATCCGCCGATCCGGGGCGCCGGCGCACATCGGCGCACTGGTGGCCGTCAAGGACCGGCTCAACGGGGCCCGTAACCCGCTCGCGCATCTGCAGCAGCCCGACATCACCGTCGAGAAGGTGATGGCCTCACCCATGCTGTGGGATCCGATCCGCTACGACGAGACCTGCCCATCGTCGGACGGCGCCTGCGCCGTCGTCATCGGCAACGAAGAGGTCGCCGATCAGCGGCTGGCGCACGGACATCCGGTGGCCTGGATTCACGCCACCGCGCTGCGCACCGAGCCGCTGGCCTACGCCGGCCGCGACCAGGTCAACCCGCGGGCCGGCCGCGACGCCGCGGCGGCGCTGTGGACGGCGGCGGGCATCGCCAGCCCGATCGATGAGATTGACGCCGCCGAGATCTACGTGCCGTTCTCCTGGTTCGAGCCAATGTGGTTGGAAAACCTCGGGTTTGCCCCCGAAGGCGAGGGCTGGAAGCTCACCGAAGCGGGCGAGACCGCGATCGGCGGACGGTTGCCGGTGAACCCGTCCGGCGGTGTGCTGTGCTCAAACCCGATCGGCGCGTCCGGCCTTATTCGGTTCGCCGAGGCGGCGATCCAGGTGATGGGCAAGGCCGGGGATCATCAGGTTCCCAATGCACGGAAGGCCCTGGGGCACGCCTACGGTGGTGGCTCGCAATACTTCTCCATGTGGGTGGTCGGCAGCGACAAGCCCAAGGAAGTGGTCGGATGAAATACACCTGCAGCATCGCGATGTGCCCGCTGGACCAGCTGATCAGCCTCGCCAAGACAGCCGAGGACGTCGGGTTCGACTCGATCGCATTGCCCGATTCGCTGTTTTTCATGGAGAAGGCGGCCGCGGACTATCCGTACACCCCCGACGGGTCGCGGATGTGGGACGAGAACACGCCCTGGGTGGACCCGTTGATCGCCGCCGCCGCGATGGGTGCCGTCACCTCGACGCTGCGGTTTTACACCAGCGTGCTCAAGCTCGGCTCCCGCAATCCGCTGCTGCTGGCACGCCAGGTCGGCTCGGTGGCCAACCTGACCAACAACCGATTCGGCTTTGGCGTCGGGATCGGCTGGGCGCCAGAGGAATTCACATGGTGCGGGGCGCCTTACCAGCGCCGCGGCGCGCGGGTCGACGAGATGATCGAGGTGATCAAGCTGGTGCTGGGCGGCGGCATGGTGGAGTTTCACGGCGAGTTCTTCGATTTCGACCGGCTGCAGATGAGCCCGGCGCCCAGCCAGCCGGTGCCGTTTTACATCGGCGGTCACACCGAGGCGGCGCTGCGGCGAGCGGCCCGGGTGGGCGATGGCTGGGCCAGCGCGATGATGACCGCCGCGCAGCTGGCCGAAACCATCGGTAAATTGCGCACCTTGCGCGCCGAATACGGCCGCGCCGACCAACCGTTTGAGGTCCAGGCGGTCTGCGTCGACAAGTTCGGGGTGGACGGTCACCGCGAGCTCGCCGACATTGGGGTCACCGACAACATCGTGGTGCCGTGGATTCTGGACGGCCTGGGGTTTGACGCGCCGCTAGACGAGAAGCAAGACTCGTTGAAACGCTTCGCCGACACCTACATCCACGCGGGCTGACCAGGCGCCACCCTCCCGCTGACTGTGAAATCCGCGACGCGACACGCCGATTCGACGTCGTAGGATGCACGCTCGGCGACGGCTACGCGGGCTGTAGGCCGGCCAGGTGCCGCTGCGCCAGGTCGCGATAGGCCTGCGGGTTGAGGTTGACCCACATTTCCGCGCCGGTTCCTTCGATCGGACCCTTCACCTTGGCCGGCGCCCCGGTCACCAGCATCCCGGCCGGGATCTGGGTGCCGGCCACCACCAATGCGCCCGCCGCCACCATGCAGCGAGCCCCGATCACCGCGCCGTCGAGCACCGTGGCGTGGTTGGCGATCAGCGCCTCGGCCCCCACGTGGACCCCGTGGATGACACACAGATGCGCCACCGTCGCCCCGGGGCCGATGTCGACCGGGATGCCCGGCGGCGCGTGCAACACCGCGCCGTCCTGCACGTTGGCGCCCTCGCGCAGCACGATCGGCGCGTAGTCACCGCGTAGCACGGCGTTGAACCACACCGACGCCCCCGCTTCGACGGTGACGTCACCGATCAGGGTGGCGGTCGGGGCCACAAAGGCGGTGGGGTCGATCTTGGGCGTTCGGCCCTCGAAAGCAAACAACGGCATTGTCTACATATACCGCAGCGTGCATATACCGTGGCCAGGCTCGCCGTCGTTGCGCCCATCTACCCAAAAACTGTAACGTGTTCTAGTTAGGGCTGACGATCTGGAGGTGACAGGGTGAGTACCGACACGAGCGCCGTCGGCGTCCGGGAGATCGATGCCGGCGCGTTGCCCACCAGATATGCGCGCGGCTGGCACTGCCTGGGGGTGGCCGAGGAGTTTCTGGACGGGAAGCCGCACGGCGTGCAGGCATTCGGCACCAAGCTGGTGGTGTTCGCCGACTCGCACGGGGACCTGAAGGTGCTGGACGGCTACTGCCGGCACATGGGCGGCGACCTATCCATGGGCACCATCAAGGGCGACGAGGTGGCCTGCCCGTTCCACGATTGGCGATGGGGCGGCGACGGCCGCTGCAAGTTGGTCCCCTATGCCAAGCGCACACCCCGAATGGCGCGCACCCGCTCCTGGGCCACCGATGTGCGCGGCGGCCTGCTGTTTGTCTGGCACGACCACGAGGGCAACCCGCCGGACCCGGCCGTCAGGATCCCCGAGATTCCCGAGGCGTTCAGCGACGAATGGACCGATTGGCGGTGGAACCGCATCCTCATCGAAGGGTCCAACTGCCGTGACATCATCGACAACGTGACCGATATGGCGCATTTCTTCTACATCCATTTCGGTTTGCCGACCTACTTCAAGAACGTCTTTGAGGGCCACATCGCCTCGCAGTATCTGCACAACGTCGGCCGGCCCGACGTCGACGATCTGGGCTCCGCATACGGCGAAGCGCACCTGGATTCGGAGGCGTCTTACTTCGGTCCGTCGTTCATGATCAACTGGCTGCACAACAGATACGGCAACTACAAGGCGGAGTCGATCCTGATCAACTGCCACTACCCGGTGACCCAGAATTCGTTCGTGCTGCAGTGGGGTGTCATCGTCGAAAAGCCCAAGGGCATGAGCGAAGAGATGACCGACAAGCTGTCTCGAGTGTTCACCGAAGGGGTTAGCAAGGGCTTCCTGCAGGACGTCGAGATCTGGAAGCACAAGACCCGGATCGACAACCCGCTGCTGGTCGAGGAAGACGGCGCCGTCTACCAGATGCGCCGCTGGTATGAGCAGTTTTATGTCGATGTCGCCGACATCAAACCGGAGATGGTGGAGCGCTTCGAGATCGAGGTGGACACCACGCGGGCCAACGAATTCTGGAACGCCGAAGTCGAAAAGAACCTCAAGGCAAGGGAAGTTCCCGACGACGTGCCAGCCCAGCAACGCTGACCGACATGAACCCGTCGGATCACCCGGTCCCCGACGTCGATCGGCTAGCCCGGTCGATGGTGTCGTTGCACGGTGACCATCACGATCATGAAGATCGGCACCGCCCCGACGGTGACTCAGTTCCCGGGCCCTGGTCGAAGTCCGGGGATTTCACCAACGACCCGCAACGCGCCGCGGCGGTCCGGGCAGCCAGCCGCGCCGACCGCGACCGTTATCTCACGGCGGGGCTGCAGCCGGTGGATTGCCGCTTTTGCCACGTCACCGTGATGGTCAAGCGGCTCGGGCCGGGTCATACTGCGGTGCAATGGAATACCGAAGCATCGCGGCGCTGTGCGTACTTCACCGAGGTGCGGGCCGCCGGCGGGGATAGCGCCCGCACCCGGGCCTGCCCTCGGCTGACCGACAGCATCGAACACGCGGTGGCCGAAGGCTACCTGGACGCCATGCCCAGTTGAGTCCAGCCGGCTCAGGGCCAACCCGGGTTCACGTTGAAGAAGCCCGACTTGTTCATGCCCCCCATGTTGAAGGCACCCGAGTTGAACATGCCCGAGTTGAAGATGCCCGAGCCGAGGACCAGGCCGCTGTTTTGGATGCCTGCGCTGCTGTTGCCTCCGGTGTTGAACAACCCGACGAGATTGCCAGTCACCCCCGAATTGTTCCCAAAGCCCGCATTGAAGAAGCCGAAGTTGCGGATGCCGGAGACTCCGTTGCCCCCGACGTTGGCGTTCGAGAAGCCCGAGTTGCCGTTATTCGCACCCGGGTTGCCCGTGTTGAAGAAGCCAGAGTTGTTCGTCCCCGTGTTGCCGAAGCCCGAGTTCGGGCCCGGTTGGTTGGTCGTGCTGCCAAAGCCCGTGTTGAGGTTGCCCGAGTCGAAGGCGCCGGTGTTGAGGTTGCCAGAGTTCCCCCAGCCGGTGTTGGACCTGCCGCCGTTGAAGTCACCCGTGTTGAAGGCACCGCCATTGAAAAAGCCGGTGTTGATACCGCCGGAGTTGAACGCGCCAAAGCTCGACTGGCCCGAGTTACCAATGCCGAAGTCAAACTGGTTCGAGTTGAAGAGCCCGAAGTCTTGGTTGCCCGAGTTGAACAAGCCGGTGTCTCGCGCGCCCGAGTTGAACAAGCCGGTGTTGATCGCGCCCGAGTTCCCGATGCCGGTGTGGATGTTGCCGGTGTTGGCGACGCCGAAGTTGTGGAACCCGGAGTTCCCGATGCCGATGTTGCCGTCGCCGGAGTTGAAGAAGCCGATGTTTCCGTTGCCGGAGTTGAACAACCCGATGTTCCCGTTGCCCGAGTTGAGCAGCCCGGCCAGGTTGACGCCCATCTGATTGTCGCCGGTAAGACCGATGCCGACGTTGTTGTTGCCGGTGTTGCCGAAGCCGATGTTTCCGACGCCGGTGTTCGCCGCGCCCTGGTTGTTGGTGCCCGCATTGCCGACACCGACGTTGCCGTTCCCGGCGTTGCCGAAGCCCATGTTGTTGCTGCCCGCCGCGATCCCGGGGAAGTTGGAGATGCCCGAGTTCCCAAAACCGACGTTGTTGTTGCCAAAGTTTCCGGCCCCGATGTTCGAGTCGCCGAGGTTGCCGGCGCCCCAGTTGAAGCTGCCGCGGTTGCCCGCGCCCACATTGCCTTGGGCGCCATTGGCGAGGGCGGTGGAGTTGCCAAAGCCGATGTTATTGCTGCCGAAGTTTCCGAAGCCGATGTTGCCCTGACTCGGATTCGCCGGGTTGCCTCGGTTTCCACTGCCAAAGTTGTTGTTGGAGAAGCTGTTTCCGCTGCCAATGTTGCCGCTGCCGACGTTGCCTATGCCAAAGTTGCCGTCACCGATGTTGCCGCTGCCCAGGTTGAGGCTGCCGATGTTGCCGATGCCCAAATTGACACCTGCCAGGCCCGGCACGGCTTGCAGCAGCTGCTGCCACGGCGTCAAAGCCGCGGCCGCCGCTGAGGCCCCCGAGTAATAGCTGAACATCGCGGCCACATCCGCGGCCCACATCTCCTCATAGAGGGCCTCGGCGGCCGCGATTGCCGGCGCGTTTTGCCCCAGCACATTCGACATCACCAACTGCACAAACGCGTTGCGGTTGGCCGCCACCACCAGTGGATGCACCGTCGCGGCCCGCGCGGCCTCAAACACACCGGCCACCGCCCGCGCCTGACCCGCCGCCCCGTGGGCGTGCGCCGCCGCCGCGCTTAACCACCCCGCATACGGCGCCGCCGCGGCCGCCATCGCCTCCGCCGCCGCCCCCTGCCACACCTGACCCGCCAAACCCGAGGTCACCGACCCGAAGGAGGCCGCCGCCGACCCCAACTCATCGGCCAGCCCCTGCCAGGCCACCGACGCCTGCAACATCGGCGCCGACCCCGCACCGACAAACATCCGCACGGAATTGATCTCCGGCGGCAACACCGAAAAGTTCATCACACACCGTCCCTCCCAGCGGGCCTTCGGCAACGTTTACCACGTCGGTGCCCACGATGTAGCAAATCGACAAAACCCGCCGACCGTTACAGCCCGGCGAACCGCTCCTTGACCACTTCGGCGGTCAGCCCGTAGTCGGCCAGCGAATAGGTATGCTTCGGTGCCCGCGCGCCGGTGCGGCTCTCGGCGTGCGCAGCCGCCATGGCCTGACGCGCCTCGTCGGTGAGCGTCAGGCCGAAGTGCCGGTAGATGTCGGCCACCGTCCCGATCGGATCGGCGACCAGATCCCGATAGTCGACGTCGTAGAACTGGGCCGGATCGTATTTGGCCCGTGCGGTATTGAACCGTGCCAGGCCGCGCGACCAGGTGTCCATGGCGTCGGCACCGATCTGGGCGCCGACGAAGGTCGTCGACCATCCGTGTGTGGTGTGCTGGGCCAGCGAGCACATCGAGGCCATGATCGTCTCCACCGGCCGATGCGTCTGAATCACCAGCGCGTCGGGATAGGTCGCCATCAGCGCGTCCAGCGCGAACAGATGGCTGGGGTTCTTCAGCACCCACCGCTTGCCGGCGTCGTTGAGCCCGATCAACTGAAGGTTTTTGCGGTGCCGCCGGTATGACGGCGTCCAGTCCTGGCGCGACAGCCACTCCGCGTAGCTGGGCACATGGGCCAACGTCTCATACGACACCGAGTGCAGCGACTGCCGCAGCAGCTGCCAGCATTCCTCCAGCTCATAGGCGGCCATGAAATGCAGGCCGGTGTATGCGGGATTCTCCGCGTGGTGCCGGGTGAACTGCTCATCGAGTCTGCGGTACAACGGGTTTGACTCCCAGGTCTCCCGAGGGGGACGCGGCTGCGGAAATTCGGCCAGCCACATGTGCAGGCCCTGATGCGCCGGGTCGGCGCCCAGTAGCCGGTGCAACGCGGTGGTGCCGGTGCGCACCAGGCCGGTGACGAAGATCGGCCGTTCGATCACGACGTCGGCGTGCTGCGGATATTGCTTCCAGGCGGCCTGAGACAGCAGCCGCGCCACCAGCGCACCGCGCAAAAAGAACCGGTTCATCTTGCTGCCCAACACGGTAAGCCCGGCTTCCCGCCGATAGGAATCCAACAGCACCGCCAGCGCTTCGCGGTAGTTGTCGTCGTCGTTGCCGAAATCATCGAGGCCCACCAGCTTGGTGGCCGACGCGTGCAGTTCGTCGACGCTGGCTACATCTTTCCGATCGGGGCGCCGGCTCATCAGCTGTGGTACTCCCCGCAGTTGACATCCAGCGTCTGCCCGGTGATGCCGCTGGACAGGTCGCTGGCCAGGAAGAGAATCGCCGATGCCACCTCGTCCTCGGTGGGCAGTCGCTTGAGGTCGGATTTAGCCGCCGTGGCTTGGTAGATCTGATCCACCGTTGTGCCGTATTTACCGGCCTGATGCTCGAAGTAGCCTTTTAGCGTGTCACCCCAGATATAGCCGGGTGCAACGGAATTGACGCGAATCCCGTGCTCGCCCAGTTCGGTGGCCAGCGACTGTGACATGGCCAGCAGCACGGACTTGGCCATCTTGTAGGCGCCGTATTTCGGCTGCGAGTGCCGGATCACCATGGAGTTGACGTTGACGATCGCGCCGTGAGACTCCGCGAGCGCGGGCGTAAAGGCCTGGATGAGTCGCAGCGCCCCCAACGCGCTGAGCTCGATCGCGTCCCGGATGTGCTGAAATGCAGTGTTGGCCAACGGTTTCATCGATGGTACCCGAAACGCGTTGTTGATCAGCACATCGGCCCTGCCGTACGCCGCCAGGGTGGCCTGCACAAGGTTGCTGACATCGTCGTCGTCGGTGATGTCGGTGCGCACCGCAACCGCCCGCCGGCCGGAGTCGATGATCTGCTTGGCGACGTCGTCGAGGCGCTCGGCGGTGCGGGCCGCCAGCACCAGATCCGCGCCGTCGCGCGCACATCGGTGCGCCAGTGTGGTGCCCAGCCCCGGTCCGACGCCACTGATGACGACCACCTTGCGCTTGAGCATCCCGGACATCGTCACCCCAGCATCCTGGCCGCAATCTGCTGCTGGCGCAAAGCGATTCGCGCGCGCCAATCCTCATCGGAGATCTTGTTGCGCTGAAAATACGGCAGTGCGGCCGGGATCGTGTCGAAGTCGACCAGTTCGACGGTGGGCCCGTCGGCCTCGGACAGCTCACGGGATACCCGCTGCCAGCGAAACTGCAGGAAGCCGCGCCGATGGCCCAGTGTTTCCACCCAGTTGGCCACACCCGGGTTCCGATCGGCGACCACGATGCGCACCATGCCGTCCGGATCCGCTTGGGCCTGGGTGTTATTCAGCGATGTCTGATGGTTGATGTAGTCCAGCGAGATGTACCACCTGCTGCCCAGCTGGAATCCCAGGTAGGGGGCATCACTGACGGGCACCGTGATCACCAGCGCCTGGTCCGGCCGCAACTCGAAATGACCGGCCGACGAGTACTGGGTTGCCAGGCCCCCCGGAGTCAGCCGAGGCGCCACCATGGTGTTGACCGGGATGTTGAGATAAAACCACTGCGGAAACCGCAGCCACGTCTTCACCCGGTTCACCAGTTGCTTTGCGGCTGCGGCATAACGCTTTTCGATGGTCTCACGGGTCAACGGCCCTGGCGCGGTGCCCGCGGTGTCCAGCCTGGCGATGGTCACCGTGCCACGCTGTTGCGACCAGTCACCGTACACCTCGCGGATCACCAGTTGGCCGGGACTGGTCGGCCGCAGCCGCCACTCGAAACTGCCGTCGGCGGCGATGTCGAGTTCCCGGTCGTCAAACGCGGCCTGGCTGACGGGCACCTGGTCGTCGGTGTATTCGCCACCGAGCAACTGAAAACTCAGGTCGGTGGTGGTACCGCGCCTGCCGCTGACCACGTAGTCCCGGTCGGCCTGCACCCGGGTGCCGAAGTAGAGGGTGTCGGGGTTGTCCAGGCCCATCTTGGTGAACGGCCCGGTTCCCGACAGTAAGAAAGGGTGGTCACGTTCGTAGTCGAAGGCCAGGTGCAGGCAACCGGCGATGCAGCCGGCCAGGTACTGCAGCCCTTCCAGCAGGTCGGCTTCGGTCTCGATGTGCGGCGCGGCGGCCACCAATCGCTCGGCCTCGGCGATCGCCTCGGTGAACGGGCCAGAAACGGGACCAGCGAACACGCTCTCGACGCTAGAACGTGTTCCTGTTTTGCGTCAATGGCGAACAACCGCACGCGTGGCGTTCATGGCGATTGAAGACGAAGCCCGCTCACCTCACACCCTGCCGGCCGGTCGTACGGCACCGGCGGCCGCAGCGGACCTCAGTTCCCGAAGCCGGACCGATTGTCCGTCTGGTTAAAGCCGCCCGAGTTGTTGATACCCGAGTTGAAGAATCCGGAGTTTAAGACGCCCGAGTTTGCGATACCCACCGTTTGGGTGCCGGTGTTTCCGAAACCCGCCGCGATGACGGTGCCGACCGCGTTTTGCAGGCCCGAGTTGTTGCTGCCCCCATTCTGGAACCCCGAGCTGCCAACGCCCGTGTTGAAAAAGCCCGAGTTGTTCGTGCCGGCGTTGCCGAAACCCGAGTTCGGGCCGGGGCCGGTGCCGACGGCGCCGAACCCGGTGTTGAGCGAACCCGCGTTGAAGGCGCCGGTGTTAGTGACGCCCGAGTTTGACCAGCCGGTATTTCTGACGCCGGCGTTGAAATCACCGGTATTGCCTTGTCCGGAGTTGAAGTTGCCCGTGTTGGTGCTGCCCGCGTTGAAGCTGCCCGCATTCAACTGGCCCGAGTTCCCGAAGCCGAGGTTTATTGCGCCGCCGTTTCCGAAACCGGTATTCACGCCCCCGGCGTTTCCCATGCCCGTGTTGAGCGAACCCGAGTTCCCGAAGCCGCTGTTATGGCCCGCCACGAACGGGCCCACGGTGGCCCCCGAGTTTCCGATGCCCACATTCGCGTCGCTGGAGTTGCTGATACCCAGGTTGCCGTTGCCGGAGTTGAAGAAACCGACGTTGTTGGTGCCCGAGTTGAACAAGCCGATGTTTCCGCTGCCCGAGTTCAGCCCACCGAAGCCCACCTGGTTGTTGCCGGTGAGCCCGAAGCCGATGTTGCCGTTGCCGGTGTTGCCGAAACCGATGTTGCCAATGCCGTTGTTGCCGAAGCCCCAGTTGCTGCTGCCTGTGTTCCCGGCGCCGATGTTGCCGCTGCCGGCGTTTCCGGTGCCGACGTTGTTGTTGCCGGTATTCCCGAAACCGACGTTGGCGTTGCCGGTATTGCCGCTGCCCAGGTTGCTGTTGCCGAGGTTCCCGTTGCCGACGTTCCCGCTGCCTGGAAGTCCCGCCCTCCCGTTGCCGCTGCCGAAGTTGCCGCTGCCGAAGTTGCCGCCGCCCACGTTGGAGTTGCCGATGTTGCCGCTGCCCAGGTTCGCGTCACCCCGGTTCCCGCTACCCAGGTTCGTGTTGCCGATGTTGCCGTTGCCGGTGTTCAGGTCGCCGGTGTTGCCGCCGCCCAGGTTGGCGTTGCCGATATTGCCGATACCCAGGTTCGGCAGCTGCTGCAGCGCCTGCTGAAAGGGCACCAACTGCTCGGCCGCCGCCGAGGCCCCGGAGTGGTAGCCCACCATCGCGGCCACATCCGCGGCCCACATCTGTTCGTAGGCGCCCTCAACGGCCGCAATCAGCGGCGCGTTCAGCCCGAACCAATTCGACATCACCAACTGCGCAAACGCACTGCGGTTGGCCGCCACCACCAAAGGGTGCACCGTCGCCGCCCGTGCCGCCTCAAACGCGCTGGCCACCGCTTTGGCCTGGGCCGCCGCCCCCGCGGCCCGGGCCGCCGCAGCGCTCAACCATCCCGCATACGGTGCCGCCGCCGCCGCCATCGCCGCCGCCGCCGGCCCCTGCCACGCCTGACTTGCCAAGCCCGAGGTCACCGACGCAAACGAATCCGCCGCGGACCCCAACTCTGCGGCCAGCCCGTCCCAGGCCGCCGCCGCCGCCAACATCGGCGCCGAACCTGCACCCGTGAACATCCGCAACGAATTAAGCTCCGGCGGCAATACCGCATAGTTCATGACCCCGTCCCTTCCCGACCTGACAATCAGTCAAAACCGTAGGACAAACCGGGTCGGACCATCTGCGTTTCCGTGAAATCCGCGAACCAGCGGTGTCGTCAATGAGTTACGGCCGCACCGCTATCCAGCTCGCGTTTGATTTCCAGGGCGATGTCGATGAGCTGGTCTTCCTGCCCGCCGATGAGCTTGCGCTGACCGGCCCGGTGCAACAACGCCGACGCCGGCACACCGTAGCGCTCGGCCTGGCGAACGGCGTGCTTGAGGAAGCTGGAGTACACCCCGGAATACCCCATGATCAACGCGTTGCGGTCAAGCAGACATTCGGCCGGCATCGCCGGGCGCACCACGTCCTCGGCGGCGTCGGCGATGTCGAAGAAATCAATGCCGGTCTTGACGCCGATCTTGTCGAACACCCCGATCAGCGCCTCGACCGGCGCGTTGCCCGCTCCGGCGCCGAAACGCCGGCAGGACCCGTCGATCTGCTTGGCACCCGCGCGCACCGCCGCCACCGAATTGGCCACCCCGAGTCCGAGGTTTTCGTGCCCATGAAAACCCACCTGGGCGTCCTCGCCGAGTTCGGCGACCAGCGCCGACACCCGGTCGGCCACACCGTCGAGCACCAGAGCACCGGCCGAGTCGACGACGTAGACGCATTGGCACCCGGCGTCGGCCATGATGCGGGCCTGCGCGGCCAGCTTCTCCGGTGTAATGGTGTGAGCCATCATCAAAAACCCGACGGTTTCTAACCCCAACTCGCGGGCCAGGCCGAAATGCTGAATCGACACGTCGGCCTCGGTGCAATGGGTAGCGATCCGGCAAATGGACCCGCCATTGTCCTGCGCCTCTTTGATGTCGTCCTTGGTGCCCACCCCGGGCAGCATCAAAAACGCGACCCTGGCCTCTTTGGCGGTCAGCGCGGCCAGCTTGATCAGTTCCTGCTCGGGGGTCTTGGAAAAGCCGTAGTTGAACGACGAGCCACCGAGGCCGTCGCCGTGCGTCACCTCGATCACCGGCACCCCCGCCGCGTCCAGGGCGGCCACGATCGCGGCGACCTCGTCCTTGGTGAACTGGTGGCGTTTGTGGTGTGACCCATCCCGCAGCGAGGTGTCCGTGATGCGGACGTCCCACATATCGGTCATCGCGCTCCTCCTACAACCAGCGTCTCCTTGGCGATCTCCTCGCCCACCTTGGTGGCCGCCGCGGTCATGATGTCCAGGTTGCCCGCATAGGGCGGCAGGTAATCCCCGGCGCCCTCAACCTCGACGAACGTGGTGACCAGCGCCTGCCCGCCCGAGTTGATCGACGGCTCGTCGAACTGCGGTTCGTTGAGCAGCCGGTATCCAGGCACGTAGGTCTGCACCTCTTTGACGACGTCGTGGATGGAGGCGGCGATCGCGTCGCGGTCGGCGTCCTCGGGGATGGCGCAGAAGATGGTGTCGCGCATGATCATCGGCGGCTCGGCCGGGTTCAAGATGATGATCGCCTTGCCGCGCGCGGCCCCGCCGATGGTCTGCACACCGCGCGCCGTGGTCTTGGTGAACTCGTCGATGTTGGCCCGTGTGCCCGGCCCCGCCGACACCGAGGCCACCGACGCGACGATCTCGGCGTAGGGCACCTCGACGACCCGAGACACCGCGTAGACGATCGGTATGGTCGCCTGTCCGCCGCAGGTGATCATGTTCACGTTCGGAGCGTCCAGGTGCTCGCGCAGGTTGGCCGGGGGGATCACCGCCGGGCCCACCGCGGCCGGCGTCAGGTCGACGGCCCGGATCCCGGCCTCGGCGTACTTCGGCGCCGCCGCCTTGTGCACATAGGCGCTGGTGGCCTCGAACACCAGGTCGGGTTTCTCGGGCTGCGCCAGCAGCCAGTCCACCCCCTCGTGGGTGGTTTCCAATCCCAGCTTGGCCGCGCGCGCCAAGCCCTCGCTGTCCGGGTCGATCCCCACCATCCAGCGTGGTTCCAGCCAATCCGACCGCAGCAGCTTGTAGAGCAGATCGGTGCTGATATTTCCGGACCCGACAATGGCCACAGTTGCCTTAGACGGCATGTTCACAACTCCTGATATTCAAGCCAATTCGACACTATTCGAAAGTCAACCGCACGGACCCCAGTCCGTCGAACGTGGCGACGAACTCGTCGCCGGCACGCACCTCGACCGCAAACGTGCACGATCCGGGTAGCACGATGTCACCGGCCTTCAGCCGCACCCCGAAACTTTCGACCTTGCGGGCCAACCAGGCCACCGCGGTGGCCGGATTGCCCAACACCGCGTCGCTGCGGCCCTCGGCGACCACCTCACCGTTGCGGGTCAGCACCGCGTCGATCGCCGTGATGTCGACATCGCCCGGCGCCACCCGCGTCGTGCCCAGCACGAAGCCCGCCGCCGAGGCATTGTCGGCAATGGTGTCGCAGATCTTGATCTGCCAATCCTTGATCCTGGTGTCGATCAGCTCGATGGCAGGCACCAGGGCCTCGGTAGCCGCCAGCACGTCGTCCTCGCCGCAGCCTGCTCCCGGCAGGTCGGCGGCCAGGATGAAGCCCACCTCGACCTCGACCCGCGGAGACAGGTACCGGGACGCCTTGACCGGGGTGTCTTCGAACACCTGCATGTCGTCCAGCAGATGCCCATAGTCTGGTTCGGCCACGCCCATCATCTGCTGCATGATCGGCGACGACAGCCCGACCTTGTGACCCACCACGCGGGCACCTTCGGCCACCCGCTGCCGGATGTTGATCAATTGGATCTCGTAGGCGTCGACGACGTCGATATCGGGGTGAGCGGCGGTCAGTTGACCGATCGGCTCACGGCTGCGTTCGGCTTGGGCCAAGTCCGCGGCCAGCTGCTGACGGGTCGCAACAGTGAGCATTGCCGAAGTCCCCTCGTCGTTCCGGGATCATGGTGACCGGGCCGGTAGCGGCTAGCCCGGGCAATTCTATAACGTGTTCTACATGACAGCACAGGGCTACGACGTCGTCGTGGTCGGGAGCGGCGGCGCCGGCATGGTCGCTGCCCTTACCGCCGCACACCAAGGTCTTTCGACAGTAGTCGTCGAGAAGGCGCCGCACTACGGCGGCTCCACCGCCCGCTCGGGCGGCGGCGTCTGGATCCCCAACAACGAGGTCCTCCAGCGCGCCGGGGTGCGCGACACCCCCGAGGCGGCGCGCACCTATCTGCACGGCATCGTCGACCCCTCGACCAGCGGCGTCGAGCCCGAGCGCATCGACGCCTACCTCGACCGCGGGCCCGAAATGCTGTCGTTCGTGCTGAAGCACACGCCGCTGAAGATGTGCTGGGTGCCGGGTTATTCCGACTACTACCCGGAGGCGCCCGGCGGCCGCGCCGGCGGCCGTTCGATCGAGCCCAAGCCGTTCAACGCCCGCAAGCTCGGTCCCGACGAGGCCGGGCTGGAACCACCTTATGGCAAGGTTCCACTCAATGTGGTCGTGATGCAACAAGATTACGTGCGCCTGAATCAGCTCAGGCGGCACCCGCGGGGTGTGCTGCGCAGCCTGAGGGTCGGCGCCCGCACGATGTGGGCAAAGGCAACCGGCAAAAACCTGGTCGGAATGGGCCGAGCCCTGATCGGCCCGCTGCGGATCGGGCTGCAGCGGGCCGGTGTCCCGGTGCTGCTGAACACCGCGCTCACCGACCTCTACGTCGAGGACGGCGTCGTGCGCGGGGTCTATGTCCGTGACACCAACGTCTCGGAATCGGTTGAACCGCACCTGATCCGGGCCAGACGAGGCGTAATCCTCGCCTGCGGCGGATTCGAACACAACGAGCAGATGCGGGTGAAATACCAGCGCGCCCCGATCACCACCGAGTGGACCGTGGGCGCGGTGGCCAATACCGGTGACGGCATCATCGCCAGCGAAAAGCTGGGCGCCGCGCTGGATCTGATGGAGGATGCCTGGTGGGGCCCGACGGTGCCGCTGGTGGGCGCGCCGTGGTTCGCGCTGTCCGAGCGCAATTCGCCGGGGTCAATCATCGTCAACATGTCGGGCAGGCGTTTCATGAACGAATCGATGCCCTACGTCGAAGCCTGCCACCGCATGTACGGCGGAGAACACGGCCAGGGCCCCGGGCCGGGCGAAAACATTCCGGCATGGCTGGTGTTCGACCAGCGATATCGAGAGCGCTACATCTTCGCGGGACTACAACCAGGGCAACGCATTCCGCGCAAATGGATGGAATCTGGCGTAATCGTCCAGGCCGACACACTTGAGGAGCTGGCCGCCAAGGCTGGCCTGCCGGCCGACGAATTCGACTCGACTGTGAAGCGGTTCAACATGTTTGCTCGTTCAGGCGTTGACGAGGACTACCACCGCGGCGAAAGCGCCTACGACAGGTACTACGGCGACCCGACCAACAAGCCCAATCCCAACCTCGGCGAGATCAGTCACCCGCCGTACTATGCCGCCAAAATGGTGCCCGGCGACCTGGGCACCAAGGGCGGCATCCGCACCGACATCCACGGCCGCGCGCTGCGCGACGACGGGAGCATCATCGAAGGCCTGTATGCCGCAGGCAATGTCAGTGCCCCGGTGATGGGCCACACCTATCCCGGGCCGGGCGGCACCATTGGGCCGGCAATGACGTTCGGATACCTGGCCGCATTGCACATCGCGGGACAAGCCTAAGATGCCCATCGACATCGACGTCGCGCTGTCCGCGGAGCTAGATCCCGTCGAATTCTCCTGGTCCAGCACCGACGTTCAGCTCTACCACCTGGGTTTGGGCGCCGGTGCCGATCCAGTGGATCCTCGCGAGCTGCGCTACCTGGCCGACGACACGCCGCAGGTGCTGCCGACGTTCGGCAACGTGGCCGCCACCTTTCACGCCACCGAGCCGCCGACGGTGCGGTTTCCCGGCATCGACATCGAGCTGAGCAAGGTGTTGCACGCCAGCGAGCGGGTGGAAGCGCCCGCGCCGCTGCCCCCGTCGGGCGTGGGCCGTTCGGTCACCCGGTTCACCGACATCTGGGACAAGGGCAAGGCCGCGGTGATCTGCAGCGAGACCACGGTGACCGCACCCGACGGCGCGCTGCTGTGGACGCAGCGGCGATCGATATTCGCCCGCGGCGAGGGCGGATTCGGCGGCGAGCGTGGCCCGTCGGGTAGGGACGCGGCGCCGGACCGCGCACCCGATCTTGAGATCGCCATGCCGCTGTTGCCGCAGCAGGCGCTGCTGTACCGGCTCTGCGGCGACCGCAACCCGCTGCATTCCGACCCCGAATTCGCCGCCGCCGCCGGCTTTCCCCGCCCGATCCTGCACGGCCTGTGCACCTACGGCATGACCTGCAAGGCCATCGTCGATGCGGTGCTGGACGGGGACGCCACGGCCGTGGCCGCCTACGGCGCACGCTTTGCCGGCGTGGCCTTCCCCGGCGAAACGCTCACGGTCAACATGTGGCACGGCGACGGTCGCGTGCTGGCCAGCGTTGTCGCGCCGGCGCGCGACAACGCCACCGTGCTCAGCGGCGTCGAGCTGATCGCGGTAACGTAGGCATCATGACAGCATGCTCTATGCTGCCATGATTGCACACCACCGCTATGATTGCACCATGAGAACCACCGTGACGCTGGACCCCGATGTTGTCGCGGCGCTGCGGCGCACAGCCCGCGAGCGGGGAACGTCCTTCAAAGCCGTGTTGAACGATGCGGTGCGGCGCGGCTTAAGTGGCGAGCCCACCGGGCGGCGCTACCACACGCCGAGTCGCGACCTGGGACTGCGGGCGGGATTCGACATCGACAAGGCGTTGGCATTGGCCGCGGCGGACGAAGACGCAGAGGTCTTGCGCAAGCTTGCGCTTCGCAAATGAGACTGCTCGATCTCAATATCCTCATCTATGCGATCGACGAGTCGTCACCCCGTCATGGGGCGGCACGCGGTTGGCTTGAAGAAACCTTGTCCGGTTCGGCAACCGTCGCTTTCCCGTGGCACGTCCTCGTCGGATTCGTCCGGCTATCGACGCGCGCGACGGTGTTTGAGCGGCCGTTGACGGTCGACGAGTCCTTCGACATCGTTGACGGATGGCTGGAGCAACCGTGTGTAACGGTCGTCCATCCGACGGATCGCCACGCGGTCGTCCTGCGCGGGCTGCTCGCTCCGTTTGGTACGGCGGGAAATCTAACCAGCGATGCCCATCTGGCGGCCTTGTCGCTCGAGCACGGCGCCGAACTGTGTTCCACCGATATCGATTTCAGCCGATTCTCTGGGGTGCGCTGGGTCGATCCGCTACAAACGTAGCCGCAATCCCTGACCCTAACCCAAGATCAGCCCCGAGGTGGGCACCCCCGTCCCCGCGGTGACCAGCACGTGTTCGACGCCGGGCACCGGGTTCACCGAGGTGCCGCGCAACTGCCGCACCCCCTCGGCGATGCCGTTCATGCCGTGGATGTAGGCCTCCCCGAGTTGACCGCCATGCGTGTTGATCGGCAGCCGCCCGCCTACCTCGATCGCGCCGTCGGCGATGAAGTCCTTGGCCTCGCCCCGGCCGCAAAATCCCAACTCCTCCAACTGAATCAGGGTGAACGGGGTGAAATGGTCGTACAACACCGCGGTCTGGATGTCGGTCGGCGTCAACCCCGACTGCGCCCACAGCTGCCGACCCACCAGACCCATCTCCGGCAGCCCCAGCTCCGGCCGGTAGTAGCTGGCCATCGTGTACTGGTCGGGGCTCGACCCCTGCGCCGCCGCCTCGATGATCACCGGCCGCTGTTTCAGGTCACGCCCGCGCGCAGCCGAGGTCACCACGATCGCGACCGCGCC
This sequence comes from Mycobacterium shinjukuense, assembly GCF_010730055.1. Lineage (NCBI taxonomy): Bacteria > Bacillati > Actinomycetota > Actinomycetes > Mycobacteriales > Mycobacteriaceae > Mycobacterium > Mycobacterium shinjukuense. The sequence continues at coordinate 4,256,580 of NZ_AP022575.1, read as the reverse complement.
GTCCGTCTCCTGGCAACAGTCCAGCAGTCGCAACGGCTCGGCGATCCACCGCGAATTCTGGTGGTCCTCAATGGTTATCGGCTTGCCGTAGAAGTACGCCATGGGGTTGTTGGCGGCGTGCTTGCGGTCGGCCACCGACACCGCGCCAAAGTCCCGGCTGGTCGCGCCGGACAGGTGCATGTACCGCCTGGCGATCATGGCGACCTGCGCCGCCGGGGTCGAAAGCCCGTGCGGATACGAGAACGAATTGTCGACAGCTGTTGAATCAGCCTGAGCGTCGGCACTTCCGGCCAGCCGCGCCTGCACCTGACCGAACCGCATCCCGGAGCGCTCGTTGAATGCCCGATACGCCACCACCACGTCGGCGGCCCCGGTGGCCACGGCCATCGCCGCATGCTGGACGGTCGCGCAGGCGGCGCCGCCGCCGTAGTGGATCTTGGAGAAGAACGTCAGCTCGCCGATGCCGGTGGCACGTGCGACGGCGATTTCGGTGTTGGTGTCCATCGTGAACGTGGTCAACCCGTCGACGTCGGTCGGGCTCAAGCCGGCGTCGTCGAGCGCGTCCAGCACCGCCTCCGCCGCCAGCCGCAGCTCGCTGCGGCCGGAGTCCTTGGAGAAATCGGTGGCGCCTATGCCGACGATGGCGGCTCGGCCCGAAAACACTAGGCTCCCCCGATCGTCAGCGTCACCGTCGCGATGACGTGGTCACCAAGGCTGTTGCGGCCCAACACCTTTACCGTGATCAACCCATCGTCGACCGCGGTCACCTCGCCGGAGAAGGTCACCGTGTCGTAGGCATACCACGGTACCCCCAACCGAAGCCCAATCGACTTGATCAGCGCCGACGGCCCGGCCCAGTCGGTGACGTAGCGCTGCACCAAGCCGGTATCGGTGAGGATGTTGACGAAAATGTCCTTCGACCCCTGGGCCTGCGCCTTGTCCCGATCATGGTGGACGTCCTGGAAGTCGCGCGTGGCCAACGCCGTCGAAACGATAAACGTGGGGTCACCATACAGCTGGAGCTCGGGCAGCGTGGTGCCCACTTCCACAACAGGGTTACTCATGCGTCCGGCTCCCACGCGTACAGACTCCACTCCGGGCCGGCCTTCCCGGCCGGAAAGTCGATATAGGTTGCGCGAACCGGCATTCCGATCTCCACCTGGGCTGGATCGACGTTGCGCAGCTCGCCCAGCATGCGCACACCTTCTTCGAGTTCAACCAACGCGACGACGAACGGCAGCGAGCGGCCCGGCACTTTCGGCGCATGATGGACGACGAAACTGAACACCGTGCCGCGACCGCTGGACACCACATACTCGATCTGTGCCGATTTGTCCTGCCACACAACCGGTACCGGCGGATGCCGCAGGCTGCCGTCGGCAAGCCGTTGGATCCGCAACTCATGCGCCCGGACACCCCCCCAGAAGAAGGCGGTGTCCCGCGACCAGACTGGGCGCATCATGGCGTCGGGGTCCAGATCCGCCGGCACCGAGCCAGCAGATCCCGCCGGCTTGAATTTCAGGATGCGCCAATTCATCTCGGCTACATCCTCGTCCCCGACCTGCCACAAGATGTGTTGGTTGATGAACCAGCCCTCACCAAGCGCGGTCTGCTTGGGTCCCACCACGTCACCGAGCTCGGCGGTGATGCTGACGTGCTCGCCGGGCCGCAGATAGCGGTGGTAGATCTGCTCGCAGTTGGTGGCGACCACACCGACATAACCGGCATCGTCGAACAACCGGATGATGGGCGGCAGCGGGTCGTCCTCCGCCCGGACGCCACCCAGGCCGATCATCGTCCACACCTGAATCATCGCCGGTGGCGCCACGATTCCGGGATGGCCGGCGGCGCGCGCCGCCGCATCGTCGCAATAGATGGGGTTGCGATCGCCGATGGCCTCCACCCAGTTGTTGATCATCGGCTGGTTCACCGGGTCGCGGCCCAACCGCGGCTTGCTGGGTCCGGCCGCCTTGATCTGCGCGACCCCCTCCCGGATATCGCTCATCGCGGCACCCGGGGGACCTTGAGACCCGACGCGGCGATCATCTCACGCATGACTTCGTTCACTCCCCCACCGAATGTGATCACCAGGTTGCGCTTGGTCTGCACGTCCAGCCAGCGCAGCAGCTCGGCGGTGTCCGGCTCGGCGGGATTGCCGTACCTGCCGACGATCTCCTCGGCGAGCCGCCCGACGTACTGAACCCGCTCGGTGCCAAACACTTTCGTTGCCGCGGCGTCGGCGACGTTGATGTGCTCGCCGGCGGCGGCCACTTGCCAATTGAGCAACTCGTTGATTCGCCAGATGGAACGGATCTCGCCCAGGGCGCGCTGGACGTCGTGGTGGTCGATCGGGGTCACCCCGTCACCACCCGGCTGGCACGCCCACGCGTGCACCCTGTCGTAGATGGCGGCGAACCGGCCCGCCGGGCCCAACATGACCCGTTCGTTGTTGAGCTGGGTGGTGATCAGCCGCCAGCCGTCGTTCTCCTTGCCGACCAGCATGTCGACCGACACCCGCACGTCGTTGTAATACGTGGCATTGGTGTGGTGGGCACCATCGGACAAAATGATCGGAGTCCAGGAGTAACCGGGGTCCTTGGTGTCGACGATCAGAATCGAAATGCCCTTGTGTTTTACGGCGTGCGGGTCGGTGCGGCAGGCCAGCCAGATGTAGTCGGCATCATGTGCGCCGGTGGTGAAGACCTTCTGACCGTTGACGATGTAATGGTCGCCGTCACGAACCGCGGTGGTGCGCAACGACGCCAGATCGGTCCCCGCCTCGGGCTCGGTGTAGCCGATCGCGAAGTGGACCTCACCGGCCAGGATCGCCGGCAGGAACTTCTTCTTCTGCATCTCGCTGCCGTACGCCTGCAGGGTGGGACCCACCGTCTGCAGCGTCACGGCGGGCAGCGGCACATCGGCTCGATGAGCCTCGTTGACAAAGATCTGCTGCTCGATCGGCCCGAAGCCCAAGCCGCCAAACTCTTTTGGCCACCCCACCCCCAGCTTGCCGTCACGACCCATCCGGCGGATCACCGCGCGGTAGGCCGGGCCGTGCCGGTCCTTCTCCATCTCCGTGCGCTCGTCGAACGAGATCAGATCCGAAAAGTATTCCCGTATCTCGGCCTGCAGCTGCCGCTGCTCGGGGGTCAGGTCGATGAACATCGCGCTCCCAGGAGCTCAAGACGCAGCGAAGGCCCGCCCAGCAGCCGGGTCAGGTCTTTGATCGTGGAGTAGTACCGGTGCATCGGATAGCTGACGTCCATCCCCATGCCACCATGCAGGTGATGGCAGATCTGCATCGCCGGCGGCGCCTGTGACGTCAGCCAGTACCCGAGGACGTCCAGGTCTTGGCTGGTTTGCGGGTCGGCTTCGCGACCATCGGCCAGTCGCCAAATAACCGACTTGGCCACCAAATCGATAGTGCGCGAAGCGATATAAACCTCGGCCAGCTGGGCCGCCACCGTCTGGAAGGTCGACAAGGGTTTACCGAACTGCCTGCGGTTGGCCACGTAGTCGGCGGTGAGCCGCAGCGCCCCGGCCACCAGCCCGTCGGCGTAAGCGCCGATCACCGCCAGCGCCAGCCGGTTGACCCGATGCGCCGCCGCACCCACCAGCACGTCGGAATCGGCAACCGCGACGTCGTCGAAGGTCACCACGTACTCGTCGGAGCCGTTCGACGTCGGTGTGCGCACCAGTCGCACACCGCTGGCCTTCGGCGATACCACCACGACCGCCTCGGCGGTGGTCACGATCAGCCAATCCGCTTGTTCGGCATACCCGACACCGAGCTTGGTGCCCGACAGTCGACCGTGGTGGTAGGCGGTCGACGGCCGGTCCGGCAACGCCACCCCGGGCTCGTTGAGCGCCGCGGTCAGCACCGCGCCCTTGGAGACCCCGGCGAGGTAACGGTCCTGCTGCTCGTCGGTTGCCAGATCGAGCAACGGCACCACGCCAAGTCCCAGCGTGGCCAGGGCCGGTGTGACGGCACCGTGGCGACCAACCTCCGTGAGCAGCGTCGCCACCTCGGGCAGGCCCACACCGTCGCCTCCCAGCCGCTCCGGCACGGGCAGTGCCGTCACACCCCCGTCCACCAGAGCCGCCCAGGAGTTATCCCGCTGCAGCACCGACGTGACCACATCGGCAACAGCCTGTTGTTCGGCGCTGAGATCGAAATCCATCACCGAGCGACCGGGCAGCGGGCACCGACTTGCGCGGGATTGCCGCCGGTGTAGTCGACCTGCCAATGCTTGATGCCGTTGAGCCAACCCGACCGCAGTCGCTCGGGCGCCGAGATCGGCTTCAGATTCGGCATGTGGTCGGCCACCGCGTTGAAGATCAGGTTGATGGTCATCCGGGCCAGGTTGGCGCCGATGCAGTAATGCGCGCCGGTGCCGCCGAACCCGACGTGCGGGTTGGGGTTCCGCATGATGTTGAACGTGAACGGATCCCCGAAAACCTCTTCGTCGAAGTTGGCCGACCGGTAAAACAGCAGGACCCGTTGGCCCTTCTTGATTTGCACGCCGGACAGCTCGTAGTCTTCCAGGGCGGTGCGCTGGAAACAGGTGACCGGGGTGGCCCAGCGGACGATCTCGTCGGCGGCGGTCTCGGGACGCTCGTTCTTGTACAGCTCCCACTGATCGGGGTGGTCGGCGAATGCCATCATGCCCTGCGTGATCGAGTTTCGGGTGGTCTCGTTGCCTGCCACCGCGAGCATCACCACGAAGAAGCCGAACTCGTCGTCGGAGAGCTTCTCACCGTCGATGTCGGCTTGGATCAGCTTTGTGACGATGTCGTCGCCGGGATTCTTGGCCCGTTCTTCGGCCATCTTCATCGCATAGCCGATCAGCTCGGCCGACGACATCTTCGGGTCGATGTGGGCGTACTCCGGATCCTCGGTGCCGGTCATCTCGTTCGACCAGTGGAACAGCTTGCCGCGGTCCTCCTGCGGCACACCGAGCAAACCCGCGATCGCCTGCAACGGCAGCTCGCAGGACACCTGCTCGACGAAGTCGCCGGAACCAGCGGCCGCCGCCTCCCGGGCAATCGTCTGCGCACGCTCGTCGAGCTCGGCACGCAGCCGTCCGATGGCCCGCGGCGTGAAACCGCGGGAGATGATCTTGCGCAGCCGGGTGTGGTGTGGCGCGTCCATGTTGAGCATGACGTTGCGCTGAACTTCGATGTCCTCGCGGGCGATGTCGTTGTTGAACCGCGGGATCGCGCCGTTTTGCCAGCTGGAGAACACATCGCTGCGCAGCGACACCTCCTTGACGTCCTTCAGTTTGGTCACCGCCCAGAAGCCGCCGTCGTGGAAGCCGCCGCCCTTGCCGGTGGCCTGGGCGTTCCACCAGATCGGCGCTTTGGCTCTCAGCTCGGCGAATTCCTCGACCGGCAGCCGTTCGGCGTAGATGTCGGGGTCGGTGAAATCGAACCCGGGAGGAAGGTTGGGGCTGGGCACGCTGCTACTCCTTACTGCAGTCCTCGCTGACTGGGGAATTCCCCGACACTAGTTCTCCTAGTGACTCAATGATGCCAGTAAAACATGCCTTCACCGCAGATAAAAGCACTCCGAGCATCCTCGCTTGTCAGAGTAATGAAACGTGTTCTAGCCTGGCCCCATGGGTAACCCGGTCATCGTTGAAGCCACCCGCAGCCCCATCGGCAAACGCAACGGATGGCTGTCGGGGCTGCACGCCACCGAGTTGTTGGGCGCGGTGCAAAAGGCACTGGTCGACAAGGCCGGCATCCAGTCCGGCTTCCAAGCCGGTGACGTCGAACAGGTCATCGGCGGTTGCGTGACCCAGTTCGGCGAGCAGTCCAACAACATCAGCCGGGTGGCATGGCTGACGGCGGGGTTGCCCGAGCACGTCGGTGCCACCACCGTCGACTGTCAGTGCGGCAGCGGCCAGCAGGCCAACCATCTGGTTGCCGGGTTGATCGCGATCGGCGCCATCGACATTGGCATCGCCTGCGGCATCGAGGCGATGAGCCGTGTCGGGCTGGGCGCCAACGCCGGGCCGGACCGCTCGCTGATCCGCGCGCAGTCGTGGGACATCGACCTGCCAAACCAGTTCGAGGCCGCCGAGCGGATCGCCAAGCGGCGCGGCATCACCCGCGAGGACGTGGACGTCTTCGGGCTCGAGTCGCAGCGACGCGCGCAGCGGGCCTGGGACGAGGGCCGCTTTGACCGCGAAATCTCGCCGATCGAGGCGCCGGTGCTCGACGAGCAGAATCAGCCCACCGGCGAACGGCACCTGGTCTCCCGGGACCAGGGCCTGCGCGAGACCACCCTGGAGGGGCTGGGTCAGCTGAAACCGGTGCTCGAGGGCGGCGTTCACACCGCGGGCACGTCCTCGCAGATCTCCGACGGCGCGGCAGCGGTGTTGTGGATGGACGAAGCCGTGGCCGGATCGTCGCCCAGGCACTCGTCGGCGCCGAGCCCTACTACCACCTGGACGGCCCGGTGCAGTCCACGGCGAAGGTGCTGGAGAAGGCCGGCATGAAGATCGGCGACATCGACATCGTCGAGATCAACGAGGCGTTCGCGTCCGTGGTGCTGTCCTGGGCGCGGGTACACCAGCCCGACATGGACCGGGTCAACGTCAACGGTGGCGCGATCGCGCTGGGGCATCCGGTGGGCTGCACCGGCAGCCGGTTAGTCACCACCGCCCTCCACGAACTCGAGCGCACCGACCAGAACACCGCGCTGATCACCATGTGTGCGGGTGGCGCCCTGTCCACCGGCACCATCATCGAGCGCATCTGACCTTGGTGTGGCCCTGGTCCGGCCCTGGTCCGGGCTCGGTCCGGCCCCACCGGGCACGCGCGTCCCGGCAGTCACACCGGTACCGACGCCCGGCCATGACTTGCTCCCGCAAAGCGATGTCAGATGCGGATCACGGATCCGGCCACTCAATTCGCGGCGTGGTGATATCGCATGCGCCATCAGCCTTGAGAAGGCACTATCACCTCCCGCAGGGACTCAAGTGGCTCCTGTGGCTCTGGCGATCCCAGCCCGGCGACGATGCAGCCCGCGAAGCGGGGTGAGGAGGAGCCGGGCAATTCAGCCCCAGCCCGGCGACGATGCAGCCCGCGAAGCGGGGTGAGGAGGAGCCGGGCAATTCAGCCCCAGCCCGGCGACGATGCAGCCCGCGAAGCGGGGTGAGGAGGAGCCGGGCAATTCACCCCAGCCCGGCGACGATGCAGCCCTATGATCACTGTCATGCCGAAATCACCGCCACGGTTTCTGAATTCGCCGCTCAGCGATTTCCTCATCAAGTGGATGTCACGTGTCAATACCTGGATGTACCGCCGCAACGACGGGGAGGGTCTGGGAGGCACCTTCCAGAAAATTCCGGTCGCCCTGCTGACCACCACGGGCCGCAAGACCGGCGAGCCGCGGGTCAACCCGCTGTATTTTCTGCGCGACGGAGACCGGGTCATCGTCGCGGCCTCCAAGGGCGGCGCCGCGAGGAACCCGATGTGGTACCTCAACCTCAAGACCAACCCCAAGGTTCAGGTGCAGATCAAAAAGGAAGTGCTGGACCTTACCGCGCGGGACGCGACCGACGAGGAGCGCGCCAAGTACTGGCCGCAGTTGGTCACGATGTACCCAAGCTACGAGGACTACCAATCCTGGACCGACCGCACAATCCCGATCGTCGTCTGCGAACCCTGACCGATCCCAACTTCGCCGAACGTGAAGCCACGGCGAAAAATCGGCTGAAATCTCGCCCTGAGTTCACGCTCGGCGCGGATTGTTAGGTTTAGGCCCCGTAAACGGGAACCGGCGGCCGCGACTTGGCCAGCAGACCGGAGACGACGGGCCCCAACTCAGCGGGATCCCATTTCGCACCCTTGTCGATCTGCGGGCCATGAGCCCAGCCCTCGGCGACCCGGATGACGCCACCTTCGACCTCGAAGACCCGGCCGGTGACATCACGGGATTCGGTGCTGCCCAACCAGACGACCAAGGGCGAGACGTTCTCGGGGGCCATCGCGTCGAATCCCTCGTCAGGCTTGGCCATCATTTCGGCGAAGACGGTCTCGGTCATGCGGGTGCGCGCCGCCGGTGCGATCGCGTTGACGGTCACACCATAGCGGCCCATTTCCGCGGCGCCGACCAGGGTCAGCGCCGCAATGCCGGCCTTCGCCGCCGAATAGTTGCCCTGCCCCACGCTGCCCTGCAGGCCCGCACCCGAACTGGTGTTGATGATCCGTGCGTCAACGGTCTTGCCCGCTTTCGACAGCCCGCGCCAATACGAGGCGGCGTGGCGCATGGTGGCGAAATGGCCCTTGAGGTGCACGGCGATGACGGCGTCGAACTCCTCCTCGCTGGTGTTGGCAATCATCCGGTCGCGCACGATGCCGGCGTTGTTCACCAGGACGTCCACCCGGCCGAACGTCTGCACGGCGGCCTGAATCAGGTTGGCCGCCTGGTCCCAGTTCGAGATGTCGGATCCGTCGGCGACGGCTTCGCCACCTGCCGCGGTGATCTCATCGACCACGCCCTGCGCCGCGCTGCCGCCGCTTGCCGGTGACCCGTCCAGCCCCACACCGATGTCGTTGACCACCACGCGCGCACCCTCCGCGGCGAACGCCAGGGCGTGCGCGCGGCCAATGCCGCCGCCCGCCCCGGTAATGATGACCACCCGCCCGTCAACCAAGCCCATACCCATCGCTCCTTTGCTTGCTACTTGTTCGCGCTTGAGGCGGCTAGATACGGCGGCGGCTCGCCGCCGCCGTGCACCTCTAGCGTGGCCCCGCTGATATACGAGGCCACATCGGAAGCCAGAAACGCTGCGGCCCAACCAACGTCGGCGGGTCGTGCTAGCCGGCCTAACGGCACGCTGGCGGCGACTCGGGCAATCGACTCGGCGTCACCGTAGAACAGTTCGGACTGTTCGGTCGCCACCATGCCGACCACCAGCGCGTTAACCCGGATCTTGGGGGCCCATTCCACCGCCAATGTGGCGGTGAGGTTTTCCAAGCCCGCCTTGGCCGCGCCGTAGGCGCCGGTACCCGGGGTGGGACGGCGGCCGCTCACGCTGCACACGTTGACGATCGATCCACCATTACGCTGGTCTTGCATCAACGCATTGGCGTGCTGCGAAACCAACAGCGGCGCAAGCAGATTGAGTTCGATGATCTTACGGTGAAAGTTCGGCGTGCCGTTCGCCGCCAACACGTACGGGGATCCACCCGCGTTGTTGACCAGCACATCGAGGCGGCCGTGCCGCTCCCGGATCGCAGCCATCAACCGCTGGACCGCTTGCTCGTCGCGAACGTCGCAGCAATGGAACTCATAAGGCAAGCCCGCCACGGTCCGCCGCGCACAGGTGATGACCGTCGCACCCTGCTCGGCGAACACCGAACTGATGCCGGCGCCCACGCCGCGAACACCACCGGTCACCAAGACCACCCGCCCGGCCAGCCCCAGATTGATGCCGTCGGCTGGAGGTCGGGTCACTGTGCTAGCGTACCAAGCAAGTGCTTGCTTAGGTAAAACTCCCACAGGAAGCGGCCCAGGAATTTCGATGACCATCACGTCAACCGCCCCCGAACCGGGCATCGTCGCGGTCACCGTCGACTACCCCCCCGTCAACGCCATCCCGTCGAAAGGATGGTTCGAACTCGCCGATGCCGTGACGGGCGCCGGCGAAGACCCCGACACCCGCGTGGTGATCCTGCGGGCCGAGGGCCGCGGCTTCAATGCCGGGGTGGACATCAAGGAGATGCAACGGACCAAGGGATTCACCGCGCTGATCGATGCCAACCGCGGCTGTTTTGCCGCGTTCCGCGCGGTGTACGAGTGCGCGGTGCCGGTGATCGCGGCGGTGAACGGATTCTGTGTCGGCGGTGGCATCGGCCTGGTTGGCAACTCCGATGTGATCGTGGCTTCCGACGACGCCACCTTCGGGTTACCCGAGGTGGAACGCGGCGCGCTCGGTGCGGCCACCCACCTGTCGCGGCTGGTGCCGCAACACATGATGCGACGCATGTTTTTCACCGCGGCCACCGTGGACGCCGCGACGCTGCATCACTTCGGCTCGGTGCACGAGGTGGTGTCCCGCGATCGTCTGGACGAAGCCGCGCTGCGGGTGGCCCGCGACATCGCCGCCAAGGACACCCGGGTCATCCGTGCCGCCAAGGAGGCGCTGAACTTCATCGACGTGCAACGGGTCAACGCGAGTTACCGGATGGAGCAGGGCTTTACGTTCGAGCTCAACCTCGCCGGGGTCGCCGACGAGCACCGCGACGCCTTTGTGAAGAAGTCATGAGCGGCGCCGACAAGCGCACCACCCTCGACGACGCCGTGGCGCAGCTGCGCAGCGGCATGACCATCGGCCTCGCCGGCTGGGGATCGCGCCGCAAACCCATGGCCTTCGTGCGGGCCATCCTGCGCTCGGACGTCACCGACCTGACGCTGGTCACGTACGGGGGGCCCGACCTGGGGTTGCTGTGCTCGGCGGGCAAGGTCAAGCGGGTCTACTACGGGTTCGTGTCGCTGGACTCGCCGCCGTTCTACGATCCGTGGTTCGCCAAGGCGCGTACCAGCGGCGCCATCGAGGCCCGGGAAATGGACGAGGGCATGCTGCGCTGCGGTCTGCAGGCGGCGGCACAGCGGCTGCCGTTCCTGCCCATCCGCGCCGGGCTGGGCAGCTCGGTGCCGGACTTCTGGGAGGGCGAGCTGCAGACCGTCACCAGCCCGTATCCGACGAACGGTCGCTACGAGACGCTGATCGCCATGCCCGCACTGCGCCTCGATGCTGCCTTCGCGCACCTCAATCTCGGTGACGGCCACGGCAATGCCGCATACACCGGCATCGACCCCTACTTCGACGATCTCTTCCTGATGGCCGCCGCAAAACGCTTCCTCTCGGTGGAGCGCATCGTTTCGACCGAGGAGTTGGTCCAAGCCGTGCCGCCGCAGGCGCTGCTGGTGAACCGGATGATGGTCGACGGTGTGGTGGAGGCACCCGGTGGTGCTCACTTCACCACCGCCGCACCGGATTACGGACGCGACGAGAAATTTCAGCGGCACTACGTCGAGGCCGCCGCGACCGAGGACGGCTGGCGGCGGTTCGCGCGGACCTACCTGTCCGGCACCGAGGACGACTACCAGGCCGCCGTGCGCGCCTTCGGGGAGGAGGCATGACCATGTGTACCCGAGCCGAGGTGTGCGCGGTCGCCTGCGCCGAGTTGTTCCGCGGCGCCGGCGAAATCCTGGTCAGCCCGATGACGACCATGGCCGCCATCGGAGCCCGGCTGGCCCGGCTGACGTTCTCGCCGGACATCCTGCTGACCGACGGCGAGGCTCGGCTGCTGGCCGACGCCCCGGCATTGGGTAACACGGGAGCCGTCGAGGGCTGGATGCCGTTTGGCCGGGTGTTCGAGACGCTGGCCTGGGGACGCCGCCACGTGGTGATGGGCGCCAATCAGGTTGACCGCTATGGCAATCAGAACATCTCGGCATTCGGACCGCTGCAGCAGCCGACCCGGCAGATGTTCGGCGTCCGCGGCTCGCCGGGCAACACCATCAACCACGCGACCAGCTACTGGGTCGGCAACCACTCCACGCGGGTCTTTGTGAACGCCGTCGACATCGTCTCGGGCATCGGGTACGACAAGGTCGACCCCAACAATCCGGCGTTTCGGTTCGTCAACATCCATCGGGTGGTGACCAACCTCGGCGTGTTCGACTTCGGCGGACCCGACCACACCATGCGGGCGGTATCCCTGCACCCCGGCGTGTCACCCGGCGAGGTCCGCGAGGCCACCTCCTTCGAGGTGCACGGCCTCGGCCAGGCGGATGAAACCCGGCCGCCGACCGACGACGAGCTGCGGCTGATCCGCGAGATAATCGATCCGAAGTCATTGCGGGACAGGGAGATACGATCATGATTATTCCGCCTCCTCTCCCCCGCAAGCGGGAGGTGCCCCCGCATCGCTTCGTCCCCCGCAAGCGGGTGGTACCCCCACTGCATTGTCGGCGGTGGCTATGAGGCTGCGCACGCCGCTGACCGAGCTGGTCGGCGTCGAGCACCCGGTGGTGCAAACCGGGATGGGCTGGGTGGCCGGCGCCCGGCTGGTGACGGCCACCGCCAACGCCGGCGGGCTGGGCATCCTGGCGTCGGCCACCATGACCCTGGACGAATTGGCGACGGCGATCACAAAGGTCAAGGCCGCGACCGACAAACCGTTCGGTGTGAACCTCCGCGCCGACGCCGCCGACGCGGGCGACCGCGTCGAGCTGATGATCCACGAGGGCGTGCGGGTTGCCTCGTTCGCGCTGGCACCCAAGCCGGAATTGATCGCCCGGCTGAAAGAAGCTGGCGTGGTGGTCATTCCGTCGATCGGCGCGGCCAAACATGCCCGTAAGGTCGCGAGCTGGGGCGCCGACGCGATGATCGTGCAGGGTGGAGAGGGCGGCGGCCACACCGGGCCCGTCGCCACCACTCTGCTGTTGCCGTCGGTGCTGGACGCCGTCCAGGGCAGCGGCATCCCGGTGATCGCCGCCGGTGGTTTCTTCGACGGGCGCGGCCTGGCCGCCGCGTTGTGCTACGGCGCGGCCGGGGTGGCCATGGGCACCCGCTTTCTGCTCACCTCGGATTCCACCGTGCCCGACGCGGTCAAACGGCGCTACCTGGAGGCCGGCCCGGACGGCACCGTGGTCACCACCCGGGTCGACGGCATGCCGCACCGGGTGCTGCGCACCGAGCTGGTGCAGAAGCTGGAAAGCAGCTCGCGCGCACGAGGTTTCGCCGCGGCGGTGCGCAACGCCGCCAAGTTCAAGCGGATGTCGCAGATGACCTGGCGGTCGATGATCCGCGATGGCCTGGCCATGCGGCACGGCAGGGAGTTGACCTGGTCCCAGGTGGTGATGGCGGCGAACACCCCGATGTTGCTCAAGGCCGGCTTGGTCGACGGCAACACCGAGGCGGGTGTGCTGGCATCGGGCCAGGTGGCTGGCATTCTCGAGGATCTACCGTCGTGCGCCGAACTGATCGAATCGATCGTTCACGATGCGATCGAACACCTGCGGGCGGCCGCAGCGCTGGTGGAGTAGTTGACGCGTGTCGACTACGCTATCCCAGCTATGTCTGCCATCGATGCGATAGACCATGCGGCTCCCGAGGCCCCGGTGCACCATGCGCTGCCCGATCCGGGTGAGTCGGTACCCAGGCTCGCGCTGCCCACCGTGGGGATCTTCCTGGCCGCGTTGACGGCATTCGCGCTGTCGACCACCGGGTACGTCCAGGGTTGGGTACCGTTCTGGGTGACGATCCCGGTCAACGCCGCGGTCACGTTCGTCATGTTCACCGCTGTGCATGACGCGTCGCACTACTCGATCAGCTCCACCCGATGGGTGAATGGCCTATTCGGGCGGCTGGCGTTCCTGTTCGTCGGCCCGGTGGTCGCCTTCCCGGCCTTTGGGTACATCCACATCCAGCACCACCGTCATTCCAACGACGACGACCAGGATCCGGACACCTTCGCCTCGCACGGCTCGCTGTGGGTGCTGCCGCTGCGCTGGTCGATGGTGGAGTACTTCTACATCAAGTACTACCTTCGCCGCGCCCGTAGCCGGCCGGTGGCCGAGGTCGCCGAGACCCTGGTGATGCTCACGCTGAGCCTGACCGGCCTGACCGTTGCCATCGTCACCGGACACTTCTGGACGCTCGCCGTTGTCTTCCTGATCCCGCAACGCATCGGCCTCACCGTGCTGGCCTGGTGGTTTGACTGGCTCCCCCACCATGGGCTGGAGGACACCCAGCGCAGCAACCGCTACCGCGCGACCCGCAACCGGGTGGGCGCGGAGTGGCTGTTCACCCCGGTGCTGCTGTCGCAGAACTACCACTTGGTGCACCACCTGCACCCGTCGGTGCCGTTCTATCGGTACCTGCGGACCTGGCGGCGCAACGAGGAGGCTTACTTGGAGCGCGACGCCGCGATCTCCACGGTCTTCGGCCAGCAACTGAATCCGGACGAGTACCGGCAGTGGAAGGAGCTCAACGGCAGGCTCGCAAAGCTGCTGCCGGTGCGGATGCCGGCTCGCTCCAGCTCACCGCACGCGGTGCTGCACCGCATCCCGGTCGCCTCGGTGGACCCGATCACCGCCGATGCCACCCTGGTGACATTCGCGGTGCCGGAAGCACTGCGGGACGCCTTCCGTTTCGAGCCGGGCCAGCATGTGACGGTGCGCACCGACCTGGGCGGCGAAGGCATCCGTCGCAACTACTCGATCTGCGCCCCGGCCACCCGCGCCCAGTTGCGCATCGCCGTCAAACACATTCCCGGCGGGGCATTTTCGACCTTCGTGGCCAACGAGCTCAAGGCCGGCGACGTGCTCGAGCTGATGACGCCGACCGGCCGGTTCGGCACCCCGTTGGATCCGTTGCACCGCAAGCACTACGTGGGCCTGGTGGCCGGCAGCGGGATCACCCCGGTGCTATCCATCTTGGCGACCACGCTGGAGATCGAGACCGAGAGCCGGTTCACGCTGATCTATGGCAACCGCACCAAGGAATCGACGATGTTTCGAGCCGAACTCGATCGTCTGGAGTCGCGCTATGCCGACCGGCTGGAGATCCTGCACGTGCTCTCCAGCGAGCCGTTGCACACCCCGGAGCTGCGCGGGCGCATCGACCGCGACAAGCTCACCACCTGGCTGACCACCAGCCTGCAGCCGGCCGGGGTGGACGAATGGTTCATCTGCGGCCCGCTCGCCATGACCACCACGGTGCGCGACACCTTGATCGAGTACGGCGTGGACACCGAGCGTATTCACCTGGAGTTGTTCTACGGATTCGACACTCCCGCGGCGACCCATCGTTCCTATGAGGGGGCGACCGTCACCTTCACCCTCTCCGGGCAGCAGGCGACATTCGATCTGGTGCCGGGCGATTCGATTCTGGAAGGGGCGCTGCAGCTGCGCAGCGATGCGCCCTACGCCTGCATGGGCGGCGCGTGCGGCACCTGCCGAGCCAAACTGATCGAGGGCAACGTCGAGATGGACCATAACTTCGCGTTAGGTCGGGCAGAGCTGGACGCTGGCTACATCCTGACCTGCCAGTCACACCCGACAACACCGTTCGTGGCGGTGGATTACGACGCTTGATCCCGTTCGCCGAATGTGAATCCTGCGACGCGACACGCCGGTTCGGCGTCGTGTGGTTCACTCTCGGCGCTCATGGGCGCCATCCCGCCGCACGCATCGCGGCATCGACGCGGCCGACGAACGTGCCCTGCCGGTACCGGAGCAGCTCGCTGCTGACCCTGATGATCGTCCAGCCCAGATCGTGCAAAGCGCTGGACCGCTCGATGTCCCGGGCCCGTTGCGCCGGGTCTGTCCAATGCTGCGGCCCGTCATACTCGACACCGACACGCAGTTGCCCGTAGCCCATATCGATGCGGGCGACGAAGTCCCCGTAGTCGTCGAACACTCTGATCTGCGTTTGCGGTTTCGGCAGGCCGGCATCGATCAACACCAATCGGGTCCACGTCTCCTGCGGGGATTCCGCGCCCCCGTCGACCAGCGGCAGCACCGCCCGAAGCCGGACCAGGCCGCGCGCACCGGGATGTTCGGCGATGACGGCCTGCACGTCGGTGATCTTGACGTCGGTCGCGTTCGCCAACGCGTCCAGCCGCTGGACCGCCTGCAGCCGCGAGGGTGTGCGCCGCCCGATGTCGAAGGCGGTGCGCGCCGGGCTGGTTACCCCGACACCGTCAACCGCTGCCATCTCGTGCGGCGCCAACCGATCCGTGTGTACGACGATTCGCGGCGGAGGCTTTCGATTGGCGTGCACCAACTCGGCGTCGAGCGCCGGGTTCACCCACTTCGCGCCGAGGAGCGCCGCCGCCGAATTGCCGGCGACGACGGCGCGCCGCCGCGACCACAACCACGCCGCCTGGGCACGCTGGCGCGCCGTCAGCTCGATACCAGCCGGGACGAAAACGCCCGGGTAGACCGGCTCGTAGAGCTGTCTCATCGCCCGCTCCGGAAGAGCCTTTGCGGCCAACGCCTCCGCCCCCAGAAAGGGCCAAGCCGGTTCGCTCATGGGCGAATGCTGACATCACCCACCGACAGCTTCGTTGACACCCCGCCGACAGTGAATCTCACGACGCGACACGCCGATGACCCGTCGTCAGATTCCCACTCGGCGCGCAGGTCACTCCACCGTGCCGCGGGGCACGACCCACTGGCAGCGCTGGCCGGTCACCGACGCGATCAGATCAAAGTCGGCGTCGTAGTGCAGGACAGCGACGCCGAGTTCCTCGGCTGCCGCCGCGATCAACAGGTCGGGGATCTTGCGGCCTCGCTGACCGCGCTGAGCGAGGAGGCGCTGCACTTGAAGAGCGCGACGCTGGTGCGCTGGGGTCGAATCCACGAGCTCAAACGCGTCGAGCGCTCCCACAAGCCGATCCCATTCTTCGGCGTTGCGGGCTAAGTACCCGACTTCGAGGTCGCAGATGCTGGCGCGCGCCAGCTCACCCGCGGTCGCCAACGGCTCAACCACCTGCCGCACCTCGGAGCGGCCGAGCCGCTTGACCACGCTGGTGTCGAGCAGAAACCTCAGCGCCACGCTTCAGCACGATCGTCGAGGCAGGCATCGGACAAGATGTCCAAGGACGCGGCCACTCGCTGCCTTCGTCGCGACGTTGCTCGGCGGAGCGCCTCATTCACCGTGTCTTTGATCGTGGTCGTGCCGAGCTCGGCGCGAGCCGCGGCAAGGGTGTCCTCATCGAGATCGACCAAATGTTTCGCCACAACAGGAAGTATATACGAAGGGTCGACGCGTATATCCAAACGATCGACGCTAAAGCTATAGCCGCTCGATGATGGTGACGTTGGCGGTGCCGCCGCCCTCGCACATGGCCTGCAGCCCGTAGCGGCCACCGACGCGCTCCAGCTCATTGAGCATGGTGGCGAACAGCTTGGCGCCGGTCGCGCCCAGCGGATGCCCCAGCGCGATCGCGCCGCCGTTGGGGTTGACCTTCGCCGGGTCGGCCTTGATTTCCTTGAGCCAGGCCATAACTACCGGCGCGAACGCCTCGTTGATCTCGACGGTGTCGATGTCGTCAATGGCAAGCCCGGTCTTTTCCAACGCGTATCGGGTGGCGGGGATGGGCCCGGTGAGCATGAACACCGGGTCGGCGGCGCGCGCACTGATGTGGTGGATGCGGGCGCGGGGGGTGAGTCCGTGGTCTTTGACGGCCCGCTCGGAGGCCAACAGCACGGCGCTGGCGCCGTCGGAAATTTGACTGGCCATCGCCGCCGTCAGCCGGCCACCGTCGACCAGTGGCTTCAAGCCGGCCATCTTCTCCAGCGACGACTCCCGCGGGCCCTCGTCGACCTGAAATGGTCCGGATTCGGTTTCCACAGTGAGGATTTCGTTCTCGAAGTGGCCGGCGCGGATCGCCGCGAACGCGCGTTCATGGCTGGCCAACGAGTACCGCTCCATCTCTTCACGGGACAGGTTCCACTTCTCGGCGATCAGCTCCGAGCCACGGAACTGTGAAATCTCCTGGTCGCCATAGCGGTGCAGCCATTGCCGGGATTCGTTGGTCGGTGAGCTGAACCCGAACTGTTCGCCGACGGTCATCGCCGACGAGATCGGGATCTGGCTCATGTTCTGCACGCCACCGGCCACGATGATATCCGCCGTGCCGGACATGATCGCTTGCGCGCCAAAGGAAATCGCCTGCTGGCTGGAACCGCACTGCCGGTCCACGGTGACCCCGGGGACCTCTTCGGGATAGCCGGCGGCCAGCCACGACAGTCGGGCGATGTTGCCCGCCTGCCCGCCGATGGCGTCGACACAACCGGCGATCACGTCGTCGACCGCGGCGGGGTCGATGTCGGTCCGGTCGAGCAGCCCGCGCCACGCCAGGGCACCCAGGTCGACGGGATGGATACCGGCCAGTGCGCCGCCCCGCTTGCCAACCGCGGTCCGCACAGCGTCGATGACGTACGCCTCTGTCATCAGTGCCGCTCCTCCTCATCGCTTCGTCCCCCGCAAGCGGGCGGTGCCCCCACTGCATCGTCGCCGACACCGGGCATCTTTCAGACTCCTTCTCTGGTGATCCCGCCAAGCACGATGGTGAGGTACTGCTGGCCCACCTGCTCGGCGGAGAGTGGCCCGCCGGGTCGATACCAGCGCACCGACACCCAGGTGGTGTCACGGATGAACCGGTAGACCAGGTCGACGTCGAGGTCGGGCCGGAAGTAGCCTTCCTCGATGCCCTGGTTGAGCACGTCGACCCACATCTTGCGCTGCTGTTTGTTGAGGTCCTCGATGTAGCAGAACCGGGGTTGCGACGCCAGCCGTTGGGCTTCGTCTTGGTAGATGACGACCTGCGCGTGCCGATGCTCGATCGCCTCGAAGGACGCCATGAACAGGCCTTTGAGCCGCTCCAGCGGATTGGCCGTGCCGTCCACGATCTCGCGGTAGCGACCGAAGAGCCAGTCGAGAAACCCGCGCAGCAGCTCGTCGACCATCTCCTCCTTGGAGGCGAAATGGTGATACAGGCTGCCGGACAGGATGCCCGCGCCGTCGGCGATGTCACGCACGGTGGTCGCGCGTAGTCCGCGCTCGGCGAACATCGCCGCGGCAAGCTCGAGCAGCTCGTCCCGCCGGCTGTTAGTCTGACCGGTCGCTCGGTCCATCCGAACAGACTATCAACCAAGCGCTTGCTCGGCCACCTCACGGTGTCGCCATCGCGCCGCTCGATAGCCGATCGGCTATCGAGTTGGTTCCCGGGAGCTGACGTGGCGGGGGGCGGTGGGTGTTCATGGTGGGGCAGTTCGGGATCATTTCGCCCGCTCCTCTTTGGCCTCGCCGGGCCATGTCCGTTATCCGCTTGGCGAATACTGCGTAACACTGCAGCGAAAATGCGCATTGTCATCGGCGGGGTTGCCTTAGCATGTTCGACGTCGCGGACTGGATCGATCGCCGCGCGTGAGGGTCGACAAACCGAGTAGGAGGTTAGCCATGGCCAATTTCGCGGTGTTGCCGCCGGAGATTAATTCGCTGCGGATGTACCTCGGCGCCGGTTCGGCGCCGATGCTGCAAGCGGCGGCGGCCTGGGACGGGCTGGCCGCGGAGCTGGGCTCGGCGGCGTCGTCGTTCTCGTCGGTGACCTCGGGGCTGACCGGGCAGGCGTGGCAGGGTCCGGCGGCGGCGGCGATGACCGCCGCGGCGGCCCCGTATGCGGGGTTTTTGAGCGCGGCGGCCGCCCAGGCGTCGGGTGCGGCCGGGCAGGCCAAGGCGGTGGCCGGCGTGTTTGAGGCCGCCAAGGCCGCGATCGTGCCACCGGCGGTGGTGGCCGCCAACCGCGAGGCGTTCGTGCAGTTGATCCGGTCGAATTGGTTGGGGCTCAACGCGCCGGCGATCGCGGCCGTCGAGGGCCTGTATGAGCAGATGTGGGCCGCCGATGTGGCCGCGATGACCGGCTATCACGCCGGGGCGTCCTCGGCGGCCGCGCAGCTGATCCCGATACCGGCCAGCCTGCAGCAGTTCCTCAACACCCTGCCCAACCTGGGCCTGGGCAACAAGGGCAACGCCAACCTCGGCGGCGGCAACACCGGCAACGGCAACGTCGGCGACGGCAACCTCGGCAGCTCCAACCTGGGCGGTGGCAACTTCGGCAACGGCAACATCGGCAGCGGCAACTTCGGCAACGACAACTTCGGCAGCGGAAATGTGGGCTCCGGCAACATCGGCTTCGGCAACAACAAGGGTGTCGTCGCAACGGGCGGCCAGAACGTGGGCATGGGGAACTTCGGCATCAACAACATGGGCTTCGGCAACACCGGCGACGCCAACACCGGCGGCGGCAACACCGGCAACGGCAACATCGGTGGCGGCAACACCGGCAACAACAATGTCGGTTTCGGCAACACCGGCAACAACAACATCGGGATCGGGCTCACCGGCGACAATCAGGTGGGCATCAACCTGGCCGGGCTGCTGAACTCCGGCAGCGGCAATATCGGCATCGGCAACTCGGGCAGCGGCAATATCGGCTTCTTCAACTCCGGCAACGGCAACATCGGCATCTTCAACACCGGCGCCAACACCCTTACACCTGCGCCAGCCGACCTCAACAACATCGGCTTCGGGAACTCGGGCATCGCCAACGTCGGCTTGGGGAACACGAACACGTTCAACACCGGCTTCGGGAACGCGGGCGGCCTAAACACCGGTTTCGGGAACGCCGGCGTGCTCAACACCGGCTTCGGGAACGCGGGCAACTACAACACGGGCTTCTGGAATTCAGCCAGCATAAACACCGGCAGCGGGAATTCGGGCAACATCAACACGGGCTGGTGGAATTCGGGCAACACCAACACCGGCTTTGGGGCCACCACCAACACCGGGCTGCCGAGGTCGGGTTTTGGCAACGCCGGCACCAACGCCTCGGGCTTATTCAACACGCCAAACGGCCCGGGAGCTGGCACCGTCTCGGGCTTCTTCAACACCGCCAGCGGCGGCGGCAGCACAAACGGCCAGATCTCGGGCATTGGAAACATCGGCGTCCGGGGCAGCATCTATGCCGTGTCTGACAGTGGCCTGAACTCGGGCTTGTTCAACATAGGCAGCAATTTGTCGGGCATATTCAGCCTTGACCGGCTCTTGTACAACTGACCGGTAGCCGCGCCGACGAGCATGGGGGGCAGTTCGGGATCGCTTGGCCCGCCCGTCCTGACCTCACTGGGCCGCGCTGGCTATTCGGTTGGCGAAAAGGGCCCAGCATTTGGTGAAAGCACAAATCGTCATCCCCGGCGTCGTCATAACATGTTCGACGTCGCGGACTGGGATTGATCACCCTCGGGCGGCGGCGGTGCCAGCGGATAGGAGGTCCATCATGGCTAACTTTTCGGTGTTGCCACCGGAGATCAATTCGTTGCGGATGTACCTGGGTGCCGGGTCGGCGCCCATGCTGAGCGCGGCGGCGGCCTGGGACGGGCTGGCCGCTGAATTGGGAACCGCCGCGTCGTCGTTTTCCTCGGTGACCACGGGGCTGGCCAGTCAGGCGTGGCAGGGCCCGGCGGCCGCGGCGATGACGGCCGCGGCGGCCCTGTATGCGGGCTTTTTGAGCACGGCGGCCGCCCACGCCCAGGGGGTGGCCGGGCAGGCCAAGGCGGTGGCGGCGTGTTCGAGGCCGCAAAAGCCGCGATCGTGCCCCCGCTAGTGGTGGCGGCCAACCGCGAGGCGTTTGTGCAGCTGATCCGGTCGAATTGGCTGGGGCTCAACGCCCCGGCCATCGCGGCCATCGAGGGCCTGTATGAGCAGATGTGGGCCGCCGATGTGGCCGCGATGTGCGGCTACCACGCCGGGGCGTCCTCGGCCGCGGCGCACTTGCCGTTGCCGGCGGCCCTGCAGCAGTTCCTCAACACCCTGCCCAACTTGGGCCTCGGCAACCAGGGCAACGCCAACGTGGGCGGCGGCAACACCGGCAGCGGCAACGTCGGCGACGGCAACAGGGGCAGCGCCAACCTGGGTGGCGGCAACATCGGCGACCGAAACATCGGTAGCGGCAACTTCGGCAGCGACAACTTCGGCAGCGGAAACCGCGGCGCCGGAAACATCGGCTTCGGCAACGGGGGCTCTCTTGTACCGCCGAGCAACAACAACGTGGGCATGGGTAACAGGGGCAACAACAACATGGGCTTCGGCAACACCGGCAACGCCAACACCGGCGGCGGCAACACCGGCAACGGCAACATCGGTGGCGGAAACACCGGCAACTTCAATTTCGGCTTCGGCAACACCGGCGACAACAACATCGGCATCGGGCTGACCGGCAACAATCAGCGGGGCATCAACCTGGCCGGGCTGCTGAACTCGGGCAGCGGCAACATCGGCTTGGGCAACTCCGGCACCAACAACATCGGCTTCTTCAACTCCGGCAGCGGCAACGCCGGCGTCTTCAACAGCGGCACCAATACCCTGGTGCCCGGCGACCTCAACAACCTCGGCTTCGGGAACTCCGGCATCGGCAACATCGGCTTCGGGAACGCGGGCAGGTTAAACACTGGCTTCGGGAATGCAGACACCCTAAACACCGGCTTCGGGAACGCGGGCAGTGTCAACACCGGCTTCGGGAACGCGGGCAACTTCAACACGGGCTTCGACAACTCAGGCACTCTAAACACCGGCAATGGGAATTCGGGCAGCATCAACACGGGCTTGTGGAATTCGGGCAACACCAACACGGGCTTCGGCATCATCACCAATAGCGGCCTGACCAGCTCGGGCTTTGGAAACACCGGCACCAACGTCTCGGGCTTCTTCAACACTCCTAGCGGTCCCGGCGCCGTCATTGTCTCGGGCTTCTTCAACACGGCCAGCGGCGGCAGTGGCATAAACGGCCAGACCTCGGGCATCGGAAACATCGGCGTCCCAGGCACCCCCTTCGTCCCCACCCAGAGCGGTACGAACTCGGGTCTGTTCAACATAGGCACCGCTGTATCGGGCATCTTTAGCCTCAGTCGGCTATGGCACAACTGATAGGCGGCCCGCCGCAGCGCAACCGATTCGCTCACGGATGCTGGCTGGATACCGAAATCACCTCGCCAGTAAGGTAACTGGAGTAGTCGCTGGCCAGAAACGCGATGGTGGCCGCCACTTCCCAGGGTTCGGCGGCCCGCCCGAACGCCTCACCGGCGGCCAGCCGATCCAGCAGCTCCGCCGAGGTGGTCTTGTCCAGGAACTTGTGCCGGGCGATGCTGGGCGAGACCGCATTGATGCGAACCCCGTACTCGGCGGCTTCCATTGCGCTGCACCGGGTTAACGCCATCACCCCGGCCTTGGCGGCCGCATAGTGCGACTGGGAGTGCTGGGCTCGCCAGCCCAGCACGCTGGCGTTGTTGACAATCACACCGCCGTGCGGCGCGTCCCGGAAGTAGCGCAGCGCGGCCCGGGTGGCCCGGAACACCGACGTCAGGCTCACATCCAGGACGCGGTCCCACTGGTCGTCGGTCATGTCGACCACCGGCGTCTGCCCGCCCAGCCCGGCGTTGTTGACCAGCACGTCCAGGCGGCCCATCCGGGCGGTGGTCGCCGCGATCAGGGCGTCGACCTGGGCGGTGGACGTCACGTCGCACGCCACGCTTTCCACCCGGCCCAGCCCCAGCGCGGACAGCTCGGCGGCGGTCTCGGTCAGCCGTCGCTCGTGGTGGTCGGAGATCACCACGTCGGCACCCTCGACCAGGGCTCGTCGCGCGGTGGCCGATCCGATGCCGGTGCCCGCCGCCGCGGTGACGACGACGACCTTGCCGTCCAGAAGTCCGTGTCCGGCAATCTCTTTGGGCGCTACGGACAGGTTCATCCCTTGGCCTCCCGGGGCAGGCCGAGCACCCGCTCGGCGATGATGTTGCGCTGGATCTCGTTGGACCCGCCGTAGATGGTGTCGGCGCGGGTGAACAGATACAGCCGCTGCCATTCGTCGAACTCGCCGTCGGGCATGGTCATTGCGGGCTTGCCAATCACGTCCATCGCCAGCTCACCCAGATCGCGATGCCAGTTGGCCCACAACAACTTCGACACGTTGTCCTGGCCGGGCTGCTCGGTGTCCATGGTGGCCAGGGCATAGGAACGCATGGCCCGCAGCCCGGTCCACGCCCGGGTCAGCCGCTCCCGGACGAACGGGTCATCCGCGGCGCCGGTGCGCCGCGCGAGCTCGGCCAGCTTGGAAAGCTCACGGGCATAGACGATCTGCTGCCCCAGCGTGGAGACGCCGCGCTCGAAGGTCAGCGTCGCCATCGCGACCCGCCAGCCGTCGCCCGGTGCGCCGACCACCATGTCGGCGTCGGTGCGGGCGTCGTCGAAGAACACCTCGTTGAACTCCGCGGTGCCGGTGATCTGGACGATCGGCCGGATCTGCACGCCGGGCTGGTCCAGCGGCACCAGCAGATACGACAGGCCGGCGTGCCGTTTGGAGCCCTTCTCGGTGCGCGCGACCACAAAGCACCACTGCGACAGGTGCGCCAGCGAGGTCCACACCTTCTGGCCGTTGATCACCCACTGGTCACCGTCGAGTTCGGCGGTGGTCGACACGCTCGCCAGGTCGCTGCCGGCGCCGGGCTCCGAATATCCCTGACACCACAGCTCGGTGACGTCGCGGATGCGCGGCAGAAAGCGCTGCTGCTGCTTCGGCGTTCCGAACCCGATCAGCGTGGGCCCCAACAGCTCCTCGCCGAAGTGGTTGACCTTGTCCGGCGCGTCGGCCCGGGCGTACTCCTCGTAGAACGCCACCCGGTGCGCGGTCGACAGCCCACGCCCGCCGTGCTCGACCGGCCAGCCCAGGCAGGTCAGCCCCGCGGCGGCCAGATGCTGGTTCCATGCCCGGCGTTCTTCGAAGGCTTCGTGTTCGCGTCCCGGCCCGCCGAGGCCCTTGAGCGCGGCGAATTCGCCGACCAGGTTGTCGGCCAGCCAACCGCGGACCTCCGCCCGGAACTCCTCGACGTCCTGCATGCCCTGTAGGCTAACCTACCAAGCACTTGCTTTGTTAGGAGCGTCCGTTGATTAACGATCTGCGCACCGTGCCCGCGGCGCTGGATCGTCTCGTGCGCCAGCTACCCGACCACACGGCGTTGATCACCGACGACCGCAACTTCACGTCGACCGAGTTGCGCGACGAGGTGTACCGGGCGGCGGCCGCGCTGGTCACCCTCGGCGTGAAACCCGGAGACCGGGTGGCCATCTGGTCGCCGAACACCTGGCATTGGGTGGTGGCCTGTCTGGCGATCCAGCACGCCGGCGCCGCCATGGTGCCGCTGAACACCCGCTACACCGCAGAGGAAGCCGCCGACATCCTGGCCCGAACCGCTGCGCCGGTGCTGTTCGCGGCGGGCCGGTTCCTGGGCGCCGACCGAGCGACCGGCCTGGACCGCGACGCGCTGCCCGCGCTGCGGCGCATCGTGCGGGTTCCGATCGAAGCGGACGACGGGACCTGGGACGACTTCATCACCCTGGGCGCCGATCCCGTGGCCCTCGAGGCGGCACACGCCCGCGCCGCCGCCGTGGCACCCGAGGACGTCAGCGACATCCTGTTCACCTCCGGAACCACCGGCCGCAGCAAAGGCGTGCTATGCGCGCACCGGCAATCACTGTCGGCCTCGGCATCCTGGGCCGCCAACGGCAAGATCACCAGCGACGACCGCTACCTGTGCATCAACCCGTTCTTCCATAACTTCGGCTACAAGGCCGGGATCCTGGCCTGCCTGCAAACCGGCGCGACGCTGATCCCGCAGCTGACCTTCGATCCGCTGCGCACGCTGCAGGCGATCGAGCACCACCGCATCACCGTGCTGCCCGGACCGCCCACCATCTACCAGAGCCTGCTCGACCACCCGGCCCGCAACGACTATGACCTAAGCTCGCTGCGGTTCGCGGTAACCGGTGCGGCCACGGTACCGGTGGTGCTGGTGGAACGCATGCAGTCCGAGCTGGACATCGACATCGTGCTGACCGCTTACGGGCTGACCGAGGCCAACGGCATGGGCACGATGTGCCGCCCCGACGACGACGCGGTGACGGTGGCGACCACCTGCGGTCGTCCGTTCGCCGATTTCGAGCTGCGCATTGGTGACGACGGGGAAGTCCTGCTGCGCGGGCCGAACGTCATGCTGGGCTATCTCGACGACCCTCAGGCGACGGCCGCGGCTATCGATGCCGACGGCTGGCTGCACACCGGCGATATCGGCGCGGTGGACGAGGCGGGCAACCTGCGGATCACCGACCGCCTCAAGGACATGTACATCTGCGGCGGATTCAACGTCTATCCCGCCGAGGTCGAGCAGGTGCTGGCCCGGATGGACGGGGTGGCCGACGCCGCCGTGATCGGCGTTCCCGACCAGCGCCTCGGCGAGGTCGGCCGGGCGTTCGTGGTCACCCGACCCGGTGCGCATCTGAACGAAGAGTCGGTAATCGGCTACACGCGTGAGCATTTGGCGAATTTCAAGGCACCGCGGTCGGTGCGGTTCGTCGATGCGTTGCCACGCAATGCCGGCGGTAAGGTCGTCAAACCACAGTTGCGGGAGTTGGCCTGAATGGATCTGAATTTCGACGAGCAGACCCTGATCTTCCAGGCCGAAGTGCGCGAGTTCCTCGCTGCCAATGCCGCGTCGATCCCGACGAAGTCTTACGATAATGCGGAAGGCTTTGCGCAACATCGTCATTGGGACCGGGTGCTGTTTGACGCCGGGCTGTCGGTGATCACCTGG
Organism: Mycobacterium shinjukuense; assembly: GCF_010730055.1. Lineage (NCBI taxonomy): Bacteria > Bacillati > Actinomycetota > Actinomycetes > Mycobacteriales > Mycobacteriaceae > Mycobacterium > Mycobacterium shinjukuense. The sequence goes on along the minus strand of NZ_AP022575.1, from coordinate 4,230,347 downwards.
CCGAAGCGCTACGGCGGCCGCGACGCGCCGCTGCTGCATTGGGTGGTGTTCGAGGAGGAGTACTTCCGCGCCGGCGCCCCGGGGCGGGCGAGCGCCAACGGCACCTCGATGCTGGCGCCGACCCTGTTCGCCCACGGCACCGCCGAACAGCTCGACCGCATCTTGCCGAAAATGGCCAGCGGCGAGCAGATCTGGGCGCAGGCCTGGTCAGAGCCCGAATCCGGCAGCGATCTGGCGTCGCTGCGCTCCACCGCGACCAAGACGGCGGGCGGTTGGCTGCTCAACGGGCAGAAGATCTGGAGTTCGCGGGCGCCGTTCGCCGACATGGCATTCGGCCTGTTCCGCTCCGACCCCACGGCCGAAAGGCACCGCGGCCTGACGTACTTCATGTTCGACCTGAAAGCCAAGGGCGTCACGGTGCGCCCGATCGCCCAACTAGGCGGTGACACCGGCTTCGGTGAAATCTTTCTCGACGACGTGTTCGTACCCGACGAAGACGTCATCGGCGCCCCGAACGACGGATGGCGCGCGGCCATGAGCACATCGAGCAACGAGCGCGGCATGTCGCTGCGCAGCCCGGGCCGCTTTCTGGCCGCCGCCGAACGGCTGGTGCAACTGTGGAAGGACGGCGGCTCACCCCCGGAGTTCGCCGACCGGGTCGCCGACGCCTGGATCAAGGCGCAGGCCTACCGGCTGCACACCTTCGGCACGGTGACCAGGCTGGCCCGCGGCGGCGAGCTGGGCGCGGAATCCTCGGTGACCAAGGTGTTCTGGTCCGACCTGGACGTGGACCTGCATCAGACCGCCCTCGACATCCGCGGCGCCGACGGGGAGCTGGCCGGCCCCTGGACCGACGGCCTGCTGTTCGCCCTCGGAGGCCCGATCTACGCCGGCACCAACGAAATCCAGCGCAACATCATTTCGGAACGGCTGCTGGGCCTGCCACGAGAGAAGAAGTGACCGTGGAATTTGCACTCGACGACCAGCAGCGCGACTTCGCGGCCAGCATCGACGCGGCGCTGGGCGCCGCGGACCTGCCCGGCGCGGTCCGCGCCTGGTCGGCCGGCGATGTCGCGCCTGGTCGCAAGGTGTGGGCGCAGCTGGCCAACCTGGGCGTCACCGCGCTGGCCGTGCCGGAAAGGTTCGACGGCCTGGAGGCCCACCCGGTCGATCTGGTGGTGGCGCTGGAACGTCTCGGGCGCTGGTGTGTGCCCGGCCCGGTTGCCGAATCGATCGCCGTGGCACCGGTTTTGCTCGCCAGTGACGATCAGGCCGATCGCAGCGCCGGGCTGGCGTCCGGTGAGCTGATCGTGACGGTCGCCATGCCCCCCCAGGTTCCGCGTGCGGTCGACGCCGATACCGCGGGGCTGGTGCTGCTCGCGAGCGATGGCAGCGTCACCGAAGGGACACCCGGTGAGTGCCACCAGTCCGTCGACCCCAGCCGACGGCTGTACGAGGTGACGGCATCCGGCCAGGCCTGGCGGGCGAACGTGGTACGGGCCTACGAGTTCGGAGCATTGGCCACCGCGGCCCAATTGGTGGGTGCCGCCGAGGCGCTGCTGGACGCGGCCGTCGATTACGCCAAGCAGCGGAGTCAGTTCGGGCGGGTCATCGGCTCGTATCAGGCGATCAAACACAAGCTCGCCGATGTGCACATCGCGATCGAGCTGGCCCGGCCCCTGGTGTATGGCGCGGCCTTGTCGTTGGAGCCGGGTGACGTCAGCGCCGCCAAGGTGGCCGCGGGTGAGGCTGCTCTGCTGGCCGCGCGGTCGGCGTTGCAGACCCACGGCGCAATCGGATTCACCCAGGAGCACGACCTGTCGTTGTGGCTGCTGCGGGTGCAGGCGCTACGCTCGGCCTGGGGTACGCCGGCCGCGCACCGCAGGCGGGTGCTGGAGGCGCTGGAGGAGCGGTGCTGATGACCCAAGAACGGGAGATGCTGCGGCAGACCGTCGCCGCCCTGGTCACCAAACACGCAACCCCGGCGGCGGTGCGCGCGGCAATGGAATCCGATCGTGGCTACGACGAGTCACTATGGCAACTCTTGTGCGAGCAGGTCGGCGCCGTGGCCCTGGTGGTACCCGAGGAGTTGGGCGGCGCTGGCGGCGAACTGGCCGATGCGGCAACGGTTTTGCAGGAGCTGGGGCGGGCGCTGGTGCCCTCTCCCCTGCTGGGCACCACGTTGGCGGAGCTGGCGCTGCTGGCCGCACCCGAGCCGGACGTTCAGACGCTGGCAGCTCTTGCCGAGGGTAGCTCGATCGGTGCGCTGGTATTCGATCCCGACTACGTGGTCAACGGCGACATCGCCGACGTCGTCGTCGCCGCATCCGGCGGCCAGCTAAGCAGGTGGACCCGATTCAGCGCACGGCCGGTGGCCACCATGGACCCCACCCGCAGGCTGGCCCGCGTGCAACCCGAAGATTGCGTGCCCGTCGGCCCCGACCCCGGCCTCGCCGACACCGCGGCGATCCTGCTGGCGGCCGAGCAGATCGGCGCCGCCGAACGCTGTCTGGAATTGACCGTCGAATACACCAAGAGCCGAGTGCAATTCGGCCGTCCGATCGGCAGCTTCCAGGCCCTCAAGCATCGGATGGCCGATCTGTATGTCGCGATCGCCGCGGCCCGCGCCGTCGTCGCCGACGCATGCAACCAACCCTCGCCCACCAACGCCGCCACCGCGCGCCTGGCCGCCACCGAGGCGTTGAGTAGGGTGGCGGCCGAGGGCATTCAGCTGCACGGCGGCATCGCCATCACCTGGGAACACGACATGCATCTGTATTTCAAACGCGCACATGGCAGCGCGCAACTGCTCGGCTCTCCGCGAGAACTGCTGCGCCAACTAGAAGCAGAGGTGCTCCCGACGCCGTGAATGACCGTGTGGCCCTGCGCGCCGGCATCCCACCGTTTTATGTGATGGATGTCTGGCTGGCGGCCGCGGAGCGCCAGCGCACCCACGGCGACCTGGTGAACCTGTCGGCCGGCCAGCCCAGTGCGGGCGCCCCGGAACCGGTACGTGCGGCCGCGGCCGCCGCATTGCATCTCAACCAACTGGGATACACCGTGGCGCTGGGCATTCCCGAGCTGCGCGCGGCGATCGCCGCGGATTACCAACGCCGGCACGGCATCGACGTCGACCTGGACGCGGTGGTCATCACCACGGGTTCCTCGGGTGGCTTTTTGCTCGCCTTTCTGGCCTGCTTCGACGTGGGCGACCGGGTCGCCATGGCCAGTCCCGGCTACCCGTGCTACCGGAATATCCTGTCGGCGCTGGGATGTGAGGTCGTGGAGATTCCGTGCGGGCCGCAGACCCGGTTCCAGCCCACGGTGCAGATGCTGGCCGAAATCCACCCGCCGCTGCACGGTGTCATCGTCGCCAGCCCGGCCAACCCGACCGGAACGGTCATCCCCCCTAGAGAACTGGCGGAGATCGCGTCCTGGTGTGACGCTGCCGGTGTACGGCTGATCAGCGATGAGGTCTACCACGGCCTGGTGTACGCGGGGGCTCCGCAGACCAGCTGCGCGTGGCAGACGTCGCGAAACGCGGTGGTAGTCAACAGTTTTTCCAAATATTTTGCGATGACCGGTTGGCGGTTGGGCTGGCTGCTGGTGCCCACCGTGCTGCGCCGCGCGGTGGACTGCCTGACCGGCAACTTCACCATCTGCCCGCCGGCGCTGTCGCAGATCGCCGCGGTGTCCGCATTCACCCCGGAGGCGACGGCCGAGGCCGAGGGCAACCTGGCGCACTACGCGGTCAACCGCTCGCTGTTGCTGGACGGTCTGCGCGCAGTCGGCATCGACCGGCTGGCGCCCACCGACGGCGCGTTCTACGTCTACGCCGACGTCTCCGATTTTACCGCCGACTCCCTGGCATTCTGCTCAAAGCTGCTGGCCGACACCGGTGTTGCCATCGCGCCGGGCATCGATTTCGACACCGAACGCGGCAGTTCGTACGTCCGGATGTCTTTTGCCGGACCGACCAGCGACGTCGAAGAAGCCTTACGGCGCATCGGTTCCTGGTTGCCGGGCCAATAGCTCGTCGATGCGAGCTTCAAGCACGCCCCGCTCGCCGACGTCGGCCACGTTGATGCTGAACCGCTCACTGAGGGCGTCGACAACCGCCGCCGCGTCATCAAGTCGGATCTTCTCGGTCCCGTCGGCCCGGTGGATAGCGAGGTAGCGGCCAGCCAAGTTCCACCGGGCGTCGGCGGTGACGATCGCGGCGGTCAGGCCGGTGACGAAGTGCGATGCCGGGTGGGTGGAGACGTACCAGCTGCCCACTATCAGATCGATCTGCGGTCGGTTCTGCGTGGTGAACGCATACAGGGTCTGCCATTGGTCACGGATCATGGCCTGCAGCACCAACCCGTCGCCGCGGTCCTTGAGTCGATACGGTTCGTGTGACGTCTGCTGGACACTGCCGGTTTCCAAGCGGATCGGCGAGGTGGGCGTCTGGCCGCCGAAGCCGACGTCGACGAGATACGACCCGGCCGAGCCGGGGAATGTTACCCCCAGCACCGTGTGCGTCTGCGCCGGTACGGGCGCAACCGGCGGAAGCATCCAGAAGACTCGGCCGGAGAATCGGCGTACCCGATAACCGAGTTCGGCCAACACGTATCCCATCAACCCGTTGTGCTCGTAGCAGTAGCCACCTCGACGCCGGTGCACCAGCTTGTCGGCCAGCGCATCTGGACTCAGGTCGTCGACCGGCACGCCCATCAACGGATCCAGGTTCTCGAACGGAATCGCCCGAGTGTGAGCGGTCACCAGATCCCGCAGCACATCCAGGGTTGGCTCGGTAGCGCCGCGATAGTTGATGCGGCCGAAGTACGCGTTCAGATCCAGTGCCATGAAGCCATTCTGACCGGACTACCGTGTCGACAGGGGTAGCAACATCTCCAACGCGCCGCCGAGCGGCGCGACCAAGCCGCACACGCTCACGCCGAAAGCCGCCAAGGAGTGCCGGGCCGCTGCTCGCGAGCCGCGGTCACAACGTCTGACTGTGCACGTGTGCATAGGTTGCAGTGCTGGGGCCAGATGTGCGTGAGCTGGCCGGCGGTGCAGTTGCTGTCAGGCACACCGGTAACGCCGGCGCGGTCCGACCGCTCACGGGGGGCGGTAGCCACTCGGTCTCGCCGCGGGCGTTGGTGCGGGTGCTCCAACCCCCGGGTTGCAGCATGCGGTGCTGGGCGCCGCAGGCAAACGTCAACGCGTTCACATCGGTGGTGCGGCACTGGGCATACGGGGTCCCCGCAAGCGGGAGGTGCCCCCAGCCCGGCGCCCAGCTTGCCGGCGCGTTGGGCGGCCGCGCTGGCCGCCAACACCGGCGCCAGCGGCTGGCCGGTCAGTGCGCGCCGCGGCCCCAAATCGGCGGCCTCACCGATGCGGCGGGCGGCCTCGGCGCGGCTGATCAGCGTCCACTCGGCGATCGCATGCGCCAGTTTGCCGCCCAACTCCTCGGCGCTGGCCCGAGCGGGCCAGCTGGTTGATCAGCGGATGCTCGGCGGCGGGCAACCGGCGGCGTACCCGCTCCACCCGTTCCAGCAACACCATCCGCTCATGGGTGGTCAACGCCTCACAATCCAACCCCAGCACGGCATCCACGCCGGCATCGAGGGTGTCGAACGCCGCGGTGATCGCCTGCCGATCCATACGCCCAGACTATCGGAGGGCACCGACAAGACACCCCGCCCAGAGACCACTGAAACCAGAGTGACACAAGAGATTTCAGAAGTTACGAAGTGTCGCTCAACCGGATTAAACTCGGCGCGCCTGCGTGTTTCAGCGACGCTGCAGCACGCAAAGCCCACGACGAACAAACCGTCGCGTGACGTAGCGGCGATCGCGTCCACCACCCTTCCGTTGCCCGTTTGGCACCCACCCTCGGCTGACGCGCGGGCCGGGTGTTTTATTCGTGTCGAATATGGGCACCCGGTGGCGAGAAGGTGCCAATTGCGCCACACACCGATCAACGGACCCCATGAGCGGCGCCGATTGGCCCGGGATGGCCCGCCCCCTCAACGGGCCATCCCGGGTGCCTTCCGGAGATGTTGAGTTACTGGACGGCATCGCTGAGGCCGACCGGCACCGGTTGGCGGTGTACAGCCGCCTGCCGAGGCGGGTTTCGCCGTTGCTGGGCGGCACCATGTCGATCGCGCCATGCTCGAAGCGTCGCGCATGCCCTAACACATTGCCGGATACCGCACGCGCCAAACATCGACGCTGGCGGCCTACCGCCCTGGTTCTGGTACCGAGCTGGGCGCCGGGCCCTGATCCGTGTTGGGACCGTGACTGCCGGTCTTTGGCCCGATATCGGAGACCTGCCAACCGTCGCCAACCTTGTTGACCGTGACCTGCAGCAGGATCAGCGACACCCGCGGCTTCGGGTTCTGCAGGTTGCGGGTGGTCTGCGCGGCCGCCACCACCACCTGGTATACCTGACCGGGCTGGGCGACGGCATCGGTGGCGAGCACTTCGCCCGACGAGGAGACCTGCGCCTGCACCATGATGCCCTTGAGGAGATCGGTGGCGTTGACGTACTTGTCCTTGAGCGCCTGTGATACCCCGCTCTCCACCGAACGGAAGAAGGCGTCCGGATCCTCGAAGCTGTAGGTCAGCGACTTCAGCGCATATTCCTTGGCCAGCCCGGCCGCCGCGTCACGATCGGATTCGGCCCGGCGCAGGGCCGCCAGCTCATCGACCACGCCGCCGTACTTCAGCAAGCCGAACACCCCGGCGCCGATCACCGCCGCCGCCACCACCACCGATACCCACCACCATGGCCGCCGAATAAGGCGCCGCAGCTTGGATAACCCGTTGGGCCGGTCCACAACGACAGGGTCATTCTCGTCCGCGTCCGTCGCGACGTCGGCGGTGTCGATGCTCATGCTCGATTCCTCACTGTTGGTGCCATTCCGGCACGTTCACCTGCACACGTAGTCCACCGGCGTCGTTGAAGGTCGACTCCCAATAATCCAGCCAGTGCCCGGCGTCGACCATGAATCCGCGCAGCGGCGCGGTCGCCGGCTCCAGCACCGCCGCGAAGGTGCTCAGCGGACCGGACAACATGTCGGCATACTCGCCGAGGTTGGCGACCAGCGTGGGGATCGGCCCACCCGGGGCAAAGGCTCCGTCACCGGCGGCGCGGGTGTACTCATCGGTATCGCGGACCAGCCCGGTCAACGCCAAGACCGTGCCCGGCAGCAGGTTTCCGGCCTCGCCGAGCACCGCCCCGGCGTGCAGTTCGTCCAGATCGGTAGTCAGCGTCGCAACATTGCCGAACAGGGTCGCGAGCAGTTGCCTACGCTCCCACTCCATTTTGGCGACCAACCCGGCCGTGGTGGCCAACGAGTCCAGGGCGTCGTCGTTGCCGGCCAACGCCTGCGAGACGTTGCTGACGACGGTGCGCACGTACGTCGGATTGATCGCCGCCAGTAGCGCATTGGCCCTAGCCAACAGGTCGCTGACGGTCACGGCGCGCGCGACGCGATCGGCCGGGATCACCGCGCCGTCGCTGAAGTATGGCGGCACAACGCGTTTCGGCTTGAAGTCAATGTACTGCTCGCCAACCAGCGACAGGTTTTGGATGCTGACCACACTGTCCACGGGCACCGGATGGGCCCGGTCGAGTTCGATCGACACTTGCAGCCCGGTCGGGGTGGTTCGGATGCCGGTCACCCGGCCCACCCGGATCCCCCGCATGGTCACCTGCGACGTGGGCATTAGTCCGCCCGAGTTGTCCAGCAAGAGGGTCAGGCGGGTGGCCTTTTCGGTCGGATCCAGGTGCAGCACCGACAACGACAAATAGACCACGCCGAGCATCGTGGTGATCACCAGGATCACCACAGTGGTTGCGGCGTTGAACTTCACGGCAACATCCCCATCGTCCGCATCGCCGAAATAGCCTGGTCGGCCCTGTCTGCGGGATCCACGCCAGGGTTGTCCCGCGGCGGGTGAACCTCGGAGACAATGAATTTCGGCCCACCATTGCCGAAGAATCCGATGAGCTTGTCGCGAATCAGCCCGACCAGCTTGTCGGCAATCACCGGCACGGTGGTGTCAGCCGTCGCCACCGATCCGACCAGCGGTGTGATGTAGGAGAGCATCTGGATGAAGTCGGGGGCGTTGGGCACCAGCAACTCTCCGCCGCTGCGCCCCAGGTCTTGAACATCGACGAGAAGCTGGATGATGTCGGGGAGCACACCCGTCATCGCCTCGATCTTGCCCGGGCCGTCGGTGATCAACCGGTCGAGGACAGCGGTGTTGGCGATCAGGCCCCTGCTGACGTCCTCCGTGCTGGACAGGATGTCGTCGATGGTGTCTTGGTTGGCCGCCAGGTCGTGCAGGATCCCGGCCAGCTTTCCGCGGATGCGGTCCTGCTCGGCCGGATCTTTCGGGAACGCCTTGTTGAAGTTGATCACCGCTTCCTGCAAGGTGTTCAGCGCGCCGCCGGACACCAGGTTGGACACCCCGCGCAAGATGTCCTCGACGTTGTCGGCCGGCACGGTGTTGCGCAGCGGGATGGTGTCGCCGTCACGCAGCGACGCCGGTTCCGGGTCGTCGGGTGGCAGTAGCGCGATGTAGATGTCGCCCAGCACGGTCGCCTGACGCAGCTCGGCACGCGTGTTCCGGGGCAGCTTGACGCTGTTGGCTAGATCGATGTAGGCGACCGCGGTACTGCCGACCAGTTGGACCCGGTCCAGGACACCAACCCGCACGCCGCCGAAGTCCACCTTGGCCCTGGCGGGCAGGTTCAACACGCTGGAGAATTCGACCTTGATGGTGTACTTGTCGCCCGGGACATAGGAACCGGGCACCGGCAACCGGGTCGGGTCGAGCGAACACGCCCCTAGACATGCCACCGTCAGGCTGACAATCAGGGCGCCCGGTAGCGCGCCGAGTTTCGATCGTCGGGTCACGGCAACGCGGCCCCCAGGATGAGATCGGTCAGACCCAACGTGACCGGGTCGGAGGCGGCGCCGCGCGTCGCGCATGCCGCCTGGCTACCGGGAGTGTTGCGCTGCCGCAGCACGCTACAGAAGGCCTCGGCCTGCGACGGCGAAATCGTCACCTGCGGCGGGAGATACGTGACGTTGTGCGTGCCCCAGGCCGGCTGGTATATCGAGGCGAGCCAGTTGGTCACCGGCGACAAGCCATTGATGGCGCCCACGATGTTCGGGGTGTAGGCGTTGAGGATGTCCCTGATCCAGGGGATCAGTTTGTCGGTGACGTTGTGATAAACCCGGGGCGCGAACCGATTCAACGCCTCGACCAGGATCGGCAGAGCGTGCGCGAGATGGTGCAGCGCCGACCCGAAGCCGTCGGCCAGGCCCTCGATCATCAGAAGGCTCTCGGGCAGGGTCCGCACGACGGTGGCCACGGTGTCCCAGTGCTGCAACAACGTCGTGGTGAGCATCTCGCCGTTCTCAATGAGCTGGCGGTAGTCGGCGTCCGCCTGGTAGGGGTCGCCGATGACGGCGACCAGCGCGCGCAGTGTCTGATTGAGCTCCGGGCCGGTGCCCTCCAACGAGCGGCTGGCCGCCCGGAGGCTGTCGTTGATGGCCTGCGCGCCCGGCGCATCCGAAGGATCCTGTCCCGGGCCGGATCCCAACACGGCGTTGGCGAGTTTGTCGACGGCAGTGAACGTTTCGCTGACACCGATGGGAGTCTTGGTTCGTTCCAGCGAGATGCACCGGGCGCCGGTGAACTTTGGGCCGCCGGCGTAGGGCTTGGTGAGCTCGACATGGCGGTCGCTCACGATCGACTGGGAGTAGGTGACGGCCCCGACATCGGCCGGCAGGTCGAGGTCCTTGGACACGGTGAAGTCGATCTGGACGTGATCGGGTTTGTTGGTGACCGCGGTCACCGAGCCCACCTCGATGCCCAGCAGCTGGACCTTGTTGCCCGGGTAAATCCCGACGCCGTCGGTGAATTCGGCGCACATCGGCTTGGTGTCGGTGAATCTCGGCGGCACGATCATGGCGCCGATCACAGCAACGGCGGTGATTGCGGCGGCCGCCGTCAAGGCGACCCGGGCACGTTTCCTCGTCATCTCAGCAGCGCCTCATGATGTGCGGCAGACAGAGGTCTTGTCCGGGTACCATCCGGCGGCTCTGGTCCAGGACGACGCCGTTTCCGCTGAGCATCGGCCCCACGATGCGCAGGATCTGGTCCAGGCCCGCCGCTGCCTGGCCGATGCGATCGGGGTGGCTGACCAGGGTGTCGACGATGTCGTCCACGCCGTTGAGGGTGGGCGCGAGCTCGCGGTGGTAGAACGCCATGACGCGGTCGATGATTCGGGTCAGTTCGCCGAGCAGGGTGAAGAATTCGACGATATCAACGGATTTGGCGGTATAGCGCTGCCCGACCAGCGCGAATTGCTCGAGCAACTCGACGAAGTGTCTGCGGCCCGAGACCAAGGCTGCGGTGGCGTCGTTGATGAAGCCCAGGCCGCGATGCACGTCGCCGGTCATCGTGCCCAACACCCTGGTCAACTCGGTGGCGGAACGGACGAGGTCGCGCAGCGCGTTGGGATACTTGTCGGCGGCGTTGGCGACCTCGGCGAAGGTGTCGTGGATGACCTGGCCGTCGACCTCTTTGAGAAACGGGGTCACCTCCTGGATCATGTCGGCGCCTTCGTAGGGCGATTTGACGCGCTGCGGCGGAATCACGTTGTGGCCCAACGGCAGGTCGCCCTGGGGATCGAGGGCCAGGTAGTGGCCGCCCAGTGGGGTGAGCAGCTTGATCTCCACCGTGGATTGCGCGCCGACGGCCACCGACCGCGTGACGTCGAAGGTGATCTCGACCAGGGTCCGGTTTAGCCGGACGCCGGTGACCTTCCCGACGGGCACTCCGGCGATGCGGACCTGGTCGCCGGCGCGCAGACCGCCGGAGCTGGCGGCGTTGGCGGCATATCCGGTCTGCCCGGTCGGATTGAGATAGGCCACCCCGGTGGTGGCCAGCGCGACCACGATGGCGACGATGCCGACGACCCCGATCCGACGACTGCGGGCCGCCGCGGCCGTCTCGGAGAGTGCTCGCTGATGCCTGCCGAAGATCACTGGCACACCACCAAATCCTGGTGTGCGAAAGACACTTCGCCGATGCCCGGCAGGTGGACTTCACCGTGGGCGCAGCCGAAGCTCGGCGCGCCCTGTTGATCGTCGACGAGTGAGTCCCGCAGCCCCTGAATCAACGCGGGCACCAGCGACAGGCCGGCGATGATGGTCGGAGTCTGCGGGAACATCCGGCTGGTCAGGTCGTACAGCGGCACCGTCGATCCGTCAAAGGTGCGCTCGGCGTATTGCAGGGTGTGCACCAGGCTGCGTAGCAGCGGCAGCTCGATGTCGATCGAGGCGCGAAACTCGTCGGCCTTGGACGTGAACGTGGTCAGCAACCCGTTTAGCGTGGCGATCAGATGCAGCAGGTGCTGGGATTTGCCGCCCAGATCGACCGATAGCTCGCCGAGGTTGCGGATCAGCACGGTGATCGCGGCCTGACGGTTGACCGCGAACTTGGCGATGGCGTCGAGGTCTCGCAGCACCGGGCCGAGTCCGGTGTCGTCGCCTTGAATCAGCCGCAACAGGTGCTCGCCGAACTGGTTGAGCTGGGCCGGGTCGAGCGTGCCAAAGACTGGCCGAAATCCGTTGAACAGCTTGGTGATATCGAACGACGGGATGGTCTGTTCGACCGGAATGCTGGCCCCCGCGGCCAGCCGCTCACCGGCCGCGGCCGGCTGCACCAATTCCAGGTAGCGCTGGCCCAGCAGGTTCTGAAAGCGTACGGCGGCAACGGTATTCCGATACACCGGGTGGTCGTGGAGCGCGGTGAAGTCGACCTTGGCGGTGCGACCGTCGAGCCGGATGGCCCGCACCTTGCCCACCTGCACGCCGGAGATGCGGACGTCGTTGCCGACGTCAAGGCCCGACACGTCGGTGAAGGTCGCCGTGTACTGCGAGACCGGCCCGGTGACCGGACTGCGCAGCGCGGTGAGCACGATCACCGCGCACACCGTGGCGACCGCGGTGAACACGGTCAGCCCCAGCACCGAGCCGGACACCTTCCTCACCGACCACCGTCCAGGATGACCTCGGTGCGCATCCGTACGTCGCCGTCGACAACCGGAAAGGCGGCGGCGGTGCGGTCGATCAGGCCGGACAGCCGGCCATAGGCCGGCGCCAGGCTGCCCACCGCGAACATGGCCGGGACCTCGACGTTCATGATCGCGCCGACCAGCTGGCGAAGCCACGGGCTGTGCCGCACGGAGATCTCGCCGGCGTCGCGCAACAGCTGGCCGGTCTGGCGCATGACCAGGTTGGTGCGATCCACGCCGCCGGGCGCTACCAGCGGATCCAGCGCGTCCAGCAGCTCGGGCGCCAGCCCGAGCGCCGGCAGCGCGCCGTCGACACCGTTGAGAAACGACGCCAGCACCGACAGCGATCGAGACACCGGCATGGTCTGGGAGTCGGCGAGGATCTGGGCCAGATCGAGGCCGGCCCTGGCCGCGGGCTCGACCAGGTCGGCGTGCCGCCGCAGCACCTCGATGACGTGGTCGAACTCGGGTGTGTCCAGGATCCGGCTGAGTCGTTGGCCCTGACGCAGCAGTCCGGTGACCGAGGCCGCCTGCACGTCGGTGCGCAACATCAGGGTCTGGTTCGGGAGCAGCCGCGGACCCTTGCCCTCGCTGACCAGTTCGACGGCCGCGGTGCCGAAGACATTCGACGAGGTGAACCGGGCGACGGTGTCGGCGGTCAGCGCTTTCGCCTGTCGTGGGTCGAGCAACACCGTCATCGTCTGTCGGTTGTATCCGGTCGATTCCAGGGTCTTGACCGAGCCGATGGCCAGCCCGTGGAACTTCACCTCCGCGCCGGGCGCCAAGCCCTCGCCGATCGTGTCGGCGACCACGGTCAGCTTGAACGTGTCGTCATACTTGCCCCGGGCCGCCTGGCACAGCGTGGTGGCCACGATCGCCAGCACCGCGGCGACGATCAGGCCCCGGATTCGTAAGGCGCGTGAACTGGCTGCCCGCATGAGCTACCCCGACAGCCTTAGGCCGGAATTGTTGCCCCAAAACAGCAACGTGAGCACCATGTCGGCGACGACGATGCCGATCAGGCTGGCGCGGATCGCGCGGCCCGAGGCGTGGCCGACCCCCTCGGGGCCACCGCCGGCGTAGTAACCCTCGTAGCAATGGATGACGACGATGAGGGTGACGAAGACGATCGCCTTGACCACCGAGAACGCGATGTCCGACGGCTGGATGAACGCGTCGAAGTAGTGGTAGTAGGTGCCCGACGCTTGATGCAGCGTGACCACCAGCGCGCACGACAGATAGCTCAACGCCAGGGCCAACAGGTACAGCGGGACGATGGTGATCATCCCGGCGATGAGCCGCGGGGTCACCACGTAGGGAATGGCCGGAATGCCCTGGGCCTCCACCGCGTCGATCTCCTCCGCGATGCGCATGGCGCCGATCTCGGCGGTCATCCGGGTGCCGGCTTGGGCGCCGAAGCCGATGGCGGCGATCATCGGGGCCATCTCGCGGGTGTTCGCGTAGGCCGAGATGAACCCGGTGAGCGGCCCCATGCCGACCATGTCCAGGACGGCATACCCCTCGACGCCGACCGAGGCCCCGATCGCGGTGCCCATGAACGCCAGCACCCCGATGGTGCCGCCACCGACCACCACCGATCCGTTGCCCCAGATCATGTCGACCAAGATCGCTCCGGTGTGCCGGCGGTAGCGTGCGACGGTGCGCGGCATCGCGCCCAGCGCCTGGGCCAGGAAGGTGGCCTGGTGCCCGAGTCGCTCCAACGGCGAGCCGACCCGATAAGCCACCGCCAACAAGGCACGTAGCGGCGCCCCCAGTCCGTGCGGCAGATGCCGCGAGGGTGTCGCCATCAACCCACCTTCGCCGGCATGAACAGGGTGACGAACTCGGTGATCACCAGGTTGAGCACGAACACCGTGACCACCCCCAGGACGACGGCCGCGTTGACCCCGTCGGCAACACCGCGCGGACCCCCCTTGGCCTCCAGCCCTCGCTGGCAGGCGATCAGCGTCACGAGCACGCCGAACAGCCAGGTTTTCAGCAATGCCACCACGACATCGGCGATGGTGGCGAACGATCCGAACGAGGCGATATAGCTTCCGGGAGTGCCGGATTGGAAGCCCACATTGATGACGTAGCCCGCAGCCAGGCCCATGAAGACGATGAAGACGCACAACGGCGGCGACACCACGATGATCGCCGCCAGCCGGGGCGTGACGAGGCGTTGCACCGGGTCGATGCCCATCACGCGCAGCGCGTCGACCTCGTCGCGGATGCTGCGCGCGCCCAGGTCGGTGGTGATCGCCGCGCCGGCCGCCCCGCCCAGCAGCAAGGCGGCCACGATCGGCGCGGCCTGCCGGATGACGCCGAGGCCGCCGGCCGCACCCGAGATCGACGTCGCACCGACCTGCTGGATGACGCTACCCACCTGCACCGCGACGATGACCCCGAACGGGACGGAGATCAGCAGCGCCGGAATCGCGGTGACGCCGACGATGAACGAGGCCTGGTTGAGGGTTTCCCGCCAGGGGTGGCGTAAGCGGACCAGATCGGTGATCAGGTAGCCGGCGGACTGCGCGGCCAGTTCGAAGAATCGGCCGAGGGTCCGCAACGATTCGTCGGCCTGCCGCAGCACGCAGCGCCACGGCGTGCTGACCGCGGCGGCCAGCGACCGGGCGGAGCCGGGTCTGCGAGCAACCGGGGCTCCGTCGTCAGCCGCGCGGGCCGGCGCGTCGGCAGCAACGACCGGACTCACCGGACCCTCCCGATCGAAAGGCACCGCCGCGGCAGGGTCTTGGTAAGCGAAAACGACATGCCGTTCCCTTGATCAACTGGGCGCTTCGGAAGTTGATGAACGGATGGTATTGAGTTCGCCCACAGCGGCATCATCTGTTATGGAACAGATTCCTAACCGTTATATTTTCGTTATAATCATCTGCGGTCAATTTTTTTGACATCGAACATTTCTCATAGCCGATGTCAAACTCTTTTACACCCGTTCTTTTTCTCGCCCGATTCTTCCCTGACGAAGGCGCGGCGGTCTACGCTGCGGTACTTAATCCTTGGGTTTGCACAGACGGAGGTTGCTGTCATGGCAGAATCGGCCGCGTCTTTGGCGTCATCAACGGATGCGCTGCGCAGCGAATACGACGTCGTGATCCTCGGCTCCGGTTACGGCGGCGCCATCACCGCCGCGCGACTCGGAGTTGCCAACGCGGCCGCCGGCGGCAAGCTCGATATCGCGGTGCTGGAACGCGGCGCCGAACATCCCACCGGCACCTTCCCGGAGACCGAGAAGACCGCGCTGGCACAACTGCGGTCACCGTTGAACCCGTTGGGCCTCATCGAGATCGAACGGTTCAAGACCATCGACGTCATCCACGCCAACGGCCTCGGGGGCACCTCGCTGATCAACTTCAACGTGGCGATCGTGCCCGATCGGGAGGTGTTCTTGGCGTCCTGGCCCCGGCAGTTCCAGGACCTGGTGGAGCGGGAACGCGACGGTGTCGGCGGGCTGGCGAAATACTATGCGCGGGCGCGCCGCATGCTGGGCGCGGTGCCCTACGCGCAGCACGTGCCGTTGCGTCGGGTCGAAGCGTTCGCCCAGATCGCCAAGAACGCCGGCACCCAGATGCAGGTCCTGGACATCACCGTCAGCACCGAGGACCGAGTCACCAAGTACGGCGTGCAGCGGCGACGCTGCCCCAACCACGGCGGTGACGGCACCGGCGACAACACCGGTTCGAAAAACACCTTGATGACCAACTACCTGCCGATGGCCGCCCACTACGGCGTCCAGATGTTCTGTGGCATCGAGGCTCAGCGCATCGAGCAGACGGCCGACGGCCGGTGGCGGGTGATCGCCCGGCGCACCGGCGGGGCGGACCCCGACGCCGAGGTGGTCATCACCGCCCGCCATGTCGTGGTGTCCGCCGGCACGCTGGGCAGCAACGCGATCCTGTTGCGTTCGCGTCGGGCCGGGCTGGCGCTGTCGGCGCGGCTGGGAAAGAACTTCAGCGGCAACGGCGACAACTTCGGCATCGCCTACAACACCGACATGCGGACCGACACCCAGGCCTGGGCGACCACCGACGGGCCGCCGCGCCGCGAGCTGGCGTGCGGGCCCAGCATCACCGCGGTGATGCGGTTCGGCGCCGACCAATCCGACTTGCGCAAACGGTTCACCGTGCAGGATCTGTCGCTGCCCCGCGCGCTCATCGACAGCTTCCGGGTGGGGCTGATGGGCCTGGCCGCCACCAGCTACCGCGACTTCCGTCGGGACAAGCTGGACCGCTGGCGCCGCGACATCGCCTTCAACACCGACGGGGCGATGAACCACTCACTGGGATTCTTGATCATGCTGCACGACAACTCCGACGGCGAGCTGGTGCTGCGCAAGAACGGCTCGGTCACCATCGACTGGCCGGGGGCGCCGACGGAGCGCATGTACCGCGACGTCGACGCCATCCTGGCGCCGGCGGTGGAGGCGATCGGCGGGACCTACATAAAGAACCCGCGCTGGGACAAGCGCATCCTGGGCAAGCACCTGATCACCGCGCACCCGATGGGCGGATGCGCCACCGCCGACAATGTCGACGCCGGCGTGGTCGACCACGCCGGCCGAGTGTTCCGGCCCGACGGCGGCACCTACGACGGGCTGTATGTCTGCGACGCCTCGGTGATCCCGCGCGCGATCGGCGTGAATCCGTTTTTGACCATCTCGATGTTCGCCGAACGCACCGCCGAATTGCTGCGCGCCGAGCTGGGCCTGCCGGGCTACGACCCCGCCACCGAAGCCGACGACCGCACCTGAGCTCGGCGGCGCGCAGCCGGCCGCCCGGGCGTCGCGGCTATGTCCGCAGGGCGAAGAAGCCGAGCATCGCGTAGCGGCTTCGTGGCAGCCGGAACAGGATCTTGCCGAGGTAGGCGCCCGGCACCACCTCCACCAACTCGTCGCGGATGCTTCTGATGATCAGCCGGGGGTTGTCGTCGACGTCCGCGTAGTCGATCACCATGACCCGCACGTCCGGATCGGCCTTGCCGGCGTCGGCATAGGTCTTGAAGTCGAAGGCCAGTTTGCCGTCGGCGGCGTCCTTCATCGTGTACAGCGGCCACAGCAGTTTGGCGGGGAGCCGTGAGCTGGCGGTCATGCGGTTGTCGCCGGTGCTTGCCACCGCGTCGAACCGCTTTCCCCGCCACGGCATCCACCGGGCGGTGACCAACCGGGCGGCCGCGTCGAGGACCGGGGTCGTCGTCGTCATGACGAGGATGCCATCGGTCGGTCCGTCCAGATCGGTTGGCACGGTGCCGAGCTTGAAGATCGCGTTGAGTTGCGCCTCGGCGCCCTTGGGGTCCGACTTCGCCTGCTGCTTGAGATCGACGATCCACTGCCAGGCTTCGCCGACAGCGTCGCGCTTGCGCAGGTCAGAGACCCGAGATTCGGCAGTTTGTAGTGACATTTCGTACCTATCCGTGATCGGGACCCGCGTGCGGGTCGGTTAGTTGTTTTCTCGGTCTCAGGGAATCGCCGGGACGTCGCCCATCGCAGGTCAACTTGGCGAACAATGACCGCGATATTAACGCCGTCACAGCCGTATGGGAACTGACTTTTTGAAATCGGAGATAACGAACGATGGGAGGTCGGCAGTCAACCAATTTGACATCACATAGGAATGCCGCCGAATGTCAAATGAGTTGACAACGTGAGTGGAATCATGCCATCGGCGGCGGGACCGATAAGGGTATTGCGCACCGCGCGCCTGACCCCGCCGAGCAGACGCAAAAGCCCCCCAAACCGGGCCGTTTGGGGGGCTTTTGCGTCTGCTCGCGGGTCTCAGCCTACAGCCAGGTGTCCTGGGTGGTGGTGGTGAGAAACGCCTCCAGGTCGTCCCGCCATTGCGCCGGCGTGGTCTTCTCCGGCTCGATGCCGGTGTACTCGCCGCGGTAGAACAGCAGCGGCCGCGGCTTGATCTTCGGCACCTCCGACAGCGAATGGACCGCACCGAACACCACGAAGTGATCACCGCCGTCGTGCACCGACGCTACCGTGCAGTCGATGTAGGCCAGCGAGCCCTCGATGATCGGCGAACCCAGTTCCGAAGGGCGCCAATCGATACCGGCGAACTTGTCGGACTCCTTGGAGCCGAATCGCGCCGAGACGTCCTTCTGCTTCTCGGTCAGCACGTTGACGCAGAACCGACCGGTCGCCTCGATGGCCTGCCAGGACCGCGACACCTTGGTCGGGCAGAACAGCACCAGCGGCGGTTCCAACGACAGCGCCGCGAACGACTGGCACGCAAACCCGACGGGCGCGCCCTCGTGCATCGTGGTGATGATGGTGATGCCAGTGCAGAACTGGCCCAACACGTTGCGGAACGTGCGTGGGTCAATCTGAGCCGACATAATTAGCCGCGAGCGCCGACCGTGAAGTCGTGGCCCCACAGGCTGACCGCGGTGCTTTCCCGGGCGATCCAATCGCGATCGTCGACCTGTCTTCCCTCGCACCCGAATTCGACATCGAACCCGCCGGGTGTCTTCATGTAGAACGACAGCATCAGGTCGTTGACATGCCGGCCCAGGGTGGCCGACATGGGCACCTTGCGCCGCAACGCCCGGTCCAGGCACAGGCCCACGTCGTCGGCGTTTTCCACCTCGACCATCAGGTGCACGATGCCGCTGGGCGTCGGCATCGGCAGGAAGGCCAACGAATGGTGACGCGGATTGCAGCCGAAGAACCGCAGCCACGCCGGCGGCCCGTCGGCCGGGCGGCCCACCAGCTGCGGCGGCAACCGCATCGAGTCGCGCAGCTTGAAGCCCAGCACGTCCCGGTAGAAGTGCAGGGCCTCGGCGTCGTCGCGGGTGGTCAGCACCACGTGCCCCAGGCCCTGCTCACCGGTGACGAACCGGTGCCCGTATGGGCTGACCACCCGCCGGTGTTCCAGGGCGGCGCCGTGGAAGGCGGCCAGCGGGTTGCCCGACGGGTCGGCGAACAGGATCATCTCGTCCACTCGCCGTTCCGCCAGCTCGGCGGCGGTGGCTTCCTTGTACGGCGTGCCCTCCAGGTCGAGCCTGTTGCGGATCTCTTGCAGGCCTTCGGCATTCGCGCATTCCCAACCGGCCTCCGCGAGCCGGTCGTGCTCACCGGGCACGATCACCAGCCGGGCCGGAAAGTCGTCCATCCGCAGGTACAAGGCACCCTCGGTGGCGCCCTTGCCCTCGACCATGCCGAGGACCTTCAGGCCGTACTCCCGCCAGGCGGCCAGGTCGGTGGCCTCGATGCGCAGATAGCCCAGCGACCGGATGCTCATCTCGCACCTCCTAGGAAATCCGTGGTCAGCTTGTTGAACTCGTCGAACTTCTCCACCTGCACCCAATGTCCACATTGCCCGAACACGTGCAGCTGCGCACGCGGGATGGTCTTGAGCGCGACCAGCGCGCCGTCCAGCGGGTTGACCCGGTCCTCGCGGCCCCAGATCAACAGCACCGGCTGGCGCAGCCGATACACCTCGCGCCACATCATTCCGAGCTCGAAATCGGCCCCGGCGAACGAGTTTCCCATCGCCCGCGTCGCCGTCAGCGATTCCTCCGTGCTGGCCAGCGCGAACCGCTGGTCCACCAACTCCGGGGTGATCAGGCTCTTGTCGTACACCATGACCCGCAGGAAAGCCTCGAGGTTCTCCCGGGTGGGCGCGATGGAGAACTTCGACAGCTTCTTCACGCCCTCGGTCGGGTCGGGGGCAAACAGGTTGACACTCAAGCCTCCCGGGCCCATCAGCACCAGGCGTCCGGCCCGGTCGGGGTAGTCCAGCGCGAACCGCACCGCGGTGCCCCCGCCGAGGGAATTGCCGACCAGCGGGACCCGCCCCAGGCCCAGCCGGTCGAACAGCCCCTTCAGCGCCCTGGCAGCATAGCGGTTGAACTGGCCGTGCTCGGCGCGTTTGTCGGAGTGGCCATAGCCGGGCTGGTCGACGGCCAGCACATGAAATCGCCGCGCCAGCACCGCGATGTTGCGTGCGAAATTCGTCCAGCTCGACGCGCCGGGCCCGCCGCCGTGCAGCAGCACCACGGTCTGGTCGTTGCCCTCGCCGGCCTCGTGGTAGTGCAGCCTCAACGGTCCATCCACATCGACTTCCGCGAAGCGCGAGGTGGATTCGAACGTCAAATCCTCTGTCGCCGCTTGACTCACCGCAGTCACGCCTTAGACCATGGTGTCACCGGGAGGCAACCCGAACTCGTGGTTCCCGAAGATCACGTATGCCCGCTCGGGGTCGTTGGCGGCATGTACCCGTCCGGCATGAGCGTCGCGCCAGAACCGTTGAATGGGAGCGTCATTGGACAGTGCGGTGGCACCGGAGGCCTCGAACAGCCGGTCGATCGAGGCGATCGAGCGACCGGTCGCGCGTACCTGGTCACGACGCGCCCGGGCGCGCAGCTCGAACGGAATCTCCTTGCCGGCGGCCAACAATGCGTACTCTTCGCCGACGTTGCCGATCAACTGGCGCCACGCGGCGTCGATGTCGCTGGCCGCCTCGGCGATGCGGACCTTGGCGAACGGGTCGTCCTTGGCCTTTTCACCGGCGAACGCCGCGCGCACCCGCTTGCCCTGGTGTTCCACGTGCGCGGCGTAGGCGCCGTATGCCATGCCGACGATCGGCGCCGAGATGGTGGTGGGATGCATTGTGCCCCATGGCATTTTATAGACCGGTGCGGTGTTGGTCGCCAGCCCGCCGGCGGTGTGGTCGTTCATCGCCCGGTAGGACAGGAATCGGTGCCGGGGCACAAAGACATCCTTGACCACCAGCGTGTTGCTGCCGGTGCCGCGCAGACCGACCACGTACCACACGTCCTTGATCTCGTATTCGCTGCGCGGGATCAGGAAGCTGCCGAAGTCCACCGGCCGGCCGTCCTTGATGACCGGGCCCCCAACGAACGTCCAGGTGGCGTGGTCACATCCCGACGACCAGTTCCACGACCCGTTGACCAGGTAGCCGCCGTCGACCACGACCCCCGCACCCATCGGCGCATACGAGGACGAGACCCGCGTTCTCGGGTCCTCGCCCCAGACCTCCTCCTGGGCCCGCTGATCGAATTGCGCCAGGTGCCAGTTGTGCACGCCGACGATCGAGCTCACCCAGCCGGTGGAACCGCACGCGCTGGCCAGCCGGCGCGTTGCCTCAAAGAACAGCGTGGGATCGCATTGCAGGCCGCCCCACTGCTCGGGCTGCAGGAGGGTGAAGAAGCCGATGTCATCGAGCGCCTTGACGGTCTCGTCGGGCAGCCGGCGCAGATCCTCGGTGGCCTGAGCGCGGTCCCGAATCTCCGGCAGGAGATCATCGATGGCAGCCAAGACAGACTGCGCATCGCGCTGTTGAATGGACGTCACTTACGTTTGCCTCCTGGCGAGTGTGGACTTACCCAGAAGACTAGAACACGTTCCGATTTGTGTCGAGCAGGGTATTCCTGCGGCTGGTAGCGCTACGGATCGAGTTTTCTGTAACATGTTCTAGTTGCGGTTCCGGTTACCGCGGAAGAGAGGGCTTGGTCTTGACCGAGGCGACACCCGACGAGCCGCTCGGCGACCACGTTCTCGAACTGCAGATCGCCGAGGTCGTCGTCGAAACCGACGACGCCCGGTCGCTGGTGTTCGCGGTGCCGAGCGGGCCCAACGATCCGGTGATCCCCGCCGAGCGGCTGCGCTACGCGCCCGGTCAATTCTTGACGCTGCGCGTTCCCAGCGACCGCACCGGCTCGGTGGCCCGGTGCTACTCGCTGTGCAGCTCGCCGTTCACCGACGACGCGTTGATGGTGACCGTCAAACGAACCGCCGACGGATACGCGTCCAACTGGCTGTGCGACCACGCGCACGCGGGCATGCGCATCCACGTGCTGGCGCCGTCGGGCACCTTCGTTCCCAAAACCCTCGACGACAACTTCCTGCTGCTGGCCGCGGGCAGCGGGATCACCCCGATCATGTCGATCTGCAAGTCCGCGCTCGCCGAAGGCGGCGGGCAGGTGACGCTGATCTACGCCAACCGCGACGATCGCTCGGTGATCTTCGGCGACGCGCTGCGCGAGTTGGCCGCCAAGTATCCCGACCGGCTCACGGTGGTGCACTGGCTGGAATCGCTGCAGGGACTGCCGAGCGCGGGCGCGTTGGCCAAGCTGGCCGCCCCCTACACCGACCGGGCGACGTTCATCTGCGGGCCCGGCCCGTTCATGCAGGCAGCCCGGGACGCGCTGGCGGCGCTGAAGGTGCCCGCCGGGCGGGTGCACATCGAGGTCTTCAGGTCGCTGGACTCCGACCCGTTCGCGGCGGTCAAGATCGACGACACCGGCGACGACGCGCCGGCAACCGCGGTGGTGCAGCTCGACGGTGAAACCCACACCGTGTCGTGGCCGCGCAACGCCAAACTGCTCGACGTGTTGCTGGCCGCGGGCCTGGACGCACCGTTTTCCTGCCGCGAAGGCCACTGCGGCGCGTGTGCCTGCACGCTGCGCAGCGGCAAAGTGCACATGGACGTCAACGACGTGCTGGAACAGCAAGATCTCGACGACGGGCTAATTTTGGCCTGTCAATCTCGCCCGGAATCTGATTCGGTAGAAGTGACCTACGACGAGTAGTCGCGGCCGACGTTCACCCTCGACGTCAGCGGGAAGGGGAGCACGATGAGGCGGCTGATTCCGGGCCTTGCGATGGCCGCACTGATGGTGACGTTGCTGCCCGCCCCGCCGTCGGCGGCGGGCAGCAACACCGCCACCACCCTGTTCCCGGTCGACGAGACCACCCAGCTGGAGACCCACACCTTCGTCACTTGCCACCCGACCGGTAGCTGCGACTTCGTCGCCGGAGCGAACCTGCGCACACCGGACGGCCCCGCCGGCTTCCCACCCGGGTTGTGGGCTCGCCAAACCACCGAGATCCGTTCGTCAAATCGGCTGGCCTACTTGGACGCGCACGCCACCAGCCAGTTCGAGCGGGTGATGAAGGCGGGCGGGTCCGACGTGATTACCACGGTCTACTTCGGTGAGGGCCCGCCGGAGAAGTACCAGACCACCGGTGTCATCGACTCGACCAGTTGGTCCACCGGCCAACCGATGACCACCGTGAACGTCATCGTGTGCACGCACATGCAGGTGGTCTACCCCGGTGTCAACCTCACCTCGCCGAGCACCTGCGCGCAGACGAACTTTTCCTAGCGACGGGAACCGATGCGCTCGCGGGCCTGTTGTTAGCGCTGAAAAGTGCGAGTTGCCGGCACGCTAACTACAGCCTCGGCGAAGTGGGCGCACCGGGCTAACGCGGCAGCCCGAGCAGCCGCTCGGCGGCCACCGTGAGCAGGATCTGCTCGGTGCCGCCGGCGATCGTCAGGCACCGGGTGTTGAGGAAGTCGTACACCGCACGGTTCTCCACCAGGCCGCCGCCCTCGGACACGTCCATCAGATATTCGGCCAGCGCCTGCCGATAGCGGACCCCGATGAGTTTGCGCACGCTGGATTGCGCGCCCGGATCCTGGCCGCCCACGGCCAGCTGGGCGATGCGCTGGTCCAGCAACGCACCGACCTGGGCCAGCACGATCAACCTCGCCAGCCGGTCCTGCTGGGCCACGTCGAGATCGACCTCGGCCAGCACCGTGAGCAGCTCCTCCATCGGGTTGCCCAACGCGGTGCCGGTGGCCATCGCGACCCGCTCGTTGGCCAGCGTGGTGCGGGCCAGCCGCCAGCCGTCGTTGACCGCGCCGACCACCAGCTCGTCGGGCACGAACACGTTGTCCAGGAAGACCTCGTTGAACATCGCGTCGCCGGTGATCTCCCGTAGCGGCCGGATCTCGATTCCCGGTGATGTCATGTCCACCAGGAAGTAGGTGATGCCCTGGTGTTTCGGAGCGTCGGGATCGGTACGCGCCAGGCACACTCCCCACCGCGCCACGTGCGCCTTGGATGTCCACACCTTCTGCCCGGTGAGCCGCCAGCCGCCGTCGCAGCGCACCGCCTTGGTGCGCAGCGAGGCCAGGTCAGAACCCGCCTCCGGCTCGGAAAACAGCTGACACCAAAGGAATTCACCGCGCAGGGTGGCGGGCACGAACCGCTCGATCTGCGCGGGCGTGCCGTGTTCGAGGATGGTCGGCGCCGCCCACCAGCCGATCACCAGGTCCGGCCGCTCGACGCCGGCCGCCGCCATCTCCTGATCGATCAGCAGCTGCTCGGCGGGCGAGGCACCGCGTCCATACGGCGCGGGCCAATGGGGTGCCAGCAGCCCGGCATCGGCCAACGCCGGCTGGCGCTGTTCCGGGGGCAGCGCCGCCACGTCAGCGACGGCCGCGGCGATCTGTGGTCGCAAGCTCTCCACCTCGGACAGGTCGATGCCCAGACGACGACGCACGCCGTCGCGGGTGAGTGCCGTCACCCGGCGCAGCCAGCGCTCCGTTCCGCCGAGGAACCGGCCGATGCCGTGGGCCCGACGCAGGTACAGATGCGCGTCGTGCTCCCAGGTGCAGCCGATGCCGCCAAGCACCTGAATGCAGTCTTTGACGTTGGCCTTCGCGGTGGCAATGCCGACGCTGGCGGCCACGGCCGCCGCAAGGGAGAGCTGGCGGGGGTCGGATTCCGCGGCGGCCCGGGCCGCATCGGCGGCGGCGGCGTCGGCCTGCTCGGCGCGGCACAGCATCTCCGCGCAGAGGTGCTTGACGGCCTGGAAGCTGCCGATCGGCTTGCCGAACTGCTCCCGCACCTTGGCGTAGGCGACCGCGGTGTCCAACGCCCACCGGGTGACCCCGGCGGCCTCCGCGGCCAGCACGGTTGCGGCCAGGTCCTCGACCCGCTGGCCCGACGCGGCCAGCACGGTGACCGGTGCCGACGTCAGCACCACCGTCGCCAACGGGCGGGAAAAGTCGGTGGCCCGCAGCGGCTCGACCAGCACCCCGTCGCTGGCGGTGTCGACCAGCAGCCAAGCCCCGCCGGCCGGTAGCAGCAGCACCCCGCCGGGTGCGGCGCCCAACACCCACGGCAGGGTGCCCGATGCTCGCATGGTCTGGGCGTCGAACCGCACCTCACCGTCAAGACCTTCAAGCGCCAGCCCGGCGAAGCGTTCTCCGCGGGCTAGCGCCCCCAGCAGTTCGGGGTCGGTGACGATCAGAGTCGCCACCGCGGTGGTCGCGACCGGCCCAGGCACCAATGCCTTGGCCGCCTCCCCGACCATCGCGCATAGGTCCTCGACGCTGCCGCCGGCACCGCCGCGGTCCTCGGCAACCGCGACCCCGAACAGCCCGAGATTAGCCAGACCCGCGAACACCGGCCGCCAGGCGTCGGCGTTGCCGTGTTCCAGCTCACGGACGGCCGCCGTCGCGGCCTCCCCGGCGACCACGGTGCGCGCCCAGTCTCGCACCAACTCGCGTGCCGCGAAGTGTTCGTCGGCGACGGTCGCTACCACCGCGGTCCTCCGAATCGTCAAATTCACCTGGCTTGAGCATGCCCGGGAACCATTCATGGGCACTAGAACGTGTTCTAATAGTGCATGCGATCAACCGTCAAGTCGACCGGTATCGCGGCAGTACACGTGGTCGTCCCGGCCACGGGGAGGTGAGAAATTAAGCCACAGCACGCGTATCGTTTGCGAACGCTCGGCCCGGGAGAGGAGTTGCCCGCCAGATGTCGCCAGCGAACACCAACCCGGCCCACGCCGCTGACACCCGCCCTCGCGAGGTCGTGAACGTGGCGGTCCTGGCCGAGTCGGACCTGGGTTCGGAGGCGCAGCGGGAGCGCCGCAAGCGCATCCTGGACGCCACCATGGCCATCGCGTCGAAGGGTGGCTACGAGGCGGTGCAGATGCGCGCCGTGGCGGATCGGGCCGACGTCGCGGTTGGCACCCTGTACCGGTACTTCCCATCGAAGGTGCATCTGCTGGTTTCGGCGCTGGGCCGGGAATTCAGCCGCATCGACGCCAAGACCGACCGGTCCGCGATGACCGGCGGCACCCCGTTCCAACGGCTGAATTTCATGGTCGGCAAGCTCAACCGCGCGATGCAGCGCAATCCGCTGCTCACCGAGGCGATGACGCGTGCCTACGTCTTTGCCGACGCCTCCGCGGCCAGCGAGGTCGACCAGGTCGAGAAGTTGATCGACTCCATGTTCGCGCGCGCCATGGCCGACGGCGAGCCAACCGAGGAGCAGTACCACATCGCACGGGTGATCTCGGACGTGTGGTTATCGAACCTGCTCGCATGGCTTACCCGGCGGGCTTCGGCCACCGACGTCAGCAAGCGTCTGGACCTGGCGGTGCGCCTGCTGATCGGCGACCAAGAACGCGCCGGCTAGGTCGAATCGCCCCACTCCTCCGCACGCCGCCTCGCGGCGCGCATCGTCGCCGGGCTGGGCCGAATCGCCCCGCTCCTCCGCACGCCGCCTCGCGACGCGCATCGTCGCCGGGCTGGGCCGAATCGCCCCACTCCTCCGCACGCCGCCTCGCGGCGCGCATCGTCGCCGGGGCTAGGCCGGTGGGCCCGCGGTACGACCCCGGATCAGCTCGGTGTCCAGCAGCTCGACCACCGGCAGGCCGGACCGCGGCGGCTGCAGCACCAGCTCACCGGCCCGGCGGCCCTTCCGTAAACTCGGCTGCGCCACCGTGGTTAGGCCCCGGCTGATCGCTTCCGGCACGCCGTCGAACCCGGTGACGGTCATCTGCCCCGGCACGTAAACGCCATGTCCGCGTAGGTAATCCATGGCCGACAGGGCCAGTATGTCGGCGGTGCACAGCAGCGCGGTGATCCGCGGGTTGGCCTGAAGCGCCACCTTGGCGGCGGTCCCGCCCGACGTCGGCAGGTGCTCGTAGCTTTCCACCACCGTCAGCGCATCCGGGTCGACGCCGGCTTCGGCCATCGCCTCCCACACCCCGATGATGCGTTCCCGCTGCACGTCGAAGGTCGGCGACTTCAACCGCTCGGCGTCCACCAGGCCTTGACGCCGATCCCGACCCAGCCGCATGGTCAGCAGGCCGAGCTGGCGATGCCCCAGGCCGAGCACATAGCCGGCGAGCTCGCGCATCGCCGCGCGGTCGGCGATGCCCACCCGCGACACCCCGGCGAGGCCCTTGGGCTGGTCGACCACCACCACCGGCAGTCGGCGCTGAAGCACCACCTGCAGGTAGGGGTCGTCGTTGCACACCGAATACACCACGAAGCCGTCCACCCCGGCGCCCAGCACGGCGGCCGTGCCGTCCTCGATGCTCCGGCTGGGGCCGACGGCCACCAGCAGCAGGCCCTGGCCCAGCTGCTCGCAGGATTGCGCCACCCCCGCGACGAAGTCGCGGGCCGCCGGGTCGCTGAAGGAATAGGTCAGAGCCTCGGTCATCACCAAACCGACCGCACCGGCCTTGCGGGTGCGCAACGATCGTGCGACCGGGTCTGGTCCCGCGTAACCCATCCGCTTCGCCGTGGCAAGCACCCGCTCACGCAGCTCGGCGGAGAGCTGATCCGGTCTGTTGAACGCATTCGAGATGGTGGTGCGTGACACCTTGAGCTCCGCCGCCAACGACGCTAGGGTCGCGCGCCTGCGGGGTGTCGGACTCACGTTCGGTGAGGCTACCGCGGGTGCTGCGCTCACGTGAGCCAGCCGGGCCGGTCTCGATGTTCGTCGCGATCATGCCGGCCGTTTTCCTGGTTGCCCGCCGGCGCCCGGGGCACGGCGTTTATGCTGGTCGCACGCGGTGTCGAGGCGGTTGTGAGGGGAGTGCACGGTGCGCAAGCAGATCGCGGCGTTCGGTGTCGCTTTCGCCGCGCTGGCCGGTGCAAGCCCGCTGGTCGTCGGTTGCACCAACGTCGTCGACGGGAGCGCCGTAGCCGCCGACACGTCCGGACCGGTGAACCAGGCTCCGATCGCGGTTTCCGCGCTCGAGCGGCTGCTGCTCGACGTCGGTCAGATCAACAGCCAGCTAGGTGCGACCTCGATGAGGGTGTGGTTCAGCACCAGGGCGATGTGGGACTGGAGCCAGAACGTGGCCGACAAGAATTGCCTGGCCGTCGACGGCCCCGCGCAGGACAAGGTCTACGCCGGCACCGGGTGGACCGCCATCCGCGGACAGCGGCTCGACGACAGCGTCGACGACTCCAAGAGGCGCAAGCACTACGCCATTCAGGCGGTGGTCGCCTTCCCGACCGCGCGTGACGCCAACGCCTTCTACGACTCGTCGGTGCAGAGCTGGACTGGCTGCGCCAACCGGCGATTCGCCGACGTCGCCCAGGGGCAGCCCGACACCATCTGGACGGTGGCCGAGGTGACCAACCACAACGGCATGCTCAGCACCTCACAGGTCCAGGAAGGCGGCGACGGCTGGACCTGCCAACGAGCCCTGACGGTCCGCAACAACGTCTCCATCGACGTCGTGGCCTGCTCCTACAGCCAAACGGGTGCGGTCGCTGTCGATATCGCGAACCAGATCGCGGCCAAGGCCGCCAAGCAGTAGGCCGCCGGCAGACCATGGCCGGCTGATGCGGCTCAAACCCGGTCGTCCCGACCTTGGACGGTATTCGGACAAGTTCACCGTGCCCGCGGCGCCACCCGATTCGCCGCTGTGGGTGACCTGGATGGGCGTGGCGACGCTGCTGCTCGACGACGGGTCGTCGGCGCTGATGACCGACGGCTACTTCTCCCGCCCCGGTCTGGCGCGGGTGGCGCTTGGCAGGGTGGCGCCGTCACCGGCGCGCGTCGACGGCTGCCTGGCCCGGGCCAAGGTGTCCGCGCTGGCGGCCGTCATCCCGGTGCACACCCACATCGACCACGCGATGGACAGCGCGCTGGTCGCCGACCGCACCGGCGCACGGCTGGTCGGGGGTGAGTCGGCGGCCAACGTGGGGCGCGGATACGGGCTGCCCGAGGACCGGTTGATCGTGGCCGTGCCGGGTGAGCAGATTACATTGGGCGCCTACCACGTAACGCTGGTGCGGTCACAGCACTGCCCACCCGACCGGTTTCCCGGTGCGATCAGCGCGCCGCTGACACCGCCGGTGAAGGCGTCGGCGTACCGCTGCGGTGAGGCGTGGTCGACGCTGATCCACCACCGGCCGTCGGGGCGGCGGCTGCTGATCCAGGGCAGCGCCGGTTTCCTAACGGGCGCACTGGCCGGCCACCGCGCCGAGGTCGTCTACCTCGGCGTCGGCCAACTCGGCCTGCGGCCGCCGGAATATCTGGTGGACTACTGGACCGAGGTGGTGCGCGCGGTGGGCGCCCGCCGTGTGGTGCTGATCCACTGGGACGACTTCTTCCGCCCACTGTCAAAGCCGTTGCGGGCGTTGCCATATGCCGGCGACGACCTCGACGTGTCGATGCGCATCCTCGACCAGCTGGCCGCCGCGGACGGTGTCGCGCTGCACCTGCCGACGGTGTGGCAACGCGAGGACCCCTGGCTGTGAGCGCGAGCAGACGCAAAAGCCCCCGAATCCGGCCGGATTCGGGGGCTTTTGCGTCTGCTCGCCCACTAACTTCTGCGCTGACGGGCAATTTCGGCCAGCACCACCCCGGCGGCCACCGAGGCGTTCAGCGACTCGGTCTGACCCGACATCGGGATGGACACCACCTCGTCGCAGTGCTGCCGCACCAACCGCGACAGCCCCTTGCCTTCCGAGCCGACGACCACCACCAGCGGATCGCTGCCGTCCAGGTCGTCCAGCGCGGTGTCGCCGCCGGCATCCAACCCGACCACACGTAACCCTTGTTCGGCCCAATCCTTCAGGGTCCTGGTGAGATTGCTGGCCCGGGCCACCGGAATCCGAGCCGCCGCCCCGGCGCTGGTGCGCCAGGCCACCGCGGTCACCGACGCGGAGCGTCGTTGCGGGATCAGCACCCCATGACCCCCGAACGCGGCCACCGAGCGCACGATGGCGCCCAGGTTGCGGGGGTCGGAGATGTTGTCCAACGCGACCAGCAACGCCGGCGGTGCGTCGAGTGCGGCCGCGAGCAGCTCGTCGGGATGGGCGTAGCGGTACGGCGGCACCTGCAACGCGATGCCTTGATGCAGGTGGTTGGCGGTCATCCGGTCCAGGTCGGCGCGCGGCACCTCGAGGATCGAGATGCCCAGATCGGCTGCCCGGGACACGGATTCGGTCAGTCGCTGGTCGGCTTCGGTACCGAGCGCGACGTACAGCGCGGTGGCCGGGACGCCGGCGCGCAGACATTCCAGCACCGGGTTGCGGCCCAACACGGTCTCGGTTTCGTCAATCCGACCCCGTGCCCGCCGGCGTGGCTGCGAAGCGGCCCGCTTCGCAGCCGGATGGTGCGGCCGCAGATGCGCCGGCGGTGTGGGACCGCGGCCCTCCAACGCGCGGCGGCGCTGGCCGCCTGAGCCGACGCTTGCACCCTTCTTGGTGGCGGACTTGCGAACCGCGCCCCGGCGCCGCGAATTACCGGGCATGCGCTTGTTGCCACTTGCCGTCACCACCCAGCGACCACTGCGGCCCGTCGGCGGTGTCGGTGACCTCGATGCCGGCCTTCTTGAGTCGGTCCCTGATCTCGTCGGCCAGCGCCCAATTGCGTTGCGCGCGGGCCCGTTCCCGGTTTTCCAGCTCGGCCCGTACCAGCACGTCGACCGCGGCCAGCGCCGCCGAGGTTTCGTCGCGGGATTCCCAACGCTCGTCGAGGGGGTCGCAGCCCAGGATGCCCATCATGGCCCGGATCGCGCTGGCGCAGCACATCGCGCCGTCGTGGTCGCCGGCATCAAGGGCCCGGTTGCCTTCGGCGCGCGCGTGATGAATCTCGGCCAGCGCAATCGGAACCGAAAGGTCGTCGTCGAGCGCCGCGGCGAAGCGCGCGGTCCACTGTCCCGGAACGACGGCACCCACCCGGGTGCGCACGCGGTGCAGGAATTCCTCCACCCCGACATAGGCCTTGACCGCGTCCTGCAATGCGGTCTCGGAGAATTCCAGCATCGAGCGGTAGTGCGCGCTGCCCAGGTAGTACCGCAGTTCGGCCGGCCGGACCCGCGCCAACATCGCCGGTATCGACAACACGTTGCCCAGCGACTTGCTCATCTTCTCCCCGCCCATCGTCACCCAGCCGTTGTGCAACCAGTAGCGGGCGAACTCGTCGCCGGCGGCGCGGCTCTGCGCGATCTCGTTCTCGTGGTGCGGGAAGATCAAATCCATTCCGCCGCAATGGATGTCGAACTCTGGTCCGAGATAGTTGCGGGCCATCGCCGAGCATTCCAGGTGCCAGCCCGGACGTCCGCGGCCCCACGGCGTCGGCCAGGACGGCTCGCCCGGCTTTTCGCCCTTCCACAACGTGAAGTCGCGCTGGTCGCGTTTCCCGGGCGCCACACCCTCGCCCTGATGGACGTCGTCGATCTTGTGCCCGGACAGCTGACCGTACTCCGGGTAGCTCAGAACGTCGAAGTAGACGTCGCCGCCGCCGGTATACGCGTGGCCCTTGTCGATCAGGCGCTCGATCAGCTCGATCATCTGGGTGATGTGTCCGGTGGCGCGCGGTTCGGCCGACGGCGGCATCACGTCCAGCGCGTCGTAGGCCGCGGTGAACGCGCGCTCGTAGGTGGCCGCCCACTCCCACCACGGCCGGCCCGCCGCGGCGGCCTTGTTCAGGATCTTGTCGTCAATGTCGGTCACGTTGCGGATGAACACGACGTCGTATCCGCGCGCGAGCAGCCAGCGTCGCAGGATGTCGAAGGCCACCCCACTGCGGACGTGGCCGATGTGCGGCAGGCCCTGCACCGTGGCGCCACACAGGTAAATCGAGACCTGCCCTGGGTGCAGCGGAACGAAGTCACGCACGGCGCCGGTCGCCGTGTCATGGAGCCGCAAGCGGGCCTGCTCGGTCACGACGTGCCAGCTTACCTGGCCAATTGCGGTAACCGGCAGCCGTCACGTCCGCCCCGCGAACTACCGGATGGAAACCACCAGTGCGGTCGCGACGGCGGCCAGGCCCTCGCCTCGTCCGGTCAGCCCAAGCCCGTCGGTGGTGGTGGCCGACACCGACACCGGCGCATTCAGCAGGCGCGACAACACGGCCTGGGCCTCGTAGCGGCGCCACCCGATCTTGGGTCGGTTGCCGATCACCTGCACCGCGGCATTGCCCACCCGGTAACCATGCTCGGTGATCAGCCCGACGACGTGTCGCAGCATGTTGGCACCGCTGACGCCCTGCCAACGCGGATCGTCGACCCCGAACACGTCGCCGACATCGCCCAGCCCGGCGGCGGACAACACCGCGTCGCACAGCGCGTGCACCGCGACGTCACCGTCGGAGTGTCCGGCGCAACCGTCGGCGCTCGGGAACAACAACCCCACCAGCCAACACGGCCGTCCGGGCTCAATCGGGTGCACATCGATGCCCAAGCCGACCCGGGGCAGGCCGTTCACGCGCGCACAACCGCTTTGGCCAGCAACAAG
Source organism: Mycobacterium shinjukuense (assembly GCF_010730055.1). Lineage (NCBI taxonomy): Bacteria > Bacillati > Actinomycetota > Actinomycetes > Mycobacteriales > Mycobacteriaceae > Mycobacterium > Mycobacterium shinjukuense. The sequence continues at coordinate 4,197,917 of NZ_AP022575.1, read as the reverse complement.
TCCAGTCGAGTGGTGATCTTGAACGCCAGCGGGTCCCCGTCGACCACCTGAACCAGGCCGCCGACGTGCTCCACCACGGACGCGTCGTCGGTGAAATCGGCGGCGCCGGCGCGCTGATAGGCGCGCACCAGCAGGTCGGTGGCGAACCCTTGCGGGGTCTGCACCGCCCGCAGACCCGCCCGTTCCGGCGTGCCCAGAACCATCCCGTTGGCATCCACGGCCTTGATGGTGTCAGACAGCGGCAGCGCGGGCACCACGGCGGCATTCCCAGCCCGCAGCGCGTCGACGACGCGCACGATCAACTCCGGCGGGGTCAGCGCCCGGGCGGCGTCGTGCACCAGCACGAAGTCCGGTTGGCCCGGCCCGGCAAGACCCGTCAGGGCCAAGCTCACCGACTCGGTACGGTTGGCCCCGCCGGCCACCACCGTCGCCTTGCCGCCGAGGATCAGCTTGGCCTCGTCGGTGCGGTCTGGTGGTGTTGCCACCACGACACTGTCGACGACCCCGGAAGCGAGCAGACCCCCGACGGCCCGTTCCACCAGGGTCTGCCCGTCGAGTTGATAGAACGCCTTTGGCACGCCGGCGGCCAACCGTTCCCCCGACCCCGCGGCGGGGACGATCGCGACTACCGTGCTTCTTCCCCCGAGCACCGCACGCCCCGAGGTGTTCAGGAAGCGGCGGCCAGAACCTCGTCCAGGATGGTCTCGGCCTTGGCGTCGTCGGTGCTCTCGGCCAGCGCCAGCTCACCGACCAGAATCTGGCGAGCCTTGGCCAGCATGCGCTTCTCACCGGCGGACAGGCCGCGCTCCTGGTCGCGACGCCACAGATCGCGCACCACCTCGGCGACCTTGTTCACATCCCCGGAAGCGAGCTTCTCGAGGTTGGCCTTGTAGCGGCGCGACCAGTTGGTCGGCTCCTCGGTGTGCGGCGCCCGCAGCACCTGGAATACCTTGTCTAGGCCTTCCTGGCCGACGACATCGCGGACTCCGACGTATTCGGCGTTCTCGGCGGGCACTCGAACGGTGAGGTCGCCCTGCGCCACTTTCAAGACGAGATACTCTTTTTGCTCCCCTTTGATGGTCCGGGTTTCGATCGCCTCGACGAGCGCTGCACCGTGGTGTGGGTAGACAACGGTGTCACCGACCTTGAAAATCATCTGATTCGAGCCCCTTTCGTTGCTTCATGCTAACACGGGGCCTCCCCGGCATGCGAACAACGGTGCAGGTCAGGGGCACAGCCGGGGAACATTGGGGGTTGACATCCGGGCCAAGACGTGCATCGGGTCGGCCGCGACCACGGCACCCTGGGCCGCCGCCGCCGCTCGGCCGGATCGCACGCGTCCTGCCGCTACCGTCGACTCGCCGTTGCTACTACTGTGCATAGTTGACTGTGCACGGTTGAACCCGCTGTGATCGTGTCGTCGCGATTTCCCGTGTCGAGGCCCAGCAGGAGGCTTTGAGTGAACCGCTTCAAGACCCGCCTTCGCGCGCGGGCCAGTCACGCCGCGGTCGGCGCACTGGCCGCCGCCACCGCCACCGTGCTCGCCGGTTGCGGCACCGGCCAAATCTCACAGACCGCCAATCAGGAACCGGCCGTCAACGGCAACAAGCTCACGATCAACAACGTGGCGCTGCGCGACATCCGCATCCAGGCCACCCAGACCGGTGATTTCCTGCGGCCCGGCAAGGCGGTGGACCTGGTGCTGGTCGCCGTCAACCAATCGTCGGATGTGACCGACCGATTGACCGGCATCAGCACCGACATCGGCACCGTGACGGTGACCGGTGATGCTCGGCTGCCCGCGGGCGGGATGCTGTTCGTCGGCACACCGGACGGCCAGGTCGTCGCGCCGGGTCCGCTGCCGGCCAACGAAGCGGCCCGGGCCAGCGTCCTGCTGACCAAGCCCATCACCAACGGCCTGCTGTACAACTTCACGTTCACCTTCGACAAGGCCGGGCAGGGCAGCGTCATGGTGCCGATCTCGGCCGGGCTGGCCCAACCGCGGGAAGCATCGCCGGCCAAGCACTAAAGCCTCGCGACCGGGTCCGCCCGTCGGTTGTCGCACCCCCGCGATACGGTCGCGGCGTGGCCAACACCCGTGTGCAGTACCGTTGCTCGGAATGTCGACATCTGACCGCGAAGTGGGTGGGACGCTGCCTGGAGTGCGATAGCTGGGGCACCGTCGAAGAGGTGCCCGTGCTCAGCGCGGTCGGGGGCCGCGGCCGTCGCGCCACGGCCGCGGCTCGGCAACCGGCGGCGCGGGCCGTTCCGATCAGCTCCGTGCAGCCCAACCTCAGCCGGCACCGCCCGACCGGCATGGCCGAACTGGACCGGGTGCTCGGTGGCGGCGTGGTCCCCGGTTCGGTGACGCTGCTGGCCGGCGATCCCGGGGTGGGCAAATCGACGTTGCTGCTCGAGGTCGCCCACCGCTGGGCGCGGTCGGGCCAACGCGCGCTGTATGTCTCCGGCGAGGAATCCGCCGGGCAGATCCGGCTGCGCGCCGATCGGATCGGCTGTGGCACCGGAGAGTTTTACCTGGCCGCCGAATCCGATCTGCGGGCGGTGCTGGGCCACATCGAGATGCTGCGGCCAGCGTTGGTGATCGTGGACTCGGTGCAGACGATGTCCACCGGCGAGGCCGACGGCGTGGCCGGCGGGGTGACGCAGGTGCGCGCGGTGACGGCCGCGCTGACCGCCGCCGCCAAGGCCAATGGGATCGCGCTGCTCTTGGTCGGCCACGTCACCAAGGACGGGGCGATTGCCGGACCCCGCTCGCTGGAACACCTCGTCGACGTGGTGCTGCACTTCGAAGGCGACCGCAACGGCATGCTGCGGATGGTCCGCGGCGTTAAGAACAGGTTCGGCGCGGCCGACGAGGTCGGGTGTTTCCTCCTGCACGACAACGGGATTGACGGCGTCGCTGACCCGTCGCAGCTGTTCTTGGAGCAGCGGCCGGTACCGGTGGCCGGCACCGCGATCACCGTGACATTGGATGGCCGCCGGCCGCTGATCGGTGAGGTGCAGGCATTGCTGGCGGCGCCGCCGGGCGGCTCACCACGACGGGCGGTCAGCGGGATCGACCATGCCCGGGCCGCCATGATCACCGCCGTGCTGGAAAAGCACGCCCGGCTGACCATCGCCGTCAACGACATCTACCTGTCCACCGTGGGCGGCATGCGGTTGACCGACCCGTCATCGGATCTGGCCGTCGCGATCGCGCTGGCGTCCGCGTATGCGAATCTGCCGCTGCCCACCACCGCGGTAATGATCGGCGAGGTGGGGCTGGCCGGTGACCTCCGGCAAGTCAACGGCATGCAGCGGCGGCTGGCCGAAGCGGCCCGGCAGGGGTGCACCATCGCGCTGATCCCGCCCGGTTGCGACGCCACGCCGCCGGGTCTGCGCGCGCTGCCCGCCCCCACCATCGTCGCCGCGCTGGAGCACATGATCGACATCGCCGATCACCGCGGCGGCGCTCCCGCGCCACCCCATCGGCTGGATGCTTCCCACTGACCGTCCCGCACATAGCAGAATGCACGCTGTGACACGTCCGACCCTGCGGGAGGCCATCGCCCGCCTGGCACCCGGCACCGGGCTGCGGGACGGCCTGGAGCGGATCCTGCGCGGCCGCACCGGCGCCCTGATCGTGCTCGGCCACGACGAGAACGTCGAGGCCATCTGCGACGGCGGCTTCGCCCTCGATGTCCGCTATGCGCCGACCCGGCTGCGCGAGCTGTGCAAGATGGATGGCGCCGTGGTGTTGTCCACCGACGGCAGCCGCATCGTGCGAGCCAACGTGCAACTGGTCCCGGATCCGTCGATACCCACCGACGAATCGGGGACCCGGCACCGCTCCGCCGAGCGGGCCGCGATCCAGACCGGCTACCCGGTGATCTCGGTGAGCCACTCGATGAACATCGTGACGGTCTACGTTGGCGGGGAGCGACACGTGCTGGCCGACTCCGCGACCATCCTGTCGCGGGCAAACCAGGCCATCGCCACCCTGGAGCGGTACAAAACCAGGCTCGACGAGGTCACCCGGCAACTGTCCAGGGCCGAAATCGAGGACTTCGTGACGCTGCGCGACGTGATGACGGTGATGCAACGACTCGAGTTGGTGCGCCGCATCGGGCTGGTGATCGACTACGACGTCGTCGAGCTCGGCACCGACGGGCGTCAGCTGCGGCTGCAGCTCGACGAGCTGCTGCGGGGCAACGACACCGCACGGGAATTGATCGTGCGTGATTACCACGCCAGCCCCGAACCCCCCTCAGGAGCGCAAATCGCCGCCACCCTGGACGAGCTGGACTCGCTGTCGGACACCGACCTGCTGGAGCTGACCGCGCTGGCCAAGGTGTTCGGCTATCCGACGACGGCAGAGGCCCAGGACTCGGCGCTGAGCCCGCGTGGCTACCGTGCGATGGCCGGCATCCCCCGGCTGCAGTTCGCCCACGTCGACCTGCTGGTCCGGTCGTTCGGAACATTGCAGGGCCTGCTGGCGGCCAGCGCCCACGACCTGCAATCCGTGGACGGTATCGGCGCCATGTGGGCGCGCCACGTGCGTGAGGGGCTATCGCAGCTGGCGGAGTCGACCATTGCCGATCACTGAGGCGCCGGTCGGCTCGTCGGGCATATGGCTGGCCGGTTTCGCCGAAGCTGTAGTTAGCGTGGGAAAGTGCGAGAGGCTAGACCGCTAACTACAGGCTCGGTGCTGATCCGGGCCAAAAGGGGAACTTCGGAGTAGCTATCCGCCGGCCGCGGGCGACTCCGGCGGCGGCGCGACCGCCGGGCCCGGGGCGGGTACCGGCCCGGGCGGCGGGGGCGGGGGATTCAGAATGAACGGGACCGGAAGCGATCTCAGATTGCCCAGCTGGACGACCAGGTTGTAGGTTCCCGGCCCGATAGCCGGACGCGGCAACGGGCAATGCGGCGCCGATCCCATCCCGGTCCAGGTCACCGCGGTGGTCACCTGCTCGCCCGGGGTAAACGTCTTGACCAGCGTCTCGTTGGACGGAGCGCAGTCCAGGTTGGACCACAACCGCTTGTTGTCCAGCGAGTAAACGTAGGCCGCGAGCACGGCGGCACCCACGTCGCGCTTGCAGGACACCAGCCCGATGTTGGTCACGACCATGGTGAATTTCGGCTGGTCACCGAGGTAGTACTGGGGCGCGTTGGTCAAACCCTTGACGGCCAGCGTGGAATCGGGACAGTCGTCGCCGTCCTTGAGGACCGGCGGCGGCTGCACCGCGGCGGTGGGTGTGGGCGTCTCCGGGTTTTGCCCCTGGGGCGGCGCCCCCGGGGTGTTTCCTTGGCTTTGCGCCGCCGGCTGCGGCGCCTGCGGCGGCTGCGGCGCCGGTGATTGCCCCTGAGCGGTGCTCGGCTTTTCGGCGTTGGCGGGTTTGGCCCCGGCGTTGCCGCCAACGAAGGCGATGATCGTGGCGACCGCGATACCGATCACGACCACCGCGATGCCCAGGGCTAGCCCCCTGCGCCGCCAGTAGATCTCGCTAGGTAGCGGGCCACGCGGTTCCAGATCCAGCACATTCACACCGTAGGCCCAGGTCACGCGGACTTGTTTGACCCGCCTCGGCGTGTCGCCGGGTTAACCGGCCGGCCGCCGTGTTAGTGGCGCCCGATGGGCGCCGGACATCAGACTTCCTCACCGATGTCGCCGATGTGATCGAGCAGCACCGCGCGCCCGTCGGCCAGCTGGTAGGACAGGCCCACGATCGCCAGGGTGCCCACCGCCACCCGGTCCGCGATCGCCCTCGACCGCGACATGAGGTTCGCCATCGTCTCGTGGACATGTCGGTCCTCGAACTCGTCGACGCGCTGCAAGCCGTCGCGCCGGCCCAGCAGGATGGACGGCGCCACCCGCTCCACCACGTCCCGCACGTAACCGCCCGGCAGGCTGCCGTCGTTGATCGCGGCCAACGCGGCGTTTACGGCGCCACAGCTATCATGGCCGAGCACGACGATCAGCGGCACGTTGAGCACCGTCACCGCGTACTCGATGGAGCCCAGCACCGCCGAGTCGATCACATGCCCGGCCGTGCGGACCACGAACATGTCGCCCAGGCCTTGGTCGAAGATGATCTCGGCGGCCACCCGGCTGTCGGCGCAGCCGAAGATCACCGCCGTCGGCTTCTGCCCGGCGGCCAGGCTGGCTCGATGGTCGACGCTTTGACTGGGATGCTCGGGCTTACCGGCGACGAATCGCTCGTTACCCTCTTTGAGTGCTTTCCAGGCGGCTACCGGATTGGTGGTGGGCATGTCAGGCATTCTGCCGGAGGCGCCGGTGACCGGCCCGGTACGCATACCAGACACCAATCTTCTGGATTGGTATGAACGATCGCGCCGCGATCTGCCGTGGCGCGCGCCCGGTGTCAGCCCATGGCAGATCCTGGTCAGCGAATTCATGCTGCAGCAGACCCCGGTGAGCCGGGTGCTTTCGATCTGGCCGGCCTGGGTGCGGCGGTGGCCCACCCCGTCGGCCACCGCGGCGGCCAGCGCCGCCGACGTGCTGCGCGCCTGGGGAAAGCTGGGCTATCCGCGACGGGCGCTGCGCTTGCACGAATGCGCCGCCGTGATCGCCCGTGACCACGGCGATGCGGTGCCCGACGATGTCGACACGCTGCTGAGGTTGCCCGGCGTCGGGGGCTACACCGCGCGGGCGGTCGCATGCTTCGCCTTCGGCCAGCGGGTGCCGGTGGTAGACACCAATGTGCGCCGGGTGATGGCCCGCGCCGTGCACGGCCGCGCCGACGGCGGTGCACCGTCGGCCGCTCGCGACCACGCCGACGTTTTGGCGTTGCTGCCGAATAGCCAAGCGGCGCAGGTGTTTTCGGTTGCGCTGATGGAGCTGGGTGCGACGGTGTGCACCGCGCGGGCGCCGCGGTGCGGGTTGTGCCCGGTTGACCGGTGCGCCTGGCGGGACGCCGGTTATCCCCCGTCGGACGGTCCGCCGCGCCGGGTGCAGAGCTACGCCGGAACCGACCGCCAAGTCCGCGGACGGTTGCTGGATGTGTTGCGCGCCGCGGAGTTTCCCGTCACCCGGGCCGAGTTGGACGTGGCGTGGCTGACCGATACCGCACAACGTGACCGGGCGCTGGAGTCGCTGCTGGCCGACGGGCTGGTGACCCGGACGGTCGGCGGCCGGTTCGCGTTGGCCGGCGAAGGGTTTTAGCCGGGTAGGCCGTCCGCACCGGCGGCGCCGAAACCGCCGGGATCACCGGGGTTGCCCGCGACGACTGTCCCAGCTCCCGCGGCGCCACCCGCGCCGCCAGCGCCGCCGGCACCTCCCTGGCCCCCGGTACCGCCCGCACCGTGGACACCTGGCTGGCTGAACATTCCGGCACCTCCGCCGGCACCTCCGGCACCGCCCTTGCCGCCGTTGCCGCCGGCGCCGCCGGCACCACCGTTGCCGCCGTCACCGCCGACCAGGCCAGAGCCGCCCTTGCCTCCGGCGCCGCCCGAGGCACCCGTGCCGCCGATGCCGCCGGCACCGCCGGCGCCCCCGTTACCGCCGTCGCCGAACAGCAGCCCGCCCTGACCGCCCGCACCCCCGACACCGCCGACACCCCCGGTGCCGGCGGTGTTGGCGCCAGCCCCGCCGGGGCCGCCGTCGCCTCCGCTACCAAAAAAGGTCAGCGTGCCGGTGGCGCCGCCGCCAATGCCACCATTGCCGCCCGCAGCCCCGGTGCCGCCCCGGCCCCCGGCGCCACCGTTGCCGCCGATCCCGTTGCCACCGTTTAGCGCTAGGCCGTTGCCCCCGTTGCCCCCGTCGCCGCCCCGGGCGCCGGCGCCACCGTCACCGCCATTGCCCCCGTTTCCCCCGTAGGCCCAGCCAGTACCGGTATTGACACCGATGCCGCCGGGTGCGCCGTTGCCGCCGGGCGCGCCGGGACCGCCGTCGCCGCCATTGCCTCCGTTGCCCCCCGTCACAGGGCCTTCACTCGTATCGCTGCCGCTGCCGCCTAAACCGCCAGCGCCGCCAGCCCGCCCTGGTACGGCACCCGGGTTGCCGGGCAGCCCTGCGCCGCCGCTACCGGCGCCGTTGTTGGCGCCGGGGCTTCCGTTTGCCGCCTGGCTGGTCTGGTTCGGCGGCGGGTTCATCCCGTTGGTTCCGGGGGCACCCACCCCGCCGACGCCGCCGTCGCCGCCGGCGCCGATCAGCCCCGCGTTGCCGCCGGCACCCCCATTGCCGGGCAACCGCCGATGACCGCGGCCCCGCCCGCCCCGCCCACACCGCCATTGCCGAACGCGCCGGCGGCGCCGCCGGCTCCTCCGTTGCCACTGACGGTCGTTCCCACCCCGCCGAACCCGCCGGCACCGCCGTTGCCGACCAGCCAGCCCGCCCCACCGGCTCCGCCCACACCGCCGGCGCCGGCGGCGTTGCTCCCGCCGGCCCCGCCATTGCCGCCGTGCCCGAACAGCCCGGCGGCGCCGCCGCTACCACCGGGCCCGCCCACACCGGCCACACCCGACCCGCCGTTGCCGCCATTACCCCACAGCAGCCCGCCGGGCCCGCCCGGCTGCCCGGTTCCCGGCGCCCCGTCGGCACCGTTGCCGATCAACGGGCGCCCCAGTAGCGTCTGCGCGGGCCCGTTGATCAAGCCGAGCACCTGCTGCTCCACGGCTTGCAGCGGCGACGCGTTGGCGGCCTCGGCGCTGGCATAGGAGTTCACTCCCGCGTTTAACGCCTGCACGAACTGGGCATGAAACCCCGCCGCCTGGGCGCTGAGCCTCTGGTACTCCTGGGCGTGCGCGCCGAACAGCGCCGCCATCGCCGCCGACACCTCGTCCGCGGCGGCCGCTAGCACACCCGTGGTCCGGGCGGCCGCGGCGGCGTTGGCGGCATTGAGCGCCGAACCGATACCGGCCACCTCTGAAGCCACCGACATCAGCGCTTCCGGCGCCACGATCACAAACGACATCTGACACCCCTTTCCGCGGCGCGGCCTGACGGCCCGATCGTAGCGCGATCACGGGCCGACAAAACCCGTTATGGCCAGGCTTTTCGCCACATTGCCCGCGCCGCGTGGGCTCACGGGGTAAGCCCCGCCAGGAACGACTCCACCGCCCGCCGGTAAACCTGCGGAGCTTCGTCATGAGCCAGATGACCGGCATCGGGCACACGCAAATACGCTGTCGGATAATCTCTTTCAGCCATCGCGCGCATCTGGCCCGGGGGAGTTACCCCATCGCCGGCCTCGATGAGCAGCGCCGGCGACCGTACGGCCCGCCACTGCGCCCAGTAGTCACGGGTGCCCCACTCGGCGGCGATCTCGATCCACCGTGCGGTCTGGCCATGCAACCGCCAGCCGGTGGCCGTGCGGTCGAAGGCGTCCAGGAAGTAGCGGCCCGCCGTCGGCCCGAACTCGGCGAATACTTGGTCGGCAGAATCGAATTCGACCGGAAGCGCATGCAACCACGGCTCCCACGGACCGGTGGTCCGGCCAACGAAATCCGGCGCCATGTCCTCGACCACCAGCGCCGAAACCAGCTCCGGCCGCTCCGCGGCCAGACACCACGAGTGCAACGCCCCCATCGAATGTCCGACCAGCCTGGCCGGAGCCCGCAGCCCGGAAACCGCGTCACCCAGGTCGGCCACGAAGCGTTCGGTGCTGATCGGGTAGGGATCCTCGACGTCACGGCCCCGGTGCCAGGGCGCGTCGTAGGTGTACACGGTGCCCAACCGGGTCAGCCACGGCAGCTGACGGCCCCAGGTGGTGCCCCGGCCCATCAGCCCGTGTACCAGAACCAACGGTTGGCCCTGTCCGCCCCGACGGGTCAGCAGATCGGTGGGCATGGCGCGCACGGTAGCCTAGCGACATGCCAGTGGTGAAGATCAACGCGATAGAGGTGCCACCCGGCGCCGGCCCCGAACTGGAGAAGCGGTTCGCCCACCGGGCGCACGCGGTCGAAAACTCTCCCGGTTTTCTCGGCTTTCAGCTGCTGCGTCCCGTCAAGGGTGAGGACCGCTATTTCGTGGTGACACACTGGGAGTCCGACGAAGCATTCCAGGCCTGGGCGAGCGGGCCCGCCATCGCAGCCCATGCCGGACACCAGGCCAACCCCGTGGCCACCGGAGCTTCGCTGCTGGAATTCGAGGTCGTGCTCGACGTTGCCGGGACCGCCGAGTCTGGGTAACCGGCGCGTGCGCGCACGCCGTGGGCTGGCGCTCGGTGCCGCGGCCGCATTGATAGTCACCCTGGCACCGGGTTGCGCGTCCTCCCCGACGTCGTCGGCGAACGCGGAAAATCCGGGGCACCGGATCGACACCAGAACGCCGCCGGGTTTGCGGGCCCAGCAGACCATGGACATGCTCAACTCGGACTGGCCGATCGGCGCGGTCGGAGTGCGCACACTGGCCACGCCGGAGAAGGTCGACTCGGTGACGACGACCATGGGGGCATTGTGGTGGGATCGGCCATTCACGCTCGACGGTGTGGATATTGGCGCCAGTGTGGCCACGCTGCACCTGGTTTCGTCCTTCGGCGCGCGACAAGACATCCGGATTCACACCGACGACGACGGCTGGGTTGACCGGTTCGACCTGGAAACTCAGGCGCCGTCGATCACGTCGTGGCGCGACGTAGACGCCGTGCTGAGCAAGACCGGCGCCCGCTACTCGTATCAGGTCGCCAAGGTGGACCATGGTCACTGCGACCCGGTGGCGGGCACCAACACCGGCGAATCCCTGCCGCTGGCATCGATTTTCAAGTTGTACGTGCTGCATGCGCTGGCCGGTGCGGTCAAGGACGACACGGTGTCCTGGGACGAACTGCTGACCGTCACCGCCAAAAGCAAGGCCGTGGGCTCTTCCGGCCTGGAACTGCCTGTGGGGGCACGTGTTTCGGTTCGCACGGCCGCCGAGAAGATGATCGCCACCAGTGACAACATGGCCACCGACTTGCTGATCGACAGGTTGGGCACACACGCGATCGAACAGGCGCTGGTCAGCGCCGGCCATCACGATCCGGCCAGCATGACACCGTTTCCGACGATGTACGAGCTGTTTTCCGTTGGCTGGGGCGTTCCGGATCTGCGTGACCAATGGCGGCACGCGTCGCAGGAAGACCGGGCCCGGTTGCTACAGCAGGCGAATTCCACTCCTTACCAGCCTGATCCAAGCCGCGCCCACACGCCGGCCTCCAGTTACGGAGCGGAGTGGTATGGCAGCGCCGAGGACATCTGCCGCGTCCACGCGGTGTTGCAGGCCGATGCCGTCGGCCGGGCCGGACCCGTCAAACAGATCCTGTCCGCGGTGGCGGGTATCCAGCTGGACCGCGACGAATGGCCATACATCGGCGCCAAGGCCGGCGGTCTGCCGGGGGACCTGACGTTCAGCTGGTACGCCGTCGACAAGACCGGCCAACCATGGGTGGTGAGCTTTCAGCTGAACTGGCCGCGTGATCACGGGCCGACGGTGACGGGTTGGATGCTGCAGGTGGCCAGGCAGGTCTTTGCGCTGATTGCGCCGCGATAGATCAGCGCAGCCGCAGCGTCCAGCACCGTCGGCGGTAATGCAATGCGGTGCGGCTGAGCGGTCTCGCTCTTTGAGTTCGTCGAGGGTTGGAACCCGGGTGACCCCGCGTGCGCGGCTCCCGGCTATCCGGTGCGCAAGGTGCACGTTCCCACTTGTCTCACCCGCCTCACTCGTTCCGGCACGGTAGGGATATGCGATGTGCCTGCCTACGAGCGACATCGGTGGCTGTCGCTCGTAGGCGGGCACTTTGCATGTCGGCAGTACCGGGTACACGTGGGGCAGATGAGCAAGGTGCGACGCCTGGAGCAGCCGGTCAGAACGGGGCCGCAAAGTTGGCGAAAGGCACCGGCCGCCGACAGCCCAGCAGTCCAACTGCCCAGCCGGGATACCAGCCTGCTGGCCGGCCATAGCGCGGCAATCGCCGCCACCACCGACACCAGGTAGCCCAGGGTTCGCGACTCGATCGTGTCCGCCTGGCCGATGGCCCGCGGATTGGCCGGACATTTCCCGAACGGCACCAGATACACCGCTGCGAAGGCTACGGCTGCAAGACTCATTGAAAGCGCTTGTGGTCCAATGCGTTCCGCACCGCCATAAGTGACGCAGAACAGGACGGCAACAGCGCACCCATCGCGATGCCGAAGATCAGCACACCAAAACCCAACCCGGCATTCGCCTGCACGGCAAGGGTGAACAGGTCGGCGCCGTGCTCGTGCACGCCCAGGGCATGCAAAACCCCGATGTGGCCGTCCTCAAAGGCGATCGCGCGGCCTATCACGGGCTCGGCGAACACGCGGGCGATCACTTGATCAATCACTGACTCCCACTGGACGCACACGGCGCATGCGATAGCACCACCGGCCATGAACCGCCAGGCCCACCGGGCCGAATGATCGCGTGCGCACGCCGGCTGGGCACCCCCTTCGACTTCGATTAGCGGCGCGGCGGTATCGCATGTGACATCGCTTTTCGGCAGCATGTCATGACCGGCCGCCGGTGCAGATGTGACGGCTGGGACGCCGCGTGACCGGCAGGACGAGGTCGCGATTGGATCCGCCTAATCCGGGGCGGTGTCAGCCGGAGTTGCCGTTCGTGCCGGGGGTGCCGTTGGCCCCGGGGCTACCCGGAGTACCGGGCAACCCCGTGCTTCCGGGGGCGGTAAACCCTACTCCGCCCGCGCCAGGGGCGCCGCCGGTGCCACCGGCTCCGCCCGGCCCGCCGGGTGCGCCGGCGCCACCAGACCCGCCCGCACCGCCGAGACCGCCGTCTCCGCCGTCGCCCACCAGCAGCCCGCCGCGACCGCCGATGCCACCGTTGCCGCCGGCGGTGCCGTTGCCGCCGGGCGCGCCGGAGCCGCCGTTACCGCCATTGCCTCCGCTACCAGCAATGCCGTTCGCGATGGGGTTGTCAGCGCCGATTCCGCCGGGGCCACCGGCCTGTCCTACCTGAGGAACCGTGGAATTAAAGCCGTTGCCGCCAGTGGGGTTGCCGCCTGGGGGAACCGCGCCAGGGAGGCCGGCGAGCGCGGGGCTGGTCCCGGGGTTGACGCCATTGGCGCCGGCCACGCCGGCCCCCCGGCCCCGCCGAACCCGCCGTTGCCCCACAGCCAGGCGCTGCCGCCGTTGCCGCCGTTCACGCCCGGTCCCCCGGCACCGCCATTGCCCCCGTTACCGAACAGCCCGGCGTTGCCGCCGTGACCGCCGGCCTGGCCGACGGCGATGCCGGGCGCGCCGTTACCGCCGTTGCCCCACAGGATCCCGCCGTCAGCGCCGTTACCGCCGGGCGTGGTCGCATTGGCGCCGTTGCCGATCAGCGGGCGGCCCAACAGCGATTGGGCGGGCGCATTGATCAAACCCAGCAGGTCCGGCAACCCGGAGGCGTTGGCGGCCTCGGCGCTGGCGTACGAACTCACACCGGCGTTCAAGGCCTGCACAAACTGGTTATGAAACGCCGCCGCCCGAGCGCTGGCCGCCTGGTATTCCTGGGCGTGCGCGCTGAACAACGCCGCGACCGCCGCCGACACTTCATCAGCGGCCGCCGCGGCCACACCCGTCGTCGTCGCCGCCGCAGCAGCGTTGGCTGAGCCGATCGTCGAACCAATGCCGGCCAGCTCCGTTGCCGCGGCCGCCACCAAGTCCTGCGCCACCATCACAAACGACATGGGTTCCAGCCGAAATCGCGGCCACGGCGCAAGTAGCAGAAGTGCTACCATTGGGCGGTGGAAACCATTCCGCAGAAGCAGCTGCGCAACCAGGTGAGCGACGTGCTGCGTCGCGTTGAAGCGGGCGAGACATTCACCGTGACCGTCGCCGGCCGTCCGGTGGCCGAACTGCGCCCGGCGCACCGCCGCCGCTGGGTCAGCGGTGCTGCGCTCGCCGGCATCTGGCATGGTTCGCCACCACGGGGCCTCGACGACGACCTCGCTCGGCTGGGCACCGCGTTGGTCGACCCGTTCCGTCGATGAGGGCGGTGCTCGACACCTCCGTGCTCATCGCCGCGGAGCCTCCGGGCGACATCGACGCGGCGATCAGCGTCGCATCGATCACCGAACTGCACTTCGGGGTCCTCGTCGCCAGCGACGACGACGAGCGAGCCCGCCGGATAAGCCGCCTGGCCGCGATCGAGGCGGCCTTCGACCCGCTGCCGATCACCGTTGAGGTGGCGCGGGTGTGGGGCCGGCTTGCGGCTGGAGTCCATCAACGGGGCGGCAAACCACGGCGTCGGCAGATCGACCTGGCGATCGCAGCCACCGCAATCGTCGAGCGGGTACCGCTGCTTACACACAACCTCGCCGACTTCGAGATCATCAAGGACCTGGTCGACGCTCGGCAAGCCTGAGCGGCCGCTAGTCCGTCCCGGCGGCGCGGTGGGCTCCCGCCGCCCCGGCCTTGGCCAGGTCCGGCTCGGCTGGAGGCTTGCGGGTCCCGGTGAAGGTGAACACCGCGTCCTCGCCGGAGCCTTCGCCGTCCCAGTTGTCCACGTCGACGGTGACGAGCTGCCCCGGACCGACCTCCTCGAAGAGGATCTTCTCCGAGAGCTGGTCCTCGATTTCGCGTTGGATGGTGCGCCGCAGTGGCCGGGCACCCAGCACCGGATCGAAGCCACGCTTGGCCAGCAGGGACTTGGCCTGGTCGGTGAGTTCCAGCGCCATGTCCTTGCTCTTGAGCTGACCGGCGACCCGGCTGATCATCAGGTCCACCATGCGAATGATCTCCTCGCGGGTCAGCTGGTGGAAGACGATGATGTCGTCGATGCGGTTGAGGAACTCCGGGCGGAAGTGCTTCTTGAGCTCGTCGTTGACCTTCTGCTTCATCCGCTCGTAGTCGTTGGCGCCGCCGCCCTTGGTGAAGCCCAGCCCGACCGGCTTGGAGATGTCGGAGGTGCCCAGGTTGGACGTGAAGATCAGCACCGTGTTCTTGAAGTCCACCGTGCGGCCCTGCCCGTCGGTGAGCCGGCCATCCTCGAGCACCTGCAGCAGGCTGTTGTAGATCTCCTGGTGCGCCTTCTCGATCTCGTCGAACAGCACCACCGAAAACGGCTTGCGCCGCACCTTCTCGGTGAGCTGGCCACCCTCCTCGTAGCCGACATACCCGGGCGGGGCGCCGAACAGCCGCGACGCGGTGAACCGGTCGTGGAACTCGCCCATATCGATCTGGATGAGCGCGTCGTCGTCGCCGAACAGGAAGTTGGCCAGCGCCTTGGACAGCTCGGTCTTACCGACACCGGACGGGCCGGCGAAGATGAACGAACCCGACGGGCGCTTGGGGTCTTTCAGCCCGGCCCGGGTGCGGCGGATCGCCTTGGACACCGCCTTGACGGCGTCCTCCTGCCCGATGATCCGTTTGTGCAGCTCCTCTTCCATCCGCAGCAGCCGGGTGGTCTCGGCCTCGGTGAGCTTAAACACCGGGATGCCGGTCCAGTTGCCCAACACCTCGGCGATCTGCTCGTCGTCGACCTCGGCGACCACGTCGAGATCCCCTGAGCGCCACTGCTTTTCGCGCTCCGCGCGCTGGGCCACCAGTTGCTTTTCGCGGTCGCGCAGGCTGGCGGCCTTCTCGAAGTCCTGGGCGTCGATCGCCGATTCCTTCTCCCGGCGCGCCTCGGCGATCTTTTCGTCGTACTCGCGCAGGTCCGGCGGCGCGGTCATCCGCCGGATCCGCATGCGCGCACCCGCCTCGTCGATCAGGTCGATGGCCTTGTCCGGCAGGAACCGGTCGTTGATGTAGCGGTCGGCCAGGGTGGCCGCGGCCACAATGGCGGAGTCGCTGATCGACACCCGGTGGTGGGCCTCGTAGCGGTCGCGCAGACCCTTGAGGATCTCGATGGTGTGCTCCACCGTCGGCTCGCCGACCTGCACCGGCTGGAAGCGGCGCTCCAACGCGGCGTCCTTCTCGATGTACTTGCGGTATTCGTCGAGCGTGGTGGCACCGATCGTTTGCAGCTCACCGCGGGCAAGCTTGGGTTTCAGGATCGACGCGGCGTCGATCGCGCCCTCCGCGGCGCCGGCACCCACCAGGGTGTGCAGCTCGTCGATGAACAAGATGATGTCGCCGCGGGTGTTGATCTCCTTGAGCACCTTCTTCAGGCGTTCCTCGAAGTCACCGCGGTAGCGCGAACCGGCGACCAGCGATCCCAGGTCCAACGTGTAGAGCTGCTTGTCCTTCAGCGTCTCGGGCACCTCGCCGTGCACGATGGCCTGCGCCAACCCCTCCACCACGGCCGTCTTGCCGACGCCGGGCTCGCCGATCAGCACCGGGTTGTTCTTGGTGCGCCGGGAGAGCACCTGCATCACCCGCTCGATTTCCTTCTCGCGGCCGATGACCGGGTCCAGCTTGCCCTCGATCGCGGCAGCGGTCAGGTTGCGGCCGAACTGATCGAGCACCAACGACGTGGACGGGCTGCCGGACTCGCCGCCGCGACCACCGGTGCCGGCCTCGGCGGCCTCCTTGCCCTGGTAGCCGGACAGCAGTTGGATCACCTGCTGGCGCACCCGGGTTAGCTCGGCGCCCAGCTTGACCAGCACCTGGGCGGCCACGCCCTCACCCTCACGGATCAGGCCCAGCAGAATGTGCTCGGTGCCGATGTAGTTGTGGCCGAGTTGTAGCGCCTCGCGCAGGCTCAGCTCAAGGACCTTCTTGGCGCGCGGGGTAAACGGGATGTGCCCGGACGGCGCCTGCTGGCCCTGGCCGATGATCTCCTCGACCTGGCTGCGCACGCCTTCCAGCGAGATCCCCAGCGACTCCAGCGACTTGGCCGCCACACCTTCGCCCTCGTGGATCAGACCCAACAGGATGTGCTCGGTGCCGATGTAGTTGTGGTTGAGCATCCTGGCCTCTTCTTGAGCCAGGACGACCACCCTGCGGGCACGGTCGGTAAATCGTTCGAACATCGGCGGTTACCTGCTCTCCCTCAATCGGTACAGCGCACGGGATCGCGTACCTGCCGTCCACTGTAATGGTCGGCCTGCCAGGGTTCATAACCTTCGGTCCCGTGCAGCGCCGCAACTGATCAACGCGGAAAACCGCCAAAGCGTTTCCCGTGCTGACCGGCGGTCAGTTCGCCGCGAGCGAAAGCGCCACAGCACCGGCGCCCAGGCTCCAGGCCTGGGCGCCGGCAAACCACCGCTAGGTCGCGGCGTGGAATGCGTCGATGATGTCGGCGGGGATACGCCCACGAGACGACACGTTGTGCCCGTTGCGGCGGGCCCATTCCCGAATAGCGGCGCTTTGTTCGCGGTCAATCGCCCCGCGGCCACGGCCGGAGCCCGAACGCCCGCGTCGCCGTCCGCCGACGCGCCGCCCGGCTGCCACCCATTGCTTCAGGTCGCCGCGCAGTTTTGCCGCATTCTTGCTCGAAAGGTCGATCTCATAGGTCACTCCGTCAAGCCCGAATTCGACCGTTTCATCAGCCGCGCCGGCACCGTCGAAATCATCGACCAAGGTGACGGTCACTTTCTTCGCCATTGGCTTACCCTCGCGTTTCTTCCTGTGCAGTTAGCAGTTTGGATAGACTCCCCGCACACCAATCTGCCATAAGAACGCGCAATATTCAATCCAGACACAACACGTGCAGTTCAGTTGGAGTGTGGCCGAACAATCGGGAACAAAACTGTCTCCCTAATTGACAGCCCGGTCAACGACATCAACAACCGATCGATACCCATTCCCGTTCCGGTGCATGGCGGCATCCCATACTCGAGAGCGGCCAGAAAATCCTCGTCCAGTTGCATCGCCTCGTCATCACCGGCGGCCGCGGCACGCGCCTGATCAGCGAATCTCTCCCGCTGCACGACGGGATCGGTTAATTCCGAGTACCCGGTGGCCAGTTCCACTCCGTGCAGGTAGAGGTCCCACTTTTCGGTCACTCCCGGGATGCTGCGGTGCTGGCGGGTCAAAGGAGTTGTCTCTACCGGGAAATCCTTGACAAACGTGGGCGCGGTCAAGCTCTTGCCCACGGTGTGCTCCCAGAGCTCCTCGACGAGTTTGCCGTGCCCGACGGCATGGCTGTGACGAATCTCAACATCGAGCCGGTGCGCGATGTCACGTAAGCGATCGACCGACGTCTGCGGCGTGATCTCGTCACCAAGCGCCGCGGACAGCGACGGATACATTTGTATGCTCGCCCATTCTCCGTCGATGTCGTAGACACTGCCGTCGGGCATCGGCAGTTGTCTGGTGCCAATCGCCTCGTCGGCTACCTCCTGAATAAGCTCCCGGGTGACCGCCGCCGAATCGTCATAGGTGCCGTAGGTCTGGTAGGTCTCCAGCATGGAGAATTCCGGGGAATGCGTGGAATCGGCTCCTTCGTTTCGGAACACCCGATTAAGTTCGTAGACCCTGTCGAAACCACCGACCACGCAGCGCTTGAGGAACAGTTCCGGCGCGATCCGCAGGTAAAGATCGATGTCCAGCGCATTGGAATGCGTCGTGAACGGCCTGGCCGCGGCGCCGCCGGCCAGCGTCTGCAACATGGGCGTTTCGACTTCCAGGAACCCGCGGCGTTCCAACGCACTCCGCAGTGCGCGGACAACGGCGATCCGCAGACGGGCCACAGAGCGCGCCTGCGGGCGCACGACCAGGTCGACATACCGACGCCGAACGCGCGCTTCTTCGCTCATCTCCTTGTGCGCGACCGGCAGCGGCCGCAACGACTTGGCCGCCATCCGCCAGGAGTCGGCGAGAACGGACAACTCTCCCCGCCGGGAACTGATCACGGTGCCGTGCACATAGACGATGTCACCCAGGTCGACATCGGCCTTCCACGCGTCCAGGGCATCCCGCCCCACCTTGTCGAGGCTGATCATCGCCTGCAGCTGGGTGCCGTCGCCGTCCTGCAAGGTCGCAAAGCACAGTTTGCCGGTGTTGCGCGCGAACACCACCCGGCCGGCGACCCCGACCACGTCATCGGTCGCCGAGTCGAGCGGCAGGTCGGCGTAGGCCGCGCGGATCTCGGCCAGGGTGTGCGTGCGCTCCACCGCGACCGGGTAGGCCTGGTGTCCCCGCGCCAACAGGCGAGCGCGCTTGTCCCGACGAATCCGGAACTGCTCGGGGAGGTCGGCTGCGTCCTCCGACGGGTCGGCAGAGCTCACGACGTGCCAGCTTAAGTCAACCCGGGCACCGCCCGCGGTGGGCCCCGCGGGCATCAAGCGGTCGAGCGTGCATCGAGGGCGACGACACGCCGAGGCCGGCCGCCCTGGACTCACGTTCGACGCCGCAGGCAGACGAATTCAGCGCGCCGTCTTCAATCGGCGGGCGTCCCGGTTACGTTCGAAGACGAGCCGCAGGCCATGCAGGGTCAGATGCTGGTCGTAGTGCGCGACGGTGCGTAGCTCGGGCAGCAGCAGCGGCGCGGTGTGCCCGGTCGCCACGATCGCGACGTCATCGTGGTCGGAGAAACCGCCGACGTCCTCGCGGATCCGCCCGACCAGCCCGTCGACCAGCCCGGCAAAGCCGAACACCGCGCCGGACTGCATGCATTCGACGGTGTTCTTGCCGACCACCGAACGGGGGCGAGCCAATTCCACGCGGCGCAGCGCGGCCGAACGCGCCGCCGCGGCATCGGATGACACCTGCACGCCGGGCGCGATGGCGCCGCCGAGAAACTCGCCCTTGGCCGACACCACGTCGACACAGATCGACGATCCGAAGTCGACGACGATGGCGGCCTTGTGGAACCTGTGAAACGCCGCCAGGCAGTTCACGATCCGGTCGGCACCCACCTCCTTGGGGTTGTCGACCAGCAGCGGTATGCCGGTGCGCACGCCCGGTTCGATCAGCACGTGCGGCACCGACGGCCAGTACTGGTCGAGCATGATCCGCACCTCGTGCAGCACCGACGGGACCGTGGACAGCGCGGCCGTGCCGGTGAGCCGCTCGGAATCCTCGCCGATCAGGCCGTCGATGGTGAGCGCCAGCTCGTCGGCGGTGACCTCGGATTCGGTGCGTATCCGCCACTGTTGGACGACCTTTGCGTGGTCCTGGGCGCCCGACAGCAGGCCGACGACGGTGTGGGTGTTGCGGACGTCGATCGCCAGCAGCACGGCTATCGCACACCGATCCGGGGGTCGTGGGGGTACCACCCGCGTGCGGGGCACAGCGAGCCCGCGTCGGCCGGTACGAACGCCGGATCGTGGCCTAGGTCGATCTGCTTGTTGTCGGCGTCGACGAACACGATGCGCGGCCGGTAGCGGCGGGCCTCGGTGTCCTCCATGGTGGCGTACGCGAGCAGGATCACCAGGTCTCCGGGGTGAACGAGATGGGCCGCGGCGCCATTGATCCCGATCACGCCGCTGCCGCGTTCCCCGGTGATGGCGTAGGTGACCAGCCGGGCTCCGTTGTCGATGTCGACGATGGTCACCTGCTCGCCTTCGAGCAGGTCCGCGGCGTCCATCAGGTCGGCGTCGATGGTGACCGAGCCGACGTAGTGCAGGTCGGCCTGCGTGACGGTGGCCCGGTGGATCTTCGATTTCAGCATCGTCCGTAGCATCAATTCCTCCACTGTGATTCAACGGTAGCCCGGTGTTCGTCCGGCCCGTCGGTGCCGGCGAACGTTCCGATCTCGATAGCGATGTTGTCCAGCAGCCGGGTGGCACCGAGCCGGGCGGCCACCAGCAGCCGGCCAGACCCGCCGCCGTTCAACGGCCCCAAGTCGGCGTCGCGCAGTTGTAAGTAGTCGACGGCGAGGCCGGGCACCGCGTCGAGCACCGCGGCAGCCGCGTCCAGCGCGGCCCGCGCACCGGCCGGTGCGGCGCGCGCCGCGGCCGTCAGCGACGCCGAGAGCGCCGCGGCCGCTGCCCGCTGCGCCGGGTCGAGGTAGCGGTTGCGCGAGGACATCGCCAGCCCGTCGGCTTCCCGCACGGTCGGCACCCCAACCACCGCGACGTCGACGTTCAGGTCGGCCACCATCTGCCGGATCAGCACCAGCTGCTGGTAGTCCTTTTCGCCGAAGAACGCCGCGTCCGGCCGCACGATCTGCAACAGCTTCAGCACGACGGTCAGCACCCCGGCGAAATGGGTGGGCCGCGGGCCGCCTTCGAGCTCGGCCGCCAACGGGCCGGGCTGCACGGTGGTGCGCAGGCCGTTGGGATACATCGCCGCCGCGGTCGGGGTGAACACGATCTCGACACCTTCGCCGCGCAGTCGCGCCAGGTCGTCGTCCAGCGTGCGGGGGTAGGCGTCGAGATCCTCCCCTGCGCCGAATTGCAGCGGGTTGACGAAGATCGACACCACGACCACCGAGCCGGGCACCCGTTTGGCGGCGCCCACCAGCGCCAGGTGCCCGTCGTGCAGCGCGCCCATGGTGGGCACCAACATCACCCGACGGCCGGTGTGACGCAACGCCCGGCAGACGTCGGTCACGTCACCGGGCGCCGCATACACGTTGAGCTCGCCTGGATGGAACACCGGTGCGCGGGCGCTCATGACGTCAACACCTCGACGACGTCATCGGGAGCGTGCGCGCGCTGCGCGGTG
Organism: Mycobacterium shinjukuense; assembly: GCF_010730055.1. Lineage (NCBI taxonomy): Bacteria > Bacillati > Actinomycetota > Actinomycetes > Mycobacteriales > Mycobacteriaceae > Mycobacterium > Mycobacterium shinjukuense. The sequence goes on along the minus strand of NZ_AP022575.1, from coordinate 4,176,458 downwards.
CGCAACGCGTTCACCCGATAGGCCTGCCCAAGTTGCGGGTCCACCGCCGTCAGCGCGGCCAGATGCCCGGCGACCGCGGCCGCGTCGCCGCGGGCAACCGGCCCGGTGAGCGCCGCCTGACCGCGCCGCAGCGTGTTCTCCAGCGCCGCCCGGGCCAGCGGCCCCACGATCCGCTCGACGATCCCGCCCGGCTGGTCGTCGACGTGCTGTTGGCCGAGCAGTTCTTGCCCGCGCAGGGCGGCGCGCAACGCCTCGACGGCATCGGCCAGCACCGTCACCAGGTGGTTGCTGCCGTGCGCCAGCGCCGCGTGGTAGAGGAGGCGGGCCTCCTCGCGCACCGCGAACGGCTCGCCGCCCATCTCCAGCACCAACGACTGGGCGATGGCATGCCCGACGTCGTCGGCCGCGGTGATCCCGAAGCAGGTGTCCGCCAGCCGGCCGATGTCGTCGTCGGAGCCGGTGAACGTCATCGCCGGATGAATGGCCAGCGGAATGCAGCCTAGTTGGGTGAGCGGCGCGAGAATCCCGATCCCGTTGACGCCCGACGTGTGCGCCACGATCGTGCCGGGCGGCACCGCCGCGGTGGCGGCCAGGCCCGACACCAGGCCGGCGAGTTCGCCGTCGGTGACGGCCAGCAGCAGCAGCTCGGCGGCGGCGACGACGTCCGGCGGCGGCAGCACCGGGGTGTCGGGCAGCCGGCGCCGGGCCCGCCGTCGGGACGCATCGGAGATGGCGCTACACGCCACCACGACGTGGTCGGCGCGCTCCAGCGCAACACCCAACGCGGTGCCCACCCGGCCGGCGGAGATGATCCCCACCTTGAGCCTGGCCGGACGCAAACCGTCGAACCGCACCATCGCAGACGGCCTCACAGATTTCCCTCGTTCGTTCCAGTCCCATCGGGTACCGGACGGTCACCAAGACTGTAGTCGATTTGTGCGATCCGGCCCAGCTCAGCCGCCGCGGCGCCGGCGCCGGCCGCCTCCGGTCGGCTCCACCTGCAGTCGCGCCATCAGGTCGGCAACCGTTTGACCACCGCCTTGTCGGTCCAATCCGTGCGAGCCTTCCTCGGCGCTGCGATGCCGAGGCGCCGGCTCGGGCGGCGGCGGTGGGGCCAACCGGGGCGGCGGCGAGTGCTCACCCGGTGCGCCGCCCGCAGAGCCGCCGAGACTGTCGCGCAGGCCGGCCACGCCGTGGTCGAGGTACTCCGCGGAGTGGCGGGAGCGCGACCGGCGGCCGCCGTAGTGCGGCTCGACAGGGCCGAGCGGGCCGTCGTCCCGATCCTCCGGGCTGGCATGCCGGGCGCGCCGCCGCCGGCTCGACGGCTGGGCCGTCGGCTCGGAAGCCACATCATCGGATGCCCAGTGGCTGCCCGGTGTCCCCGGAGGCAACCACTTTCCGTCGGCGGCCTCCGGCGGCCAGCCCGACCGCTCGGGCTCGGGCGGCCGATGACGAGGGACACGCGCCGGCTCGGATGGCGGCGAGGCGTCGTAGCTCGACCGGCGCTGCTCCCCCGCGGGAGTGGGTTGCCGGGGCGACGCCAGCGGTCCCCCGCCGCCGGGTGGCACCCCCACCTCGGGCACATCGATGATCGACGTGTCATCGGCGCGACTGGCCGCTCGCCGGGGGACAACGGTAACCCGATCACTGGACACCCAGTCGGCGGGTGGGGTTTCCCTGCTTCGGGGCCTGCCCAGGGCGTCGGAATGGGCCACATCGTGGGCTCGATCCGCCAGAACCCGTGCGGCATCACGTTCTTTCTCCCACGGCTCCAATGCTGGACGGTGCTGCAGATCGGTGTCGAACAGGATCTCGAGGCTGGTTCGCAGTGCGGCCAGCTCGGCCCGCAGCGCGGCCACCTCGTCGGCGGCCGCCGCGCGCAGCTCCGAGGCCAGCTCGCGACGCAGCTGCGACTCCACGGTCAGCTCGTACTCCCGGCGGGCGGAGATTTCCCGATCCAACTGAAGGTCGTACACCAGCTTCAGATCCCGCGCCCGGGCCTGTTCCACCTCGGCTTGGCGACGGTAAAGCATCGACACGAACGCACCGGCGACCGCGGCCCACAGCGCCAGGATCACGGCCAGCCTAAGAAGCTCCACACGACTGGTGAAAACCAATCCGCAACTCGCCCCGATTGCCAGGACCAGCAACGTCGTCAGGAGCACCCAACCCGGCCTGCGGCCGCCGCGCCGGACCCGGGCGCCGCGGGACAGAACGGTCATGGGCTGACTGTACCTGGCCGAGGTCACTCAGCGTGTCGCGCCGGTCCGGCGATTCGCCGGCCAAGTTGGGTGCGGCCGGTTGATGGCCAGCTAACGTTGGCGCGCGACGCGACGGCCCCGGTTAGAGCGGGTTAGAGCTCGCAACGGCGCGCCGATCGATTCCCTTTAGGTCTCCACGCCCTCGCCGCGCTCGGTGGGATCCTGCGGCGACTTACAGCAGTGCTGCAGCCACAGCGCGGCGACCACCAACGCCAGCGCGCTGACCGCAGCCACCACCGCGCCGGTGACGTCCTCGGCCACGGCCCGCTGCCAGGACAGCCGCGGCAGGAAGTACACCAACACGCCGAGCCACCAACCCAACACCAGCGCACCCACCCAGGCCGACGCCTTGGCGACCATGACGCTGCGCGCCACGGCCAGCGGGTGCAGCCAGCCGGGCCCGTCTCCGATCTCGCCGTCGTTGATCTTTGCCCGGACGTAACGCGCCCACAGCGCCTCGGCGATCGCGACCGCCAGCAGCGACAGTCCGGTCCACACGGTGATCGGCGGAAACCACCGATACAGCCCGCCAACCAGCAGGTAGCCCACCACCGCGGCGGCGATCACCGCGGCCGTCAGGTCACGTTTGCGGGTGGGTCCCATCAGCCCGGTTCCGGATCCAGGGTCCGCGGGAACCTGCGCACGCAGTCCCGGTCGGCAGGTTCCAACTCGGCCAGCAGCTTGGCGACGGGCCACACCCGGTCGGCCACCGTGAGCTCGGCCCCCGGGTCGACGTCGAGCCACGGCACCAGCACGAAGGCCCGCCGGTGGGCCCGCGGGTGCGGCAGCGTCAGCGAGCTGCTGCGGCAGATAACTTCCGCCGGGCCGCCCGGACCGGTCCGGTGGCAGGTGATCAGGTCCACGTCGAGGGTGCGCGGGCCCCAACGGCGGTCGCGCACCCGACCCGCCGCCCGTTCCAGTGCCTGGGCGCGGCGCAGCCAGGCCGCAGCGTCACGGGCCGGGTCGTCGGCAATCAGCACAGCGTTCAGAAACGGTCCCTGGCGCACCCCGCCCCAGGGATCGGTCTCGTAGACCGGGGAGACCGCGCGGACCGTGCCGCCGAGTCCGACGACCACCGACCGCAGCGATGCCAGGCGGTCACCGAGGTTGGAGCCGATCGACAGCACGACGCTCGTCATCAGCGCCGCTCTCCCCCGCAAGCGGATGGGGGTACCTCCCACTTGTGGGGGCGTGCCCCCACCTCATCGGTTCGTCCCCCGCAAGCGGGTGGTGCTCCCACCGCATCGTCGCCGGCGCGGGTCATCACACCTCGCCCGCGGGCATCACCGAGCCCCGCCCGCCGCGCCGCGACCGCCGGGTCACCACCGCCACGTCGGTGAACGTCTGCCGGATGGGCGCCTGCGGCTTGTGGACCACCACCTCGACGGCATGCACCCGCTCGTCGGCCATCACGTGGTCGGCGATCTCGGCGCCCACAGTTTCGATTAGGTTCCGCGGTGGCCCGGCGACGATCTCGGCCGCCCGCGCGGCCAGACGGACGTAGTCAAACGTGTCGGCCAGATCGTCGCTTGCGGCGGCATCGGCCAGGTCGATCCACAGGGTGATATCGACGACGAAGCGCTGCCCGCCCACCCGCTCGTGGTCGTAGACCCCGTGGTAGCCGTGAACGGTCAAGCCGCGCAACTCGATCCGGTCAGCCATCGGGTCCCGTCCTTTCCGTCCGCTGCCACGCGTCGACGACCTTGAGGGCGTCGACCGAGGCCCGCACATCGTGCACGCGCACCCCCCAGGCCCCGTGCAGGGCCGCCATCGCGGTGATCACGGCCGTCGCGGTTTCCCGCCCGCCGGGTGGTCGCAGCACGCCGTCGGGCCCGGCCAGCAACGCGCCGAGGAAGCGTTTGCGTGAGGCGCCCAGCAGCACCGGGAACCCGGTGGCAACCAACTCCGGCAACGCGTGCAGCAGTGCCCAATTGTGTTGTCCCGTCTTCGCGAAGCCAAGCCCGGGATCGATCACGAGGTTGGCCGGGTCAACGCCGGCGGCCACCGCGTCGGCGACGCTGGCCAGCAGGTCGGCGCGCACCTCGGCCACCACGTCGCGGTAGTCCGGAACCTGGTGCGGCCTGCCAGCGGACACCGGGCGCCAGTGCATCAACACCCAGCGCACCCCCGCCTCGGCCACCAGCGGCGCCATCGCCGGGTCGCAGCGCCCACCGGACACGTCGTTGACGATCCGCGCTCCGTTCTCCAGCGCCCCCCGTGCGACGTCAGCGTGCATGGTATCGATGCTGACAGTTATGCCCTGTGCCGCAAGCTCTTTGACCACAGGTATGACACGAGCGGATTCGATTCGCGGGTCCACCCGCACGGCTCCGGGCCGCGTCGACTCCCCACCGACGTCGATGATGTCCGCGCCGTCGGCGGCCAACGCCAGGCCATGCTCGACGGCGTCGCCGGCGTCGAGGTAGCGCCCACCGTCCGAGAACGAGTCTTCGGTGACGTTCACAACCCCCATTACCCGCATGGGAGCCGGACTCACTTCCGCAGGATGAGGTCGAGCGCTTCGGCTCGAGAAGCGGCACTGGTTTTGAACTGGCCACGCACCGCCGACGTGGTGGTGATCGCTCCGGGCTTGCGAACCCCGCGCATCGCCATGCACAGGTGCTCGGCCTCGATGACGACGATCACCCCGCGCGGATCGAGCTTTTTCACCAGGGCATCGGCGATCTGGCTGGTCAGCCGCTCCTGCACTTGTGGTCGCTTGGCGTACAGGTCGACCAGTCGGGCGATCTTCGACAAGCCGGTCACCCTGCCGTCGTGGTTGGGGATGTAGCCGACATGGGCCACACCGTGAAACGACACCAGGTGATGTTCGCAGGTGGAATACAGCGGGATCGCCTTGACCAACACCAGCTCGTCGTGTTCTTCGTCGAACATGGTGTTCAGCACCGTGTCGGGGTCGGTGTAGAGGCCGGCGAAAATCTCGCGGTAGGCGCGCGCCACGCGCGCCGGGGTCTCCCGTAGCCCATCCCGATCGGGATCTTCGCCGACCGCGTACAGCAACTCGCGGACCGCGGCCTCGGCGCGCCGCTGGTCGAATACACGCACCCGCGCGTGCTCGATGCGGGAATCCAGCTGCGACATCGAAGCCTCCGTTCCTCAGCCGTGGGCCGGCGGATTGGACCGACTCACATCCTCACGCTGACCGGAGGAGTCGTCGTTGTCCGGTTGGTCAGGCGGTGGATAGGGCACGTAGGCCTGCCCCGAATAGCTGGGCCGATTGGACGGCTGTGGGGGCCATCCGGGCGCGTGCCAGTCGGCCGGGGCGCCGTAGTCGGGTTGGGTGGGCGCACGGCTGCCGGCGTGAGAACCGTTGGCGCCGTGGCTGGTTCGGCTGGCCTCGTCCTCGGCGGCCTGGGTTGCCCGCGCGATGGCCGCCTTGAACGCCGGCTCGGCGACCGGCTGGGGCCAGGGCTCGCCGCGCTCGATCGCCAGCTCGCCGGGCGTCTTGATCGGCGGCTTGTCCGACGGGATGCGGCCACCGAAGTCGTCGAACATGGTGAGTCGGGGCCGCTTTTCGACGTCGGCGAAGATCGCCTCCAGCTCGGGTCGGTGCAGGGTTTCCTTTTCCAGCAGCTCCCCGGCCAACGTGTCCAGCACATCCCGGTATTCGGTGAGGATCTCCCAGGCCTCGGTGTGCGCGGCTTCGATGAGCTTGCGGACCTCTTCGTCGATTTCGCGGGCGACCTCGTGGGAGTAGTCGGGCTGGGTGCCCATGGTCCGGCCGAGGAACGGGTCGCCGTGTTCGGTGCCGTACTTGACCGCGCCGAGCTTGGAGCTCATCCCGAACTCGGTGACCATCGAGCGCGCGATCTTGGTGGCCTGTTCGATATCGGACACCGCGCCGGTGGTGGGCTCACGAAACACCAACTCCTCGGCGGCCCGCCCACCCATCGCGAACACCAGCTGGGAGATCATCTCCGAGCGGGTGCGCAGCCCCTTGTCCTCCTCGGGCACGGCAACCGCATGCCCGCCCGTGCGTCCCCGGGCCAGGATGGTGACCTTGTACACCGGGTCGATGTCGGGCATCGCCCAGGCCGCCAGGGTGTGCCCGCCCTCGTGGTAGGCGGTGATCTTCTTCTCCTGCTCGCTGATCACCCGCCCCTTGCGGCGCGGCCCGCCGATCACCCGGTCGACCGCCTCTTCCAGGGCGGGGCCGGTGATCACGGTGCCGTTCTCCCGGGCGGTCAGCAGCGCCGCCTCGTTGATGACGTTGGCCAGGTCGGCCCCGGTCATGCCGACGGTCCGCTTGGCCAGCCCGTCGAGGTCGGCGTCCGGGGCCATCGGCTTGCCCTTGGCGTGCACCCGCAGCACCGCCCGGCGGCCCGCCAGGTCGGGATTGGACACCGGGATCTGCCGGTCGAAGCGGCCCGGGCGCAGCAGCGCCGGATCCAGGATGTCGGGCCGGTTGGTGGCCGCGATCAGGATGACGCCGCCGCGCGGGTCGAAGCCGTCCATCTCGACCAGCAGCTGGTTCAGCGTCTGCTCCCGCTCGTCGTGGCCGCCGCCCAGCCCGGCGCCGCGCTGGCGGCCGACCGCGTCGATCTCGTCGACGAAGATGATGCACGGGCTGTTCTGCTTGGCCTGTTCGAACAGGTCTCTTACGCGTGACGCGCCAACGCCTACGAACATCTCGACGAAGTCGGATCCGGAGATGGTGAAAAACGGCACCCCCGCTTCCCCGGCCACGGCGCGGGCCAGCAGCGTCTTGCCGGTTCCGGGCGGACCGTAGAGCAGCACGCCCTTGGGAATCTTGGCGCCCAGCGCCTGATAGCGGCCCGGGTTCTGCAGGAAGTCCTTGATCTCGTAGAGCTCCTCGACCGCCTCGTCGACGCCGGCGACGTCGGCGAAGGTGGTTTTGGGCATGTCCTTGGAGAGCTGCTTGGCCCGCGATTTCCCGAAGCCGAAGCCCATCCGGGCGCCGCCCTGCATGCGGGAGAACATCACGAACAGACCCACCAGCAACAGCAGCGGCAACACGTAGATCAGCAGTTCGCCCAGGATGCTGCCTTGGTTGACCACCGTGCTGACCTTCGCGTTCTTAGCGGTCAGCGCGTTGAACAGGTCGACGGCGTAGCCGGTGGGGTACTTGGTGATGACCTTGTCCGACCCGTCGGTGTCGTTGTTGCCCTTTTTCAGGGTCAACCGCAGCTGCTGCTCGCGGTCGTCGATCTGCGCGCTCTTGACGTTGTCGCTGTTGATCTGCGCCATCGCAACCGAGGTGTCCACCGGCTTGTAGCCGCGGGTGTCGTCGCTGAAGTAGAAGAACGACCAGCCGAGTAGCACCACCACGGCGATCGCCGTCACCGTGCGGATCACGTTTTTGCGGTTCATCAATCATCGGCCGTGCCGGCCAGGTCCTTCCCGATCAACGCAGCTGCAAAAGTCCAGGTTACCGCTCGTGGCGATCGCCAGCCCGGCAATCCCGGGCGCTGGGGGCACCTCCCGCTTGCGGGGGACGGGTCGCCACGATCGGCCCCGTGGCGATCGCCGGCCCGGCAACGCCGGGCGCTGGGGCCAGCGGGTCGCCACCGTCTGTTGAGACAACGAGTGGTAGCGCCGCCGCGATCCTGAATCCGGGCACGCCGACCGGGTGGCGAGCGTCACACCGGCATGACGGCCGCTTCGGGCGTGACGGTCGGGCGGCGCGGTGGCGAATTACTCGTAATAGCGGGCCTCCACGACATTGCCGTCCGGATCAACGAAGTAGAACCCCTGCGGCGCCCAGCCTCGGGCCCCATAGGTCTGGTTGAGCCGCGCGCTGGTGTCTACGCCTTCCGCCTGTAGCCGCCGATCCAGCGCGTCGTACTCGGCCTTCGACATTGCCAGGCAGACATGGTTGAGCGGATGGCCGGCGCCGCCCTGCACCCCGGTCGTCGCCTCGATGCCCGCCGCGGTTGCGGCTGGCATGAGGTCGATGATGGAGTCCGCGCACACCCGCACGCTCGGAAACGGCGCCTCTCCGGCCCGGAACTCGTCGAACCGCACCGGCGCAAGCCCGATCACCCTCGTGTAGAAATCCATGGCTGTCTGCGGATCCTTTGTCCACAGCACGACGTGGTCCAACCGCATCAGCCGATCATGCGCGGCCGCGGCCGCGATATCCACCCCGGCATCTCAATCGGGTCGCGCCCTTCTCAGCCCCGTGCCGTTGTGATTTGGTGAGACGATGGCTCTACCAACCGAACGGATCGTCGACACCAACGGTATCCGGCTGCGCGTGACCGAGGCCGGGGACCGCGGCGCACCCGTGGTGCTACTGGCTCACGGCTTTCCGGAACTGGCCTACTCGTGGCGACACCAGGTCCCGGCACTGGCCGAGGCCGGCTACCACGTGCTGGCTCCCGACCAGCGTGGCTATGGCGGCTCGTCCCGCCCGGACGCGATCGAGGCCTACAACATCCACGAGCTCACCGCCGACCTGGTCGGCCTGCTCGACGACGTGGGTGCCGAGAAAGCCGTCTGGGTGGGCCATGACTGGGGTGCCGTGGTGGCGTGGAGCGCGCCGCTGTTGCACCCCGACCGGGTCGCCGCGGTCGCCGCCATGAGTGTCCCGGCGCTGCCGCGCGCGCAGGTGCCACCCACGCAGGCGTTCCGCAAGACGTTCGGGGAGAACTTCTTCTACATCCTGTATTTCCAGCAGCCGGGTGTCGCCGACGCCGAGCTCAACGGCGACCCGGCCCGCACGATACGCCGGATGATCGGCGGCTTGCGGCCGCCCGCGGACCAGGGCGCGGCGCTGCGGATGCTGGCCCCCGGCCCCGAAGGCTTCATTGACCGGCTTCCCGAACCCGACGGGTTGCCGGCCTGGATCACCCGGGACGAACTCGACCATTACATAACCGAGTTCACCCGCACCGGGTTCACCGGCGGGCTGAACTGGTATCGCAATTTCGACCGTAACTGGGAGACCACAGCCGAACTTGCCGACGCCACGATCTCTGTGCCCTGCTTGTTCATCGCGGGAACAGCCGATCCGGTGTTGTCGTTCACTCGGCTAGACCGCGCGTCGGAGGTGATCTCCGGCCCGTACCGCGAGGTGCTGATCGACGGCGCCGGACACTGGGTGCAGCAGGAACGACCCGACGAGGTGAACGCGACGCTGCTGGAGTTCCTCGCCGGACTGGACCTGCGATGAGCGCCCCCATGCGTTTCGGCGTCTTTATCACCCCTTTTCATCCGACCGGCCAATCCCCAACGGTGGCCTTGGAATACGACATGGAGCGGGTTGTTGCGCTGGATCGCCTGGGCTTCGACGAGGCGTGGTTCGGCGAGCACCACTCCGGCGGCTACGAGCTGATCGCCTGCCCGGAAGTGTTCATCGCGGCCGCCGCCGAGCGCACCAAGCACATCCGCCTGGGCACCGGCGTGGTTTCGCTGCCCTACCACCATCCGCTGATGGTGGCCGACCGTTGGGTGCTGTTGGACCACCTGACCCGCGGCCGGGTCATGTTCGGTACCGGCCCCGGCGCGCTCCCGTCCGACGCCTACATGATGGGCATCGACCCGATCGACCAACGGCGGATGATGCAGGAGGCTCTGGAGGCGATTCTCGCTCTGTTCCGCGCCGCGCCAGATGAGCGCATCGACCGTCACTCCGACTGGTTCACCCTGCGCGAGGCACAGTTGCATATCCGCCCCTACACCTGGCCACATCCCGAAATCTCCACGGCGGCAATGATTTCACCCTCGGGTCCGCGACTGGCCGGTGCGCTGGGCACGTCGCTGCTGTCGTTGTCGATGTCGGTTCCCGGCGGCTATGCGGCGCTGGAAAACACCTGGCAGGTGGTGTGCGAGCAGGCAGCCAAAGCCGGCCGGGACGAGCCGGACCGCGCCAACTGGCGGGTGTTGAGCATCATGCACCTGTCGGACAGTCGCGACCAGGCCATCGACGATTGCACCTACGGGCTGAGCGATTTCGCCCAGTATTTCGGCGCGGCCGGGTTTGTCCCACTGGCCAACACCGTGGAAGGCGCCCAATCCCGGCGAGAGTTCGTCGAAGAGTATGCGGCCAAAGGAAATTGCTGCATCGGCACACCCGACGACGCGATCAGCCACATCGAAGACCTGCTGGACCGTTCGGGTGGTTTTGGGACGCTACTGTTGCTCGGCCATGACTGGGCCTCACCGCGGGCGACATTTCATTCCTATGATCTGTTCGCCCGCAAGGTGATTCCTTATTTCAAGGGACAGCTGGCGGCGCCGCGGGCCTCTCACGAATGGGCCAAAGGCAAGCGCGACCGACTCATTGGCCGCGCCGGGGAGGCCATCGCCCAAGCTATCACCGAGCACGTCACCGAGCACGAAGGCGCCGCCGGGAGTTGATGCACCCGGGGGGCACGCGACGGCCGCGTGGGCTATCGGGACGACGTCGCCGATCAGGTGCCCGGGCACGGGTTTAGGGCCCGGGCGAGTTGAACACGGCGCTCTGCGCGCTGGCCGATGACGACATCGTCGTCGCCCCCATGATCACCGGCGAGGCCCGCCTCGATGGGGTCGTCGCGGCCGTCGAGAACCTGGCCGTCCCCGAACGGCACTGCACGGTTGCGGTCACACCTTTAAGTTTTAGTGGTCTTATTTAAGTTCGTCGGGGTTGTCGGCGTTCTGACCGGCCGCTCCAGGCGTCGCAGCTTGCTCATCTGCCCCACGCGTACTCGCTACTGACCGATATTCAAAGTGCCCGCCTTCGAGCGACAGCCACGGTTGTCGCTGTTAGGCGGGCACATCGCATATCCCTACCGTGCCGGAACGCGTGAGGCGGGTGAGACACGAGGGAACGTGCACCTTGCGCACCGGGTCGCCAGCAGCCGCGACCGCGGGGTCACCCTGGTTCCAACGCCCCGACGAACTTTAAGAGCGAGACCACTTAAGACTTAATAGACGTTCGGCGGTTGGCGTGATACCCAACTGTGGCTGACGGCACCGTGGTTTGGACCTCGCCCACCGGGCGGACACACCGCACGTGGCCGGCCGGTGTAGACCTGTCCCCGCAGGCGCGCCGCCCCGCGTGTGCGCCGCGACCCCGAACCGGCGCAGCAGGGCGCAGCGACGAAGCGACCGAATCACCAAGGCCCGCAAGCGTAACCGGCCGATCAACGAGCACCGGCGCTGGCTGGAGCAGTCGCGAAAGGAAGAGATAGCAGCACGCCGTGCGTGACATGCTGTTTCTGTTCAAAGGCCCCCCAAGCACCAGCCCGTTCTGCAGATGGGTCAACGATCCCCGCGAGCCCGAAGAACTACCCGCGAACTGGAAGCCCGACAAGCCGGCGCCAGCACCCTTGCCCAACGACCCCCGTTCTGAGCTATTGCCGAAGCGGTAAGCGGCGGCGGCTAATCCACACCGCCGCCGCCGCCAATCCGCTGCTCGGGTCAGGCCCAGCTGGAGCCGACGGCGCTGTCGGTTTGCGCCATGTTGCTGCCGGCGGTCTGGATCTTTTGGCCGTGGGCGTTGGCCTGCTCGTAGATCACCTGGAAGTTGCGCCCCAACTGGGTGATGAACTCCTGGCAGGCCACCGACCCGGCGCCGCCCCAAAAGTCCCCGGCGGCCAGCACATCGCGCACGATGGCCTGGTGCTCGGCCTCCAGCGACGCCGCCTGCGCGCGAATGGTGGCGCCGTGGGCGTCCACATCGCCGAACTGGTAGTTGATGGTCATAGCTGATGTCCTCCTGAATCGAAGCCGACGGTCCGGTGCTAGCTGCTAAGGATCTGCTGCGAGGCCTGCTCTTGCTGCTCGTAGTTGTTGGCGTCGCGGATCAGCCCGTCGCGCACCCCGTGCAGCATGTTCACGATGTTGCGAAACGCCTGATTCATCTGGGTCATGGTGTCCAGCGAGGTCGCCTCGGCCAGACCGCTCCAGCCCGCACCGGAAATGTTTTGCGCCGACGCCCACATCCGCCGGGCCTCGTCCTCGACCGTCTGGGCGTGCACCTCAAACCGGCCCGCCATGTCCCGCATCGCGTGGGGATCCGTCATAAAACGCGTTGCCATCGAAATCTCCCTTGAATCGTCGTATCTGTTGGTTGATCACCGGTAAGTCAAAGCTGCCGCGGGTCATCACCCCCCGGAAGGTGGGAATGCGATCACGGTCGGCTTGAATCCGTATCGGGGAGCGGCAAAGTTCGCCACGCCGCGCCCGACTCCGGCGCCGGGCATCACCGGCACCCCGCCGAACGCGTGGGTGGCGCCTTCAGCGGCCGCCGCGGCACCGAGGCTGTTGGACGCCGCCATAACAGCCGGGGTGCTCGGTGCGGTACCGGCCCAGGACGCCGGCACCGCCAACCCCCCGACTTTGGCCGCCTGCCCGACGGCGCCCGCAATCCCGCCCAGGCCCGCCTTCGGAATGACACTCGGCAGATCCTTGGCGGCCTCCTTGGCGGCCGACGCCGCTTCCTTGACGCCCTCTTGAGCCCACTTCGGCAGGTCGTGCGCGAGGCCGAAGTAGTCCTTCATCTGGGTAACCATGAGCCGGGCGGGGGAAACCCATCGGTTGAACACGTCCATGGCCAGGCTGCCATCGACGGTTGCCGATCCGGTCAGGCCCTCCACCACATCGCCCAGCGCTCCTGCCACGACGATCCCGGACCCATCCGAGGTCCAGGTGTGGCCGGTGAGACCGAGCGCACCGGCAAGGTTGGTGAGCCACGGCGGCTCGTTCGTGATCCCAGCAAGCTGCGACAGCGTCCTGGGAATCTGCTGCAGTCCCAACGAGTTCGCGGCGCTGTTGAGCGCCTGGGTGATCGCATTGGCCTGGGCGGCCAGCCCCGCGGGGTTGATGGTCTCCGCCGCCGGGCTGAACGGTGTCAACTGGGTCGCCGCCGCCGAAGCACCGGCATAGCCGTACATCGCGGCCGCGTCCTGCGCCCACATCTCGGCGTATTGCGCCTCGGTGGCCGCGATGGCCGCGGTGTTCTGGCCCAGGAAGTTCGTCGCCAACAGGGCCATCAACAACGCCCGGTTGGCCGCGACCTCGGCCGGTGGCACCGTCGCGACGAACGCGGCCTCGTAGGCCGCCGCCGCCGCCACCGCCTGGCTGCCGGCCTGCTCGGCCTGCGCGGCGGTGCTGCGCAACCACGCCACCTGCGGCGTGGCGGCGGCCACCATGGACGCGGCGGACGGGCCCTGCCACGGCCCGTCGGTCAGGGCGGTGATCAGCGCCTCGTAGTTGGAGGCCGTGCTCTGCAGCTCAGCGGCCAAAGCCTCCCAGGCCGCCGCGGCCATCAGCATCGGCCCGGAGCCGGGTCCGGAATACATCAGCGTGGAGTTGATCTCCGGCGGCAACATCGCAAAGTCCACCATGACGTGCGCTCTCCTAGCTGATTGTCGTGGCGTTGGCGGCCTCGGTGGCCGCATACGAACCGGCGCTGATGCCCAGCGTGGTCGCCAGCTGCTCCTGGACCGCCGCGGCCTGGGCGCTGATCTGCTGGTACAGCTGCGCATGCGTGACAAACTGCGTGGCGGTCAGCAGCGACACCAAATCGGCCGCGGCGGGCACCACCCCGGTCGTCGGGATTGCCGCGGCGGCATTTCCGGCGCGCAGCGCAACGTTGATCGACTGCAGTTCCCCGGCCGTCGCGGCGAGCATTTCTGGCTCCGCGAGCATGATCGACATGGACTTTCCTCCCTTAAAATCACTTGGCATCAACAGCTTTCAGCGATCGCCGACATCACGTCGTGCGTCGCATAAGCGGATCAGACGACAGGCTAAGCCTGTTTGTAGGAACAACACAGGCTTCCCACAGCCTGTTCACTGCGGTGTCAATAACAATTCATTTGCTGTAGCAGTGCGCCCGTCGCCGGGAATTCGTGCATGGCGCATATCGCTCCCAAATATGATTTGAGTTTTGTATGAATTCCGACGTGTCGACGGTGGTGCGTTCTAGGATGCACACGCTCACGCGTGGCGGCGGTGGCCAGCTGGCGATCCCAAAGCCGATGGTCCTGCGCCGGTAGCGATTTGGTGAGGATCACCTGCGTCGCACCGGACGCAGTATTTGCTGGCCCGCATCAGACCCGTGCGTCGACGCGTGCCGGGGACGCCCATGGACGGGCCGACAACTTCTAATCCCGGGCGCTGACGGCGCCGTTGACCGATCGGGCATGCCCGAGACGTTAGGGTGCCAGGCATGTCGAACGTGAAGACCCCCGGGCCAGCCCGCACGGCAGCCGCTGCGGCCCTGGCGGGCTTGGCCGGCCTGACCGCCGCCACGCTATCGGGATGCGATTCCCATGGTTCGGCCTCGCCGGGGCCGAATCCGCGTCAGGTGACCGTGTTCGGAACGGGGCAGGTCCGGGGCGTGCCGGACACCTTGACCGCCGACCTCGGGATCGAGTTCACCGCGCCCGACGCCACCAGCGCAATGACCCAGACCAACGATCGCCAGCAAGCGGTCATCAACGCGTTGGTGGGCGCCGGGCTGGACCGCGCGGACATCCGCACCACCGAGGTCAGCCTGCAGCCGGAGTACCGCAGGGCCGAGCCGTCCGGACCCGCCACCATTACCGGATACCGCGCCGACAACGCCCTCGAGGTCAAGATCCACCCCACCGACGCCGCGTCACGGCTGCTCGATCTCATCGTTAGCACCGGCGGCGACGCCACCCGGATCGCGTCGGTGCACTACTCGATCGCCGACGACTCCCAGCTGGTGAAGGACGCGCGTGCGCGCGCCTTCGAGGACGCCAAAACCCGTGCTCAGCAGTACGCCCAGCTGTCGGGACTCAAGCTGGGCAAGGTCCTGTCCATCTCGGAGGCGGCCGGCTACCCGCCGCCGGAGGGCGGGCCGGCGGGGCCACCGCGCGCCGCCGCCGTGCCGCTGGAACCCGGCCAGCAGACGGTGAGCTTCTCGGTCACGGTGATCTGGCAGCTCGACTGACCGCGCTACTGGTAGACCCGGGGATCCAGGGTGCCGATGTAGGGGAGGTCGCGGTACCGCTCGTCGTAGTCCAGGCCGTAGCCGACGACGAAGTCGTTGGGGATGTCGAAGCCCACGTAGGCGATGTCGACGTTGGCGCCCAGCGCGTCGGGCTTGCGCAGCAGCGTGCACACCCGCAGCGAACGCGGATGCCGGCTGCTCAGATTCCGCAGCAGCCACGACAGCGTCAGGCCGGAGTCGACGACGTCCTCGACGATCAGCACGTCACGATCGTGGATGTCGCGGTCGAGGTCCTTGAGGATCCGCACCACACCCGACGAGGACGACGAGGTCCCGTAGGAGCTCACCGCCATGAATTCGAACTGGGTGGGCAGCGGAATGGCGCGCGCCAGGTCGGTGACGAACAGCACCGCGCCCTTGAGCACGGTGATCAACAGCAGATCCTGGCCGCCGGCGGCGACCACGTCGCGGTAATCGTTGCCGATTTGCTCACCCAGCTCGGCGATGCGGACCTGAATCTGCTCCTTGGTCAACAGCACCGACTTGATGTCCCCGGGGTACAGCTCCGCCGCCTCACCCGGGGTGGTCGCCGCTGAGCTCTGAGCCACGACCACAGCGTAGCCACGTCACCAGACCACCAACCAACGCAGCCGTCAAACCGGTTCCTGCCGCAGGCTCAGCACGCCGTCGCGGCGCCCGGCGACCAAACGCCGACCGCGCAGCGTGGAGCCGACCGCCACCCCGCCCTGGCCGCGCCACCCGGTGACCAGCGCGTCCACCCCGCGGATCTGCTTGTCGGTTAACCCGACGGCCCCGCCGGCCAGCAGCCAGCCGCGGATCACCCGACGACGCACCGGGCCCGGCAGCTCGGCCAAAACCCCGGTGTGCAAACCGGATTCGGCCCCCGATCCGGTCGCAGCGTGGGGCAGTGCCCGGGCGGCGATCTCGTCGATCAGCTCGTTGTCCTCGCGGATCGCCGTCGCGGTGCGGGCCAGCGCCTCGGCGACGCCACCCCCCAGCACGTCTTCCAGCAGCGGCAGCACCTCGGTGCGCAACCGGGTTCGGGTGAACCGGCGGTCGGCGTTGTGCGGGTCCTGCCACGCGGTCAAGCCCAGCTCCCGGCAGGCGGCATGGGTCACCCCGCGTCGCACACCCAGCAGCGGCCGGCACCACGGCGGATCGTAGGGGCGCATGCCGGCGATCGACCGTGCACCCGAGCCGCGACCCAGCCCCAGCAGCACCGTCTCGGCTTGGTCGTCGAGGGTGTGGGCCAACAGCACCGGGCCGTGACGGTGCGCGTCCAGCGCGGCGTAGCGGGCGGTGCGCGCCGCGGCCTCCGGGCCGCCGCCGGGGCCCGACGGGCGCTCGGCTGAGCCACCCAGCTGGACGCACAGCACCCGTGCGTCAACACATCCCAACGACATGGCCTGCGCCCGAGCGGTGTCGGCGACCGCGGCCGACCCGGGCTGCAGGCCATGGTCGACGATCAGCGCGGTGGTGGGCCGCAGCCGGGCCGCCACCGCGGTCAGGGCCAACGAGTCCGGGCCGCCGGAGAGCCCGACACACCAACGCTGGCAGCCGTCCAGGTAGGCCTTCGCAAAGCTCTCGGCAGCCGCGCGCAGCTGCGCTACAGCACCCGGTCGATCCATCGCTGCGGGTGGTCGATCTCGGCGGGCAAGGGCAGCGTCTCGGGGCCAGACCAGATCGTGTTGAAACGCCGCATCCCGACCCGGTCCACCACGTGGTCGACGAATGCCTTGCCCCGGGTGTACTGGCTGAGCTTGGCGTCGAAACCCAACAACGCGCGCAGCAGCCGCTGCAGCGGCGGCTGCCTGCGTTGGCGTCGTTCGTCGAAGCGGCGCCGGATGGTGGCCAGCGACGGAACCACCGCCGGCCCGACCGCGTCCATCACGTGCTCGGCGTGGCCCTCTAACAGCGTGCCGAGCACCATGAGCCGATCCAGCGCCTGGCGCTGCGGCTCGGATTGCATGGCGCGCACCAGGCCCAAAATCCCGGTGGCGTGGCCGCCGGAATCGTCGGCCGCCTCGCCGCGGGTGCGCACAAAGTCCGCCAGCCGGCCCACAATCTCGCCGAGGTCGTCGCTGGGCTCGCGGGTCAGCAGCGCCAACGCCTGCGACATGTAGCCGGCGATCCAGGGGTTGGCGGTGAACTGTACCCGGTGGGTGACCTCGTGCAGGCACACCCATAACCGAAAATCGGACGGCTCAACGTTGAGTTGCCGCTCGACGGCGATGACGTTGGGATACACCAGCAACAGGCAGCCGCCCGCGGCCCCGAACGGGTCGTACTGGCCGAGGATGCCCGACGCCACGAACGCCAGCACCGCACCGGTCTGCGCGCCGGTGATGCGGCCGGTGAGAAGCCGTCGCGGCTTGTCGCCGGCGTTGGTGAGCGCCCGCATCGATTCGGCGGCCGCGCGGATCCACTCCGGCCGGTCCACGACCCGGGCCGGCGGCACCGCGGCCTCACAGACCAGGCCGGTGACGTCGCGCACCGCCGGTTCGGCCTTCTCCGCCGCCACCAGCAACTCGTCGATCACCTGCCGGCGGGTGTATTCGGTGGCCGGCGGCGCGGGCCGGGCCAGCCACTCCCCCACGGCGGCCGCAAATCGCCAATCGACCGCGTTGCCCAGGGTCGTCCCGGCTGACGCGGTCACGTCGCGCACCCGCAGAACCACAGTTTGGTCGCCAGCGCATCGATGGCGTTGCGACCGTTGGGCCCTGCCTCGTTGGAGATGAAGGCGAAGGTGAGCACCCGCCCACTTCGGTCGGTCAGCACGCCGACCAGGGAGTTGATCGCGGTCAGCGAGCCGGTCTTGGCCCGCAACCAGCCGGCCGGGCCCAGGTCGGTGGCCGCGTCGAGGAAGCGTTCGCCTAGCGTGCCGCTGCCGCCGGCGATCGGCAGCAGATCCAGTAGCGGACGCAGCGCCGGCTGGTCCGGTCCCGCCGCGGCCTGCATCGCACCGTCGAGCGTTCGGGCCGTCAGCCGGTTGTCGACCGACAGCCCGCTGGCATCCACCAGCGCGGCGCCGGCGGTGTCGACGTGCGCGGTTCGCAACCGGCTGGTGATCGCGTCCACCGCACCGGAAAAGCTCTGCGGCCGGTTGATGGCGGCCGCCACCTCACGGCCGATGCACTCGGCCAACACGTTGTCGGAGGCGTTCATCATCTGCGATAACCGTTGGATCAACGGCGCCGACTGCACCACGGCCAGCTGCCGTGCGCCGGGCGGGGCCGACCCGATCGTCACCGCCGCCGGATCCAGGCCAAGGGCTTTGGCCAGCTCACGCCCGGCGTCCAACGCCGGGGTGCGCGACCTCCGCGAGTTGACCGTCGTCGGCTGGATACGCCCGGCGTCGATCATGGCCGCCTCGATCGGGGCGATGTCACCGTTGTCGACGTCGGCCGGATCCCAGCCCGGCGCCATCGTCGGACCGGTGAACGCCGAGATGTCCACCTGCACCGCCGTCGGCGTCACACCGCTGCGCCGGATCTGTTCGACAAGGTCGCTGATCCGGGCCGCACCCCGATACCAGGTGTCCACGCCCGGCACCGCGGCCGACAGCGTCGGATCGCCGGCACCGACCAGCACCACCGGTCCCTGAGTGGTCGGGCCGCCGGCCACCACCCGCGTGCTGATCCGCGCCTGCCGGTCCAGGGTCAGCAGCGCCGCCGTCGCGGTCAAAATCTTGTTGGTCGAGGCCGGCACCAGCGGCAGGTCGTCAAGCTGACGCCACAGTTCACGCCCGGTCAGCGCGTCGGTGACCCGGCCGCCCAGCCGGCCCAGGTTGGGATCGGCCGCGGCCGGCGCCAAGGCCGCCGCGACGCCGTCGGGGCCGGGTAGCTCGGCGGTGTCGGCGACCGGGACCACGCCCGGCTTGAGGGTGGGCGGCCGCGGCGCCGGCACGGGCAGCCGCGCGCCGCTGGTCCCGTGACCGCCGGTGGTGAACGCCACCGCGGCGGCCACCACGGCGGCGACGGACGCCAGCAGCGCCGCCCCGACAACCACGTGGGTGGATTTCCGCCACCGTTTGGGACCCATGACCCTCCTGCCTTTCTGGCCCCCATTCTGCCGAACCGGCCTCGCGGCGGTGCCACCGTACACCCTGGATTAGGGTGTGCTGCGACGCATGCCTCTACACAAGGAGCAGACCCCCGTGCAATTCGACGTGACCATCGAAATTCCCAAGGGCCAGCGCAACAAATACGAGATCGACCACGAGACGGGGCGGGTGCGTCTGGATCGCTACCTCTACACCCCGATGGCCTACCCGACAGACTATGGCTTCATCGAGGACACCCTCGGCGAAGACGGCGACCCGCTGGACGCGCTGGTGCTGCTGCCCCAGCCGCTGTTGCCGGGGGTGCTGGTGACGGCGCGACCGGTGGGCATGTTCCGGATGGTCGACGAGAAGGGCGGCGACGACAAGGTGCTGTGCGTCCCGGCCGGCGACCACCGCTGGGACCACATCCAAGACATCGGGGACGTTCCGGCCTTCGAGCTGGACGCGATCAAACACTTCTTCGTGCACTACAAGGACCTGGAACCGGGCAAGTTCGTCCAGGCGGCCAACTGGGTTGGCCGCGACGAGGCCGAGGCGGAGGTGCAGCGCTCGTTGGAGCGGTTCAAGACCAGCGGGCACTGACCCCGAGAGCCGTCAACCCACGGAACGGTCGCTCGCGGCAACCACCGCCTCCGGCGGTGCCGGCTCGGCCGCGGACCTGGCGGTCCGGCGGTTGCGGGCCACGCTCCAACCGAGCGCCGCCCCGATGAACAGCACACCGACCAACGCGGTGACCCACTCAGGGATCTGGAATCGGTGGTCGATGGAGAACAACATGATCACGGCCAACGCGCCGATCGCCCAGTGCGCGCCGTGTTCCAGGTACACATAGCGGTCCAGTGTTTCCTGCTGGACCAGGTAGATGGTGATCGACCGGACGAACACCGCGCCCACCAGCCCCAGGCCCAGCGCAATGACGATCGGATCCGACGTGATCGCAAAGGCTCCGGTCACCCCGTCGAAGGAGAACGCGGCGTCGAGCACCTCCAGGTACACGAACAGCGTGAAGCCGGCCTTGCCCACCGCCACCGGTCGTGCGGTCACCGCGTCGACGCTGGATGGCCGAAACGCCCGGCTCAGCCCCTCGACGATCAGAAACGTCACCAGGCCCAGCAGGCCAGCCGTCAGCACCGTGGCGCGCCCGTGGCTGGAGTGCGTCAGCTGGGTACCGGCCAGCGCCAACGCAACGCCGGCCACCACCACCGGCAGCTGACCGAGCCGTCCGATGCGGGCGAAGGGGACCTCGATCCACTTGAGCCACTTGATGTCTCGGTCGTAGAAGACGAACTCGAGGAACAGCATCAGCAAAAAGACCCCGCCGAACGCGGCGATCTGCGGGTGCGCCGCGGTGATCAGCTTTTCATAGCTGGGCGAGCCGTCGGGGAATTCCAGCGCGCCGTGCGGCGGCGGATGACGCGCCAGTTCCATCGCCTCTAGCGGGTGCAGGCCCGCGGTGGCCCAGACGATGAGCAGCGGAAAGACCAGCCGCATGCCGAAGACCGCGATGAAGATCCCGATCGTCAGGAACATCTGCTGCCAGAACGGGCTCATTCGCTTGAGCACCGCGGCGTTGATGATCGCGTTGTCGAACGACAGCGACACCTCCAGAACGGCCAGCACCACCAGCAAAAACAGCGCGGTCGGCCCGCCGTGCAGATAACCGGCCACCAGGGCCACGACGGTTATTGCCAGCGAGAAGGCGAAGACGCGGAGCGCTTTCATGAATCCTTCCGACAGCCACCCACAATAGCGACGACAGGTGTCGCCTGCGCGACCGCGCCGCCCACACCTTCTGGTCAGCGCCGTATACCAGCGCCGACCCACCGGGAACACTAGGCCGAGCAGCCGAGACGACGCGCCTAGTATCTTCAACCGTGGCTTCAGAGGTGGTGGGGCACCGGGGCGGTCGGCCGTTGGTGCCGCCACGGTGACCGAAGTCGGCGGTACCACCGGCGCCCCCGCCGGTCCGATCGCCCGCGGCAGCGTGGCCCGCGTGGGCACCGCCACCGCGGTGACCGCGCTGTGCGGCTACGCGGTGATCTATCTCGCCGCCCGTAACCTGGCACCGGGCGGCTTCTCGGTATTCGGGGTGTTCTGGGGGGCGTTCGGCCTGGTCACCGGCGCGGCCAACGGCCTGCTGCAAGAAGCCACCCGGGAGGTCCGCTCGATGGGCCGACTGTCCGCGACGCCCGGCGGGCCCGGCGACCCGACAACCCATCCGCTGCGGGTCGCCGGGCTGGTCGGGCTGGTCGCCGCCGTCGTCATCGCGGGCAGCTCACCGCTGTGGAGCGGACGGGTGTTCGTCGAGGCGCGCTGGTTGTCGGTGGGGTTGCTGAGCGTCGGGCTGGCCGGGTTTTGCCTGCACGCCGCCCTGCTGGGCATGCTGGCCGGCACCGACCGGTGGACCCAGTACGGCGCGCTGATGGTGACCGACGCGGTCATTCGGGTGGGGGTGGCCGCGGGGACGTTCGTGATCGGATGGGGCCTGGTCGGGTTCCTGTGGGCCACCGTGGCGGGCTCGACGGCCTGGCTGATCATGCTGGTGACATCGCCCGCCGCGCGCGCGGCGGCGCTACTGCTCACGGCCGGCAGCACCACGACGTTTTTGCGGGGGGCCGCCCATTCGATCACCGCGGCCGGTGCCAGCGCGATTCTGGTGATGGGGTTTCCGGTGCTGCTCAAGCTGACCTCCGACCAGCTGGGGGCCCAGGGCGGTGTGGTCATCCTGGCGGTGACCTTGACCCGGGCGCCGCTGCTGGTGCCGCTGACCGCCCTGCAGGGCAACCTCATCGCCCATTTCGTCGACGAACGCGACCACCGGCTGCGGGCGCTGGTCGCACCGGCGGCGCTGATCGGCGGCATCGGCGCGGTCGGGGTGCTGACGGCCGGCGTGGTGGGCCCGTGGTTGCTGCGGATCGGATTCGGGTCCGACTACCGGGCCAGCGGCGCGCTGCTGGCCTGGCTCACCGCGGCCGCGGTGGCGATCGCGCTGCTGACGCTCACCGGTGCCGCCGCGGTGGCGGCGGCGTTGCATCGGGCGTACTCGCTGGGGTGGGTCGGCGCAACGGTGGCGTCGGGGTCATTGCTGCTGTTGCCGCTTGCGCTGCAGACCCGCACCGTGGTCGGCCTTCTGTGCGGTCCGCTGGTGGGCATCGGCGTGCACCTGGCGGCGCTCGCCCGCGCCGCACGCCGCGGCGCCTGAGCCGGCTGGGCGGGCTCGACGCGCAGCACGGCAGTCGGCTCTTCGTGATGCGCACACTCAACCGGCCGCGGGTTGAAAACGCGCACACGGCACACGAGGACCCACCGTAAGGCCATTTGCCGACGCCATCGCCTTCGTGATCCCCACGACGGTGCCGGCGCTGCGGCCTCGACGCGCGAATTTCACGATCACCGAACACTTGCCGAACCTCCGCGCAACATCGTTGATCGCGTCAACTCGGCAGTCGAGTCGCTCGTCCGACACAAGTCGGAACCGACAAACCGTCCCGCGCCGTCGCCGGCCCGCCATTCGGGACCATGGCCTCTTTGTCATGGCGCTGTCACACGTTGCTATCCGGAGGTCTCAGATGTCCTACCTGATTGCCGCGCCCGAGATCCTCGAGGCGGCGGCGTCCGATCTCGCCGGCATCGGGTCGGCCCTCAACGGTGCCAACACCACCGCGGCGGCCTCCACGACGACGGTCGCGGCCGCAGCCGCAGACGAGGTCTCGGTCGCGACCGCGGCGCTTTTCAGCACCTACGCTCGGCAATATCAAGCCCTCAACGCCCGGGCCGCGGCGCTTCACGAAGAATTTGTGCGCGCCGTGAACGCTGGCGCGTCGTCCTACGCGAGCACCGAAACCGCCAACGCCGCAGCGCAGCACCTCCGCCACGGCGTGCACGCGACCGAGCAGAACCTGCTCAACGCGGTGAACGCTCCCGTCCAAACGCTGTTGGGTAGGCCGCTGATCGGCGACGGCATCGATGCCACGATGCCGGGCCAGCCCGGTGGGGACGGCGGGCTTCTCTACGGCAACGGCGGCACCGGCTACACCGGCACCGCGGCCGGAGTGCCGGGCACTCGCGGCGGCAACGCGGGGCTCATCGGCAACGGCGGGCGAGGTGGTGGCGGGGGGCCCGGCGCCCCCGGCGGCAATGGCGGCAACGGCGGCTGGCTTATCGGCGACGGAGGCCAAGGCGGCTATGGCGGTGCCGCTGCCTCCGGGGGTGCCGGCGGGGCCGGCGGGCTGTTGTACGGCAATGGCGGAGACGGCGGGAACGGCGGCGACGCCATGGCGGCTGGCAGTGCCGGTGGTAGCGGTGGCGCCGGCGGAAATGCGGGGCTTTTCGGCAAAGGCGGTGACGGCGGCGACGGCGGGACCGGAACGGCCGGCGCTACCGGCGTCAACCCGGCAAGCAGCCCCGCGGCGGATGGCAGCGACGGCGCCGACGGCAGCACCGGCCGCAATGGGTCGCGAGGAGGTGCTGGCAGCGACGGCACCGTTGCCGGGCAGGACGGCGGTGATGGCGGTGACGGCGGTGACGGCGGAACCCGTTCGAAAGGAAACCTCAACCCCCGCGGCGGGGTGGGCGGTGCCGGTGGCAATGGCGCTCCCGGGACACCCGGCGGCAACGGTGGCAGCGGCGGCCCCGGGGGCGCCGGTGGGCGAGGCGGCCTGCTGGTCGGCGACGGGGGCGACGGGGGCAACGGCGGCGTCGGTGGCGTCGGCGGCGCCGGCGCGCCCGGCGGTAGCGGCGGCGACGGCGGTCAAGGCGGTCACGGCGGTGGCAAGACGGGCCCCGGTGGTGGCGGGGGTGCGGGCGGCGACGGTGGGCGCGGCGGAACCGGGGGCGACGGGGGCGACGGCGGCGCCCCAGGTGTCGGCGGAAAAGGCGGCCTGTTCGGCAAAGACGGCGTCCGCGGCGAAGGTGGTCAGGGTGGCGCCGGTGGTACCGGCGGACCGGGTGGGGAGGCCGGTGCGGGCGGAAAGGGTGGACGAGGGACGCGAACCCACGGTCAGGCCGGCATCACCGGAACCCCCGGTAGCAGCGGTGATAGCGGCCACCGCGGGGCCAATGGCTAGCTTCGGCCCGCGCGGTTAAGGCGCCCACGGCAAGCCTGACTCGCCGGATGGGTAACCGGGGAGTCACGACAGTCAGCCCGCTGTGCAGATCGCCGCCGCAGCGAGGCCCATGACCGCGTCGACGCGCGCCTGGTAACGGCGCGTTCGAACCCCAAGGTGTTTGTGGTGGTGTAGTTGCCCGTCGACCGCATCCGCAAAGTGGTTGGGGCTTGGTGGGCTTGTCGGCCAGCGGTTCGAGACATACCGGTCAACACGCCCAACACGTTCATCGGACAAACCGTCGCCGGCCATCGCCATGCCGCGGCCCGGACCCCTGGCCCCTTGATCGTGTGGCTATCGGGGGCATCCGATGTCGTGTGAAATTACGGCCCCGATGATCCTTGCGGCGGCATCGAATCTGGCCGGCATCGGTTCGGCGGCCGCGGCCATACCACGGTGGTGGCGCAGCCGCCGATGGGTCTGGGTGGTATCGCGACGTTGGTTGGCAAGCGCGCCCCGGAATACCAAGCCCTCAGCGCCTCGGCGGCGCTTTACATGGCCAGCTCGTGCGCGCCGTGAACCCCAGCGCACGGGTGCCAACGTCACGCAGCACCTCCGCAACGCGGCCCATAGCGCCACCAGGCACTCACCCAACGCCGAACAAGATTTCCTTATCGCGCTTCGCGTGGCCGAACAGAATCTACTCGCCGTGCTGCACGGCCTCCCAGGCCCTGACCGACCCCGCGGAATCGTCGGCCCGGGTGATCCGACGACGGAGTCGACGTCGGGCCGGTGGCCTTGGCGCGCGGGACACCTTGGTGCCCGACCAGCGTGTACCTTGTGGGGCATCGAAACGCAATACCGCGACGTCTGGATCGTCATCCCAGCCTTCAACGAAGCGACCGTGATCGGCGAGGTCATCTCCGATGTGCGGTCGGTCTTCGACAACGTCGTCTGCGTGGACGACGGCAGCACCGACGGCACCGGTGAGATCGCCAGGCGGGCCGGGGCGCATCTGGTGCGCCACCCGATCAATCTGGGCCAGGGCGCGGCCATTCAGACCGGCGTGGAGTACGCCCGCAAGCAGCCCGGTGCCCAGATCTTCGCCACGTTCGACGCGGACGGCCAGCATCGTGTCAAAGACGTGGCGGCCATGGTCGACCGGCTCTGCGCGGGTGACGTCGACGTCGTGATCGGTACTCGGTTCGGCCGGCCTGCCGGCAGCCGGCCGCCGCTGCTGAAGCGGATCGTGCTGCGGACCGCGGCGCGGCTGAGCCGGCGCGGTCGCCGGCTTGGCCTGACCGACACCAACAATGGCTTGCGGGTGTTCAACAAGAAGGTGGCCGACGGGCTGAACATCACCATGAGCGGGATGAGCCACGCCACCGAGATCATCATGTTGATCGCCGAAAACAACTGGCGCGTGGTCGAAGAGCCCGTCGAGGTGCTCTACACCGACTACTCGAAGTCGAAGGGACAGCCGCTGCTCAACGGCGTCAACATCATTTTCGACGGGTTTTTACGAGGGAGGATGCGACGGTGAACTGGATCCAGGTGCTGTTGATCGGCTCGATCATCGCGCTGTTGTTCTACCTGCTGCGGTCCCGGCGCAGCGCGCGGTCCAAAGCCTGGGTCAAGGTGGGCTACGTCGTGTTCGTGCTGGCCGGTATCTATGCCGTGCTGCGGCCGGACGACACCACCGTCGTCGCGCACTGGTTCGGGGTGAACCGGGGCACCGACCTGATGCTCTACGCGCTGGTGATGGCGTTCAGTTTCACCACGCTGAGCACCTACATGCGGTTCAAGGATCTGGAGTTGCGCTACGCCCGACTCGCACGCGCCATCGCGCTCGGAAGCGCCCAGGTGCCCGAACGGCTCTAGCGTGCGCGCCGAGCGTGAAGCCACGGCGAACTTTTCGCGGATCCTTCGCCCTGAGAGCACGCTCGGCGATTTGCCCACCAGCCTCAGCATGCTTTTGTCCGAAAGTACTCCACGGTACGACGCAGGCCGTCGTCCAGCTCAACCTGTGGACGCCACCGCAAAACCCGTTCGGCCAGGCCGATATCCAGGCAGGAGCGCTTCAGGTCACCCAGCCGCGGCGGAGCGAACTCCGGGTCGTCGGGTCCCCCGACGACCGCGGCGACCGCCGAATGCAGTTGCCGGTCCGAGGTTTCCACTCCGGTCCCGATGTTGAAGCGCAGCCCCCCGCCCGCGTCGCCGGACGCCTTGACGAAGGCGTCCACCACGTCGTCGACGAACACGTAGTCGCGGGTGTTGGTGCCGTCGCCGAACACCTTGGTGGGCTTACCCGCCAACAGTGCCTGGGCGAAGATGGCCACCACACCGGCCTCACCGTGCGGGTCCTGGCGGGGGCCGTAGACGTTGGCGGGGGCGATGTGCGAGCAGTCCAGTCCGTAAAGATGCCGGAAGGTGTTCAGGTAGATCTCGCCAGCCACCTTGCCCGCCGCGTACGGCGATGCCGGGTCGGTGGGCGCTGTTTCGGGGGTGGGGTACTGCGGTGGGACGCCGTAGATGGATCCGCCCGACGAGGTGTGCACCACCTTGCGGACACCGGTGCGTCGCGCCGCTTCGGCCAGCCGTACCGTGCCGATGACGTTGACCGAAGCGTCGAATTGCGGGTCGGCCACCGAACGCCGGACGTCGATCTGGGCCGCCAGGTGAAACACCACCTCGGGCCGATGCTCGTCGAGAATGGCATGCAAATCCGCGGTCACGATGTCCGCCTCGACGAAAACGTGTGCCGGGTTGCCGGCCAGGTGCTCGATGTTGGTCGCACGGCCGGTCGCGAAGTTGTCCAGTCCCACCACCGTGTGACCGTCGGCCAGCAGACGGTCCACTAGCGTCGACCCGATGAAACCGGCTGCCCCGGTGACCAGTGCGCGCACCGGCCCACCATACCGGCGGGTCGTTCTGGTCGCCGCCGCCCTCGTGGCCGTGCAGCTGGTGATTCGCGCGGCGTTGGCGTTCGGCGGCTATTTCTACTGGGACGACCTGATTCTGGTGGGGCGGGCCGGCACCCAGGCCGTGCTGTCGCCGTCGTACCTGTTCGACGACCACGACGGCCACCTGATGCCGGGGGCATTCCTGGTCGCCGGGGCGATCATCCGGCTGGCTCCGCTGGTGTGGACCGGGCCGGCGGTCAGCCTGGTGGTGTTGCAGCTGCTGGCGTCGCTGGCCCTGCTGCGCGCGCTGCACGCGATCCTCGGCTGGCGCCCGGCGCTGCTGATCCCGCTGGCGTTTGCGCTGTTCACGCCGCTGGGGGTGCCGGGGTTCGCGTGGTGGTCGGCGGCGCTGAACTCGCTGCCGATGCTGGCGGCGTTGGCGTGGGTGTGCGCCGACGCGATCCTGCTGATCCGCACCGGCAATCGCCGGTACGCGGCGACCGGCCTGCTGGCCTACCTGGCCGGGCTGCTGTTCTTCGAGAAGGCCGCGGTGATCCCGTTCGTCGCCTTCACGGTGGCCGCACTGACCTGCCATGTGGGCGGTGACGCGAGCCCGCTGCGGACGGTGTGGCGGGGCGGCGGTCGGCTGTGGATCCCGTCACTGGGGCTGACCGCCGCCTGGGCGGTGCTGTATCTGGCGGTGGTGGATCAGCGGCGGTGGAGTTGGGATCTGTCGATGACGTGGGATCTGCTGTCCCGGTCGATCACCCACGGCATCGTGCCGGGGCTGGCCGGCGGGCCGTGGGCCTGGCAACGCTGGGCACCGTCATCGCCGTGGGCCACTCCGCCGCCGGCGGTGATGGCGCTCGGCTGGCTGGCACTGGTTGCGGCGCTGGGCGTGTCGCTGATCCGCAAGCGGCGCATCGGCCCGGTGTGGCTGACCGCGGCCGGCTATGCCGTCGCCTGCCAGGTGCCGATCTATCTGATGCGTTCGTCACGGTTCACCGCGCTCGAATTGGCCCAGACGCTGCGGTATTTCCCGGATCTGGTGGTGGTGCTGGCGATGCTGGCCGCCGTGGCGTTGGGCGCGGCCAACCGGCCGTCCGGCGCGCGTTGGTTGGATGGCGCACGGGCCCGCACCGCGGTGACAACCGTTGCGGCGGTGTTGTTCGTGGCCAGCAGCCTGTACTCGACGGCAACGTTTCTGACCAGCTGGCGCGACAACCCCGCCGAGCCCTACCTGAAAAACGCACGAGCCGCCCTGGCCGCGGCCCCCTCCGATACACCGCTGCTCGACCAGGAAGTCGATCCACTGGTGCTGCAGCGGGTGGCCTGGCCGGAGAACCTGGCCAGCCACATGTTCGCGCTGCTGCGCGACCGGCCCGAATTTGCCTCGGCGACAACACGATTGAGGATGTTCACCAGCGAGGGCCGGCTGGTTGACGGGAAAGTGACGTGGGTCCGCTGGATCGTTCCCGGGCCGCTGCCACGGTGCGGCTACTTCGCGCAGCCGGACCGGCCGGCCCGGCTGGTCCTCGACGGGCCGCTGCTGCCCGCCGACTGGACCGTCGAACTCAACTATCTGGCCAACAGCGACGGCTCGATGACGCTGTCGCTGTCCGACGGACCAGCGACCAGGGTTCCGGTGCACCCGGGCCTGAACCGGGTCTACACTCGGCTGCCCGGCGCCGGAGATGCCATCACCGTGCAAGCCAACACGGCTGCGCTGGCGGTGTGCCTCGCGTCGGGGCCGGTGGGATTCCTGGCGCCGGCCTGACAGGACGCCCGCTGCGCCGAACCAGCGGCCACGCCTCACAAGCCGAAGAAACCCGCCTGCCCAATGCCCTCGTTGAAACCGCCCGAACTCATGCTGCCCGGGTTTGCCCGAGTTGCCGAAGCCGACGTTACCGCTGCCCGAGTTCAGCGCGGGGTTGATGCCAATCTGGTTGTTGCCGGTGAGCCCGATGCCGATATTGTTGCTGCCGTTGTTGCCGAGGCCGAAGGTGTTGCTGCCGAGGTTTCCGAAGCCGAGGTTGGAGTTGCCGAGGTTCCCCAAGCCGATGTTGCCGTTGCCGAAATTGCCGCTACCGATGTTGCTGTTGCCGAAGTTGCCGCTGCCCGCGTTGTAGCTGCCGGTGTTGCCGCTGCCGAGGTTGGTGTTACCGGTGTTGCCGCCGCCCACGTTGAAGTTGCCGGTGTTTCCGATGCCCAGGTTCAAGCCCACCTGGACCGGCAGCGCCTGCAGCGACTGCTGCCAGGATGTTCAACTGCGCGGCCGCCGAAGCCCCGCCGTGATAACCCACCATCGCGGCCACATCCTCGGCCCACATCGCCTCATATTCGGCCTCGGTGGCCGCGATCGCCGGGGCGTTGAGCTCCAACAGGTTCGAGCTCACCAGCGACACCAGCCGCGTGCGGTTTGCCGCGACCATCACCGGATGCCCGATGGCCGCCCGCGCCGCTTCATAGACGGCGGCCGCCGCCTTGGCCTGCGCCGCCGCGCCCGCGGCTCGGGACGCTGCAGCGTCCAGCCACCCCGCATACGGGGCGGCGACGGCCGCCATCGCCGCCCACGCCGGGCCCTGCTACGTCGCCCCGACCAGCCCCGCGGTCACCGTCGAAAACGAGGCCGCCGCCGGACTCGGCTCGCCGGCTAGCCCATCCCAGGCCGCCGCGGCGGCCAGCATCGGCCCCGACCCCGCACCGGCACGAATCCGCGCCGAATTGATCTGCGGCAACACCGAGAAATTCATTCCAGCCTCTGCCTTCCTCACCGACCTTGCGCAGCCCGGTCACAACCGCGCAGGCCGCCCCGTGAATAGGTAAGGGACGATACGACGAGTGCGGGGAGTAGGTGGCCACTTTGCCTGGGTTGCCCAGGGAATGGTCCTGCGTGGGTTTCGTGCCCAACGCCCCGCGGACCCTCGGTGGCCTAGACGATGGGCCTGCGCCGGGTGACACTCGGCGCGAAGAAGTTGGAGCCGCCTAGGAGAATCGAACTCCTGACCTATTCATTACGAGTGAATCGCTCTACCGACTGAGCTAAGGCGGCCGGGCGCCACGAGTCTACGGCAGGCGGGCATGCGCGCCTAACCCGCTAACGCAGTTCCTGCCCGATGGTCGCGACCATGGCGTCGACGGCGAACTTGGGTTTGACGTTGATTGCCAGCGCTTCCCGGCACTCCAGCACGGCCTCGATGCAGCGCAGCAGCCGCTCGGGGGCAGCGTGCGCGGCCAGGGCAGCCACCCGGTCGGCCATATCCGGGTGGTTGGCCCGTACTCCCCCCGCCTTCGCCGACACCACCAGCGCGTCCCGGAAATAGGTGGCCAAGTCGATTAGCGCCCGGTCCAGCGCATCGCGCGCCGCCCGGGTCTGACGGGATTTCTGCCGCCGCTCCAGATCCCTCAGCGCGGCCGTCGCGCCGCGGGTCGCGCCGGCGGTGCCCTTGCCGGTGCCACCGGCGCCCAGAGCCGTGCGCAGCTCTTCGGTCTCGGCCTCGGCACGGTCGGTGGTCAGCACCACCGCCTCGGCTTCGGCGGCGGCGACGAGCTCCTCGGCGGCGGCGTATGCCCGCGACGGGGTGACCGCGTCGCGCACCACGCCCAACGCCCGCTCGCGGCGCCGGCGGGCCTCCGGATCGGTGGCCAGCCGGCGCGCCCGGCCCACATGGCCACCACTGACCGAGGCCGCCCAGTTCGCCGTCTCGGCGTCCAGCCCGTCACCCTCGATCAGCACCCGCGCGATCGCGGCGGTCGACGGGGTCAGCAGCGCCACATGACGGCACCGGGATCGCAGCGTGACCGCGATGTCCTCGGGGTCCACCGACGGCGCGCACAGCACAAATACCGTCGACGCCGGCGGCTCCTCGACGACCTTGAGCAGGGCGTTCGCGGCTCCCTCGGTCAACCGATCGGCGTCTTCGATCAGCACGATCTGGCGGCGCCCGGTGGTCGGCCGGCGTGAGGCGACCTGCACGATGGCGCGCATCTCGTCCACCCCGATGGACAGGCCTTCGGGAATCACCCGCCGCACGTCGGCGTGCGTGCCGGCCATCGTCGTCGTGCATGCCCGGCAACGCCCGCACCCGGGCTCGGTCTCCGAAGTGCACTGCAGCGCCGCCGCGAAGCACAAGGCCGCCACCGAGCGCCCCGAACCCGGGGGGCCGGTGATCAACCAGGCATGTGTCATAGACCCGCCGCCGGTGCAGCTGTGATCCGTATCACCGCGGGCGGATCGGGCCGCCGCCAGCAGCTCGGCTTCCACCGCCTGTTGGCCTACCAGCCGCGTAAACACCCCGGACATCATCGGCAACGGTAGCCACCGTCGCCGACAGATACCGATCGGGATCCGTTTCGCAACAATTCCGTGATCTTGCGGCGTGTTTCGTCTTCCCGGGGCGACGTGCCGGGGCACGCGTAGGTTTCCGACGAGTCCCCGCTGCCCGATACGGTGGGCTAGTGACTACCGCGGCGGCACTTCCCGGACGGATCACGGCATTCGTTCGGTGGGTGGTGCGCACCCCCTGGCCGCTGTTCTCGCTCAGCATGTTGCAGGCCGACATCATCGGGTGCCTTTTCGTGCTCGGGTTCCTGCGCTACGGCCTGCCGCCGCAGGACCGGGTAGAGCTGCAGGATCTGCCACCGCTGAACCTGACGATCTTCCTCACCTCGGTGATCGTGTTGTTCCTCGCGGGTTTCGCCTGGAGCCTCAAGCTGCTGATGCCGGTGTTCCGGTGGCAGCGGCGGGACAATCTGCTCGCCGCGGCGGATCCGGCGACCACCGAGCTGGCCCGCACTCGCGCGCTGCGCATGCCGTTCTACCGGACGTTGATCAGCGTGGTGTCCTGGTGCATCGGCAGCGTGATCTTCATCGTTGCCAGCTGGTCGGTGGCCCGCTACGCGGTTCCCGTCGTCGCGGTCGCCACCGCGCTGGGCGCCACCGCCACCGCGATCATCGGCTACCTGCAGTCCGAGCGGGTGTTGCGGCCCGTTGCCGTCGCCGCACTGCGCAGCGGGGTGCCAGAGAACGTCAAGGCACCCGGCGTCATTTTGCGGCTGATGCTGACCTGGATCCTGTCCACCGCGGTGCCGCTGCTGGCGATCGTGTTGGCCGTGGTGTCCGACAAGATCTCCTTGCTGCATGCCGCGCCGGAGAAGCTGTTCAACCCCATCCTCTTGCTGGCGTTGGCGGCGCTGGGCATCGGGTCGATCAGCACGCTGTTGGTGTCGATGTCGATCGCCGACCCGCTGCGCCAGCTGCGCTGGGCGCTCAGCGAGGTGCAACGCGGCAACTACAACGCCCACATGCAGATCTACGACGCCAGTGAGCTGGGTCTTTTGCAATCCGGTTTCAACGACATGGTGCGCGACCTGTCCGAGCGGCAGCGGCTGCGCGACCTGTTCGGTCGCTATGTCGGCGAGGACGTGGCGCGCCGGGCCCTCGAGCGTGGCACCGAGTTGGGCGGGCAGGAACGCGACGTCGCGGTGCTGTTCGTGGATCTGGTCGGATCCACCCAGCTGGCCGCGACGCGGCCGCCCGCCGAGGTCGTCAGCTTGCTCAACGAGTTCTTCCGGGTGGTGGTCGACACGGTCGGCCGGCACGGCGGATTCGTCAACAAGTTCCAAGGCGATGCCGCCCTGGCGATCTTCGGTGCCCCGATCGAACACCCGGACGCCTCCGGTGGTGCCCTGGCGGCCGCACGCGAGCTGCACGACGAGCTCCTCCCGGTGCTCGGTTCGGCGGAGTTCGGTATCGGCGTGTCGGCCGGGCGGGCCATCGCCGGCCACATCGGCGCCCAGGCCCGCTTCGAGTACACCGTCATCGGTGACCCGGTCAACGAGGCCGCACGGCTGACCGAGCTGGCCAAACTCGAGGAGGGCCACGTGCTGGCGTCGGCGATCGCGGTCAGCGGCGCCCTGGACGCCGAGGCGTTGTGCTGGGATGTCGGTGAGGTCGTCGAGCTGCGCGGGCGCACCGCACCCACCCAGCTGGCTCGACCGCTGACTTTGGCCGCCGCCGACGAGGGTTCCAGCCAACCCGACGAGGGTTTCGGCGAGCCCGAAGAGGTCTCCAGCGAGCTGCGCGGCTAGCTGCTAGCTGCGCTTGGCCGCCCCTTTCGCCGCAGCCTTGCGCGGGCTCTTCTTGGCGGCCCGCTGCGCCGGCCCCCGGGCGCGGCGGTCGGCCAACAGTTCGGCGGCGCGCTCGTCGGTGATCGACAGCACGTCGTCGCCCTTGCGCAGGCTGGCGTTGGTCTCACCGTCGGTGACGTACGGCCCGAACCGCCCGTCCTTGATGACCATCGGTCTGCCCGACGCCGGGTCGATCCCCAGTTCACGCAGCGGCGGAGCCGAAGCGCGTTGCCGGCCGGAACGTTTCGGTTCGGCGTAGATCTTCAGCGCTTCCTCGAGCGTGATGGTGAACATCTGCTCTTCGGTGGTCAACGAGCGAGAATCGGTGCCGCGCTTCAGGTACGGGCCGTAACGCCCGTTCTGGGCGGTGATCTGCTCACCCGACGCGGGGTCCACCCCGACCACGCGGGGCAGTGACAGCAGTTTCAGCGCATCCTCGAGCGTGACCGTCTGCAAGTCCATGCTGCGAAGCAGCGAACCGCTTCTGGGTTTGCGGCCGGCGGCCTTCTTACCCTTGTTGGCCAACTCATCGCCCGCCTCGACCGCGGACTCCGGCAGGATCTCGGTCACGTAGGGCCCGTACCGGCCGTCCCTGGCGACGATCTGGTGGCCGGTTTCCGGATCCACGCCCAGCACGCGTCCCTCTTGCGGCGTGGCGAAAAGCTCCTCGACCACGTCCAGCGTCAGCTCGTCGGGGGTCAGCGAGTCGCTGAGGTTGGCCCGCTGCGGTGTCGGCTCGCCGTCCTCACCGAGGATCGTGCGCTCCAGGTAGGGCCCGTTCTTGCCCACCCGAACATAGATCGGCCGGCCATCACGGTCATCAAAAAGCTTGATGGAGTTGACTTCTCGCGCGTCGATGCCTTCCAGATTGACACCCACCAGTTTCTTCAGGCCCCCGGAGCGGGCGACCGAGTCGGGCACCCCGTGGTCGCCGCCGAAGTAGAAGTTGTTGAGCCAGTTGGTGCGTCGCTCGTTGCCCGCGGCGATCTCGTCGAGCTCGTCTTCCATCGCCGCGGTGAAGTCGTAGTCCACGAGTCGACCGAAATGCTGTTCCAGCAAACCGATTACGGCGAACGCAACCCAGGACGGCACCAGGGCGCTGCCCTTTTTGTAGACGTAGCCGCGGTCCTGGATGGTCTTGATGATCGACGAGTAGGTCGACGGGCGGCCAATCCCCAGCTCCTCGAGGGCCTTGACCAGCGACGCCTCGGTGTAGCGGGGCGGCGGGTTGGTGACGTGCCCGTCCGGCGTGAGTTCGACGGCATCGAGCCGTTGGCCCGGGGTCAGATGGGGCAGCCTGCGCTCGGCGTCGTCGGCCTCACCGCCGACCAGTTCGTCCACGGTCTCCACGTAGGCCTTCAAGAAGCCGGGGAAGGTCAGGGTGCGCCCGGTCGCGGCGAACACCACCTGTTGATCCCCGGCTCTGCCCTCGATGCGCAGGCTCACTGTGGTGCCCCGGGCGTCGGCCATCTGCGAGGCCACGGTGCGCTGCCAGATCAGCTCATAGAGCCGGAATTCGTCGCCGTCGAGTTCGCGGCGCACCGCGTCGGGGGTCGCGAACGTCTCCCCGGCGGGCCGGATGGCCTCGTGCGCCTCCTGGGCGTTTTTCACCTTGCGGGTGTACTGGCGGGGCGACGGGGCGACAAACTCCTCCCCGTAGAGCTGACGGGCCTGGGTGCGCGCGGCGTTGATCGCCGACTCCGACAGCGTCGTCGAGTCGGTGCGCATGTAGGTGATGTAGCCGTTCTCATACAGCCGCTGCGCGATGCTCATGGTGCGCTCGGCGGAGAACCGCAGCTTGCGCCCGGCCTCCTGCTGCAGGGTCGACGTCATGAACGGTGGATACGGACGCCGGGTGTAGGGCTTTTCCTCCGCCGAGGCCACGCTCAACTGCGATCCGCGCAGCCCGGCGGCCAACGCGGTCGCGCTCGCTTCGTCCAGCACGACAACTTGGTCGGACTTGCGCAACACGCCCAACGAGTCGAAGTCGCGGCCGGTGGCCACCCGCCGCCCGGCCACGCTGGTCAGCCGGGCGGAAAACGTCGGCGGCTGCGCCTTGGGGTCGGACACGCTGGCGTCCAGCGTGGCCAGCACATCCCAGTAGGACGCGCTGCGGAACGCCATCCGCTCGCGTTCGCGCTGCACGATTATGCGGGTGGCCACCGACTGCACCCGCCCGGCCGACAGCTTCGGCGCGACCTTCTTCCACAGCACCGGGCTGACCTCGTAACCGTACAGCCGGTCCAGGATGCGGCGGGTCTCCTGCGCATCGACCAGGTCGGTGTCCAGGTCACGGGGGTTTTCGGCGGCCTCGAGGATGGCCGGCTCGGTGATCTCGTGGAACACCATCCGCTTGACCGGGATGCGCGGTTTCAGGGTTTCCAGCAGATGCCAGGCGATGGCTTCGCCCTCCCGGTCACCGTCGGTGGCCAGGTAGAGCTCGTCGACGTTTTTGAGCAGGCCCTTCAGCTCGCTGACGGTGCTCCTCTTCTCGGGGCTGATGATGTAGAGCGGCTCGAAGTCGGCGTCAACGTTGACCCCCAGCCGGGCCCACGGCTCGGACTTGAATTTCGCCGGGACGTCGGCCGCGGCCCGGGGCAGGTCCCGGATGTGGCCCCGCGAGGACTCGACGATATAGCCCGAGCCCAGGTAGCCGGCCAATTTCCGCGCCTTGGTGGGCGACTCGACAATCACGAGTCGCCGGGCGCTGCCGTTTCTGCCGCCACCCCGCGCGCTTGTTTTCGGGTCAGCCAACTGCGCTTACGCTCCATCCC
The DNA here is from genome assembly GCF_010730055.1 of Mycobacterium shinjukuense. Taxonomy (NCBI): domain Bacteria; kingdom Bacillati; phylum Actinomycetota; class Actinomycetes; order Mycobacteriales; family Mycobacteriaceae; genus Mycobacterium; species Mycobacterium shinjukuense. The sequence continues at coordinate 4,140,370 of NZ_AP022575.1, read as the reverse complement.
TCGTGCCGGCCCCCGAGCGGAGCCGCCCCGCAGGAAGAATGGCAGGTCGACCCCGGACGTCCCGGGCAATTCCGGTGACATTCCGGTACGCCGCCGTACCTTCGCCCCGCGGGCACCTGACAATTTCGCACCCTTGGGCACGCCTGCGCAAACCGACTGCTCGTAGCGCCGGCCGTGGCCGGCCGCTACACCTTGGGCCATTGCGCCAACGCCTCGGCACCGTCCGGGGGCTCCCCCACGTTCTCTACCAGGCGCGATAGCCGGCGGCGGCCGCTGATCCGCAGCGCCGGCCGAGCGCCGCGGGTGCCGATCAGGGTGGGCGCGATGCCGACCCGCATCAACGCCGACGCCAGCGGCGAATGGGTGTCCGGCGCGTGCGGATCCAGCCCCAACAGGTAGCGGTCGGCTTCGGGGCTGCCGGCCGCCAACGTCCACGCCCGCAGCTCCCTCGGCCCCGGCAACCACCGCGGGGGCACCGTCTTGGCCGCCCCGCGGGTCCAGTCTGCGGCGATGCTGCACAACAACGGGTCCACGGCCGTCCGGACCAACGGTGTGCCCTCGTCGGTGCGGGTGATTTCGGGTTCCAATCCAGCCTCGCAGATCATCTCGGCCAGGGCGACGGCGCGCCAGCGCTGCTCCACCACCACCGACAGCCGGGCGCCAGCGCCAACCAGCACGATCTGGCCGGAGGCCGCCAGCACCCCGCAAAGGTCCGCCACCGCGGGCGGCACCGACTCCGCGGCGAAGAAGGAAAGCTGGCTCACGCCCCCGACAGTAGGCCAGCAAGTCGATTCGCGCCGTCAGGCATCCGGCGCGGCGGGGGCGGGTTGCCTGCCGAGCAATAGCAAAAGCCCCCAAAACGGCACCGTTTTGGGGGCTTTTGCGTCTGCTCGTGTGGGTAACTCAGAGGGAGCGGACTCCGGTGGCCTGGGGGCCCTTAGGGCTGTGGCCGATCTCGAACTCGACCTTCTGGTTCTCTTCAAGGGTGCGGAAGCCCGTTCCCTGGATCTCCGTGTAGTGGACAAACACATCCGCGGAACCGTCCTCGGGGGCGATGAAACCGAACCCCTTCTCCGCGTTGAACCACTTCACAGTTCCCTGTGGCATTTCTCGATCTTTCCTTTTCTTCTGGGTGCGGTGCACCGCCTTTCGGTGCCCCGGGCCCGTCGCGACCGCCATGCCTTGCCGAGTCGCCGGAACTTGCCCTGACGGATAACCTCGCAGGAACCGCGGCCGCAACGTCGATCCTGCGAAAGTTTGACACGAACACAGAAGCTGCGACCGCAATCAGTCAACCATGTTCATCGCGTCGGCGACAGACTCTTGGCATAGACGGATTTCGAAGGGCGTTTGAATGGCGAGTTTCGGCAGCGAGCTGCTGGCCGCCGCGCTCGCCGGCAGCCCGCCCGGCGAGCGTCCGCTGCGCCATGTCGCCGAGCTACCGCCACGGGCCGGGCAACCGCGGGGCTGGCCGGGGTGGGCCGAGCCCGACGTGGTGCGCGCGTTCGCCGAACGCGGCATCGGCTCACCGTGGTCACATCAGGTCGCCGCCGCGGAGCTGGCCCACGCCGGCCGTCATGTGGTGGTGAGCACCGGCACGGCGTCGGGCAAGTCAATGGCCTATCAGCTGCCCGTCCTCAACGCGCTGGCCACCGACGCCCGGGCGCGGGTACTGTACCTGTCGCCGACCAAAGCGCTCGGTCATGACCAGGTGCGCGCGGCCTATGCGCTGACGTCCGCCGTGCCGCGGCTGGCCGACGTCGCGCCCACCGCCTACGACGGCGACAGCCCGGCGCAGGTGCGCCGCTTTGCCCGCGAGCGCTCCCGCTGGCTGTTCTCCAACCCAGACATGGTCCACCTGTCGGTGCTGCGCAACCATGCCCGCTGGGCCGGGTTCTTGCGCAACCTTCGGTTCCTGGTTGTCGACGAATGTCATTACTATCGGGGTGTTTTCGGCTCTCATGTGGCGTTGGTGCTGCGCCGGCTGTTGCGGTTGTGCGCCCGCTACGCCGCTTGGCCGACGGTGATCTTCACCAGCGCGACGACGGCCTCGCCGGGTGTGACGGCCGCCGAACTGATCGGTCAGCCGGTCGCGGAGGTCACCGACGACGGCTCACCGCAGGGGGCCCGCACGGTGGCGTTGTGGGAGCCCGCGCTGCGCGCCGATCTGACCGGAGAGAACGGCGCCCCGGTGCGACGGTCCGCCGGTGCCGAGGCGGCCCGGGTGATGGCGGACCTGATCGTCGAGGGAGCGCAGACGCTGACCTTCGTTCGGTCGCGACGCGCAGCGGAGCTGACCGCGCTGGGCGCCCAGGCGCGGCTGGACGACATCGCCCCGCAGCTGTCCGGCGCGGTGGCGCCGTATCGGGCGGGCTATCTCGCCGAGGAGCGCACCGCGCTGGAGCGCGCGTTGGCCGAGGGCCGGCTGCGCGGGCTGGCCACCACCACCGCGCTGGAGTCGGGTGTCGACATCGCGGGGCTGGACGCGGTGGTGCTGGCCGGCTTTCCCGGCACGGTCGCCTCGTTCTGGCAGCAGGCCGGCCGGTCGGGCCGGCGCGGGCAGGGCGCGCTGGTGGTGTTGATCGCCCGCGACGATCCGCTGGACACCTATCTGGTCCATCACCCGGCCGCATTGTTGGACAAGCCGGTCGAGCGTGTCGTGATCGATCCGGGTAACCCCTACCTCCTTGGGCCCCAACTACTGTGTGCCGCAACCGAACTACCGCTGGAGGACGCCGAGGTTCGGTCATGGGGTGCCGCTGACGTGGCCCAGGCCCTGGTCGACGACGGGCTGCTGCGCCGGCGAGGCGGCAAGTACTTTCCGGCACCGGGCGTGCAGCCGCACGCCGCGGTGGATATTCGGGGCGCTATCGGCGGCGAGATCGCCATCGTGGAGGCCGACACCGGACGGCTGCTGGGCAGCACCGGTGTCGCGCAGGCCCCTGCCACGGTCCACCCGGGAGCGGTCTATTTGCACCGGGGTGAGAGTTACGTCGTCGACTCGCTGCATCTCGACGACGGGGTGGCATTCGTGCGCCCCGAGGACCCCGGTTATGCGACGTTCGCGCGCGAGGTGACCGACGTCGCGGTAACCGGAGCCGGGGAGCGGTTCACCGTCGGGCCCGTCACGTTGAGTTTGGTGCCGGTGACCGTCACCCACCGCGTCGTCGGCTACTTGCGCCGTCGGATCAGCGGGCAGGTGATCGACTTCGTCGAGCTGGACATGCCAGACCGCACCTTGCCCACCACCGCGGTCATGTACACCGTCACTGCGGACGCCTTGGCCAGCAGCGGAATTGACGCCCCACGGGTCCCCGGTTCGTTGCACGCCGCCGAGCACGCCGCCATCGGCCTGCTGCCGCTGGTGGCCAGCTGCGACCGCGGCGACATCGGCGGCATGTCCACCGCCGTCGGCCCGGACGGTCTGCCCAGTGTCTTTGTCTACGACGGGTATCCGGGCGGGGCGGGCTTCGCCGAGCGTGGCTTTCGGCAGGCGCGCACCTGGCTGAGCGCCACGGCCGAGGCCATCGAAGCCTGCGAATGCCCGGCAGGCTGTCCCTCGTGCGTGCAATCCCCCAAGTGCGGCAACGGCAACGACCCACTGGACAAGGCCGGTGCCGTGCGCGTACTGCGGCTGGTGCTGACGGAGTTGGCTGCTGACACGGCGTGCTGAATACCACCGATGTCGTGGACAAACCCGAGACTTTCTGCCTCGAAACACGATACGTTCATCCTGCCGTTCGCATCGACGGCGATCGGACACTAGCCCACACGCTAGCCCGGTTCTTGTGACCCGTTGGGGGTGTCACATGTCGTTTGTGATCGCGGTGCCGGAGCTGCTGAGGACCGCGGCCACGGATTTGGCCGCTCTCGGATCGGCGCTGAGCGCGGCCAACGCGGCCGCGGCCGCCCCGACGACCGCACTGCTGGCCGCGGCCCAAGACGAGGTGTCGCTGGCGATCGCGGCGCTGTTCTCCGGGCACGCCCAGCGCTATCAGGCGGTCAGTGCCCAGGCGGGCACGTTTCATGCCCAGTTCGTGCAGGCCTTGACCGCCGGCGCGGGCGCCTATTCCAGCGCCGAAGCCGCTCAACAGACACTGCTCGGCGCGGTCAATGCGGCCGTCCAGACTCTGACCGGGCGCCCGCTGATCGGCAATGGCGCCAACGGCGCCCCGGGGACCGGGCAAGACGGCGCGCCCGGCGGGTGGTTGCTCGGCGACGGCGGGGCCGGCGGATCCGGCGGGCCCGGCCAAGACGGCGGCAATGGCGGGGCCGCCGGGCTGTGGGGCACCGGCGGCGCCGGCGGAGCCGGCGGGAACTCGACCACTGGCAACGGCGGAGCCGGCGGGAATGGTGGCGCCGGCGGGTGGCTGTTAGGAAACGGCGGCGTCGGCGGAGCAGGCGGCGCCGCATTGAACAACGCGGTCGGCGGCGTCGGCGGAGCAGGCGGCGCCGCATTGAACAACGCGGTCGGCGGCGCCGGCGGAGCAGGCGGGGCGGGCGGGTTGTTGGGGGCCGGCGGATCCGGCGGCGTCGGCGGCGTCGGTGTCGGGGGCACCGGCGGAACCGGCGGGGTCGGTGGCACCGGCGGGACCGGCGGGCTGCTCGCCGGGCTGGTCGGTGCCGGCGGCGGTAACGGCGGGGCCGGCGGCTTCGGCAACGCCGACGGGGGTGCTGGCGGCGCCGGCGGCAACGCGGGCCTACTCGCCGGACCCGGCGGCACCGGCGGGGCCGGCGGATTCGGCGGAGTAGGCGATGGCGGCGCAGGGGGTGCGGGCGGCAACGCCGGCTTGCTGTTCGGCCCCGGCGGCCCCGGCGGGGCCGGTGGACTGAGCGCAAACGGCACCGGCGGAGCCGGCGGCCAGGGCGGAAACGCCGGCCTGCTCGGCGGCGGCGGGATCGGCGGGGCCGGCGGGGCGAGCTTAACCGGCACCGGCGGAGCCGGCGGCCACGGCGGCACCGCCACCCTGCTCGGCGGCGGCGGGGCCGGCGGGGCCGGCGGTGCCAGCCTGGGTGGCGTCGGCGGGATCGGCGGGACCGGAGGCAGGGCCGGCCTGCTGGTGGGCAACGGTGGTGGCGGCGGCGCCGGCGGGCAGGGCGCAACGACCGGCGGTGCCGGCGGCACCGGCGGCGATGCGACGCTGATCGGCAGCGCCGGTACTGGGGGCAACGGCGGGTTCGGCCCAACCATCGGCGGCGCCGGGGCTCACGGCGCCAGCGGACCGCTGCAAGCGGTATTCGACGTGCTCAATGCGCCCACCGAGGCACTGACCGGGCGTCCGTTGATCGGCAACGGCGCCAATGGCGCCCCGGGCACCGGGGAACCCGGCACACCCGGGGGCTGGTTGCTCGGCGACGGCGGGGCGGGCGGCTCCGGCGCGCCGGGTCACGACGGTGGGACCGGCGGGTCCGCCGGGCTGCTAGGCACCGGCGGGGCCGGCGGGGCCGGCGGGAACTCGACGACCGGCAACGCCGGAGCCGGCGGAACCGGCGGGGCCGGCGGGTGGTTGGCCGGCAACGGCGGCGCTGGCGGCGGCGCGGGCGCCTCCGCCGCCGTCGGCGGTAACGGCGGTACCGGCGGGACCGGCGGCGCCGGCGGACTGTTCGGCGCTGGCGGGTCCGGTGGCGCCGGCGGGGCCGGCCTGGGCCTCGGCGCCGTCGGCGGGGCCGGCGGGACCGGCGGGGCCGGCGGGCCGCTGGGCGGGCTGATCGGCGCCGGCGGCGGTAACGGCGGGGCCGGTGGGAATGGCGTCGCGGCCGGGGGCGCGGGCGGCAACGGCGGCAACGCCGGCCTGCTTGCCGGACCTGGCGGCGCCGGGGGCCTCGGCGGACTCAACACCCAAGGGGCCACCGGCGCACCGGGCGGGGCCGGCGGCAGGGCCGGCCTGCTGTTCGGCAGCGGCGGTGACGGCGGGGCCGGCGGACTCAGCACTGCCGGCACCGGCGGGGCCGGCGGCAGCGGCGGCGGCGCCGGCCTGCTGTTCTCCGGCGGTGGGATCGGTGGCTCCGGCGGATTCGGCGCCAACGGCGACGGCGGGACCGGCGGCGACGGCGGCAACGCCGGCCTGCTCGGCTCCGGTGGAGGCGGCGGAGCCGGGGGCGCCAGCGGATTTGGCGACGGCGGGACCGGCGGCAACGGCGGCAAGGCCGGGCTGCTGGTGGGTAACGGCGGGGCCGGCGGGGCCGGCGGCGGCGCCATCGCCGCCGGGGGTGCCGGCGGGATTGGCGGCACCGCGCTGCTGATCGGCACCGGCGGTAACGGCGGCAACGGCGGGACGGGTGCGCCGCCGGGCAACGGCGGCAGCGGAGGCGCCGGCGGGTTGCTGTTGGGCCCGAACGGAATCAACGGTTTGCCGTAGGCGGGCGGGCAGCTGCGCCAGCCGGGTGCCGCGGCGATGTTGGCTGCAATCGGGCCAACCGGATTGGACCAGCGCGCCGCCCGCGCGGGTCGACCTACCCCTCGACGGTCGACCTGCACGGATCCGCAGCGTGACGGCCGCCACAACCGGCATGTGCCTCGCTGCTGAGGAAGTGCCGGCACGCCTACAGCGCAACGAACGGTCGGACACCGCGATCCGCTCACATTCCCGACATCGCGGGTGCAGCAGGAAACTACCTGGCTCCAGGTCGGATAGCAAATCACCTGGCAGCCCTGACCTCCCGGACAGCGGCGACGTCGACGAGCGGCCACACTCCTGTTGCGGCGCGGACGTGCTGCGGTAACGATGGCAACGCAGGGAGCCACGTCATCAGCGGCCTCGTCGGCGTCTGGCCGACCGTGTCGACACCCGGTCTCTCACACGCATCCGCTGTCCTGCAATGGAATTCCTTCGTTGACCACCAGCGGTACCCCGCCGTGTCACCGTCGCGTCGCGGCCGTAAACTGCTCGCATGAGCCACGACTGGCTGCTCGTGGAGACGCTGGGGGATGAACCGGCCGTGGTGGCGCAAGGGCGCCAGCTCAAGAACCTCGTCCCGATCGGCACGTTCCTGCGCCGCAGCCCCTATCTCGCGGCCGTTCGAACGGCGATCGCCGAGACGCTGGAGACCGGCCAAAGCCTGACCAGCCTCACCCCGAAAAGCGACCGCGTCATCCGTACCGAACCGGTGATGATGTCCGACGGTCGCATTCACGGTGTGCACGTGTGGACCGGACCGGCCGACGAAGAACCGCCCGAGCGGCCGACCCCGGGCCCGCTGAAGTGGGATCTGACCCTCGGCGTGGCCACCGACACTCCGGAATCGCTGGCCAACACCGGCAAGAACCCCGAGATCGAAGTCACGTCCGGCAGGGCCTTCGCCGACGATCTACCGTCGCGCGAACTCAACCCGAACGAATCCAAGGTCCTTGCCATGACCGTCAACGCGGAGCCCGGCCAAACGCTCTGCAGCACATGGGATCTCACTGATTGTCAGGGAAATCCCATCCGAGTAGGTTTCACCGCGCGCAGTGTCATGGAGCCCGGGCAGGACGGCCGCGACCATCTGGTGGTACGGGCGATGAACTGGCGCGCAGTGAGCAAGGGTCCGGTGGGGCCGATCGACAGCCTGGCCCAGAAGATTCTCAACGGGCTGTCGCAGACTGGAGTGCACCGGGCTTTGGTCGACCTGAAAAACTGGACCCTGTTGAAATGGCTCGACGAGCCGTGCCCCTTTTATGACTGGCGGGTCATCGAGCCCCGGGTGCATCCCGACGATGAGGCACTGATGTCTGCTATGACAACGGAATTCGCCAACGGGGCAAGTAGCCGAGTGCTGCGGCTGCCGGGTAACGACACCGATTGGGTGCCGGTGCATGTCACCGTCAACCGGGTGGAGCTGGAGCCGGATACCTTCGCCGGGCTGATCTCGCTGCGATTGCCCACCGACGACGAACTCGCCGACGCCGGCCTGGCAAAGACCCCCAACGACCCCACCGACCCGACCTGACCCATTGAGCCACGGCCTCGGCTCATCACCGCTGGACCAGCTACCGACATCCGCCGCCGACCCTGTGTGGCAGACCGGGACCGCCGCCGGTGTTGTCCTTTATGCCCGGCGCGCCGACCGCCGTGGATAGCCAACCGCCATCTGCTGCAGCCGGTCGTGTCCCGTCAGCGTGCCCGCATCACATCGAAATTCCCATGCCTGCACCAATATTGGGCTGAGCCGAAGATCGAGATGCGGTGCCCACCCAGGCGCCGGGCCGCGCACCCTGGCGGCGCGGCAACGAAACACCCGAGCGAGACCACTAGCTCGCGCCTTCCCAACGACATTGCCGCCAGGGTGGTGGCTGGCACCCGTACACGGCCCTGAGCGCAATCTCGGTGACGGGCCGGGTTATTCGCCCAGCTGATGAGAAGGTTCGTGGCGGATCTCGACAAACCGTGACGCCGTTGGCTATCCAAGTCGGTCGGACTGCGCCGTGTCCACCGGGCCCGCGCGCGCGACCGCCCGCGCCACACCCACCGGCCCGACAGCCGCCTCGACGGTGACGACGACGTCGAGGTCCTCGACATCGCAGTGCGCGCCGCCGACCCGCATCTGGTGGGCCACCGCCGTCGCACGCGCGCACGCGGCCGCGGCCCCCGACGGTAGCCCCGCCGCGGCGGCCAACGCGGCCAGGTCGGCGACCGCCTGTGCACGGTGCCGGGCCACCACCGCCGAGCCCAGGTAAGCGGCCGCACCGGTGACGCACAGCACGACGGCGACCATGGCGGCCGCCACCACGGTGGCCGAACCGGCGTCACCGCGGCTCGGCGGCCGAGACCGCTCTCGCCGAAATAGCCAAGGTAGGCAGCAGTCTTGAATGTGCCACCACCGTGGCGACCAGGAACTCGCCGTCCTGGCGAAGCTGGATCTGCGCTGCGGGCGGCGCGATTCGGCGGGCAATGTCGACGGCCCTGCGTTGGTCGCCGCGCGCGGCCAGTCGAGCGGCTTCGCGGGCCGCGTCGATGCAGCGGACCTGCATCGAGACCGCGGTGATGCCCGCCAGGCACAGCACCAACACCACCACCAGGGTGGCGATCGCCAGCGCCGCCTCAACGGTGCTCGCGCCCACACCCGACGTTAAACCTTGGTGCTCAGCGCGCGACCGATGATGTGGTTGAGCGCCGAAACCACTGAATCGCCGGTTACGACGGTGTAGAGGATCGCGCCGAAGGCCGCCGCCGCGATGGTCCCGATCGCGTACTCGACCGTCGACATGCCCGACTCGTCGACCGCCAGCAGCGTCATCCGCGCCACGAACGCGCGAAACATGTTGATCACCAATACACTCCCTTCTCATACCAGGCCTGATTCCAACACCGCACCGGCCAGCCCGGCGACCATCGGCACGATGCCCAGGCACACGAACGCCGGAAGAAAGCACAGCCCCAGCGGCCCGGCGATCAGCACCCCGGCGCGTTCGGCGGCGCCGGTGGCGGCATGGGCTGCGTGCTGGCGAGACTGAGCGGCCAGTTCAACGACGCCCTCGGCCAGGGCCGCACCCGAGGACGCCGAGCGCCGCGCCAGCCGCAGCAGCGCATCGACCTGCTCATCGACCGCGCCCACGGGGAGATCCGGCGGGGCCGACCAGGCGATCTCGGGGTCGGCACCCAGCGTCAGCAGGTCAGCGGCCCGGGCCAAGACCCGCGCCAGCTGCGGCGGCGCGGAGGCGGCGGTCGCGGCAGCGGCGGCGGCCACCGTCATGCCGGCGGTCAGGCAGACCGCCAGCACGTCCAGGCTGGATGCCACCCCCAATGGATCCGGGCCGCGTCCGAGCCCGTGTGCGGGGCCCCGGCGCACCGGATGCTCGCGGGGCGTCGCCCGGGCGCGTGCCCGTACCACCGTCGGGCCGGCGCCGACCCACAACGCCATGGCCAGCAACAGCGCGGGCACGCTCACCGCGCCGCCCGATCGATGATCCGGTCCGCCCACAGCAACCCGCCGCAGGCCAGCGTTACCCCGATCACCAGCAGCCATCCACCCGCCCGTCCGGTGAGCAAGAAGTTCAGCGGTCGGGCACCGAACAGCTGCCCGAGCAGCAGGCCGAGCACCGGCAGGCCCGCAAGGATGGCCGCGGTGGCGCGGGCGCCGGCCATCCGGGAGGTCACCATTGCCGAGAACCGTTGCCGCTCAGCGATATCGCGTTGCGCAGCCCGCATCAGGGTGGCTATCGCCAGACCGTGATCACTGGCCAGCTGCCAGCACACCGCCAGCCGCTCCCAATATCCGGGCAAGGCCGACGATCGGGCCGCGGCACGCAGGCCGGCGGAGACGTCGGCACCCAATCGTGCACGCGCCGCGACCGCGCGCAAGGCCGCGGCCACCGGACCCTCGGCCTCGTCGGCGGCGACGCCGAACGCGGGCACCGGATGGGCGCCCACGCGCAGCTCACCGACCAGCACGTCAAGGGCGGCGTGCAGCGCCCGCCCCTCGTTGCTGGCGCGCCGGAGGCGGCGACGACGCCGGTAGCGCAGGCTCACGGTGGCGCCCATGACCGCGACGGCCAAGACGTTCGTCAACGGCAGCAACACGACGACGCCGACCGCGACGCAGGCGGCCAGGCAGATCACCCACCCTGCGCCGACGCGCCGAGGGGAGGGCACGGCGGGCTTGAGGCGACGCCGCGGCGAGGGTGGCGACACCACCAGCGCGAGCGCCAGCGGCAGCGCGGCGAGCAGCATCCCGATCATGCCGCCGTCCGGGTTTGCAGCAGGCGGCTCAGCTCGGCGGAGTGCTCGGTGATCCCGTGTTCCGCGTACCACACCGGGACCGCCTGAACCCGCCCACTATCCGCCCGGCGCAGCACGGCGATCTCACCCAGCCGGCGTCGGCCGGACCGGTCGCGGGTGACGTGCAGCAGCACTTGGACGGCCGCGGCGAGCTGACTGTGCAACGCCGCGCGGTCGAGGCCGCCGAGCGCGCCAAGCGCCTCCAGCCGGGCCGGAACCTCACCCGGGCTGTTGGCGTGGACGGTGCCGGCACCGCCGTCGTGGCCGGTGTTCAGTGCCGCCAGCAGATCCACCACTTCGGCTCCCCTGACCTCGCCGACCACGATGCGGTCGGGCCGCATCCGCAGCGCCTGCCGCACGAGGTGGCGCACCGTTACCTCACCCACTCCTTCGACGTTGGGGCACCGCGCGACCAGTTTGACCAGGTGGGGATGGCGGGGCGCCAGCTCGGCGGCGTCCTCGACGCACACGATCCGCTCGGCCGGCGACACGGCGCCCAACATCGCGGCCAACAGGGTGGTCTTTCCGGCGCCCGTGCCGCCAGACACCAGAAACGCCAGCCGGGCGGCGATGATGTCGGCGACCAGCTCAGCGGCCTGGGGCGCGATCGCGCCCGCAGCGGTCAGCGCCGCCAGATCCTGGGTGGCCGGCCGCAACACCCGCAACGACAAGCAGGTGCCCGCGGCCGCCACGGGCGGCAACACCGCGTGCAGCCGGACCGCGAAACCTCCGGCGCCGATCCCGGTTAGCTGGCCGTCCACCCACGGCTGGGCGTCGTCGAGCCGGCGGCCGGCGGCCAACGCCAGTCGCTGCGCCAACCGGCGCACCGCCGCCTCGTCGGGAAACCGAATGTGACTGCGCCGCAGCCCGTTTCCGTCGTCGACCCACACCGCGTCGGGCGCGGTGACCAGGACGTCAGTGGTGCCGTCCGCGCACAGCAGCGGTTCGAGGATGCCGGCACCGGTCAGCTCGGTCTGCAGCAACCGGAGATTTGCCAGCACCTCGGTGTCCCCGAGGATCCCGCCTGACTCGGCCCGGATGGCTGCGGCCACGACGTTGGGGCGCAGCGGGACCGATTCCGCGGCCAGCCGTTCGCGGACCCGCTCGATCAGAGAGCCGGTCATGCGGCCCGGCCGTTCGGCCGCGAACCCACCGCACAGCCCGTGGGTGGCAGCACGCCAAGCACCCTGCGGGCCGCGACCGCCAGCGGGGATCGCCGTCGCAGCCGCAGACCGCCGTGCTCGAGCTGCCCGGCGAGCCGCGGCTGGGCCCGCATGGTCGCCAGTAGCGGAACGCCGACGATGTCGGCGACGTCGGCCGCCCGCAATCCCGCCGGCGACGGCCCGCGCACCACCAGTCCGAGGTTGGGATTGGTCGCGGCGAGCACCGGCGCAACCGTGGCGGTGGCCGCGCAGGCCCGCACGCCGCACGGGCTGACCAGGACGACCAGATCGGCGCAAGCCAGCGCGGTTTGGGCGGCGTCGGTGAGGCGGCGCGGAAGGTCGCACACCACGGTGGCTCCTCCGCGGCGCCCGGCATCGACGACCGCGTCCACCGCATGGGCTTCCAGCTCGCATCCGCGCCGGGTGCCCGACAGCCAACTGGTCCCCCGATGTCGCGGCAGCGCCTCGCGCACGGCCGACCAGCTCAACCGTCCGCCGTGCAGCGCCAGGTCGGGCCAGCGCAAACCCGGTGTGGTTTCACCGCCCATCGGCAGGTCGATGCCGCCGCCCCAGGGATCGAGATCCACCAGCAACGCGTCGGGGGCGACCCGCGCCAGGGCCACCGCGAACAGCGACGCTCCCGCACCACCGCAGCCCCCGATGACGGCGACGACGGCCCCGCCGACCGTGTCGGGGCGTGCCGCTTCCGTGGCTTCGGCAAGTTCGCGGATCAATTCATCCGCTTGCTCGGGCATCCGCAACACGTGCTGGGCGCCGACGGAGATGGCCGCCGCCCAGGTCGCCGTGATGGTTTCGGTGTCGGTCAGCACGCTGACGTGGGTGCGCCGCGGGAACCCGGCCTGCCCGCACCGCTCCGCCGCCGCCTGGTCGAGCACCACGGCCGCGGCCGCCGACCACGCCTTGCGGCTCACCGATGTGCGGCCACCGGCATGAACAACGCGAACACCGACCGCTGCCGCGACCCGGTCCAGCTCCTCGCGTAACGCCGGACCGGTCAGCACCGCCAACACGCCGGAGGCCGTGCGGTCGGTTCCGGGAGGGCCAGATGGGATGGTCACCCCATCACCGTGCCGCGCGGTGGCGGCGCGACGAAAGCCTCGCGGGCGGATCTGTGGATACCGGCGCGGCTGTGCACAGTGGGGCCGGCGAACGGTCAGACCGGGTACGGTCAGCACATCCCCGCAACACGCGACGAGCCCGGCTGGCACCCGGGCACCGAGAACTTGTCAACCCCAACAAAGGGACGACCCCCGCCAGGGGGGGAGGAGGCGAGGGTCGTCGTGCATCAGCCCCGGGGGGTCGGGCTGATACACCCTCGGCTTCGGCCGAGTAATGCTTACTATACACATGCCAGACGGGATTCACGCAAGTACCGCTTTTGCCGGAAAGCACAGCTTGAGCCGTGTAAATGCGGCCAACAAGTCGGCGGCGGCGGTGTCCTGGCGCCCGGTTTGAAAACAAGGTGGCGGCCCCCTCAGACCGCCCACCTATGCTGGATCGGTGAGCATGTCCGACTCGGTAGCGCAGCAGCAAACCTCGCCACAATCACCGGGACCACCCGTTCCACGCACCCGCACCGCCGCCTTCTTCGACCTCGATAAGACCATCATCGCCAAGTCCAGCACGCTGGCGTTCAGCAAACCCTTCTACGCGCAGGGATTGCTCACCCGCCGCGCCGTCCTGAAGTCCAGTTACGCGCAATTCATCTTTTTGCTCTCCGGCGCTGACCATGACCAGATGGACCGGATGCGCACCCACCTGACCAACATGTGCACCGGCTGGGATGTCACGCAGGTGAAGTCGATCGTCAACGAGACACTGCACGACATCGTGACCCCCCTGGTGTTCGCCGAAGCGGCGGACCTGATCGCCGCCCACAAATTGTGCGGACGTGACGTCGTGGTGGTCTCGGCCTCCGGTGAGGAGATCGTGGGCCCGATCGCCCGGGCGCTGGGGGCGACGCACGCGATGGCAACCCGCATGGTCGTCGAGGACGGCAAGTACACCGGCGAGGTCGCGTTCTACTGCTACGGCGAAGGCAAGGTGCAGGCGATCCGCGAGCTGGCCGCCCGCGAGGGCTACCCGCTGGAACACTGCTACGCCTATTCCGACTCGATCACCGACCTGCCGATGCTCGAGGCCGTTGGCCACCCGTCGGTGGTCAACCCGGACCGCGGGTTACGCAGAGAAGCCGTCGAACGTGGCTGGCCGGTGCTGACGTTCTCCAAGCCGGTGTCGCTGCGCGACCGCATTCCGGCGCCATCGGGTGCCGCGCTTGCCACCACGGCCGCGGTGGGAATCAGCGCGCTGGCGGCCGGGGCGGTCACCTACTCGCTGCTGCGCCGTTTCGCGTTCTAACCGTGGCGACGATGCGGCCGGGGCGGGCAGCAGCAAACATCTTAACCGTGCAATCCAAGGTCTTTTCAGAACGTTCACAGAATTAGGCCTTGCTGTGCTTGGGGTCTAGTAGTACAAAGGAACCACGGAAGCCCGGTGAGGCCAAGGTCGAACCGGAAGAGAAGGTTCGCCCTCCCGATCCGGGCACCCAGCACGGTTCCCGGCACCCACGCGGAGTCATAGCCGCGATAATGGCAGAAGTGTTGCGGGCCTGCGTAATTGCGAAGAGCAGATGGTGTCGACGGCCCTTTGGGTGGGGCTGCAGCCGGAAGCGTCGCAAACGCGCCGAGGCCAACCCACGCAGCCCACAGTGCACGCTTGGTACCCGAGAGCCGTGTTGGCGGGCGGCGATTCGAAAGCCTTCGGTCGCCGCCCGCTTTGCATTTCCGTCGCGACTATTTTCGTGGGCCGTCAGCTACCAACTCGGCAATCGACAAAGCCTCCTGCGCACCGGCCTGCATCGCCCGACAACACAGCACCAGCCAGCGCGCCACACCCTCGGGCGTACCCTCGGCGAATCCGCGCGCGGCGTCGCGGTAATCCGCTGGCCGGCGCATCCAATACACCTCCGGCACACCCAGTCCATGCGGATCCACCCCGGTGGCCACCGACACCAGCCGCGACACTGCACGGGCCACCACCCCGTCGGCACTGCCAAACGGCTGCAGGGTCAACAGCTCCCCGTGGGCGACCGCGGCTATCACCGGCCCCGACGCCCGCGTGTGACCGGTCACCACACGCACCAGCAACTCCAGCCGCGGCCCAACCTCGGGGTCGGCGCGTGGGCGGCCCAACCGCTCGTCGCCGACCTGGCCGGCGGCCGCCAGCATGTGCAACCGGGCCAGTGCCTGCAGCGGCGCCCGCTGCCACACCCCGACCAGCGGGCCCGTGCCCCCTTCCAGCGCCTGCGCGACCCGTAGCGCCCCACCGAACACCGGATCGCTGATCCCGGCCGACTCCGTCGGCTCGGCCGGCGTCACCGGACCGCCGTCGAGCACCGACGAGGCGCGCGCCGCCCGCAACGCCGCCTCGGCGGCGGTCAACGGCCAGCCCCGCAGGTTGGCGCGGTGCCGGTGCACCCGACCCAGCGCCGCGCGTGCGCGGTCACCGGCTGCGGCGACGCCGGGCAGCTCCATCAACGCGGCCAGCGGATCAGCCGTCATGGGTTGCCAACCTGGTGGGCACCGGCCGCCGCGCCGGGAATGGCCGCCAGCAACTGTTGGGTGTACTCGTGGCGGGGGCTGGTGAACACCGCCTCGGTGGGGGCATGCTCCACCACCCGGCCAGCGCGCATCACCAAGACATCGTCGGCGATCTGACGAACCACCGCCAGGTCGTGACTGATGAACAGGTAGGTCAAACCCAGGCTGGCCTGCAGATCGGCCAGCAGGTTCAGGATCTGCGCCTGCACCACAACATCGAGCGCCGAAACCGCCTCGTCGCACACCAGCACGTCGGGCCGCAGTGCCAACGCGCGGGCGATCGCGACCCGTTGCCGCTGACCGCCCGACAGCTCACGGGGCAGCCGACCCAACACCGACGGCGGCAGCGCCACCTGGTCGACCAGCTCACGCACCGCCTGCCGGCGCTGCTTGCGGTCCCCGACCCGATGGATGCGCAACGGTTCCTCGATGGCCCGAAACACTGTGTACCTGGGATCCAAGCTGCTGTAGGGGTTCTGGAACACCGGTTGCATCCGACGGCGAAAGGCCAGCGCCGCGGCCGGGTCCAGGCCACCGACGTGGTAGGTGCGGTCGAAAACCACCGTGCCCCACGTCGGTTTCAGCAGACCCAGCACCATCCGCGCCAGCGTCGACTTGCCCGATCCCGACTCGCCGACGATCGCCAAGGTGCTTGCCCGGCGCAGCCGAAACGACACCCCGTCGACGGCGCGAAACTCGACGCGCCGCCACGGTTTGCCGTGCGGCTCACGGTAGATCTTGGTCAGCTCGGACACGACCAGAATGTCGTCCTGTCCGCCGGCATGTGCGGCGGCCGCGGCCGCCACCCGCGACCGGACTTGGGCCGATCGGGTGTCACGCGCGGTCAGCGACGGGGCCGCGGCCACCAGCCGTTGGGTGTACTCGTGTCGCGGATCCTGCAAAATCGACTGCGCCGCACCGGATTCCACCACCACCCCGCGATGCATCACCACCACGGACTCGGCCCGCTCGGCGGCCAGCGCCAGGTCGTGGGTGATCAGCAGCAGCGCGGTGCCCAGTTCGTCGGTGAGCCGCTGCAGATGGTCGAGGACCTGCCGTTGCACGGTGACGTCGAGGGCCGAGGTCGGCTCGTCGGCGATCAGCAGCCGCGGCCTGCCCGCCAACCCGATGGCGATCAGCGCGCGCTGGCACATTCCGCCGGACAGCTGATGCGGATAACGGCCGGCTTGTCTGACCGGATCCGGCATCCCGGCCTCGGCGAGCAGCTGCACCGCCCGTCGCCGCGTGTTGCGGCCATCGGTGTTGGCCCGCAACGCTTCTCGGATCTGAAACCCAACCTTCCACACCGGGTTGAGGTTGGTCATCGGATCCTGCGGTACATACCCGATGTCGCGACCTCTGATGGACCGCAACAGCCGTCGATCGGCCCTACGGTCGAACGTCGTGATGTCGTGCCCGTCGAAAACGATGCGCCCGGCGGTGATTCGGCCACCGGGGGAAAGCAGACCAAGGATCGCAGCGGCCGTCGTGGACTTTCCCGACCCCGATTCCCCGACCACGGCGACGGTCTGGCCGCGACCGACGGTCAGATCCACGCCGCGAACCACGGGCTCGCCGGCGCCGAACCTGACTTCCAGGCCCCGCACCGACAACAGCGGCTCGCCGATCCCGCTCACGCGCGCAACGCCCGTGAGGCCGGGTCCAGTGCGTCCCGCAGAACGTCGCCCATCGTCATGAAAGCCAGCACCGTAATCGCCAGTGCACCAGCTGGGTAGAACAGGATGGGCGAACCTGCCCGTAGCCGGGCCTGGGCGACATTGATGTCACCGCCCCAGGACACCACCGACGCGGGCAGTCCGACCCCCAGGTAGGACAACGTGGCCTCGGTGACGATGAAGCCGCCCAGGGCGATGGTGGCCACCGCGATCACCGGCCCCAGGGCGTTGGGCAGCACATGCCGCCGCAAAATTTGAAACCTGCTCAGCCCCAGGGCTTTCGCCGCGAGCACATAGTCGCTGACCCGTGCTTCGAGCACCGAGCCGCGGGCGACCCTGGCCACCTGCGGCCAACCGAACAGGCCCAGGATGACGATCACCGTTCCCACCGTGCGGTGATGCATCACCTGCATGAGCACGATGGCGGCCAGCAGCAGCGGCAAGCCGAAGAACACGTCGGTGATTCGCGAAATCACCGCGTCCACCCAGCCGCCGTAGAAACCGGCCAGCGCGCCCAGCGTCCCACCCACGACCAACGCGGCGAACGTGGCTCCCAGTCCAACCACCACCGAAGCGCGCGCACCGTAGACCGTGCGCGCATAGATGTCGTGGCCCTGCAGGTCGGTGCCGAACCAGTGGGTCCCCGACGGGGAAAACATGCTCTGGTTGGGATCGGCATAGGTTGGGTCGGCCGCGGTGAACAGCGCCGGAAACGCCGCCACGACAAGAATCAGCAGGATCAACGCGGCGGCGACGACGAACTTGGGACGCCGGCGCAGACCGCGCCAGGTGTCGAGCCAGAACCCGGTGTGCTCAGCCATATCGGATCCGCGGGTCCAGGGCGGCGTAGAGCAGATCCACCAGCAGATTGGTGATCAGATAGACCACCACCAGCACCGTCACGATCGACACCACCGTCGGCGCTTCCTGCCGGGTGACCGCCTGATACAGCACACCGCCGACGCCGTGGATGTTGAAGATGCCCTCGGTCACGATGGCCCCGCCCATCAGCGCCCCGAAATCCGCGCCGAGAAAGGTCACCACCGGGATCAGCGAGTTGCGCAAGATGTGCACCGTCACCACCCGCGGCCGCGACAACCCCTTGGCGGTGGCGGTGCGAACGTAATCGGCGTGCGCGTTGGCGGCCACCGCGGACCGGGTCAGCCGCACCACATACGCGAAGGACACCGCACCCAACACGATCCCGGGCAGCAGCAGCCGGCCGAATGTCGCCCGTCCGCCCACCGTCACCGGCGCCCATCCCAGCCGCACCCCGAACAGGTATTGCGCCAGAAAGCCCAGCACGAAGATCGGGATCGCGACGATGATCAGCCCGGTGACCAACACCGTCGCGTCAAAGATGCCGCCCTGACGCAGCCCGGCGATCACGCCGAAGCCGATCCCCAGCGCCGCCTCCACCGCCAGCGCGATCAGGGCCAGCCTCAGGGTGACCGGAAACGCATGCGCCAGAACGGCGCTGACCGGTAGCCCGGAATAGGCCCGGCCCAGGTCGCCGTGCAGCAGGCCGCCCAGATAGCGCACATACTGCACGACGAACGGATCGTCAAGGTGATACTGGGCGCGTAGTTGCCCGGCCACGGCGGGGGTCAGCGGCCGGTCCCCGGCCAGCGCGGCCACCGGGTCACCGGGCAGCAGGAACACCATGCCGTAGATCAGCAGCGTAGCGCCGAGGAACACCGGCACCATGACGGCGATCCGGCGCACCAGATACCAACCCATCTCAGTCCTTGACGATGTTCTCGTAGTCGGGCAGGCCGTTCCAGGTGACCGTGACGCCGCTGACCTCCGTCGACCACCCGACGACGGCGATGTTGTCCCATAGCGGAACGACGGGCATGTCGTGCAACAGGATTCGCTGCGCGACGTTGGCCAGCACGTCGGCCTGGTGCGGGTTGGGCGCGGCCGCGGCGGTGGCCAGCGCCGCGTCGAACTCCGGGTTGGAGTAGCCGACGTCGTTGGATCCCGCCCCGGTGGCATACAGCGGGGCGAGGAACTCGATCATCGACGGGTAGTCACCCTGCCATCCGGCGCGGAACGCGGTGTCGATGGTGCGATTGGTGATTTGGGTGCGGAACCCGGCGAAGGTGGGCTGCGGCGCGCCGACCGCGTCGATTCCCAAGACGTTCTTGATGCTGTTGGCCACCGCGTCCACCCACTCCCGGTGGCCGCTGTCGGCGTTGTAGGCGATGACATATCGACCGGTCCACGGCGAGATCGCATCGGCCTGCGCCCAAAGTTGGCGGGCCCGTTCGGGGTTGAAGTCCAATGCGTCGTTGCCCGGTATGTTCGGGTCGAATCCCGGCAACGACCGGGCGGTGAAATCGCGGGCGGGGCTGCGCGTCCCGTTAAAGATCTGCTGACAGATTTGCGGGCGGTTGATGGCGGCCGAAAGCGCCAGCCGGCGCAGTCTGCCCTCCTCGCCGCCGAAATGCGGCAGCCGCAATGGCGTGTCCAGCGACTGGTTTATCGCCGCGGGCCCACTGGTCACGTTATCGCCCAGGTCGCGTCGATAGATCGGCAATGCGCTCGACGGAATCGTGTCCAGGACATCGAGATTGCCGGACAGCAGATCCGAGTAGGCGGTGTCGAGGTTGGCGTAGAACTCGAACCGCAGGCCCTTGTTGCGGGGTTTCCGGTTGCCGTGGTAGTCCGGGTTGGGCACCAGGTCGATCTTGACGTTGTGTTCCCAGGCGTCACCGGTGCCGAGCTGGTACGGTCCATTGCCGATCGGGTTGCGGCCAAAAGCCGTCATATCCCGGAAGGCGGCGTCGGGCAGCGGATAGAACGCGTTGTGGCCCAGCCGCAAGGTGAAGTCGACGGTCGGCGCCTTAAGTCGCACGGTGAACTCGCGATCGTTGACCACCCGCAACCCCGACATGGTGGTCACCCGGGGATGCGCCGCGGCCACCTCGTCGAAGCCGTCGATCGGGCTGAAAAATTGCTGCTGCAGTTGGGCATTGGTGCTCAGGGCGCCGTAATTCCAGGCGTCGACGAACGAGTGGGCGGTCACCGGTGAGCCGTCGGTGAACTTCCAGCCCGGTTTGAGAACGATCCGGTAGTTGACGTTGTCGGTGGTCTCGATCGACTGGGCGACCTCCGGCGTCGCCTTTCCGGCGGCGTCATAGGATATCAGGCCGGCGAACAGCCGATCGATGATGCGGCCGCCGTTGCTGTCGTTGGTGCCGGTCGGGATCAGCGGGTTGGGTGGTTCTCCGCCGTTGACCAGCACCGAGTCCGGGCTCAGCAGGCCGCCGCCGCACGCGGCGATCGGCGCGGCCGCGAGCACCGCGGCGGCCACGGCGGTCAGCGCGGCCCGGATCCGAGACACCATGACAGCGACCCTAAAGCGTAGGACGGGCCGCGCCACTTAGGCTCGGAAGAGTGAGTGCCACCAATCTCGAAGGCCCGTCGTCATACCCGCCGTCGCCCCGCTTCGCCGAGCAGGCCAACGCCGGCGCCGAGCTGTACCGCGAGGCCGAGGAAGACCGGCTGGCCTTTTGGGCCGCTCAGGCCAACCGGCTGTCCTGGGCGGCGCCGTTCACGCAGGTGCTGGACTGGTCGGAGGCGCCGTTCGCCAAATGGTTTGTCGGCGGCAAGCTCAACGTCGCCTACAACTGCGTGGACCGCCACGTCGAGGCCGGCCACGGCGACCGGGTCGCCATCCACTGGGAAGGCGAGCCCGCCGGTGACCGCCGCACGCTGACCTATGCCGACCTCCTGACGCAGGTGAGCAAGGCGGCCAACGCGCTGACCGACCTTGGGCTGGTTGCCGGCGACCGGGTGGCCATCTACCTGCCGCTGATCCCTGAGGCCGTGATCGCCATGTTGGCCTGCGCGCGGCTGGGAATCCTGCACAGCGTGGTTTTCGGCGGCTTCACCGCAACCGCGCTGCGCGCCCGGATCGCCGACGCCCAGGCCAAGTTGCTGATCACCAGCGACGGCCAGTTCCGCCGCGGCAAGCCGGCACCGTTGAAGGACGCCGCCGACGAGGCGATCGCCGATCCGGACAGCTCCATCGAGCACGTTGTGGTGGTGCGGCGCACCGGAATTGACGTGTCCTGGACTGACGGTCGTGACCTGTGGTGGCACGACGTGGTCGAGTCGGCGTCGCCGCGACACAGCCCGGCGGCGTTCGACGCCGAGCACCCGTTGTTCCTGCTGTACACCTCGGGCACCACCGGCAGGCCCAAGGGAATCGTGCACACCAGCGGCGGTTATCTAGTGCAGAGCTCGTACACGATGCACACCATCTTCGACGTCAAGCCCGAGCGCGACGTGTTCTGGTGCACCGCCGATATCGGCTGGGTCACCGGGCACACCTACGGGGTCTACGGTCCGCTATCCAACGGCATCACCGAGGTCCTCTACGAGGGCACACCCGACACCCCCGACCGGCACCGCCATTTTCAGATCATCGAAAACTACGGCGTCACAATCTATTACACCGCCCCGACGCTGATCCGGATGTTCATGAAGTGGGGCCGTGAGATCCCCGACGCCCACGACCTGTCCAGCCTGCGGCTGCTGGGGTCGGTCGGCGAACCGATCAACCCCGAGGCCTGGCGCTGGTACCGCGATGTCATCGGCGGGGGCAACGTCCCGGTGGTGGACACCTGGTGGCAGACCGAGACGGGCTCGGCGATGATCTCGCCGCTGCCGGGCGTCACCGCGACGAAACCGGGTTCGGCGATGCGGCCGCTGCCGGGGATCTCGGCCAAGATCGTTGACGACCACGGCGATCCGCTACCGCCGGACATCGGGGGCGACAAGCACGTCACCGGATACCTCGTCTTGGACCAGCCGTGGCCGTCGATGCTGCGCGGCATCTGGGGTGACCCCGAACGCTACCGGAGGACCTACTGGTCCAAATTCGCCGAGCAGGGTTTCTACTTCGCCGGTGACGGCGCCCGCTTCGACCCCGACGGCGCGATCTGGGTGCTGGGCCGCATCGACGATGTGATGAACGTCTCCGGGCACCGGATCTCCACCGCCGAGGTGGAATCGGCGCTCGTCGGCCACCCCGGCGTGGCCGAGGCGGCGGTGGTCGGGGTTACCGACGCCACCACCACCCAGGCCATCTGCGCATTCGTGGTGTTGCGCGCCAACTACCACGCCCACGAGGGCACCCCCGACGAGCTGCGCGCCCAGGTGGCGCGGGCGATCTCACCGATCGCGCGGCCGCGTGAGGTCCATGTGGTGCCCGAACTACCCAAGACCCGCAGCGGCAAGATCATGCGCCGGCTGCTGCGCGACATCGCGGAGAACCGGGAGCTGGGTGACACCTCGACGCTGCTGGATCCCGGCGTGTTCGATGCGATCCGGGCCGCCGCGCAGACCCCCGCCGAGCGGCCGGGTCAGGCCTGACTCATCGAGACCATGACTTTAGGCGGGCACGGGGACGAATCCCGCGCCCGGTCGGTTCTTGGCATTGATGTCGGCCATGTCGGTGTTGAACGACATCACCACCGCCGGGGTGTGCAGCGGGATGTATTTGGTGACGCAGCTGGGCAAGTTTTCGCTGAAGGCGCCGTGGATCATCCCGACCAGCAGATTGTCGACGGTCACCGGTGCTCCCGAGTCGCCGGGGCCGCCGCACACCTGCATCACGATGGTGCCCGGATCCTGCCCCGGCCCCCAGGTGACGCCGCACGAGTGACCGGTGGTGCGGCCCTGCTTGCAGGCGATCTGGCCGAACACCGGGTCCGGGCCGATGCCGTTGATGGTAAAGCCGTTGAAGGTGGCGACCGGCGTCACCTTGGCCGGATCGAACTTGATCACCGCGTAGTCGAGGCCGTCATTGCCGGCCACCATGGTGCCTACCGGGCCCTTGCTTTCGGATCCTTCCGCGGCGACCGAAGCGCCCGGGCCCCCGCAGTGCGCGGACGTGAAGCCGACGAGATCGCCGTTCTTGTCGTGGCCAATGGTGGTCAGGGTGCACATCGTGTCGCCGTTGACGACGATGCCGGCACCGCCACCCAGCGGCACCTTGTCGTCGGCGGCCGCGGTGTTCGCCGGCGCGCACACCAGCGCGCAGGACATGGCCACGATCGACGCGGCAAGGCAGCGGTGCGCCGTCTGCACAGTGGTACTCCCGTCGATTCGTCGGACGTCAAAGAGCCGCGCGCCAGTCTAGATCATCACCCGGCAACGTCGGTCGCCGTTGCGGACGGCCGCGAACGTCAGCCTCGTATGGCGTCACACCGCATGGCAACATAAACCGCGACGAGCGCGAACCGTGGGCAACAAGACCGAGAGGAACGCCAGTGAGCAAAGCCGATCGCAATAACGGTGTGCCCAGCACGCTGACCACGATTCCGCTGGCCGACCCGCACGCCCGGCCCGCTGAGCCGTCGATCGGTGACCTGATCAAGGACGCCACCACGCAGATGTCGACGCTGGTGCGGGCCGAGGTCGAGCTCGCCCGCGCCGAAATCACCCGCGATGTCAAGAAGGGTCTGACCGGCAGCGTTTTCTTCATCTCCGCGCTGGTGGTGCTGTTCTATTCCACGTTCTTCTTCTTCTTCTTGCTCGCCGAGCTGCTGGACACCTGGATATGGCGTTGGGTGGCGTTTTCGATCGTGTTCGCGGTCATGGTCGTGGTCACCGCCGTGCTCGCGCTGTTGGGCTACCTGAAGGTCCGCCGGATTCGGGGACCGCGGCAGACGATCGAATCGGTCAAAGAGACGCGCACCGCACTCACCCCGGGCCACGAGAAAACCGCTGCCGGGGTACCCAAGGCCATCACCCCCACCGACCCCTCGGGTTGGTAGATGCCAGCACCCGATCCGTCGATGACCCGCATCGACGGGCCATGGCGCCATCTGGACGTGCACGCCAACGGCATCCGCTTCCATGTCGTCGAGGCGTTGCCGCCCGACCATGACGCGGGCTTGCCGGCGACATCCCGGCCGCTGGTCATCCTGCTGCATGGTTTCGGCTCGTTCTGGTGGTCCTGGCGGCACCAGCTGCGCGGGCTGACCGGGGCGCGCGTGGTCGCGGTCGACTTGCGCGGCTACGGCGGCAGCGACAAACCTCCCCGCGGCTACGACGGCTGGACGCTGGCCGGCGACACCGCCGGCCTCATCCGCGCGCTGGGGCACTCGTCGGCGACGCTGGTCGGCCACGCCGACGGCGGCCTGGCCTGCTGGACCGCCGCGTTGCTGCATCCCCGGCTGGTGCGCGCCATCGCCCTGATCAGCGCGCCGCACCCGGCCGCGCTGCGACGCTGCGCGCTGACGCGCCGCGATCAAGGTCGCGCGCTGCTTCCGACGTTGCTGCGTTATCAGGTGCCGATCTGGCCGGAACGCTGGCTGACCCGCAACGACGCGGCCGAGATCGAACGTCTCATCCGCAGCCGCAGCAGCCCGAAATGGCTTGCATCCGAAGACTTCTCGCAAAGCATCGGCTATCTGCGCCAGGCGATCCAGATCCCGGCGGCGGCGCACAGCGCACTCGAATACCAGCGCTGGGCGGTGCGCAGCCAACTGCGCGACGAGGGCCGGCGATTCATGAAATCCATGAACCAACGACCGGGCATCCCCGTCTTGCACCTACGCGGCGACGCCGATCCCTTCGTGCTGGCTCACCCGGTCGAGCGCACCCAACGGTACGCGCCGCACGGTCGGTACATCTCGATCGCCGGGGCGGGACATTTCAGCCATGAGGAGGCGCCCGAGGAAATCAACCGGCACCTGATGCGGTTTCTCGAGCAGGTGTATCGGCGCCGGCTCAGCTGACACAGGCCCCGGTGCCCACCGGTTGGGTAGCACCCACCCCGGAAAGCTGGTTTGCCACCTCACCGGCCGTCAACACGAAGCCGGTGTCGGCGTCGTCGACCGCGGCGCCGAACACCACACCCAGCACCTGACCGTCCAGGTCGATCAACGGTCCGCCCGAATCACCTTGCTCGACATGGGCTCTGATGGTGTACACGTCGCGGGTGACCGGCTGCGGGTTGCGGTAGATGTCGGGGCCGCTGAGCTTGATGAGCTCGCGCACCCGGGCCGGGGTCGCGGTGAAGTTGCCGCCGCCGGGATAACCCATGACCACCACACTGGTGCCCGTCGTGGCCTCGTCCTGAGCGAAGATCAGCGGCTGCGCCGGCACGTTGGGGACGGCCAGGATCGCGATGTCCACCGAGGGGTCGTAGGACACCACGGTGGCGTCGAAGGGCTTGCCGTCCGCGTACACCTGCACGCTGTTGGACCCGGCCACCACGTGCGCGTTGGTCATCACCCGGTCGGGTGCGATCACGAAGCCGGTACCCTCCAGCACCTTCTGGCAGCTCGGTGCCAGGCTGCGGATCTTGACGACGCTGGGCGCGGTGGCCACCACGACAGGGTCATTGGCCAGCGCGGGGTCTGGTGAGGCCACCGGGATCACCGGGGTGCGGCTGAACGGCTCCAGAACCGCGGGCAGGCCGGAGGTGTTCAGTAACGCCGACAGCCGCTTGGGCACCGTCTTCAGCCAGGTCGGCGCCACCTCGTTGACCTGGGCGAGCACCCGCGAACCGCGCACCGCGGCCGCCAACTCGGGCTGGTCCTTCGACTGGGTCAGCGGCGTCGCCAGCAGCCAGGCCGCGGTCAGCACCACGACCAGCTGTACCCCCACCCCGATGACGGAGTCGATCACCCGGATCGGCCGGTTGCGAATGGCGCCGCGAACCGCGCGTCCCAACACCACGCCGGCGACCTCCCCGACGACCACCAACGCCAGGATCAAAAACAGCGCGGTGAACAGCTTGGCCCGCGGAGCGGCGATGTGGGTGACGATGTGCGGCGCCAGCAGCACCCCGGCCACCGCGCCCAGCAGGACACCGGCGAACGAAAGCAGCGAGCCCAGGGCACCCGAACGCCAACCCGAGACCGCGGCGATGAAGGCGACCGCCAGGACGGCGACATCCAGCCACTGCGACGGCGTCATCGAATTCATCGTCGGTCACTCTCGTCGTCGACCGCGGCCATCGCCTCGTCCAGCTCGCGCACATCGGTGGTGTCCCAGGGCTGGGCCCAGCCGGCGACGTCGAGCATCGCAGAGATCACCTGTCCGGTGAAGCCCCACACCAGCATCTCGTTCAACAGGAACGCCGGCCCGGCCAGCCGTCGAGTGTGTGGGCGACGGTACACCATCAGCCGGTTGGCGGGATTGACGAAGGCGTGCACAGGAACCCGCGCCACGACCGCGGTTTCCGCCTCGTTGACGACGGTCACCGGCCCAGGATCCGGGGAATAGGCCAACACCGGGACGACGTGATACCGCGACGGCGGGATGAACGTTCGCTCCATGGTGGCCAGCGGATGAAGCCTGCCGAGGTCGATTCCGGTTTCTTCATGGGCTTCCCGCAGGGCGGTGGCAACCGGCCCATCGTCGTCGGGATCGGTGGCGCCACCGGGGAAGGCCGCCTGGCCGGCGTGGTGGCGCAACGTCGACGCCCGCACCGTCAGCAGCAAGTCGGCCTCCTTGGGGACATCGCCGGACGGCCCCGATTCCGGACCCGAGAACAGCACCAGAACGGCGGCATCTCGGCCGTCCCCGCGCAGCGAGGCGGTCGCCCCGGCGGCGGTGACCATCGCCAGCACATCAGCCGGCAGCCGGCGCCGAAACGCATCGGGTACCTGGTCGACATTGTCGACCAGGGGACGCAGCCAGGGCGGGCCGAGTTCGGTCGTCAGGGAAACCCTGCCCCGCTCGCGCGCGGTACCCCCAGCACTCACCGACTCCTCCTTAGCTTCACTTCCCCCGGCTCCTCATCGGGCCGCTGCCCCCGGCCCGCATCGTCGCCGCGCGCGGCTTCACCCCGCCCCGTTTTCGACCGCGGCAGCGATCTCGTCGACGCTGCCGAAGGCCCGCGGCAGGGTCTGGGCAACGCTACCGTCCGGCCGCAGCACCACCGTCGCTGGCATCGCATTGGGGATGTGCAGCGCCGCCGCTACCCTGCGACGGCCGTCCTGCAGCGTCGGCAACCGAACGCCGAGATCGGCCAACCGGAGCAACGCGGCCGTCTCGTTTTCATCTTGATGCACGGTCACCACCATCACCTCCGTCCCGACCAGCCGTTGATACTCGGCCATCGCTGGCAGTTCGGCCAGGCACGGCGCGCACCAATACGCCCAGAGGTTGATCACCACCCGGCGTCCGGCCACCGCCTGAGCGACGTCGACGGTGGAACCGTCCGCCGCGCACTCCACCACCACACCGCGCAACGCCCGCGGGCCCGGCCCGGATCCCGGGGCGGGACAGGGCGGAAGATCCGCGCGCAGCCGGGGCCCGGCCAGCGCTTCCGTGGTGACGGCGTCACGATGTTCGGGCCGGGCCGGGGTTTGGGTCGTCGCGTTTGGCGCGGAATTGTCGCGCAGCTGGATGACCAACCCCAGCGTCAGCGCGATCAGCACCGCCACGATCGCGATGGTCCAGCGGGTTTTCGCGGTCACGTTTCCGGGGCCCCGGTTCTACAGGCCGGCCAAGGCCAGCAGGTGCTCGGTTTCCGGGCCCTGGATCAGCGGTGCGGCCAGCAGCGGTTCGGTGGGCCCGAGCCCGAAGGAGGGGCAGTCCTTGGCGAGCACACACACGCCGCACGCCGGTTTGCGGGCGTGGCATACCCGGCGGCCGTGGAAGATCACCCGGTGGCTGAGCAAGGTCCACTCCTTGCGTTCGATGAGCTCACCGACCGCCCGCTCGACCTTGACGGGATCCTCTTCGGCGGTCCAGCGCCAGCGTCGCACCAGGCGACCGAAATGCGTGTCGACGGTGATCCCAGGGATACCGAAGGCGTTGCCCAGGATGACGTTGGCGGTCTTGCGACCCACGCCGGGCAGCGTGACCAGCTCGTCCATGGTGGCTGGCAGCTCACCGTCAAAGCGCTCGACGAGGGCTTGCCCGAGGCCGATGAGTGCGGTTGCCTTGTTGCGGTAGAAGCCGGTGGGCCGGATGAGGCTTTCGAGTTCGGTGCGGTCCGCCCGCGCATAATCCAGCGCCGTCTTGTATCGCGCGAACAGCGCCGGCGTCGTCTGGTTCACCCGCTTGTCCGTGCTTTGCGCCGACAGAATGGTGGCCACCGCCAGTTCGAGCGGCGTGGTGTAGTCCAGCTCGCAGTACACATGCGGAAATGCCTGTGCCAGTTTGCGATTCATTCGCCGAGCCCGTCGCACCAAGCCGGTTCGGGTTTCTTCGGACCAGCGTCTGGCGAGGGCTGGGCGGGGCGGGGCGGGCATCGCTTCAGATCGCCCGGACGACTCTGCCGCTGTCACCTACGACAGAGTACTGATTTCGTGATCTCACCGAGACCCCGTGTTAATTCAAGGCCATGTTTACTCTCCTTGTGTCATGGTTGCTGGTGGCCGGCATTCCGGGGCTGCTGATGTTGGCCACACTCGGGCTGGGGCGCCTGGAAAGGGCGCTCGCCCAGGAAAACGTCGCCGCCGCCGAGGTCACGGAATTTCTCGACCAGGCGGACGCCTTAGACGTGCATACGCTAGCCCGCGAAGGCATGCCGGAGGCGCTGGCCTACCTGCACCGACGGCAGGCCCTGGGCCTCACCCGACCGTCATCCACCAGGGCACGACCCGGTAAACATCGCGCCGAGTCGTCCTTTGCCGACGGACCACGCGAGCCCCCTCGAGGCGGGGTCAGCGACCCGGGTTCACCGGCATTCCGGGTCCAATTCGCGGTTCAGGGCGACTCGACACGTCGATCGTGTGTAGCGTTGGCAGGTCGGACCGATTGGCCTACCTTATAGAGTCGTGTCACTGACAATTAGGTGGCCTGCCCGTATCACTGGAGAGCTGAAGAGGCAACGTGGACGAGATCCTGGCAAGGGCAGGAATCTTCCAAGGGGTTGAGCCCAGCGCGGTCGCCGCACTGACCAAGCAGCTGCAGCCTGTCGATTTCCCCCGCGGACACACGGTTTTCGCCGAGGGAGAGCCGGGTGATCGGCTCTACATCATCATCTCGGGGAAGGTCAAGATCGGCCGTCGCTCACCGGACGGCCGGGAGAATCTGCTGACCATCATGGGCCCATCGGACATGTTCGGCGAGTTATCGATCTTCGACCCGGGACCGCGGACCTCCAGCGCGACCACGATCACCGAGGTGCGGGCGGTGTCGATGGATCGCGATGCGCTGCGAGCATGGATCGCCAATCGACCGGAGATTGCCGAGCAGCTGCTGCGGGTGCTGGCCCGCCGGCTGCGCCGCACCAACAACAATCTGGCCGACCTCATCTTCACCGATGTGCCTGGTCGGGTGGCCAAGCAGCTGCTGCAGCTTGCCCAGCGGTTCGGCACCCAGGAAGGCGGCGCCATGCGCGTCACCCACGACCTGACTCAAGAGGAGATCGCCCAGCTGGTGGGCGCTTCCCGGGAGACGGTGAACAAGGCGCTGGCCGATTTCGCCCACCGGGGCTGGATCCGTCTGGAGGGCAAGAGCGTGCTCATCTGTGACTCCGAGCGCCTAGCCCGCCGAGCGAGGTAAGCGCGCGCGCAGCGCGGGCGCAACCGAGCGAGGATCCAGCCGCGAGCGAGGTAAGCGCGCGCGCAGCGCGGGCGCAACCGAGCGAGGATCCAGCCGCGAGCGAGGTAAGCGCGCGCGCAGCGCGGGCGCAACCGAGCGAGGATCCAGCCGCGAGCGAGGTAAGCGCGCGCGCAGCGCGGGCGCAACCGCGCGATCGCGCCGAGCCTGTAGTTACCGAGGTCTCTACTCGCACTCTTTCACGTTAACTACAGCCTCGGTGGGACTTCAGCGACGCAGGTAGTCCAGTTGCACCTGCACCGACCATTCGGCCGCATCCCAGAGCTTCTCGTCGACGTCGACGTAGACGTGTTCGACGATCTGGCGAACGCTGGCGTCATCGCCAAGCTCGCGTAGCGCCGCGCGCACCTGCTGCAGCCGCTCCCGCCGGTGCGCCAAGTACCCCTGCACGACGGCAGCCAGATCGGGCAGTTCCGGCCCGTGCCCGGGCAACACCGTCCGCCGGCCCAGGCCGCCGAGCCGGTGCAGGGATTCCAGGTAGTCGGCGAGGCTGCCATCGGCCTTGTCAAGGACGGCGGTCCCGCGGCCCAGCACACTGTCCGCGGTCAGCACCGCATCGTCGAGCACAAACGACAGCGAATCAGCGGTGTGGCCGGGAGTGGCCAGCGCCGTGATCGTCAGCCCGGCGGCGTCGATCACCTCGCGGTCGGTCAGCGGCACCCCATCGCCGCGGAGGAACTGCGGATCGGCGGCGCGTACCGGGGCCCCGGTCCGCTCGAACAGCTTGTCGACGCCGGCGATGTGGTCGAGGTGCCGATGGCTGATCAGTACCAGCGCGATGCGGCCCAGCGCGGCGATCCGGTCAATATGGTCGTCGTCGGGACCGGGATCGACGATCACCAGCTCGCCGCTGCCCGGGCCGCGCAGCACCCACGTATTGGTGCCCTCCAACGTCATCAGACCGGGGTTGTCGGCCAATAGGACAGAGGCGGTGTCGGTGACCGCCCGCAGCCGGCCGTACGCCGGATGGGTCAGCGACTCCGCTGGCGGCGCCACGGCCGTCAGCCGACCTGCACGATCAACTCGACCTCCACCGGAGCGTCCAGTGGCAACTCAGCGACACCGACCGCCGAACGCGCATGCGCGCCGTTGTCGCCGAACACCTCGGCAAGCAGGTCGGAGGCCCCGTTGACGACGTTCGGCTGGCCGTTGAACCCGGGTGCGGACGCGACGAAGCCGACCACCTTGACCACCTGGGTCACCGAATCAAGACCCACCAGCGCGTCGACGGCCGCCAACGCGTTCAGCGCGCAGATGCGCGCCAGCGCTTTGCCCTCGTCGGGACTAACCTCGGCGCCGACTTTGCCGGTCCGGGCCAACTTTCCCCCATCGAACGGCAACTGGCCCGCAGTGAAGACCAGATTGCCGGTGCGCACCGCGGGAACATAAGCGGCCAGCGGCGCCGCCGCTTGCGGAAGCGTGATGCCGAGTTGCCCGAGCCGCGTCTTCCAAGAGGATCCGGCGTTCATGACCCGGACCTGCCTACTTCGGGCGTTTCAGGTAGGCGACGTGCTGCTCGCCGGTGGGCCCGGGGAGCACCGCCACCAGCTCCCAGCCGTCGGCTCCCCACTGGTCGAGGATCTGTTTGGTGGCGTGCGTGAGCAGCGGAACCGTTGCGTACTCCCATGCGGTGGGTTGGGTCATGCCGTGAGCTTATCCGCCGGATGTGATCGGCTTCGGCCAGCCCGGTGGCCGCCGACGGTGGTGGGTTTAGCATGCGATGGTGGCAAACACCTCGAGCGGCGGCACCGCCGTTGGCTGGCCGTCGCGCTTGTCAAAGGCCCGCCTGCATTTCGTGACCGGCAAAGGCGGTACCGGAAAGTCGACGATCGCGGCCGCGCTGGCGCTGACCCTGGCGGCCGGAGGCCGCCAGGTCCTACTCGTCGAGGTCGAGGGGCGCCAAGGGATTGCGCAGCTCTTCGACGTGCCGCCGCTGCCCTACCAGGAGGTCAAGATCGCGACCGCCGAACGCGGCGGCCATGTCAACGCGCTGGCGATCGACATCGAGGCCGCGTTCCTGGAATACCTGGACATGTTCTACAACCTGGGCATCGCGGGCCGGGCGATGCGCCGCATCGGTGCGATCGAGTTTGCCACGACCATCGCGCCCGGGCTGCGCGACGTGCTGCTCACCGGCAAGATCAAGGAGACGGTGGTGCGTGTCGACAAGAACAGGCTGCCGGTCTATGACGCGGTCGTCGTGGATGCGCCCCCGACCGGCCGGATCTCGCGCTTCCTGGATGTCACCAAGGCCGTCGCTGACTTGGCCAGGGGCGGACCGGTGCACTCGCAAAGCGAAGGCGTCGTCAAGTTGCTGCACTCCGACCAGACGGCGATCCACTTGGTCACCCTGCTCGAAGCGCTGCCGGTGCAGGAAACCTTGGAAGCCATCGAAGAGCTCGCCGAGATCCAGTTGCCGATCGGCAGTGTGATCGTCAATCGCAACATCCCGGCCTATCTGCAGCCCGAAGACCTGGCGAAAGCCGCCGAGGGTGATGTCGACGCGGACTCGGTGCGGGCCGGTTTGGCGACGGCCGGGATCACGCTCACCGACAACGACTTCGCCGGTCTGCTCACCGAGACCATCGAGCATGCCACCCGAATCGCCGCTCGCGCCGAAACCGCGCAACAACTTGACGCCTTGCACGTTCCACGACTGGAACTGCCGACGATCTCCGACGGCGTCGACCTCGGCAGCCTCTACGAGCTCTCCGAATCGCTTGCCCGGCAGGGGGTTCGATGAGTACCTCACCCGCTCACCGGCCTGTGCCCCTTGATATGGCCGCCATCCTGGCCGACACCTCCAACCGGGTTGTGGTGTGCTGCGGCGCCGGTGGTGTCGGCAAGACCACCACCGCAGCGGCGATGGCGCTGCGTGCCGCCGAATACGGCCGTACTGTGGTGGTTCTGACGATCGATCCGGCCAAGCGGCTCGCACAAGCGTTGGGAGTCAACGACCTTGGCAACGCACCGCAGCGCGTACCCCTGGCGCCCGAAGTTCCCGGCGAGCTGCACGCGATGATGCTCGACATGCGCCGCACGTTCGACGAAATGGTGGTCCAATATTCCGGACCCGAACGGGCACAAGCGATTCTGGACAACCAGTTCTATCAGACGGTGGCCACGTCGCTCGCCGGAACGCAAGAGTACATGGCCATGGAGAAGTTGGGGCAGCTGCTGGGCCAGGACCGCTGGGACCTGGTGGTGGTGGACACACCCCCGTCGCGAAACGCGCTGGACTTCCTGGACGCGCCCAAACGTCTGGGCAGCTTCATGGATAGCCGGCTGTGGCGGCTGCTGCTCGCGCCCGGCCGGGGTATTGGCCGGCTGGTGACCGGCGTCATGGGTTTGGCGATGAAGGCGCTGTCGACCGTGCTGGGTTCGCAGATGCTGAGCGATGCGGCCGAGTTCGTTCAATCGCTGGACGCCACGTTCGGGGGGTTCCGCGAGAAAGCCGACCGCACGTATGCGCTGTTGAAGCGGCGTGGCACCCAGTTCGTGGTGGTCTCGGCCGCAGAGCCCGACGCGTTGCGCGAGGCGTCGTTCTTCGTCGACCGGCTGTCGGAGGAAGGGATGCCGCTCGCGGGGCTCATCCTGAACCGCACCCACCCGTTGTTGTGCCCGTTGCCGGTCGAGCGCGCGATCGACGCCACCGAGACATTGGAGGTCGATCACGCCAACTCGGAAGCCGCATCGCTGGCGGCGGCCGTGCTGCGGATCCATGCCGATCGGGGGCATACCGCCAAGCGGGAGATCCGGTTGTTGTCCCGGTTTACCGCGGCCAACCCGCACGTGCCGGTCAGGGGTGTGCCGTCGCTGCCGTTCGACGTCTCCGACCTCGAGGCGCTACGCGCGCTCGCCGACCAGATCGCACCGGCCGGCGACGATGCGGGCCGCGCAACCGCCCCGCCGGCGGTATGACGGCCGTTCAGAAACCGGTCTATTGGGCACGAGCCAGTTCCTATTGGACGCAAGCAAGTTAACGCCGCTCACCCGGCGTTGTAATCAAAATGTCATCAGGAAGACGGCGGCCCCACCCGCCCTGATCGGGGCGAAAGTCAGCCGGCGGTGCCGGTGCGCCGCTTGCGCTTGTCGAGGTAGTCCGCCCACGAAACCACTTCGGGGTGTTGCTTGAGCAGGGCCCTGCGCTGACGTTCGGTCATGCCGCCCCATACGCCGAACTCGACCTTGTTGTCCAGCGCATCGGCTGCGCACTCCTGCATCACCGGGCAGTGGCGGCAGATCACCGCCGCCTTGCGTTGGGCAGCCCCACGGACGAAGAGCTCATCGGGGTCGGTCGCACGACACAGGGCTTTCGATACCCAATTGATCCGTTCTTCCGGGTCGACGGTGCGGAGCAGGTTTTGCGCGGACGTGAGGTTTGTTCTTCGAGCGCCCGGACGTGTTGCTGACACGAGCTGATCCCTTCCTTCGGTCGCCGTATCGCGACCGCCCTCCTTGGGTACCAGCCGATGTTGCGCTCTAACTCACACTGTGCACATCGGTGTTACCTGAATCTCACTGCGTATCTAAGTTAGGTGGTCGCCTGCCAATTGCGCAACAGTATGATAACGGTTCTTTTGGGACGCGCGTGCCGTCTTGGGCGAATCGGCCGGGGCAAATACGCCGCGCTGGTCCCCCGATTGCGCGTCTGACCTGTGATGCAGGGGCCAACTAGCGCCCCGCCCCGGCCGGAGCCGCCGCCACCGTCTCGCCGAAGATTTTTTTCGGGTTACACGGCGTGGGGACGGGACACCGGATCGCTACTGTGGTACCCATGCCCGACCGCCCCCCGGCCGTGATCACGATCGTGAAGCTCGCTGGGTGCTGTCTGCTGGCAAGCGTCGTGGCCACGGCGTTGATGTTCCCGTTCGCCGGGGGCCTGGGGCTGATGTCCAACCGCGCCTCCGAGGTCGTGGCCAACGGCTCGGCCCAGCTCCTGGAGGGCCAAGTCCCGGCGGTATCGACGATGGTCGACGCCAAGGGCAACGTCATCGCCTGGCTGTATTCGCAGCGGCGCTTCGAGGTGCCCTCCGACAAGATCGCCAACACCATGAAGCTGGCGATCGTCTCGATCGAGGACAAACGGTTTGCCGACCACAACGGGGTGGACTGGAAGGGCACCCTGACCGGGCTGGCGGGTTACGCGTCCGGCGACCTGGACACCCGGGGCGGTTCGACCATCGAGCAGCAGTACGTGAAGAACTACCAGCTGCTGGTGACGGCCCAAACCGATGCCGAGAAACGCGCGGCCGTCGAAACCACCCCGGCGCGCAAGCTGCGCGAGATCCGGATGGCGCTGACCCTGGACAAGACCTTCACCAAACCCGAGATCCTGACCCGCTACCTGAACCTGGTGTCGTTCGGCAACAACTCGTTCGGCGTGCAGGACGCGGCGCAAACCTACTTCGGCGTGGACGCCAAAGACCTGAATTGGCAGCAGGCGGCGCTGCTGGCGGGCATGGTGCAGTCGACCAGCACGCTCAACCCGTACACCAACCCCGAAGGCGCGCTGGCCCGGCGCAACCTGGTCTTGGACACCATGATCGAGAACCTGCCGCAAGAGGCTGACGCGCTGCGTGCCGCCAAGGCCCAACCGCTGGGGGTATTGCCGCAGCCCAACGAGCTGCCTCGGGGCTGCATCGCCGCCGGTGACCGCGCCTTCTTCTGCGACTACGTCCAGGAGTACCTGTCTCGGGCCGGGATCAGCAAGGAGCAGCTGGCCCGCGGCGGCTACCTCATCCGCACTACGTTGGACCCGGACGTGCAGGCCCCGGTCAAGGCCGCCATCGACAAGTTCGCCAGCCCGACCCTCGCCGGCATCTCCAGCGTGATGAGCGTGCTCCAACCGGGCAAGACGTCGCACAGGGTGTTGGCGATGGCCAGCAACCGCAAGTACGGCCTGGACATCGAGGCCGGTGAGACCATGCGGCCGCAGCCGTTCTCGCTGGTCGGCGACGGCGCCGGGTCCATCTTCAAGATCTTCACCACGGCCGCCGCGCTGGAGATGGGCATGGGTATCAACGCCCAGCTCGACGTGCCGCCCCGATTCCAGGCCAAGGGCCTGGGCAGTGGCGGGGCCAAGGGATGCCCCAAGGACACCTGGTGCGTGGTCAACGCCGGCAACTACCGCGGATCGATGAACGTGACGGACGCGCTGGCCACCTCGCCCAACACCGCGTTCGCCAAGCTGATCTCCCAGGTCGGCGTCGGGCGCGCGGTGGACATGGCGATCAAACTGGGCCTGAGGTCTTACGCCAATCCCGGCACCGCCCGCGACTACAACCCCGACAGCAACGAGAGCCTGGCCGACTTCATCAAACGGCAAAACATCGGGTCGTTCACCCTGGGCCCCATCGAGGTCAACGCGTTGGAACTGTCCAACGTCGCGGCCACGCTGGCCTCCGGCGGCATGTGGTGCCCGCCGAACCCGATCGACAAGCTGATCGACCGCAACGGCAACGAAGTGGCCGTCACCACCGAGACCTGCGATCAGGTGGTGCCCGAGGGGCTGGCCAACACCCTCGCCAACGCGATGAGCAAGGACGCGGTGGGCAGCGGCACGGCGGCCGGATCGGCCGGCGCGGTGGGCTGGGACCTGCCGATGTCGGGCAAGACGGGTACCACCGAAGCCCACCGGTCATCCGGCTTCGTGGGCTTCACCAACCGCTACGCGGCGGCCAACTACATCTACGACGACTCCACGACACCGACGGACCTGTGTTCCGGCCCGCTGCGCCACTGCGGCAGCGGTGACCTATACGGCGGTAACGAGCCGGCCCGGACCTGGTTCACCGCGATGAAGCCGATCGCCACCAACTTCGGTGAAATACGCCTGCCGCCCACCGATCCGCGCTACGTGGACGGCTCACCCGCGTCGCGGGTGCCGAGCGTGGCCGGTCTGGACGTGGACCAGGCGCGCCAACGGCTCAGGGACGCGGGATTCCAGGTGGCCGACCAACCGAACTCGGTCAACAGCTCCGCAAAGTACGGTGAGGTGGTCGGGACGTCACCCAGCGGCCAGACGATTCCGGGTTCGATCGTGACGATTCAAATCAGTAACGGCATCCCGCCCCCGCCGCCTCCGCCGCCGGAGGGTGCGCCGCCGGAGGTGGTTGGATCGCAGGTCATCGAGATTCCGGGCCTGCCGCCAATCACGATTCCGTTGTTGGCGCCGCCCGCGCCTCCGCCGCCTCCGTAGTCGCCGTGCGCGTCGCAGACGCGCCGGGATGCGCCGACCGGCAGTAGGCTGCCAGTATGGCCGCTGCTCAAGACTCGATTGCCCGGCCCCTTCCCGGGCCGCTGCGCGGCACGCATCGTCGCCGGGGCGTGCCCGTCCTACTACGCACCGGCGCCGTCGCGCTCGGCTCGGTCGTCGCCGGCATCGGTTACGCCGCGCTCGTCGAGCGCAACGCGTTCGTCGTGCGCGAGGTGACCATGCCCGTGCTGACGCCGGGCTCCACACCGCTGCGGGTGCTGCACATCAGCGATCTGCACATGCTGCCCAACCAGCGCCGCAAGCAGGCCTGGTTGCGCGAGCTGGCCAGCTGGGAGCCCGACCTGGTGGTCAACACCGGCGACAACTTGGCGCACCCCAAGGCGGTGCCCGCGGTGGTGCAGACCCTGGGCGACCTGCTGTCGCGGCCGGGCGTGTTTGTCTTCGGAAGCAACGACTACTTCGGGCCACGCCTGAAGAACCCGCTGAATTACCTGACCAACCCGGATCACCGCGTCCGCGGCGAACCGCTGCCGTGGCAGGACCTGCGGGCGGCGTTCACCGAGCGGGGCTGGCTGGACCTGACCCACACCCGCCGCGAGTTCGAGGTGGCCGGGCTGCACATCGTCGCCGCCGGGGTGGATGACCCGCACATCGACCTTGACCGCTACGACACGATCGCCGGCCCGGCTAGCCCGACCGCGAACCTGCGGCTGGGGTTGACCCATTCGCCGGAGCCGCGGGTGCTGGACCGCTTCGCCGCCGACGGCTACCAACTGGTGATGGCCGGCCACACCCACGGCGGGCAGCTGTGCCTTCCGTTCTACGGGGCCTTGGTGACCAACTGCGGCCTGGACCGGTCCCGGGCCAAGGGGGCCTCGCGGTGGGGGGAGCACATGTGGCTGCATGTCTCCGCCGGGATCGGTACCTCACCGTTTGCGCCGGTGCGGTTCTGCTGCCGCCCCGAGGCAACGTTGTTGACGCTGATCGCGACCCCGATGGGCGGCCGGGATTCCACCAGCAACCTGGGCCGTCTGCAGCCAAGCGCGTCGGTGCGGTGACCGATCGGACCCGCATTGCGGTCCGTGACCGGTCCCGGAGCTGGACGGACAACGCGATCCGGCTGATCGAGGCCGACGCGCGTCGCAGCGCCGACACCCATTTGCTGCGCTACCCGCTGCCGTCGGCTTGGTCTCACGACGTCGACGTCGAGCTGTACCTCAAGGACGAGACCACCCATATCACCGGCAGCCTCAAACACCGGCTGGCGCGATCGTTGTTTCTGTACGCGCTGTGCAACGGGTGGATCGGTGAGGGCACCACGGTGGTCGAGGCGTCGTCGGGTTCGACGGCGATATCCGAGGCGTATTTCGCGGCTCTGCTGGGTCTGCCGTTCATCGCCGTGATGCCGGCGGCCACCAGCGCCGCCAAGGTGGCGCTGATCGAATCGCAGGGTGGCCGTTGCCATTTCGTGGAGAAATCGAGCCAGGTGTACGCGGAGGCCGCGCGTCTGGCGGCCGAGACCGGCGGACACTACCTCGACCAGTTCACCAACGCCGAACGTGCCACCGACTGGCGCGGCAACAACAACATCGCCGAGTCGATCTACCTGCAGATGCGCGACGAGCCACACCCCATTCCGGAATGGATCGTGGTGGGTGCCGGCACCGGCGGAACCAGCGCGACGATCGGCCGCTACATCCGCTACCGACGGCACGCGACCCGGCTGTGCGTCGTCGATCCGGAGAACTCCGCGTTTTTCCCCGCCTACGCCGAGGCCCGGTCCGACATCGTCATCCCCGCGTCGTCGCGGATCGAGGGCATCGGCCGGCCGCGGGTGGAGCCGTCGTTTCTACCCGGGGTGGTCGACCGCATGGTGGCGGTGCCCGACGCGGCGTCGATCGCCGCCGCCCACCACGTCAGCGCCGTTCTGGGCCGCCGCGTGGGACCGTCGACCGGCACCAACCTGTGGGGGGCCTTCGGCCTGCTCGCGGAGATGGTCGCCGACGGGCGCAGCGGCTCGGTGGTCACCCTGCTCGCCGACGGTGGCGACCGCTACGCCGACACCTATTTCAACGACGAGTGGGTCGCCGCGCAGGGGCTCGATCCCGCCGGTCCCGCCCAGAGACTGGTCGAATTCGAACGCTCCGGTCGCTGGACGTGATGCGCGGACCCGCGGTTTAGCTAGCGGATGGCCCGGTGCGATAGGCTGTCGTGGCTTCAAGCGGGGTGTGGCGCAGCTTGGTAGCGCGCTTCGTTCGGGACGAAGAGGCCGTGGGTTCAAATCCCGCCACCCCGACCGGCGTGAGAAGACGCAAAATCGCCCATTTCGGCACGAAATTGGGCGATTTTGCGTCTTCTCGCCGCAGGTGAGCCCGTCCCGAGCGACACCGGATCCGACCGGCGTCACTTCGGCTTGTTTCTGCTGGTCCGGTCCGTGTCCCGGCTCGGCTGCACCCGCTTGGGTTCGCCGGGCATCTTGGGATAATTCGGCGGATACGGCAGGTCGCCGAGGCCGCGCTCGGCGTCGGCCGCCGCCAGGTCCAACAGCGGCACGATCGACTGGTCCACGTCGTCCATCCCGGCCCACGGGTCCTGGCGGCGCCGCACCAGGTCGGGCACCGTGGCCATGGTGTAGTCGTCGGGGTCGGCGACCGCCAGCTCGTCCCAGGTCAACGGCGTCGACACGGTCGCGATCGGCGTCCGCCGCACCGAGTACGCCGACGCCATGGTGCGGTCGCGGGCGTTCTGGTTGAAGTCGATGAAGATGCGCGCGCCCCGCTCCTCCTTCCACCACGAGGTGGTCACCGCGTCCGGCGCCCGCCGCTCCACCTCGCGGGCCAGCGCGATGCCCGCGCGGCGTACCGCGATGAAGTCCCACGCGGCGGCGATCCGCAGCAACACGTGGATGCCGCGACCCCCGGACGTCTTCGGGTAGCCGATCAGCCCGAGGTCCTCGAGCAGCGGGCGCAGCACGTCGACGGCGACCGAGCGCGCCTGCGCGAACCCCGTCCCGGGTTGCGGGTCCAGGTCGATGCGCAACTCGTCGGGATGCTCGGTGTCCGGGCAGCGCACCTGCCAGGGGTGCAGGGTGACGGTGCCCATCTGCGCCGCCCACACGACCGCAGCCGGGTGGGTCACCCGCAACGCATCGGCGGTCCGTCCCGACGGGAAGGTCACCCGGCAGGTTTGCAGGTAATCGGGATGGTGCCGCGGTATCCGCTTCTGGTAGATCTCTTCGCCGTCGATGCCGGCCGGGAAGCGCTGCAGGTGTGTCGGGCGGTCCCGCAACGCGGTCAGCATCGGGCCACCCGCCACGGCGCGGTAGTACTCCACGAGCCGCCCCTTGGTGCCCTTCGACCCCAGCTTGGGGAAATACACCCGGTCCGGGTTGGTCACCCGCACCGCGATGCCGTCGACGTCGAGTTGTTGTGCTGCGCCAGCCATAGCTGGGTTCCAGCATGCCGCAAGCGACAATGGATCGATGGACTTGCCCGTCATGCCGCCGGTTTCGCCGATGCTGGCCAAATCGGTCGGGGCCAAATCGGTCGGGGCCAAATCGGTCGGGGCCAAATCGGTCTGGGCAATCCCGCCGGGCGCGTCCTATGAGCCCAAGTGGGACGGCTTCCGGTCCATCTGCTTCCGTGACGGCGACGAGGTCGAGCTGGGCAGCCGCAACCAACGACCGCTGACCCGCTACTTTCCCGAGCTGGTCGCGGCGGTCAAGGCCGAGCTGCCGCGACGCTGCGTGATCGACGGCGAGATCGTCATCGCCACCGGCCACGGCCTGGATTTCGAGGCGCTGCAACAACGCATCCATCCTGCCGATTCGCGGGTGCGGACGCTTGCCGATCACACGCCGGCGTCCTTCATCGCGTTCGACCTGCTCGCCCTCGGCGACGAGGACTACACCCAGCGCCCGTTCAGCGAGCGGCGCGCGGCCCTGGTTGCGGCGCTCGCCGGTTCCGGGCCGCCGATTCACGTCACGCCGGCGACCACCGAACGAGCGACGGCGCAGCGTTGGTTCGAGGAGTTCGAGGGAGCCGGCTTGGACGGCGTCATCGCCAAGCCGCTGACCATCACCTATCAGCCGGACAAACGCGTCATGTTCAAGATCAAGCACGAGCGGACGGCCGACTGCGTGGTCGCCGGGTATCGGCTACACAGGTCCGGCGGCGACGCGATCGGCTCACTGCTGCTCGGGCTTTACCAGGACGACGGCCAACTCGCCTCGGTGGGTGTGATCGGGGCGTTTCCGATGCCCGAGCGGCGCCGGCTGTTCGCCGAGCTGCAGCCGCTGGTCACCATCTTCGACGAGCACCCGTGGAGCTGGGCCGCCCACGTTTCCGGCGAACGCACCCCGCGCAAGAACGAGTTCTCCCGCTGGAACGCCGGCAAGGACCTCTCCTTCGTGCCGCTGCGCCCCGAGCGGGTGGTCGAAGTCCGCTACGACCACATGGAAGGCTCGCGGTTTCGCCACACCGCGCAATTCAACCGGTGGCGCCCGGACCGTGACCCACGCTCCTGCGGCTATGCCCAACTCGAACAACCGCTGACCTTCAGTCTCGGCGATATTGTTGCGGGACTCGGCGACGCGGATCGACCAGAGCGTGGTCGCATCCGCTGACGCCAAGGCACGGTTTAAGCTGTCGTGATGCAGGTAGCCGCACTCTTGGTGGCTGGGTCCGCCACGCTGGCCGACGGCGCGATCAACGCCACACGCATCCCCACGACCAGTTATTCGGTCGATCAGATCCCGATGTGGTTGACGGTTCCTATTGTGCTTGTGGTGCACGCGCCGGCGGGTGGGGACTACAACCCGCAGCTGTTCATCGTGTGCAAGGATCCGGGTGGGGAGCGACGCGGAGCGGTCCGATCCATGTGGGAATGGCCCGACCAGGACAACAAACCGTACAAGTACCGCTGCTTTACTTACGACCTCTCGTTCAC
Source organism: Mycobacterium shinjukuense (assembly GCF_010730055.1). Classification (NCBI taxonomy): domain Bacteria; kingdom Bacillati; phylum Actinomycetota; class Actinomycetes; order Mycobacteriales; family Mycobacteriaceae; genus Mycobacterium; species Mycobacterium shinjukuense. The sequence continues at coordinate 4,098,502 of NZ_AP022575.1, read as the reverse complement.
CATCGAGACCGAGGGGGAGTACACGATCGGCGTCTACTACGACGCCGACGCCACCGACCCGGTGGCCACGCCCATTCCGTTGGGGATCAGCCTGGGCGGGCCGCGGCTCACCCCCCGTAACGGCGCCGGGACCAGCTTTTAGACCGTGACCGTCAGCGCGGACAGCCCACGCAGCGTGACGTTCGGCTTGTACCGCGGCTCGCTGTCGATTCGCGCGTCCGGGAAACGCGCCGTCACCGCCGACAAGGCCACGCCGGCTTCCAGCCGCGCCAGCGGAGCACCCAGGCAATAGTGGATCCCCCGGCCAAACCCCAAGTGCCGCAACGTCGCACGATCGGGGTCGAAGGTATCCGGTCGGTCGAATTCGGCGGGATCACGCTGAGCCGCCGCCAGCAGCAGCCACATCGAGTCGCCCTTGACCACCTCGACGTCGCCGATCGTCATGTCGTCGGCGGCGATTCGACCCGCCAACTGCACGGGCGGGTCGTAACGCAGGGTCTCCTCGACGACGGCCGAGACACGACCGACGTCGGCCCCTAACGCGGCCCACTGGCCACGGTGGCGCAGCATCGCCAAGATGGCGTTCGCGATCAGGTTCACCGTGGTCTCGTGCCCGGCGACCAGCAACAGGTTGCAGGTGGCGACGATCTCGTCGGTGGTCAGCTGATCGCCCGACTCCTCGACCGCGATCAGTCCCGACATCAGGTCGTCGCCGGGCCGCGACCGGCGCCGCTCGATCAGGCCGTGCAGATAGTCACGCAACCACCGTGAGGCGCGGTGCTGCTCGTCGAACGTCTCCGCCGTCTCGTCGTCGGGCACCAACGGATCCAGCGACTGCGCCAGCACGGCTGACGCACGGCTGAAGTGCGGCTCATCCTCCAACGGCACACCCAGCAACCGGCAGATGACGGCCACCGGCAGCGGATAGGCGAAATCAGCGATGACATCGAACCGGCCCCTCTCGGCGATCCGGTCCAGCAGTTCGTCGACGAGCGCGCTGATGTCGGGGCGCAGCGCGTTCACCACCTTCGGCACGAACGCCTTGCTGACCAACCGGCGAAGCCGGGTGTGGTCGGGCGGATCGAGGAACAGGAATCCCGGCGGATCCAGCCGGCGCTGCTCTTGGGCTTCCCGGAGCTGCCGCTGCGCCACCGTCGACTTCAGCGCGTCACTGCTCGACGACGGGTGCCGCAGAATCTGGTCGCAGTCCCGATACGCCGAGAAGATGGCGACGTTGGCCTCCGGCAACAACACCGGCCCGTGGTCACGTAGCCGGGCGAACAGCGGATAGGGGTCGATCCGGTTGGCGGGATCCAGCAGCTGCAGCAATAACGCCTGCGTTTCGGCCTGATCGGTGGGCTCCATCGGCCTAGTCGTCATCCCCACATTGTGCCGTTGTCCGCGCGGTGGCCGGAATGCACAGCGGGTGGCCGCGGTCACAGTGCCGGGTAGCATCGGCGGGATGACGGTGCTACGCGTGTGCCGGTCGGCGGTCGTCGTCGTTGTGGCCGCGCTGGGGTTGGCGGCCACCGTGCTGGCCACGCCGAGCCACGCCTGTGCGTGTGGTGCCGCGATCGCTCCGGGTGACGCGCAAGCCACGCTGAATCAGGAAGTCGCACTGGTGCATTGGGATGGCACCAGCGAGACGATCCTGATGCAGCTTTCGATGAATGCCGCCACCGATAACGTGGCCCTGGTGGTGCCCACTCCCACGCCGGCAACGGTCGCGGCCGGCGACGGGGCCACTTTCCTGGAGCTGGACAGGCTGACCGCTCCGCAGATCCAGCATCAGCGACGGTGGAGCCTGGGAATCGGGTTGGGGGCTTCGGCTCCCCGCGGAGACGCCCTGGCCGCCAAGCCGCCCGACGTGATCACCCGGGTCGTCCTCGGCCCGCTGGAGGCCACCACGCTGGCCGGCGGCGACCTGGCCGGCCTGCAAGAGTGGTTGTCCGACAACGGCTATGCCATCCGGCCGGCGGTGTCACAGGCACTCGATCCGTATGTCCGGGACGGCTGGGCGTTCGTCGCCATACGGCTCACCAGCGCGGCCCCGATAGTCGGCGGGCTCAACCCGCTCCGGCTGACCTTCCGGTCGTCGGAGCTGGTCTATCCGATGCGGCTCTCGGTCGCCGCCCCGGGCCCGCAACACGTCGTCGTGTTCACCCTGTCCGACCACCGGCAGCAGCGCACCGACGCCGACGCTGGAAACCAGACCACCCGGCTGCAGTTCGCCGGCAACATCGCCGACGCCGTCGCCGACCCGGTGCTGCGGGAGCTGACCAGCAACCACGGCGGGTACCTGACCAAGACTCGGGTGGACATCTATCAGACGTCGCAAATATCTTCCGATTTCACCTTCGGCGACGCACCCGACGACAACGCCTACCGGCAGGCGTACACCGTCTACGACGACGTCATCATCCCGGTTGTGGTGGTCCTGGCCGGCGGACTGCTAGTCGCCGCGATCGCGGCGACGGCGATCTTCGTCGCGGTCCGTCGGCATCGCCGACGAGCCGCCGGTCCCTTGCGCTGAGGCGCACATCGCGGCCACCGCCGGATGCGCCATCAACCGATCGAGGAATACACGCTGCCCCGTGACCAGCTTCACCCGCGCCCGCGCGACCGGGAACCAGCCGACCCGATCGACTTCGGGAAACTTGCGCACCGTGCCCGATCCTTTGGGCCACTCCAGCTCAAAGGTGTTGCTGCGCGCCTCGGTGATGTCCAGATCGCCGCGGACGGCGAAGACGGTCACCACCTTGCCGCTGGGTTGTGTCGCCGAACCGATGTCGATTGCTGGCCCGTCGGGCACCGGCAGTCCGATTTCCTCGGTGAACTCGCGCCGGGCGGCCGCCCAGGGATCGTCCCCGTCGGTGTACTCGCCCTTCGGGATCGACCAGGCGCCGTCGTCCTTTCGCGCCCAAAACGGGCCGCCCGGGTGCCCGATGAGGACGTCGACCGCCCCGTCGCGGAACCGGTACAGCAGCAGTCCGGCACTGAGCTTGGGCACCGTCAGGCGGCCGTCAGACCCCGACGGCCTGTTCGAGATCCTTCAGCGACGATTCCAGGTGCGCCAGCAACCGCTGCAGGTGCGGCACGCTGCGGCGGCAGCCGACCAGTCCAAAGTCGAGATTGCCGGCGTTGTTCACCAGGGTGATGTTCAGCGCCTGGCCGTCGGGGATGTTCGACAGCGGGTAGCTGCCGTCGAGCCTGGCGCCCGCGTAGTACAGCGGCTCACTCGGTCCCGGCACATTCGAGATGACGATGTTGAACGGTGGCGGCATGGCCGACAGGAAACCCGGTACCCCCGCCAGCATCAGCGGCGCCATGTTCAGCGCCGACAGCGCGAGCACGTGCACCGGTGACAGCTCGGCGAGCACCTTCTTGTTGCGGCGCATGGATTCGCTGATGATTTCCAGCCGCATTGCTGGGTCCTCGACGTTGGTGGCCAGGTTGCACAGAATGCTGCCGACCTTGTTGCCACCGCTGTCAACGTCCTGCGCTGAGCGCAGGCTCACCGGAACCATCGCAACCAGGGGTGTGGCCGGCAGCGCGTTCTGCTCGATCAGGTAGTAGCGCAACGCGCCGGCGCACATCGCCAAGACGGCGTCGTTAACGGTGGTGCCCGCGGCCTGCTTGACACTCTTGACACGGTCCAGCGACCACGACTGAGCCGCGCACCGGCGCGCTCCCCCGACCTTGCGGTTGAACATGGTGTGCGGGGCCGCGAACGGCAGCGTCAACTGCTGCTCCAACAGTGCGGCGCGAGCCAGCTTCAGCGTCGAAGGAGCAAGTCCTAGAACCGAACCCGCCAAATTGACCAGGGAGTTCAATGGATTCGAGCCGCCGGACTGCGGACGCGGTGGCCGAGGCAGGTTCCACATCGCCCGCACGCTGGTGTCGTCGGGGTCGGGCGAGAGCGTGCGCTGCATCAGCTTCATCGCCGAAACCCCGTCGATGAGGGCATGGTGGACCTTGGTGTACATCGCGAACCGGCCGTCGCTCAGCCCCTCCACCACGTGCAGCTCCCACAGCGGGCGGTGGCGATCAAGCAGGCTGGTGTGCAGCCTCGAGGTCAACTCCAACAGGTCGCGGACGCGTCCGGGCGAGGGCAACGCCGAACGCCGGACGTGGTAGTCGACGTCGACTTCGTCGTCGTAGGCCCATGCCACCCGCGCGATACCGCCACCGATCGTCACCGGGCGTTTGCGGAAGGTGGGCTGAAATTCGTTGTTGGCAATCAATCGGTCGTAGAAATCACGGATGAACCCGGGACCGGACCCCTCCGGGGGCTCGAACAGCGACAAGCTGCCCACGTGCATGGGATGCTCCCGTGATTCGGTAAACAGAAACATCGAGTCGGTGGGCATCATCAGTTCCATGCACCAATTAGACACCCGCCTTCGGCGGATGTGTGCATCGCTTTCGTCAAGTCGGCCGCGCGGGGTGCATGCGCCGGCGCGCTGACGCCGAGCAGCAACGTACCGCCGAGAAAGCCGGGAAACCGCGGTGGCGGGTCTTTCGGCCCCCGATCGCCGCCATTGGTCCGAAGTTCCGCGGAAGACCGGCGGCGGGCCCGCCGCCTCAGATGCAGTCAGCGCAGATCAGCCGGCCACCGCTGGCGCTTCGTAGCCGACTGCGATGCTGCACTAGGAAGCAGCACGAGCAGGTGAACTCGTCGGCCCGTTGGGGAATCACCGCGACCGACAGCTCTTCCCCGGACAGGTCCGCGCCGGGCGGCTCGAAAAGGGGCGCGTCGTAAGAATCGTCGTCGACGACCGCCATGGACAGTCTGGGCAACGCGGGTGCTAGCTCGCGCAGAGCGGGCCCGTCCGCGATCTCGACGTCGGACGCCCGACGTGTGTCGTAATCGCGTGGGGACATGGTCGTTCCTTCCTGCTGAGTGACCGGGTCACGCGCCTGGGGTGGTCACCCGGTTGCACGGGTGGTACCCCATTCGGGCGCCGGCCACACCGAACAACCCGGAAAGAATCGCGGGACGCGTCGGCGACCAGCGGCGAACCCGGGCCGCCCTACCGCGAGGTGGGGCGCAGGAGTCGCCAGTCGGTCGCGAGGGATACCTCGCAACGGGCAGCGATCGGAGCCGGCTCGGAGTCGACAACCTGGCGTTGGCCGTGTGACATCCAGGCCAGCCCAATCCAGGGCGACATGATGGCCCCACTCAGTGCGCCGATGGCCACGGCGGTGTGTCCGGTTGCCAACGCGATCAGGCCCGCAGCCAAGCCCAAGGCCCAGGTGGCGGCCGCCACCACGCCGGGGACACGGAAGCCGTGCTCGCTGGCCGTGGGCTGCGCCGCAGGGTCGGGAGCGATCGTGTCACTTCCGGTGATCATGGTCACTCCCAGTGCCAACAATCAAGATCAGTGCCGACGATCGGGATGGCCGCCAAGCGCCGCCAAGACGGTACATTCGGACTATAATATCCGATAGATACTATTTCTGCATCGTCAAATCGCGCTGGCGGGCGGCCGGCTCGACGGCGGAGGTTACGTCGGGATGCGCGCTCGCGGTACACCAATGGAATTGCCGGACAACCGAAATACCCGGAAGATGCACAGCACCTGCTGAGTTTCAATGAACTCGCACCGGGTAGGGCTGGACAAGGCAGAATTCTGCGATGGAGGCAGCACAGTGCGGATGGCGATCGACACCGGCGGTGCTTTCGCGTGCGACAATTACACACAGCCGAGCGCTGAGCTCACGGGCCTAGGCACGTGCCACACGCACCGCCGGTGACGATGGGATCGGTGTTTCGCAGATGTTGACGAACGACATGTCGAGGTCCGGTATGTCCACTACGACTGCGACCAGCAGCCTGCCCAACGACAGCAGATCCGGCTCCGCCGGCCCGGCCGGCAATGTGATTCCGGCCGCCCGGCTGGCCAAGCGCCGCCGAGACGGTCACGGCCAACCCGCACTTCGGCACGAACGGTTCCACACCGACGACCCCGACACCGCCAAGCGATTCTTCGAACGCGCCTACACCCCGGGCTGGCAGATCGGTCGGTTGGCGACCGGCTCGGCGATCACCCACCGGCGCTACCAAACCGCGATGATCACGGTCGACGAGGTGCTGATTGAAGGCGAGTTCAGCTGCGACATCCGGGCCGTCGACGCGGTCATCGTGATTCACCCTCGCGCGGGGTCGTTGACGGTCGAAGCCGGGGGCGAACCCGAGACACCCATGGATGCTCCCACCGTCGCCGGTGACGGCGTGCCCTGCCTGTTGCACGCGAAAACCGCTCGATTCGCTGTGGTGAGCATCGCGACAAAGATGCTGCGCAAGGTTGCCGGCGAGCACGACGCGCCAGTGCCAATGCAGATTCAGTTCCTCGGTCGACACCCGCGCTCGCGCGCGGCGCTGGACTCCTGGCAGCGCGCGCTGGATTACGTGGTCGCGACCTTCGCCTGCGCCGACACCGCGCAGCGCCCGTTGATCATCGACGCCGGCGCTCAATTGCTGGCCGCCGCGCTGCTGGAGTCATTCCCGTCCAACGTCACCGCGGCGCAGGATCTGCAAGCCGACCGCGCGCTACCGCGGGCATTCAAGGGCGCGGTTTCCTTCATCCAGCGCCACGCCTGCCACGACATCGGCATCAACGACGTTGCGGCGGCGGTACGTCTGACACCCCGGGCGGTGCAATACCTGTTCCGCCAACATCTCGACACCACACCCACGGAGTACCTGCGGCGTGTTCGGCTGCACCGCGCTCATCAAGACTTGCTGCGCAGCGACTCATCGGCGACCGTCACCGAAATCGCGCGTCGTTGGGGCTTCGGCCACCCCGGTCGATTTGCCGTGCTATACCGCGAAACCTACGGCCAGAGCCCACATACCACCCTCAAGCACTGACGAGCGGGAGCCGGGCTGCGAGCCGCACCGAAAATGCCTGCGGTCGCATTGGATTGGAGCTCGTCGCGACGATGGGGACACCGAGAACCCGACCGGGCTTCAGCGGTTGAGCCAGCCCTCGCGCACGCCGCTCAACGCGTCGTCCAGTGTCGGGTACAGCGGAAACGTCCTGTCCAGGCCGGTCAGGTGGATCGGTCGTCTGGTCGCCGGACCGTGGGCGACCACCCCGAACTGGGCGGAATTGCCGAGCTTTTCGTAGGTGGCCGCCAGGATCTTCAGCCCCACCGAGCCGAGGAAATCCACCCCGGACAGGTCGATAACCAGCGCTGTCGGGTTGTCCGCAATCGCTGCCTCGATGGCCTGTTCCAGGGCAGGAGCGGTAACCAGGTCAATGTCGCCGCCGATGCTCAGGACAGCGATCCCGTCATGGTCGGCAACCGTCGCGGTGATCGAATCAGGAGCTGACACGGGCGATCCTTTGTCCGGGCCTCGGGTGTGCTGCCAGCCTAACCCGCGGTGCGAACTGCGAAAAGAACACGACCTTAAAACGTCGCAGGCCGCTGCCCGGGCTACTCTCGCCATAGCACCTGTCTGCGCAGCGCGCCGCGCACTTGGGAGGCCTTGGAGGGGACATGTCAGATTCGCCGTCGGACTTCACCAGCGCCACGGCCACCGCGCACGCCGTGAGCGTTTCCAGTGAAGGTTTGTTGCCGCAGCTGGTCCAGCATCTGCGCCGGAATCGAAGCGCGTTGCGCGAGAAGTGGGCGCGCAGGATCACCGAGGCCGAACTTCTTACCGCGATGACGCCCGAGGAGATCTTCGCCGAGGCGACCGCCGTGTACGACAACTACGTCGAGGTGCTCGAGACCGGCAGCGTCGAGGCCCTGCAGGACTATGCGCGCGACCTTTCCGAACGCATTATTCCGCGGGGTGTGGAGACCGACGAGGTGGTCGGCATCGTCCTGCTGCTGCGCGACGTGTTGGCGCGCTCGCTGTTCGAGAAGTATCAGGCCGACTTCGAGATGCTCAACCGCGTTCTGGATGCCTACGAACCGGCGGCCAACCGCATCGCCAACACCGTGGCCGTGAGCTTCGTGCAGGAGCGCGAACGCATCATCCGCCAGCAACAGGAGGCGATCCGGGAGCTGTCCACGCCGGTGCTGCAGGTGCGCGATCAACTGCTGATTCTGCCGATCATCGGGGTGCTCGACAGTCAGCGTGCCCGGCAGGTCACCGAGCAGCTGCTGCGGGCCATTCGGGCCAACCGGGCGAAGGTGGTGGTCATCGACATCACCGGGGTGCCCACCATCGACTCCACGGTGGCCAACCACCTGGTCCAGGCGGTCGACGCCTCTGGGTTGATGGGTGCGAGCGTGATCATCACCGGCCTGTCCTCGGAGATCGCGCTCACGCTGGTGACCATCGGATTGGACCTATCGAAGATGAATGCCGTCGGGGATCTGCAGGGCGGTATCGAGGAGGCCGAGCGTCTGCTGGGCTACCAAGTCACCCGCACCGGCGAGTGAACCGTCGGTAAGCCGGCACGCATTCCTCCTGCGAGTGGCACATGCCAGTACCGATCTTGAAACAGGGCGCGATTCTGATCGCCACCGTCCAGTCCGCCCTCACCGACTCCGACACCGAGCGGCTGCGCGACGACCTCATGCAGCGGGTCAGCCAGTTCCGCGCACAAGGGATCGTCGTCGACGTCACCGCCATCGACGTGATGGACTCGTTCGCGGCCCGGTCGCTGCGGACGATCGCGCACATGACCCGGCTACGCGGCGCCCACACCGTGATCGTTGGCCTGCAGCCCGAGGTGGCTTTCGCGATGGTCCAGCTGGGCCTGGCCTTCGACGACATGAACACCGCGCTGGACCTGGAAGAAGGCATTGCGCTGCTGAACAAGAAGCTGGGGCTGGGTCGCGGGGCAAGGAAAACGACGATCGGGCGCCGCGGTGGAGGATGACATCGTGGTCGATATCAGCGACCCCGACGACATCGTCGCCGCCCGCAAGGCCGGGCATCAGCTCGCCCTTGAGCTCGGGTTCTCGCTGACCGATGTCACCATGATCGCCACCGCGATCTCCGAAATCGCCCGTAACATCACCAGCTACGCCGGCCGCGGCGAGGTCCGCGTCCTGGTCGCTGACCGTGAGGGCCGCCGGGCTTTGGTGGTACGCGCCGAGGACGACGGTCCCGGCATCGCCGACATCGAGCGCGCGATGGAAGACGGATACTCCACCGGCCGCGGACTGGGCATGGGCTTGCCGGGCGCCCGCCGCCTGATGGACCGGGTGATGGTGGAATCGGCGTTGGGCCGCGGAACGGTCGTCGAGATGTGGAAATGGGTGCCGACTGGTGCGGGATAGTGGCCGGTTCGGGCCCATCGAGTGGGCACTGGCGGGTCGTCCCCGGCCCGGCGAGCGGGTCTGCGGCGATCAGCCGCTCGCCGTCCAAATCGACGACGACGCCGCGTTATTCGGCGTGATGGATGGCCTCGGTCACGGTCCGGCCGCGGCCACCGCGGCAATCACGACGGTCGACGTGCTCACGAGCAACCGGGGGGAGCGGCTTGAGGTGCTGGTTCAGCTGTGCCACCGGGTGTTGACCGGCACCCGGGGGGTCGCGATGACCTTGGCACGGATCGAGTTCACGACCGGCAGGCTGAGCTGGACGGGGGTGGGAAACGTCACCGCCAGCCTGGTAGCCAAGGCCGTCGGCGGTGTGTCGGTCCGGTCCAGCGTGCACCTGGCCGGCGGCATCGTCGGCTACCGGATTCCAGACATCACGCCCGCAAAGGTGGTACCCATTCGCGCCGGCGACCTGCTCGTCATCGCCAGCGACGGCATCGCCGACGACCACCTGGAGCACATCGACTTCGCCGCTTCCGCACCGACAATCGCTGACCAGATACTGGCCAAACACGCCAAGGACACCGATGACGCCGTCGTGCTGGCCGCGCGTCACCGGGGCATCTCGACATGACCGACACCGACGACTTCCACACCCAGTACGTCGCCGCGCTGCGCACGTACTTGGACACTCGCGCCGAGCACAGTCTGGCCGTCGGGCATGAGCTCGGACGCCGGGCGCTGCGGGACCAGGTCAGCATGCTCGACATCATCGAGAACCATTTCCGGCTGCTCGACGAGCGCTCGGCGGACTCCGACGCCGACCGGTCGGCAGCACTGGAATTCCTGCTGCAGACACTCGCGGCGCTGGACATCGCCACTCGCGGATTTCTCGATGGCACCAGGCGTTACGAAGAACAGCGGGCCCGGGCCGAGGGGCTCGCGCATCGCGACAGATTCCGTACCGCCCTGGTGAATTCGCTGCAAGAGGGGTTCTTCGTCGCCGATCACGAGGGCGCCGTGATCGAGATGAACAACGCCTTCGCCGAGATCCTCGGCTACCCACCCGAGGGTTTGCCGTACCGGTGGCCGCACCCCTGGCTGGTCGACGCGCAGGGCGCCGCTCAACAACAAGAGCGGGTCCGGCGGGATGGCGGCGCCCAGTACGAGACGCCGATCCGGCACGGCGACGGCCACCTGGCGTGGGTGACGGTGAGTATCAACGCGGTTCGAGAACCGGGCGCGGACCGTGATGTGTACGTCGGAACGGTTCGAGACATCACCGCGGAACGGGCCTTCGCCGTCCGGGAAAGCGCGATGCTGCGGCTGGCCACCGCGGTGGGTTTGGCCACCAGCGTGGCCGAGGTGCTGTCCATCACCCTTGACGAGTGCCGCACCGCGGTCGACGTGCAGCGCGTGGTGGCGGTCATCTGGCCGCCGGCCGACGGCGAACCGGCCGTACTGGCGGCGGGCAAGCCGTCCGAATCAAGCTGGCGAACAATGAATCCGCTACTGCGCCAAACATTTACGGATGCGCGCCAGCAGTTACCGCTGACCGCGCGGCCGGTCGAGTGGCCGGACGCTCCGGGGAAGGCCCGGGGACTGGTCGCGGTGCTGTCCGGGTCGGCGGACGTGGCGTTGTGGTTGGAGCTGCGGGTGCCGCGCTCGGTGCCCGCCGAGGATCGGCTGCTGGTCACGGTGCTCATCGGCCACCTCAGCCTGGCCATCCAGCATGTCCGCCAATTCGAGAGCGCGCGCGAAACGTCGCTGACGCTGCAGCGAGCAATGCTGCCGCCGGTGCAGCCGCCACCGGGTTTTGCCGTCCGCTACGAACCGGCGGTCGCGCCGCTGGAGATCGGCGGCGACTGGTACGACCTGCTCTCGATCGACGAGCACCGCATCGGCATCGTGGTCGGCGACTGTGTGGGCCGAGGGCTGCCGGCCGCCGCGATCATGGGCCAGCTGCGCAGCTCGGCACGCGCGCTGTTGCTCACCGGCGCCAGACCCGGGTTGTTGCTGGAGCAACTCGACGCGGCGGCCTCGCTCATTCCCGATGCGTACTGCACCACGGTGCTGTTGGCGATTCTGGACACCGAATCCGGAATCCTGGAGTACAGCAACGCCGGCCACATGCCCGCCGTGCTCGTCGGAGCCGGCTCCGGGTCCGAAACGACGTTTCTGACCGAGGCCCGCTCCGTGCCGCTGGCGTTGCGACGAAACGAGATTCGCCCGCAGGCAGCGCAGGCATTGCCACCGGGCTCGACGCTGATGTTGTTCACCGACGGGTTGGTCGAGCGCAGGTATGAGTCGATCGACGAAGGACTCGCCCGCGTCGCCGACGTCTTGATGGACACGATGAACCTGCCGATCGATGACGTCGCCGATGCGGTGCTCGACCGGTTGGCCCCGGCGGGTGGATACGACGACGACGTCGCGATGGTGGTGTACCGCCACCAGCTCGCGCCGCTGCGCATCGAAACCGGTGCTACCGCAGATCAATTGGCCGGCATCCGGCATCGGCTGGCCGGCTGGCTGCGGGCCGCCGCCGTCTCGGATGCACAGACCAGCGACATCGTGCTCGTGGTCAACGAGGCGTGCACCAACAGCGTCGAACACGCGTATCGCGGACATGACGTCGGAACGATGCTGCTCGAGGTGACGGTCGACGGGGGCGAGGTCCGCGCGCGGATCACCGACACCGGTTCCTGGAAACCACCGGCATCCGATCCCGGTCCCGGCCGGCGTGGCCTCCAGCTGATCAAGGCCATCAGCGACACCGTGGAACTCGAAACCAGCGCGCAGGGAACCACCGTCGAGGTCAGCTTTCGGCTATAGCCGTTCTTTCACCGCCGCCGACAAGCGCGCCCCGTCGGCCTTCCCTTCGGCGATCGCCGTGGCCACCCTCATGACCAATCCCAGCTGCTTCATGCTGGGCCGCTGCCCGATCTGCTCGGCCACTTGCGCAATGGCGGTATCCGCGACGTCGGCCAACTCTGCCTCGGTGAGCGGTGTCGGCAGGTATTCATCGATGATCCGCGCCTCGGCATGCTCGTTGGCGGCGAGCTCACCGCGGCCGTTTTGGGTATAGATCTCGGCCGCCTCGCCCCGCTTGCGGGCTTCCCTGGCAAGCACCTTGAGCACCTCGTCATCGGAGAGCTCTCGGACCTGCTTGCCCGAGACCTCCTCGGTTTGGATCGCGGCCAACAGCAGGCGCAGGGTCGCCGTCCGCAGCTTGTCCTGCGCCTTCATCGCCTCGGTGAGGTCCGACCGGAGCCGGGACTTGAGTTCCGCCATTGGTAGTCAGCTCCCTATCCCTCTGGGTGACGCCTCGTAGGCGTGAAAATGGGGTCGGGTCGCCCGCCGACGTCGACGCTTCCTTGGGCCGTGTAGCCCGTTAGTCAGCTTGGCGCCGGGGCCCGACCTGGAAGGGTCACGTACTGTTGCTTCGAGCACGCCGGTCAGAATTTCGGTTCTCTTGACCGAGGCCCCCGGGCGGTCCACCTGATGAATTGGTATGGATTCGGTTGGAGGGCAAGCGAAGTGAGTCATAGAGTACGACGGAAGCCGGCGTTGGTGCATAAGTCCGCGCCGGAAGTGATTCCCGATGCCGAGCGTGAGCTGGTGATCGAGCGGGTCGCCGCGGTCGATGTGGCCAAGGCGTCGGGCAAGGTGTGCGTGCGGCTGCCTGGCAAGTCTGGTCGCCGGCTTAGCAAGGTCTGGGACGTGCCCGCGCGCACCGGTGCAACTACCGAGCTGGGCGAGCAGTTGATCGGGCAGTGTGTTCAGAAGGTCACCGTGGAGTCCACCTCGGATTACTGGCGGATTTGGTACTACCTGCTGGAGGCCGCGGGACTGTCGGTGCAGCTGGTCAATGCCCGCGAGGTCAAGAATGTGCCGGGCCGACCCAAAACGGACAAACGCTTTCACCATCGGCTTATACCCCTGGTCTTGCCCGCCGCAGGCGGGGCAGACGGGCCTCTCCTGTTGGCGACCAGACTGTGTGCACGTGCCGCTCCCCGTACCCCGGCAGGACCCGACGAGCTGACCCCGGCCCAGGGCTCGACGGACATAGCCCTTCGCCGTGACATCAGCGGCTCGGCTCCTCCGTTGTCCATTGACGAGGCTGCAGGACTCGTGTCGGGTGACTCTACGGCTCACACACTTGCTCCCTCGAAGAGGCTCTTGACACCCCGCTCAGCCCGCCGCGTCTCCACGACGAACCGGGGCCTGCTACCCGGCGCTCGGGTGCCTACCGGGACGGGACTTCCACCCGCTAGTCCAGTCCAACTTTCAGGACGCAACATAACGCAGACGCTACGCGCCGCCGGCCCTACATTGAGAAATGCACCCACCGCCGACAGGATGGAGGCCATGACACACCACGACAGCGGCTGCCCTCGGTGAGCACGCTGCCGCCTGGTTCTCCGGTCGGACCGCCGGGTTCTTCGGGGTACGTGCCGGCCGGCTATCCCCCGCTGGGGTATGGCGCGCCGCCAGCAACTGGGGCCCCGCCGCCCGGTTATGGTGCGCCGCCGCCGCCTGGTTATGGTGCGCCGCCCGGCAACGGCGCGCCGCTGGGCTATGGTGCGCCGCCCGGCTACGGCCTGCCATCCGGCTACGGCCCGCCACTGGGTTATGGTGCGGTCAAGCCCGGGATCATCCCCCTGCGCCCGTTGAGCCTGAGCGACATCTTCAACGGCGCCGTCGGGTACATCCGGGCCAACCCGAGGGCGACGCTGGGATTGACAGCGATCGTCGTGGTCGTGATGCAGGTGATCATGTTGCTGGCCGCCATCGGTCCGTTGGCCGCGGCCAACCCGCTCGAAACCGATGCGACGGAGCCGACGTTGGGCGTCCTGGGCACGTTGCTGGCATCGGTGGGCACGGGTTTTCTGGTCAGTTGGCTGGGCGGAATGCTGCTCAGCGGCATGCTCACCGTGGTCGTCGGGCGGGCGGTTTTCGGGTCGCCGATCACCATCGGCGAGGCGTGGGCCAAGATCCGCGGGCGCCTGCTGGCGCTGCTCGGGCTGGCGTTGCTGGAAGCCGCCGGGTTGGTGGCGCTGGCCGGGCTGGTGGTGGTGATCCTGGTAGCGGTCGCGGTGGCCGCCAACGGTGCGGCGGCGGTCCTCCTAGGCTTCCCGATGGCGCTGACGGTGATGGCGGTGGTGGCCTATCTGTACACCGCGCTGTTGTTCGCTCCCGTGCTTATCGTGCTGGAAAGGTTGCCGGTCGTCGACGCGATCACCAGATCCTTTGCGCTGATCCGCCACAGCTTCTGGCGAGTGCTGGGCATCCGGCTGCTGGCGGCCCTGGTGGTCGGCCTGGTGGGCAATGCGATCGCGGCGCCATTCACCATCGTCGCCCAGATCACGTTGGCTGCGGCGGCAACCACCACGATGCTGCTCGTCGGCACCACGTTGGCGGCCATCGGCGGGGCGATCAGCCAGATCATCACCGAACCGTTCAACGCCGGGGTTGTCGTGCTGTTGTACACCGATCGCCGCATCCGCGCCGAGGCCTTCGACCTGGTGCTGCAAACCGGCGCCGCGAGCGGACCGGCAGCGCCGGCGTCGACCGACAACCTCTGGCTGACGCGGCCGGTATAAGGACTGTTGACGGTGCCCTCTATCGACATCGACCGCGATGCCGCACACCAGGCCGCACAACGCGAACTCAGCAAACCTATCTACCCCAAACAGTCCCGCTGGGACCAGTTCACCGACTGGCTCGACGAGCTGGTGTGGCGGCTGTTGCAGAAGGGCTCCACGATATCGGGTGGTTGGTTCACCATCGCCGTGCTGCTCATCCTGCTGGGGATCGCCGTGGCCGTGGCCATCCACATCGCGCGCCGCACCATGCGCACCCACCGCGGCGGCGACTACCAACTTTTCGACGCCGGCCAACTCACCCCGGCGCAGCACAGAGCAACGGCTGAAAGCTTTGCCGCCCAAGGCAATTGGGCTGCAGCGATCCGGCACCGACTGCGCGCCGTGGCCCGTGAACTGGAGGAGTCCGGGTTGCTCAACCCGGCACCCGGCCGCACCGCCAACGAGTTGGCAGCCGACGCGGGCGCGATATTGCCGCACCTGGCCGGGGAATTGATTCGGGCGGCGACGGCCTTCAACGACGTCACCTACGGCGAGCGACCCGGAACCCAGGCCGGCTACCAGATGATCGTCGACCTCGACGACCACCTGCGGACACGCTCGCCGGTTGTGCCATCGGCGGTGCAGCAGCCGGCCGCAGCCGACTCGTGGGCGCTGGTCCGATGACCACCGCACCCACACCGAGCCCGGTGCGACGACGACGGCCGTGGCTGGCCGTGCTGGTCGCACTGGCCGCCATCAGCATCGTCGCCGCCATCGGCAGCTACCTGACGGCACCACGGCCCGGCGGCACCATGGACCCCGAAGCCACCAACCCATCGGGTGCCCGCGCGCTGGTGACCCTGCTGCGCGAGCACGGCGTCGAGGTTGTGGTGGCCAACACCATCGCCGACGTCGATCGCGCGGCACGCCCGGACACGCTGCTGCTGGTGGCACAGACGCACTACCTAACCGACAACGCGCTGGATCGGCTGGCGGCGGCCCCCGGTGACCTGCTGCTGGTGGAACCCACGTCGCGCGCCCGCGCGGCACTGGCGCCGGGCCTGCGCGTCGCCGCCG
This sequence comes from Mycobacterium shinjukuense, assembly GCF_010730055.1. Lineage (NCBI taxonomy): Bacteria > Bacillati > Actinomycetota > Actinomycetes > Mycobacteriales > Mycobacteriaceae > Mycobacterium > Mycobacterium shinjukuense. Next base: position 4,082,609 of record NZ_AP022575.1, on the reverse strand, counting down.
CCCAGACCTTCGTACCTGAGCCGAATTGCGCCCTGCGGGAAGCTAATCGGGCCGGTTCGGCACATTTCGGGGTGAGCGACGCCTACCAGCCCAAGGGAGATCTCGTGCTAACCAGTTGCTACGACGGGGTGTTGGTGCGCTTCCGCGGCTCGGGTGGCCACGGGGGTCGAACGGTCACCGTGGTCGGCAACACCCACTTCATGACCAACGGGGGCCTGTTGGAGGCCGGCAACGCCGCGCTGGCGATGAACCTCGCCGGCGACCGGCCCCGCGTCATCTGGTACGCCCCGCAGCGCTTCCGGGGTGAAACATCCTCTCCGACATCGGTTTTCGAACTGATTCCGGATAACGTGAGCTGGATTGTCTGGCAACTGTGGCTGGTGGTGATCCTGGTCGCGCTGTGGAAAGGACGGCGGCTTGGTCCGCTGGTGGCCGAGGAGCTGCCCGTCGTGGTCCGCGCGTCGGAGACCGTCGAGGGCCGCGGCCGGCTGTACCGGTCCCGCCGCGCCCGCGATCGCGCCGCGGACGCGTTGCGCACCGCGACACTGCAGCGGCTGCTGCCCCGGCTCGGCATGGGCGCGGGCGCGTCGGTGCCGGCGGCGGTGACCACGATCGCGCACCGCAGCGGCGCCGATCCGGAGTTCGTCCGCTACCACCTGTTCGGCCCGCCCCCGGCCACCGACCACGACCTGCTACAACTTGCCCGTGTGCTCGACGACATCGAAAGGCAGGTCACCCACTCGTGACACAACCCGCACCCGCCCAGGCCCTGACCGCAGACTCGGCACGTGCCGCGTTGCTGGCGCTGCGCACCGAGATCGCCAAGGCCGTCGTCGGACAGGACGGGGTCATCAGCGGCCTAGTGATCGCGCTGTTGTGTCGCGGCCACGTGCTCTTGGAAGGTGTTCCGGGAGTGGCGAAGACGCTGATGGTCCGCGCGCTGGCGGCGGCATTGCGGCTGGATTTCAAACGGGTTCAGTTCACCCCGGATCTGATGCCCGGCGACGTCACCGGGTCACTGGTGTTCGACGCTCGCACCGCCGCGTTCGTCTTCCGACCGGGGCCGGTGTTCACCAATCTGTTGCTGGCCGACGAGATCAACCGGACCCCACCCAAGACGCAGGCCGCGCTGCTGGAGGCGATGGAGGAGCGTCAGGTCAGCGTGGAAGGCGAACCCAAACCGCTGCCCGACCCGTTCATCGTGGCCGCGACCCAGAACCCGATCGAATACGAGGGCACATACCAATTGCCCGAAGCCCAACTGGACCGCTTTCTGCTCAAACTGAACGTGACACTGCCAGCGCGCGACTCCGAGATCGCCATCCTCGGTCGGCATGCGCACGGCTTCGACCCGCGCGACCTGTCCATGATCAGCCCGGTGGCCGGGCCGGCCGACCTGGCGGCCGGTCGCGCCGCGGTGCGTCAGGTGCTGGTCGCCGACGAGGTGCTGGGCTACATTGTCGACATCGTCGCGGCCACCCGCTCCTCACCCGCGCTGCAGCTGGGTGTGTCACCACGCGGGGCGACCGCCGTGCTGGCCACCGCCCGGTCCTGGGCATGGCTGTCCGGACGTAACTACGTCACTCCCGACGACGTAAAGGCCATGGCCCGCCCGGCGCTGCGCCACCGGGTGATGCTGCGCCCGGAAGCCGAACTCGAAGGCGCCACACCCGACGGCGTGCTCGACGGAATTCTGGCCTCGGTTCCGGTGCCCCGCTAGTGATCCTAACCGGACGCACCGGCTTACTGGCGCTGATCTGCGTGCTGCCGATCGCGCTGTCTCCCTGGCCGGCACGAGCTTTCGTGATGCTGCTGGCGACGCTGACGGTCCTGGTGACCGTCGATGTCGCATGTGCGGCCAGCCCCCGCAGATTGCGCTTCACCCGCTCGCCGGACACTTCGGTGCGGCTCGGTCAGCCCGTCGACGTCCGGTTGCTGATCCACAACGACGGCCGCCGCCGGTTCCGCGGTCAGCTGCGCGACGCCTGGCCGCCCAGCACACGCGCGCAGCCACGCACCCATGGGCTCAACCTCGCCGCCGGGGAGCGTCAGCGGATGGACACCCGGCTGCGACCGGTTCGCCGCGGCGACCAGCGCGCGGCCGCGGTCACCACCCGATCGATCGGTCCGCTGGGGTTGGCGGGGCGGCAGCGTTCGCGGCCGGTGCCCGGTCAGGTTCGGGTGCTGCCGCCGTTCTTGTCGCGCAAACATCTGCCGGCGCGGCTGGCCAAGCTGCGAGAGATCGACGGGCTGTTGCCCACCCTGATCCGCGGGCAAGGCACCGAATTCGACTCGCTGCGTGAGTATGTCGTCGGCGATGATGTCCGCTCGATCGACTGGCGCGCGACGGCACGCCGCGCCGACGTCATGGTCCGCACCTGGCGGCCCGAACGCGACCGGCGGGTGGTCATCGTGCTGGACACCGGACGCATGGCGGCGGGCCGGGTCGGTGTCGACCCGACGGCGGCCGATTCGGCGGGTTGGCCCCGGCTGGACTGGTCCATGGACGCCGCGCTGCTGCTGGCGGCCCTGGCGTCGCGGGCCGGTGACCACGTCGACTTCCTCGCCCACGACCGGGTGAGCCGGGCCGCGGTGTTTGGCGCGTCGCGCACCGAACTGCTGGCCCAACTGGTCGATGCGATGGCCCCGTTGCAGCCGGCGCTGCTCGAATCCGACTGGCAGGCAATGATTGCCACCATTTTGCGGCGCACCCGCCGGCGCTCGCTGGTGGTACTGTTGACCGACCTCAACGCGACCGCTCTCGACGAGGGCCTGTTGCCGGTGCTGCCGCAGCTGTCGGCCAAACACCACGTGTTGGTCGCCGCGGTCGCCGACCCCCGTGTCGACCAGCTAGCCGCGGGACGGTCCGACGCGGCGGCGGTATACGACGCGGCGGCCGCCGAACGCGCCCGCAACGACCGGCGTGCGATCGCATCGCGACTGCGGATGGGCGGGGTGGAGGTCGTCGACGCGCCGCCCACCGAAATCGCGCCCGGTCTCGCCGACCGCTATCTGGCGATGAAAGCGACAGGGCAACTTTAGGTTTCGGCGACTTTCGGCGACTTTCGCCGACTTTCGGCGTCGCGAGTGTGAACCAGGCGACGCCTCAGCGCCTTGGATTCAGGCGGTCGCTGCAACAAAAGTGGACGGGTCTGAGAGTAGTCGGTCGAGTTCTTCGGCGGGGGTGCGCCAGCCGAGACGTTTGCGGGGTCGGGCGTTGAGTTCGGCGGCGACGTTGTCGAGGATCCCGGGTCCGTGGAAGGACAGGTCGGTGCCTTTGGGGAAGTACTGGCGAAGCAGGCCGTTGGTGTTCTCGTTGGTGCCGCGTTGCCAGGGGCTGTGTGGGTCGCAGAAGTAGATCGGCAGCCCGGTGGCCTCGGTGATCTTGGTGTGCAGCGCCATCTCGGCGCCTTGGTCCCAGGTCAACGATCTGCGCAGGATTTCGGGGATGTCGGGGATCTTTGCGGTGATGGCCTCGGCGACGGTGGCGGCGGTGTGGTCACCGGGTAAGTGCAGCAGCATCACGAACCCGGTGGTGCGCTCCACCAGGGTCCCTATCGCCGAACCGCTGTTGGCGCCGATGATCAGGTCGCCTTCCCAGTGGCCTGGGATGGCCCGGTCGTCGGCCTCGGCGGGTCGCTCACTGATGTTGACCATGCCTGCCTTGAACCGGTTGCGGTCTTCTATATCTTTGCGGCCCTGCGGTTTTCGTTGCGTCCTTCCGGTGCGCAGCGCGGTCTTGACCTGCCGGGCCAGTTCCCCGCGGGGCTGGACGTACATTGCCTGGTAGATCGTCTCGTGTGACACCCACATCTCCGGATCGTCGGGGAAGTCCTCACGCAGCCGCCCGGCGATCTGCTCGGGGCTGTGCCGCTGCTGCAAGCGTCGCACAACCTCGGCCAACAGCGCCGGCCTGGACTCCAGCTTGCGCGCCTTGGGGCGGGCGCGGTTGGCGTCAACGGCGTCCTGGGCGATGCGGGCACGGTACCCACAGCTCGTCGCCCCCCGGCATACCTCCCGACCAATCGTGGATGGATGCCGTCCCAACAGTCGCGCGGCCCCAGCCTGCGTATACCCGCGACGAGTAGCTCCTCTAATCGGCAACGTTCGACAAACGACATCGACCGCGACGCCGCGTCGGGCTCTTCACCAGCAGGAATAGGTGTTCTCGGCACGTATCCAGCCTGATCGACCCAGCGCAGAGCGGTGTGCTCCGACACGCCGGCGATTACCGCCGCCTGCGTCGGCGTCGCCCCCGTGCGCAGCGCCTCCCAGAATGCATCCCTGACCTCGGCCGAGTACCGGATGCCGTAGTGCTTCGGATTGGTCTGATACCCCGCGGCCTTGGCCCATTTCCGGCCCGTCAAACCCGCCACCCCGGCCACCGTGGCCGCCGCCGTCGGTGATAGCCCCGATTGCAGCGCCTTCCAGAACTTCTCCCGCACCCCATCCGGCACCCGATCCCCCGGACCCCGAAACCCCGTCTGGTAACCCATGCAGCACCAACACCTCTCGGTCAGGTGTTGCAGCGATCACTTGAGGCTAAGCGCGTGTCGCGTCGTGGATTTCACGGTCGGGGATAGGTGCGCGCCTCAGCCGGTGGGGACGACGTCGGGCGCGTCCTCGATATCCCCGGTCTCCCCCGCTTTTGCGGCTCGGCGGCCACAGTGCATGATGTAGGCCAAGAACGCCGCCTCGGCGACGAGGCCGATGCCGATCCGCACAAATGTCGGCAACGGTGCGGGTGTGACCACCGCTTCGATCAACCCGGATACCGCCAACACACCCACCAGCCCCACGGCAACCGACATGACGCCGCGGCCCTGCTCGGCAAGAACCTGCCCGCGCGGCCGGTCACCGGGCGAGATCACCGACCACCCCAGCCTCATCCCGATGGCGGCGGCGAGGAACACCGCCGTCAGCTCCAGCAGTCCGTGCGGAAGGAGCAGGCCCAGCAGCAGCCCGCCCTTGCCGGCCTGGAACATCAGGCCGGCGATCACTCCCAGGTTGGCGGCGTTGTCGAACAGCACCAGCGGTATTGGCAGCCCCAACACGACCGACATGGCGATGCATTTGGCCGCCACCCACGAGTTGTTCACCCAGACCTGTAGCGCGAACGCCGCGGCGGGATGCTCGCTGTAGTAGGACTGGACGTCGTGGTTGACCAATTCGTCGATGTCAGTTGGAGTTCCGATGACCGACTGCACCTCCGGACTGCCGGCTACCCAGCAAGCGATGACCACCGCGATGGCGAAGAACGCCACCGCCGTCGCCAGCCACCATCGCCACGTCCGGTAGGCGACCACCGGGAAGGACACCGTCCAGAACCGGATGAACGTGCCGGTCAGCGGGGCGTGCGCGCCGGTGACCGCGGACCGGGCGCGCGCGACCAGGCTCGAGAGCCGACCGATCACCACCGAGTCCGCGGACACCGACCGCAGCATCGACAGATGTGTGGACACCCGCTGGTAGAGCTCGACGAGTTCGTCGACCTCGGCGCCGGTCAGCGAGCGGCGTTTCTTGATCAGCTGGTCGAGCCGGTTCCACGTGCTTCGGTGGGTCAGCAAGAACGCGTCGACGTCCACTTGCGCAGCCTACCGAAGCGCGCCCAACGTGCACTCATGGCGAAGAATCGTCCGATTTCTCGCCATGAGTGCACGTTCGGCGGAGCCGAGCGCAGCAGGTAGTTGCCGCAATGCCGGTAGCGTTCCTGGTATGTCGCAGGTGGTAACCGGGGACGCCGTGGTGCTCGATGTGCAGATCGCCCAGCTGCCGGTGCGGGCGGTGAGCGCCGCGATCGACATCACCGTGATTTTCGTGGGCTACATCCTCGGGCTGATGTTGTGGGCGGCCACCCTAACCGAGTTCGACGAAGCGTGGACCGTCGCGTTCCTGATCATCTTCACGGTGCTGGCGCTCGTCGGTTATCCGTTGGCGATAGAAACGGCGACCCGGGGCCGCTCGATCGGCAAGATTGTGATGGGTCTGCGCGTGGTTTCCGACGATGGCGGCCCGGAACGCTTCCGGCAGGCGCTGTTTCGTGCGCTGGCGTCGGTCGTGGAGATCTGGATGCTGCTGGGCAGCCCCGCCGTGATCTGCAGCATGTTGTCGCCCAAGGCCAAACGCGTCGGCGACATCTTTGCCGGCACCGTCGTGGTGAGCGAACGCGGCCCGCGGTTAGGGCCACCGCCGGCGATGCCGCCGTCGCTGGCGTGGTGGGCGTCGTCGCTGCAGCTGTCCGGGCTCACCGCGGGCCACGCCGAGATCGCGCGTCAATTCCTGTCCCGGGCAACACAACTCGATCCCACGCTGCGCCAGCAGATGGCCTACCGGATCGCCGGTGACGTGGTGTCCCGCATCGCCCCGCCGCCGCCACCCGGCGCTCCGCCGGAGCTGGTGCTGGCCGCCGTGCTCGCCGAGCGCCACCGGCGCGAATTGGCCCGGCTCCGCCCTGCCATGGGCCCCGCGATGCCCCACGCGATGGGGCCCGCGCCCTGGCGCGCCACCGGGCCGGCTCCCTGGGTGCCAACAGGACCCCCGCCGGTGCCGTGGTCACCGCCGGCGGGGCCGCAAGCCCCGGGGTGGCCGCCCGGGCAGCCCGCCTGGCCGTCGCACCAGCCACAACAGCCGGCGATCCCCTGGCCCGAGGCCGATCCGCCAGCCGCACAACCTGTTCCCTGGCCACGGCAGGCACCGAACGGCGGCGGGTTCGCGCCCCCGAGCTAAGCCGCTATCGCGCGACGGCGACCGCCAGCATGAACGCGTGGGCTAGCAACAGCGCCCGCCGGCACAACGATGTCGCACACCGCCGGAACGTTGCATCACGGCAGTTTTCGATATATCGTGATGCAAAGTGATATACCGAAGGAAGCACGGAACATGAGCACCCCATTCACCCCTCCAAACGGCCCGTTCAGCGCCCGGCCAGGCTTCGGATTCGGCTTGGTGGCCGGGCCCGCACAACGCGCCCTACACAGCGCCAGGCGCCACGCCCGGCGCGAGTTCTTCGAACACCTGCGTGACCACGCCGCCGATCACGACTCTCCGTTGGGTTTCGGCCCGGGCTTTGGTCCCGGCTTCGGTTTCGGTTTCGGCTTCGGCCCGGCGGGCCCGCGTGGCGGTTGGCTCCGGGGCGGCCGCGGACGGCGCGGTGACGTGCGGGCAGCAATTCTGGTGCTGCTGAGCGAAAAGCCGATGCACGGTTACGAGATGATCCAGCAGATCGCCGAACGCAGCAACGGAATCTGGCGGCCCAGCCCCGGTTCGGTGTACCCGACGCTGCAGCTGCTCGACGACGAGGGCCTGATCACCGCCAGCGAAACCGACGGCAGCAAGAAGCTTTTCGAGCTGACCGCCGAAGGACGCACCGCTGCAGAGAAGATCGAAACCCCACCATGGGACGAGATCGCCGAAGGCGTCGACCCAGGCCACCTCACCTTGCGGACGGCCGCGCGCCAACTGTTGGGTGCGATTGTGCAGTCGGCGCATACCGCCAGCCCCGAGCAACGACAGCGCATCGTCGACATCATCAACAATGCCCGCCGCGAGATCTACGGCATTCTCGGCGAGGACTAAGTAAGCCACCAGGGCGCCGGCGGAGCAAGGGACCTCAGGACACGTCAACCCAGTCCAGGGTCCGCTGCACCGCCTTACGCCAGCCGGCATATCCCGCCGCGCGCTGCTCGTCGCTCCACGTCGGTGTCCAGCGCTTGTCCTCGTGCCAGTTGGCCCGCAGGTCCGACGGATCGGCCCAGAACCCCACCGACAGGCCCGCCGCATAGGCGGCGCCCAGCGCGGTGGTCTCGGCGACCACCGGCCGTACCACGTCCACTCCCAGCACATCGGCCTGGATCTGCATGCACAAGTCGTTGCTGGTGATCCCGCCGTCGACCTTTAACACCTCCAGGCGCACACCGGAATCCGCTTCCATGGCATCCACCACGTCGCGGCTCTGATAGCAGATCGCCTCCAGCGTCGCGCGCGCCAGATGGGCATTGGTGTTGAACCGCGACAACCCGACGATCGCGCCGCGCGCATCGGATCGCCAGTACGGGGCGAACAAGCCGGAAAACGCCGGCACGAAATACACCCCGCCGTTGTCGGGGACCTGACGTGCCAGCGCCTCGCTTTGCGCGGCCCCACTGATGATGCCCAGCTGATCACGCAGCCACTGCACCGCCGAGCCGGTGACCGCGATCGAACCCTCCAGCGCGTACACGGGTTTGGCGTCCCCAAACTGGTAGCAGACGGTGGTCAGCAGGCCGTTGTCGGAGCGCACGATCGCTTCGCCGGTGTTCAGCAGCAGGAAATTGCCGGTGCCGTAGGTGTTTTTGGCCTCGCCAGCGTCCAGGCACACCTGACCAACCATGGCCGCGTGCTGGTCGCCGAGCACCCCGGTGATGGGCACCCCGCCGCCGACCGGCCCGGTGTCGGTGGTGACCCCGTACGGCCGCAGCGGTGACGACGGCGCGATGGCCGGCAGCATAGCCCGCGGAATCCCGAAGAACGACAGCAGCTCGTCGTCCCAGTCCAGGGTCTCCAGATCCATCAGCATGGTGCGGCTGGCGTTGGTCACATCGGTGACGTGAGCGCCGCCGCGCGGCCCGCCGGTCAGATTCCACAGCACCCAGGTGTCCGGCGTGCCGAACAGCGCGTCACCTTTTTCGGCGGCGGCGCGTACTCCGTCGACGTTCTCCAGGATCCACTGCAGCTTCCCGCCGGAGAAGTACGTCGCCGGCGGCAACCCGGCCTTGCGGCGGATCACGTCACCGCGGCCGTCCCGGTCTAGCGCCGACGCAATGCGGTCGGTGCGGGTGTCCTGCCAGACGATCGCGTTGTAATAGGGTCTGCCGGTACTCCTATTCCACACCAGCGTCGTCTCGCGTTGGTTTGTAATCCCCAGTGCCGCAATATCGTTCGGCGAGAACCCGGTGGCGTTCAGCACCGAGATCAGTACCGAGGCGGTGCGCTCCCAGATCTCGACCGGATTGTGCTCGACCCAGCCGGCGCGGGGCAGGATCTGCTCGTGTTCGAGTTGATGACGGGCCACCTCGGCACCGTCGTGATTGAAGATCATGCAGCGGGTGCTGGTGGTGCCCTGGTCGATGGCGGCTACGAATTCGGCGGACTCGGCCAACTGCTCTCCTTATCTGTGCACCGTCCATGATGGTCTACCGAGCCGCCGAAGGGATCGCGCACCTTGATCCCTTCGAACTTTCGCAAGTCACGGTCGTGACTCCAGATCGTGGCGATGCCGTGCTGCTGCATGAGCGCAACGAGGTGGGCAGCTGGAACCAGGTTGCCCTTGGCTTTGACGCTGCCGGCGACCCGCCGATAGGCAGACCAGAATCCGTCGATTTCGCCGACCCGCCGCACGTGTGGCACAGCGACGAACTGTTCGATGTTGTCGGCCGCGGCATCGGGCGTCAGCGGCGAATCGAGCAATGTCGGATGGGTGACGATGCGCAGGTAGCCGAGGGCGACCGGCCACAGCAGGTAGACGATGCCCGGTCCGGCCAGGAACCGTTCGACGAGGGCCTTCGCCTTGTCATGAAACGGGCTGCCCCGATGCGTCGCGTACACCAGGATGTCGACGTCGAAGGTCTCGCTCATGCTCGGTCGAGGATCGCCCAGACGGCGTCCTTGTCGTCCAGATCCACGCGCGGCCGCAGGTCGGCCGTCACCCAGCGGATCTCCACATTTGGACGAGGCTGGGCCGCGAGTGCTTGCGCCAGTAGCTCGGATACCAACTGCCCCAGGGGTTTGCGCTCCTCACGCTGACGCTGCTTCAACGCTCGCAGGACGTCGTCATCGAGGTCGACCGTGGTGCGCATACACCAGATGCTAGTTTGATTCGCATCTGATGCGCCATCCTGCTTGTTGCGCGGTGGGCGGTAACCCTGTTGCATCGACTCTGTGGGCGAAGAGGTCAAGCGCACCACATACACTCGCGCGCATCAGCGGGAATACCGGCGCAAGCTGCGGCAGTGTCTGGACGTCTTCGAGACCATGCTGGCGCGATTCGACTTCGAATCCGACCGGCCGCTCACCGGCATGGAGATCGAATGCAACCTCGTCGACGCCGACTACCAGCCCGCCATGTCGAACCGTTACGTGCTGGACGCCATCGCGGATCCGGCCTTCCAAACCGAATTGGGCGCCTACAATATCGAATTCAATGTGCCGCCCCGCCCACTTCCCGGACACACCGGGTTGGACCTGGAGAAGGAGGTACGGGCCAGCCTCAACGATGCCGAGAGAAAAGCCAACTCCGCACGCGCACACATCGTGGTGATCGGCATCCTGCCCACGCTGATGCCCGAACATCTGACCGGCGGCTGGATGAGCGAATCACGGCGGTACACCGCCCTCAACGAGTCGATCTTCAAGGCCCGCGGCCAGGACATCCCAATAGCCATCTCCGGTCCGGAACCGCTGAGTTGGCACGCGGCGTCCATCGCTCCCGAATCCGCCTGCACCAGTATGCAATTGCATTTGCAGGTGCCCGCGGAGGATTTCGCTGCCAATTGGAACGCGGCCCAGGTGTTGGCCGGGCCGCAGCTGGCGCTGGGCGCGAACTCGCCCTACTTCTTCGGTCACCGGCTATGGTCGGAAACGCGGATCGAACTGTTCAGGCAGTCCACCGACACCCGACCCGAAGAGCTGAAGTCCCAGGGGGTGCGACCCCGGGTGTGGTTCGGCGAACGTTGGATCGGCTCGGTCCTCGAGCTGTTCCAGGAAAACATCCGCTACTTCCCATCGCTGCTACCCGAGGTGTCCGACGAGGACCCGGTCGCCGAGCTGGCGGCCGGACACACCCCGCACCTTCCCGAATTGCGGCTGCACAACGGCACGGTGTACCGCTGGAACCGGCCGGTGTATGACGTTGTCGACGGGCGGCCGCACCTGCGGCTGGAGAACCGGGTGTTGCCGGCCGGGCCCACCGTCGTGGACATGCTGGCCAACTCGGCCTTCTACTATGGTGCGCTGCGCAGCCTCTCCGAATTCGACCGCCCGCTGTGGACGAGAATGAGTTTCGCTGCGGCACAAGCCAATTTCCTGGCGGCAGCCAGGCACGGCAGCGATGCCCGGCTGCTCTGGCCGGACCTGGGCGAGGTGAGCGCCCGGGAGCTGGTGTTGGGCACGTTGCTGCCGATGGCCCACGACGGATTGCGTCGCTGGGGTGTGGACGCCGAGGTGCGCGACCGGTTTCTGGGCGTCATCGAGGGCCGCGCCCAGACCGGGCGCAACGGGGCGAGTTGGCAGGTGGCCACGGTGCGGGCGCTGGAGGCCGGCGGAATGACCCGGCGTGCCGCGCTGGCCGAGATGCTGCGCCGCTACTGCGAACACATGCACGCCAACCAACCGGTGCACACCTGGGCGCAGTAGGTTGGGAGCCATGACCGACGAGGTAATGGATTGGGACAGTGTGTACCGCGAGCAGGGCGTGTTCGAAGGACCGCCGCCATGGAACATCGGTGAGCCGCAGCCCGAACTGGCCGCGCTGATCGCGGCCGGAAAGGTCCGCAGCGACGTGCTGGACGCCGGCTGCGGGTACGCCGAGCTGTCGTTGGCGCTGGCCGCCGACGGCTACACCGTGGTGGGCATCGACATCACGCCGACGGCCGTTGCGGCGGCCACCAAGGCCGCCGTAGAACGCGGGTTGACCACGGCCAGCTTCGTGCAGGCCGACATCACCGAGTTTTCCGGTTATGACGGCCGCTTCAACACGGTGATCGACAGCACGCTGTTTCACTCGCTGCCGGTGGAGGGCCGCGACGGCTATCTGCGTTCGGTGCACCGCGCGGCCGCCCCGGGTGCCAGCTATTTCGTGCTGGTGTTCGCCAGGGGCGCGTTCCCGGCGGAGCTGGAAATCAAGCCCAACGAAGTCGACGAGGACGAGTTGCGCGCCGCGGTGAGCAAGTACTGGGAGGTCGACGAGATCCGACCCGCCTTCATCCACGCCAATGTGCCCGTGGTTCCGTCGCAACTGCCCGGACCGCCGATCGAGTTTCCGGCACACGACAGCGATGACAAGGGCCGCCTGAAGTTTCCCGCCTACCTGCTGACGGCACACAAGGCCGGGTAGCGCCGTCAAGCCGCGGTCGCCGCGGTCGCGGCGATCAGCGCGTCGGCGAAGGTCCGCAGATCCTCGGCCGTGGTGTCCACGTGTGGTGAGATCCGCAGCACCGGGCCCGTCAGCTCCAGCGGCGCCCGGTGCACCGAGGCGCAGGTGGTGACGATCCGCCGCTCGACCAGCAGCCAGTCCCGCACGGCCTTGGGGTCGGCACCGTCGACCGGTGCCAGCGTGGTGATCGCGCTCGGCTCCTCGACCGCCTCGACCACCAGCCAGCCGTCCACGCCGGCCAGCGCGGTCCGGGTCAGAGCACCCAGCTCGGCCAACCTGGCGCGCAGCTTTTCCGGCCCGCACCCCAGGTGCTCCCCCAATGCCACCGAAAACCCTACGCGCGCAGCGATATTGGCCTCGCCGAACTCGAGTTGGCGGGCCACCGACATCGACGCCCACTCCGGGGCCGGCAGCCTCGGTGTCAGCCGATCCATCAAGTCGGGTCGCACGGCCAGAAATCCGACACCGCGCGGCCCGGCGATCCATTTGCGTGACGACGAATAGATGGCGTCGGCGCCCACCGCACAGTCCAGTTGTCCCAGCGCCTGGGCGGCGTCCACCACCAGCGGCAACCCCAGCTCACCGCAGAGCCTCGCCATCATCGCCAGCGGTTGCACCACCCCGCGGTGGCTGGCCACCGGGGTCAGGTGGACCAGGTCGGGCGGATCCTCGTCCAGCAGGTGGGCCGCATCGTCGAGCGCCAACCGGCCATCCTCGAGGGTCGGCAACGGGCGCACCGTGAATCCGTGGGCGGCCATCACCGCCAGGTTGGGGCCGTACTCGCCGGGCAGGCAGGCCAGCGTGCGGCCCTCCCCCGGCCAGCCGCCCAGCAGCAGATCCAGCGCGTGCAGCGAGCCGGTGGTGAACACCACCTCGGCCTCGGCCATGCCGCAGAGCGTGGCGACCGCGGCGCGACCGGCGTTGAGCACGGGTGTGGCGGCCTCGGCCGCGACATACCCGCCAACCTCGGCCTCATGCAGCGCGTGCTTCGCGGCGGCCGCCAGCACCGCGAAACTCTGGCGGGAACAGGCCGCGCTGTCCAGGTGCAGCCCGGCGACCGGCGGGCGGGCCGCCCGCCACCGGTCGGCCAGGCTGTCGCTCACTTGCCCGCCAGCGACAACCCGAAGTCACCGCCGTCGTCGGTCCACCACCGGATGCGGCGCAATCCCGCCTCGGCCAGCTCGGCGCGCACCGCGTCCGGACGGAACTTGCACGAGACCTCGGTGAGCATCTCCTCGCCGGCCCGAAAGTCGACGGTCAGGTCCAGCGCGCCGATGCGCACTCGCTGGCGACGCTCGGCGCGCAGCCACATTTCGATGCGCTCCTCGTCGACGTTCCACCGGGCGACGTGCCGGTAGGCGTCGACGTCGAAATCGGCGTCGAGTTCCCGGTTGATCACCGCCAGCACATTGCGATTGAACCGGGCCGTCACGCCGGCGGCGTCGTCGTAGGCCCGCACCAGCCGGCCGGCGTCCTTGACCAGGTCGGTGCCCAGCAGCAGGCTGTCACCCGGTTGCATGACCCCGGCCAGGGTGGCGAGAAACTGCGCGCGGGGCCCGGGCGTGAGGTTGCCGATCGTGGATCCCAAGAACACGAACAGCCGCCGCCCGCCGCCGGGGATTTCGGTCAAATGCTCCTCAAAATCGCCACAGACAGCGTGGATCTCGACGCCCGAGTATTCGGCTTGGATGGCGGCGGCGGTCGCCGACAGCACATTGGCGTCGACGTCGAATGGCACGAATCCGCAGAGTGATCCACGGTCGCGCAGCGCATTCAGCAGCATGCGGGTCTTCTCCGACGTCCCGCTGCCCAATTCGACCACGGTGTCGGCCTCGCTGGCCGACGCGATGTCGGCCGAGTGGGCCCGCAGGATCGCGGCCTCGGCACGGGTGGGGTAGTACTCCGGCAGCCGGGTGATCTGGTCGAACAGCTCACTGCCCACTGAGTCGTAGAACCACTTGGGCGGCAACGATTTCGGTGTCTTTCGCAGCCCTTCGAGCACGTCGCGGCGCAACGCATGGTACGCCGAGTCCTCGGCCAGGTGGTTGGACAGCGACAGCGTCATCGGAATCCTTTCTCAACCCAGCGCGGTCAATGCGACGTGATTCCCAATGACATCCACCAGGTGACGGTCCGGCACGTCCTCCCAGTCCGGATCGTCGTCGTAGGGTTCGCTGGCCAACACCACACCGTCGCCGCGGCGCAGGATTGATAGCGTGTCTCCCCAGGCGGTAGCGACCAGCCGGGAACCGTCGGCCGCCAAGATGTTCAGTCGCGCAAGGGGATCGGCGGCCGCGATCTCGACAACGGTATCACCCAGTGCGTCCATACCACGCGCGAACACGACGGCCGCCAGTATCGCGCTGTCACACACGGATTCGGCTGACAAACTGGCCGGCAACACTGCACGGTCCACCACACCGTTGTGCGACAACAGCCAGTGACCGTCGGTGAACGGCGCGGTCGCGCTGACTTCGATCGGCATGCCGACGGTCGCCGAACGCACCGTGGCCACCACACAGTGGCTGCGCAGGGCCGGCGCGACCGATTCGAACGACCTCTCCCCCCATAGCGGCACCGCGCCGCGCCAGCGCCGGGGCACCCGGCCGTCGAAAAAGCCGACGCCCCAGCCGTCGGCGTTCATCAGGCCGTACTTTTGCCGGCGCGGCGCGTAGGACTGCACCCGCAGACCCTGCGGCGGGTCGAGCACCAGCGAGGAAATCGTGACCTCGGCGCCGAGCCAACCCAGGTGACGGCACATCAGACGTCCCACACCAGCCGGACGCCGACAAAGATCTGACGACGGTACGGGTGATCCCAGTTGCGGAAGCTGGGCCGCAGGATGGCCGGCTCCACCGCCCACGACCCGCCCCGCAGCACCCGGTAATCACCAAAGAAGAATGGCTGCGAGTACCGCCGGTAGATCATCGGGACAAACCCCGGCCAGGGACGCAGCGGTGACGTGGTCCATTCCCAGACGTCGCCCAGCATCTGCTCGGCCCCGCAGGCCGAGGCGCCGGCCGGGTAGGCTCCGACCGGCGCCGGGCGCAACGTGGCGCCACCCAAGTTGGCGCGGTTGGGCGAGGGCTCCTCAGCTCCCCACGGGTAGCGGCGCCGGGTGCCCGTCGCCGGATCCCACGCGCAAGCCTTCTCCCATTCGACCTCGGTGGGCAGCCGGGCGCCGGCCCACGCCGCGTACGCCTCGGCCTCGAAGAAGGTGACATGCTGCACCGGCTCGTCGGCGGGAATCTCCTCGACGTGGCCGAACCGCGTGCGGGTTCGTCCGTCGGGGCTCCAGAATTGCGGCGCCGTCAGGCCCGCGCGCTGCCGATGCTGCCAGCCGCGGTCCGACCACCACCGCGGCTGGGTGTAGCCGCCGTCCTCGATGAAACGTAGCCACTCGCCGTTGGTGACCGGAACCCGCCCGATCCGGAATGCCGGCACGTCCACGACGTGGGCCGGGCGCTCGTTGTCCAACGAGTACGGTTCGCTTGCGGCGTCTACACCCAGCACGAACGGCCCACCGGGCACCAGCACCGACGTGCCGGCCAGCCCGGGCCGCCCCGCCGGCAGCGGCTCGGTGTCGCGCAGCAGCGGCGCGCCGGGCCGCAGGTTCAGGGCCTGCAGCATGGTTTCGCAGTGCTGGTTTTCGTGGCTGACCACCAGCGCGAACTCGAAGTCGCCGGCGTCGTGCGGGAGAGCGTCCAGAGCATCCAGCGCCGCCGAGCGCACCGTCTGACAATATGACCGCGCCCGTCGTGGGGACAGCAGCGGCAGCTCGACCCGACTGGCGCGCGAGTGCACGAAGGCGTCGTAGAGGCCGTCGACCTCCGGCGGCAAGATCCCGGGCCGTGCCGGGTCACCGCCGCGCAACAGCCACAGCTCCTCCTGCTGACCGATGTGCGCCAGGTCCCACACCAGGGGGCTCATCAACGGGTCGTACTGACGACACAGTTCGGCGTCGTCGAAATCGACCAGCCGCAGCGTCCGCGCGCGCGCCCGGTCCAGGTCGCGGGCCAACCCTTCGCGTACGGTCACAGCCCGCCTCGCGCCAACCGGGTGACCGTCGGCGCGATGCCGTGCTCGATCACCCGGTCGGAAAAGTCGTCAGCGGGGCAGCGGCCCCGCTCGACGTCGTCCAGCAACCGGTGCATCGGGTCGGCGAGTTCGGCGGGCACCCGCCGCGCGGCGATGGCCAGACACCGGTTGGCCGCCAGGTAGAGCCGGCGGTCATCCAGGCCGACCCGGGCCGCGGTGTCCCAGGCGGTGGCCACCGGTTGCACGGCCTCGGCGGCCAACTCGGCCGCCACCGGGTCGTCGAGCAGGGTCACCAGCGTGAACAACACCGCCGGCCACACCGCGTCGGGCACACTGTCCAGGTAGCGAATCTCCAGCCACTGCCGCGGACGCACCGGGGGGAACAGCGTGGTCAGGTGGTACTCCAGATCGGCGACGGTGGGACGACGATCGCCGAGCAGAACCCGGCCGTCCACCCAGTCGGTGAACGGCACGTAGCGGGTGACCGCGACGGCGTCCGGGTTGTGCACCAGCATCACCGGCGCCTTGAGGGCATAGCGCGCCCAGTCGGTGCCAGGGTCGTCGCCGCTGACGCCGAGAATCGGCCCGCAGCGCGCCGAGTCCATCTGCCCCCACACCCGCTGCCGGGTGGACTGCCAGCCGGAAAACTTGCCGGCCAGCATCGGGGAGTTGGCGGTGATCGCGATCATCGTCGGCCCCAGGGCGTGGGCCAGCCGCACCCGCGCCGCCCATCCGTCCCGCGGTCCGGCGTCCACATTGACCTGGATCGAGGCGGTCGAGGTCATCATCGCCGCGCCCGCGGACCCACCGCGGCTGGCGTCGAAATAGCGTTCCATGGCGCGATAGCGCCCGCCCGGGTTGATCCGTTCGGGCGGGCGCAGCGGGTCGGCGCCCAGAAAAACCAGGCCCAGCCCGGCGTCGGCGAAGGCCGACCGCAGCACGGCCTGGTCGCAGGCCATCGCGTCGATGGCCGGCACGACACCATCGGCGGGCGGACTCGACAGTTCCACGGCACCGCCGGGTTCCACGCTGACCACGCTGCCGCCCGGCAGCGGGCTCAACCACCGCAGAACATCGGTGATTTCCTGCCAGCTCGGCCTGCGGATCGGGTCCGCCGGGTCAAAGCAGTGTGCCTCCATTTCCAGACCGACCCGACCCACCGGCCCGTCGACGAGACAGCCGTCCGCGATGTATCGCGCGGCGGCCGCCGAACTGGCGATGTCCGCGTCCGGTGGGCGATCCAGCTCCGCAACCGCGGCGGTGATGGCGGCGAACGTCATATCACGATCCCTCCGGGCCGGAAGCCTGCGCGGCTATCGGGAACGATAGCCGCCAACACTTCATCTTCCAGAGCGCACCGACATATTCCCGTTGTGACGGGTGGACGGGTATCCACCTTGCCGCCCACCTCCCAGCCGCGCTACTGGCCCAGCGCGTTCTGCATGGCGCCGGCCAGCACGTTGACCGCCGGGCCGGCGTTGCCCGATTGGCAGACCTTTGCCTGCAGCAACACGTTTTCCCGCAGCCGGGTCTGGTTGAAGCAGCGCCGGTCGGTGCCCGCTTCCTGCTTGATCCATGCCGCGTCGGCGCCGGTGGCGGGGCCACCGGCGAACGACCACACCTGGGTCGTCCCGTTGTCCAGGTGCATCGGTGTGGTCTGTCCCGAACAGCCCACGGTCCGGTCCACGACGCGGTGGAATGCCCGGCCGGCGGCGTCGTTGGTGGCGAATACCCCGACCGCCTGCTTGACGTAGTGGGTCTGGTCGGTGGCCGACGTCCGCGTGGTGGCGCCGTTGAACGACGCCAGGTCTGGGTCGTTGTACACCTCGGGCAACCCGATGTCGGCCCAGTTGTTGCATGCCGGCAGATCGACCCAGAACCCCTGGACCGGCTCGGTGAACACCGACTCCCAGCCCATCGGCCCGCCGACGATGTTGCCCACCGACCCCCGGCCCAGCACCGCGTAGGAGACGACGCCGGGCTCCGACGGGGTGGCCGCCGCGACGGGGACGGCCAGCGCGGCGCCGGCGGTCAGCGTCACGACCGAGGCGGCGAACCGCATGGTTGACATGGGCTCGATCATGCCAGGCACGCCGAAGGCCTAACTCAGGTTGGCCCGAACGCCCGCTTCGACCGCCTTGCCCAGATCGGGGTCGACGTTGCGCCAATACTGGAACACCCGCGACAGCACCGGCTCCCGCACACCCTTGCAGACATGACCAATGATGTTGTGCACCAAACGGTCCCGAGCATCATCGTCGAGAACCTCGCGCACCAAGGTGCCGGCCTGACCCCAATCGTCGTCCTCGGCGCGCAGCGTGTAGGCGGCCCGGACCATGTCACCGTCGGCATACCAGCGCACCTCGGCGGCGCGTGCCGGATCGGCATGCGGACCCCCGTAGGAGTTGGGCGCATACACCGGATCCGACACGTTGGCGATCCGCATCGCCCCGTCTTTGGAGTAGCTGTGCACCTGGACCTTCGGTGAATTGACCGGGATCTGCTTGTAATTGGTGCCCAACCGCGCCCGGTGCGCGTCGGCGTAGGAGAAACCGCGCGCCAGCAACATCTTGTCCGGGCTCAACCCGGTGCCCGGCACGAGGCTGTTGGGCTCGAAGGCCGCCTGCTCGATTTCGGTGTGGTAATCGGTGACGTTGCGGTCCAGCGTCAACCTGCCCACCTCGACCAACGGGAAGTCGGCGTGCGGCCACACCTTGGTCAGGTCGAACGGGTTGAACCGATACGCCTTGGCCTGCTCGAACGGCATGATCTGCATCTTCAGCGTCCAACTCGGATACTCGCCACGCTCGATCGCCCGGTAGAGATCCCGCTGGTGGTAGTCGCCATCCTCGCCGGCCAGCCGGTCGGCGTCCCGTTGGTTGAGGAACTCGATGCCCTGATCGGTGATGAAATGGTATTTCACCCAGAAGATCTCACCGGCGGCGTTGATCCAGCTGTAGGTGTGGCTGCCGTAGCCGTTCATGTGCCGCCAGCTTCTGGGGATGCCCCGATCACCCATCAACCAGGTCACCTGATGCGCCGACTCCGGCGAGAGCGTCCAAAAATCCCACTGCATGTTGTGATCACGCAAGTTGCTTGCCGCCATTCGCTTTTGCGAACGGATGAAATGCTGAAACTTCAACGGGTCACGGATAAAAAAGATCGGCGTGTTGTTGCCCACCATGTCGAAGTTGCCCTCCGACGTGTAAAACTTCACCGCGAAACCGCGCGGATCCCGCCACGTGTCCGGACTGCCCCGCTCGCCGGCGACGGTGGAGAACCGGATCAGCGTCTCGGTCGTAGCGCCCGGCTGAAACACCGCGGCCCTGGTGTAGCGACTGACGTCGCCCGTCACCTCGAAATGGCCGAACGCGCCGCCACCCTTGGCATGCGGCTGGCGTTCCGGGATGCGCTCCCGATTGAACATCGCCATCTGCTCGATGAGGTAGTGATCCTGCAGCAGGATCGGGCCATCGGGGCCCACCGTCAACGACTGATCGTCACTGGGCGCCGGGCCGCCGGCGTCGGTGGTGGTGTAGCGCTCCGTCATTTCGCCATCTCCTAGTTGGCGGGCTGATTTCGCTGAAATCCCAGGGCCCCAAGCTGGCCCATGTTCCTACGTCACCGCCCCTTTGTGCCAAGTAGCTGATAGCCCAATGGGGTTGCGCGTACATCGCTTTCGCTATGCCGTCGCGCGGGCCACACGAATCCGATGACGCGCGAATGATGCTTTTGGCCAGCCACTAGGGGCGTGCCGGCATCGTAGTCGGACCGGTGGTTGTCGGCGGCTGACCCGGACCGGGACCCAGCTGTCCGGCGGTCGGACCACCGGGACCGCCGGGGCCACCCGGGCCGCCGGGGAACCCGGGCCCCATACCCGGGGGAGGCGGTCCGCCGGGGAACCTGAACTGCCATCCCCACGGACCGGGCGCCGCGGGGCCTGCGGGATCTGCGGGCCGGAACATGCCGTGATGATGGTGGCGGAAGTAAGGGCACTTCCCGCCCCCGGCGACCGCTGCGCCGGTAAAGAAGATGGTCGCCGCGATGAATACGATTCCCGCAACGATCACCACCCAGGCCGCGGCCCGGTACAACCTGGGGATCTTTTCCGGAGGCGGTGGCGGCGGGGCGGTGGCGACGGCAGCGGGTGGGGCTGGGGGCTCGGGCGCTTCGGTCATGAGTTGACTATTGCTCAGGGCTGCGAGGACCGTAAAGAGCTACGGCGACAAAGTTGTCGTGAATTTGCCGGGCGTTTCAGCGGGCGGGTGTCGACGGCGCAACCGAGGCGGGCGCCTGGGCCGGTCCGGCGGGGCCGGTGCCCGGATTCACCGCCGGGGCGCCGGTGGGAGCTGCCGGACGGTGGATTACCGCGTGATTCTTGTGGTCACGCGGGTGGCCGTGGCCGCTGAGCATGCCCAGCCGGAACCCGGTGAAGAAGATGACCGACACGATGAACACGATGCCGGCGACGATCACCACCCAGGCCGCGGCCTTGAAGACCTTGGGGATCTGGTGGGTCGCCGGGACCGTGGGCGCCGGCGGTGCCGTTGCGGTTGACGTCAGCGCGGTTGGGGTTTCAGACGTTTCGCTCATGAGTCGACATGATGCCCGGCCAACCACTAGCCTTGGCTATGCGCTACTTAGGTAGCAGCTGTGAGCCGAAACCCGCGCCGTTTTCGGCGGACACGAGCGCGGGCTAGTCCTCGGAGTCCGGCTTGAACGGGTTGACCGCGAACTGAATCACCCGGTACGGCGCGCTCTGCCGGGCGCGGGTATTCCACTGGCTGACGAAGATCCGTACCTCATCAATGGTGGATCCGGGCGAGATGTAGCCGCCATACGGTTGTGCGAGTCGGTTGTCGTACGGGGGCGGCAGGCTTTCCGCCGGTTCGGGCCACTCGTCGTGGCGCACCACCGTGGTCACCGGCGCCGCACCCAGCAGTGTTGGGTGGCGGGCCACCCGAACCTCCATGTCCCCCGTGCTGGCGTTGAAATATGACAACACGGTCTGGCCGTCGATCTGACGGATGCTCATCTCGCCGACCTGGTCGGGCCAGAGCGGTGTCGGCGGCTTGTTCCACCCGCCGCCGGGCCCGGCCGCCCAGCCCTGCCAGCGCGACCGGTCGGTGAACCCTTCCGGGGGAACCCGGTAGAGCACCGCCGACTGCCTGCGGGTGAAGCTGTCGGCCACGATGTACACCCACCCGGTCGGTGAATCGGGTGTGGGAACCGGGTCGTAATACCCGCTGATCTGGGTCTGCCGCCCGTCCTGGTAGGAGGCGTCGCGCCGCGACCCCGCCACCGTCGGCCAGCCGCCGCGTGCCGGCTCGGCCTTGACGAGCCGGGAGTTCAGTGGCTCCAGCTCCTTGGCGGTGGTCACCATCACATAGTTGCGACGGTTGATCTGCACCACCCCGGCGGGCAGCTGTGAATCCCCGGGTGGCGTGGGGTCGGCCAGCAGCGGCTTGCCGACGCCGGTGACACCCGTGTAACGCACCCCGGCCGGATCGTCCACCGACTCGGTGTCGACGTGCAGCGCCACCGGCGCGTACCAACCACCGAACCCGACGCCCTGGCCGGCGAAGCTGTCGCCGCACACCTGCAGCAGCTGGCTGGGAAATTCCACGAACTCGCACAGGTCGGTGGCGCCGATGCCGTAGTCCCCGGTGGGAGTTCCGGTGCCGGCCGTCGGACCGATCCGCAGGACCTGACCCGGTGCCAGCGGCGGCAGGATCGGCTGCGGCACCGGTGCCGGCGGATCGGCGCGTGCATACCAAACACACTGCGGGGCAACCAAAAACAACACGACGAACAGCGCGCCCTGCGCGACCCGGGTGGAACTCACCCGCGGATCACAATTCGGCGGCCAGCAACTCGGCAATCTGGATGGTGTTCAGCGCCGCCCCCTTGCGCAGGTTGTCCCCCGAGACGAACAGCGCCAGGCCACACCCGTTCGGCACCCCCGGATCTTGTCGGATGCGGCCGACCAGAGATTCGTCGACACCGGCCGCGGCCAGCGGCGTGGGCACGTCGACCAGCTTGACGCCCGGGGCCCCGACAAGCAGCTCCCGGGCCCGCTCCGGCGAGAGCGGGCGGGTGAACTCGGCGTTGATCGACAGGCAGTGCCCGGTGAACACCGGAACCCGCACGCAGGTGCCGCTGACCCGCAGGTCGGGGATGCCGAGAATTTTGCGGCTCTCGAAGCGCAGCTTCTGATCCTCGTCGGTCTCGCCGGACCCGTCGTCCACCAAGGATCCGGCCAGCGGCACCACGTTGAACGCGATCGGCGCGACGTATTTCTCCGGCGCTGGGAAGGCCACGGCGCCGCCGTGGTGCACCAACCGCTCGGCGTCGTCGACCACCGCACGCACCTGCGCGGCCAGTTCGGCCACCCCGGCCAGGCCGCTGCCGGACACCGCCTGATACGACGAGACCACCAGCCGCACCAGCTGGGCTTCGTCGTGCAGCACCTTGAGCACCGGCATCGCGACCATGGTGGTGCAGTTCGGGTTGGCGATGATGCCCTTGGGCCGGTTGGTCGCATCCCGCGCGAAGTTCACCTCGGACACCACCAACGGCACGTCGGGATCCCTGCGCCACGCCGACGAGTTGTCGATCACCGTGACCCCGGCCGCGGCAAACCGCGGCGCCTGCACCTTCGACATCGCCGACCCGGCGGAGAACAACGCGATGTCCAGGCCGGTCGGGTCGGCCGTTTCGGCGTCTTCCACTTCGATCTCCTGGCCGCGGAAGGCCAGCTTGCGGCCCTGCGATCGGGCCGAAGCGAAGAACCGCACCGTGGTCGCGGGGAAATCGCGCACGTCGAGCAGGGTGCGCATCACCTGGCCCACCTGACCGGTGGCCCCGACAACTCCTATCGCGACCATTTACCTGCCCGTCCCCGCATAGACCGTCGCCTCCTCGTCGCCGCCGAGCCCGAACGCCTCGTGCAACGCGACCACGGCCTTGTCCAGTTCGGTGTCGCGGCACAGCACCGAGATCCGGATCTCGGAGGTGGAGATCAGCTCGATGTTGACCCCGACCGCTGCCAACGCCTCACAGAAGGTCGCCGTCACCCCGGGGTGACTGCGCATGCCCGCCCCGATTAACGACACCTTGCCGATCTGGTCGTCGTAGAGCAGCTGGGTGAACCCGATTTCGTCCTTGAGTGAATCCAGCTTGGCCACCGCGACGGGCCCGACGTCGCGGGAGCAGGTGAAGGTGATGTCGGTCTTGCCGTCCTCGACCTTGGAGACGTTCTGCAGCACCATGTCGATGTTCACGTCGGCGTCGGCCACCGCCCGGAACACCTTGGCCGCATACCCCGGGATGTCGGGCAGCCCAACGATGGTCACCTTGGCCTCGCTGCGGTCGTGCGCGACTCCGGTCAGGATGGGGTCTTCCATGGGTATGTCCTTGATCGATCCGGTAACGACGGTGCCCGGTTTGTCCGAGTACGAGGACCGGACATGCACCGGAATGTTGTAGCGGCGGGCATATTCCACGCAGCGCAGCATGAGCACCTTGGCCCCGCAGGCCGCCATCTCGAGCATCTCCTCGAAGGTCACCGTGTCCAGCTTGCGGGCGTTGTGCACAATCCGCGGATCCGCGCTGAAGATCCCGTCCACATCGGTGTAGATCTCACAGACGTCGGCGCCCAGAGCGGCGGCCAGCGCGACCGCCGTGGTGTCCGAGCCGCCGCGGCCCAGCGTGGTGACGTCCTTGCTGTCCTGGCTGACGCCCTGAAAGCCGGCCACCAAGACGACGCGGCCCTCGGCGAGGGCGGCTTGCAGCCGGCCCGGCGTGACGTCGATGATCTTGGCGTTGCCGTGGGTGCCGGTGGTGATCACGCCGGCCTGCGACCCGGTGAACGACCGGGCGTGCGCGCCCAGGGACTCGATGGCCATGGCCACCAACGCGTTGGAGATGCGTTCACCGGCGGTCAGTAGCATGTCGAGTTCGCGGGGCGGCGGAGCCGGGCATACCTGCTGGGCCAGGTCCAGTAGGTCGTCGGTGGTGTCACCCATCGCAGAAACTACGACCACCACCTCATTTCCCTGCCGTTTGGTCTCCACGATGCGCTCAGCGACGCGGCGAATCCGGTTGGCGTCGGCCACCGAGGATCCGCCGTACTTCTGCACGACGAGCGCCACTGTTGCCCTTCCCCGCTGGTATAAGTCCACAACAGGATACGTGGCGGCGCATCGTGATTGATTTCGATGCTCGGGCATGCCCGCTGGAGTCGACGGCTTCCCGCCGTCTTGTGTTGAAGTGTTCCGCAACCGACTAGCGACAAAGGCCGACCAGGGGCAGCCGCCGTAACCACAGTCTGTCAGTGCAGCCAGTTATGATCGAATGCGTGTTCGAACAGATGGTTGGTCGTGGGTCTGCGCCGGAGGTGATCGCCCGCTTCGATGAGCTCGTTGAGCGGCGTTACCCGTCGGCCACCGCGGAGTCCGCGGCGATGGTGGATCGGATCTGCTCGGCGTCGCGGGCGGAGAACCGGGCCGCGGCCGCGCAGCTGGCCGCGATTGGCGACTTGTTCGGCTACCGGTTGGCGCGCTGCTCGGAGAACGAGGACTGGGCGATCGACACGATGGAGGCGGTGGCCGCCGAGCTGGCCGCTGCGTTGCGGATCAGTCAGGGGCTGGCGGGTAGCCGGCTGCGCTACGCGCGGGCGATGCGGGAGCGGCTGCCGCGGGTGGCTGAAGTGTTCAAGGCCGGCGATATCGACTATCGGATGTTTCAGACGATCGTGTATCGCACCGACCTGATCACCGACCGCGAGGTGCTAGCGGCGGTGGACGCCGAGCTGGCCGCCAAGGTGCCGCGGTGGCCGTCGCTGAGCCGGGGTCGGCTGGCCGGGCAGGTCGACAAGATCGTGGCCCGCGCCGACGCCGATGCGGTGCGGCGGCGCCAGGAGCACCAGGCCGATCGGGAGATCTGGATCACGGATTGCGTCGACGGTGTCTGCGAGATCCACGGCAGCCTGTTGACCCCGGACGCGCACGCCCTGGACAAGCGGTTGACCGCGCTGGCGGCCACCGTGTGTGCGCACGATCCGCGCAGCCGCCAGCAGCGCCGCGCCGATGCGCTGGGCGCGTTGGCCGCGGGGGCCGATCGGCTGGGCTGTCGCTGCGGGCGGCCCGACTGCGCGGCCGGGGGCCGGCCGGCGCCACCACCGGTCGTTATTCATGTGATCGCCGACCAAGCCAGCCTCGACGGCAGCGGGTCGACGCCGGGCTCCCTGGTGGCAGCCGACGGGCTCATCGCACCCGAACTCGTTGCCGAACTGGCCAAGTCGGCAAAGCTGGTGCCGCTGGTCCACCCGGCCGACGCCCCACCCGAGCCGGGATACGCGCCGTCGCAGGCGCTGGCCGATTTCGTGCGCTGCCGGGATCTGACCTGCCGCTGGCCCGGCTGTGACCGGCCCGCGGTCGATTGCGACCTCGACCATACGATCCCCTACGCCGACGGCGGGCCCACCCATGCGGCCAACCTCAAATGTTATTGCCGTACCCATCATTTGGTGAAAACGTTTTGGGGCTGGCGGGACAAGCAACTGCCCGACGGCACCCTGATCCTGACCTCACCGGCCGGGCACACCTACGTCACCACCCCGGGCAGTGCCCTGCTTTTTCCCAGCCTGTGCCGCGCCACCGGCGGTCTCCCGGCACCCGAAGCCGACCCACCGTTGGACTACTGCGGCGAGCGCACCGCGATGATGCCCAAACGGCGGCGCACCCGCGCGCAAGACCGGGCCCAGCGCATCGCCACCGAACGCCGACACAACCACCGCGCCCGCACCACCCCAGCAACCCAAGACCCCAGCCACACCGGACCCGGCCCACCCCAACCCGACAACGAACCCCCGCCGTTCTGATCTCCCGCGAGGTGCCTCACGTAGAAGTGAGCGCGAAGCGTGGGCTGGTGCCTCACGCATAGTGAGCGCGTGGGGGGCTTGCATTACTTCGCCTTGGCCAATCGGTTGATTGACGGTTGCAATGCTTGCAGGTCGATGTGGCGGGCGGTGGCCAGGGCCTCGGTCTTGGTCTTGGCCAGGTCGAGCAGCTGCATTTGGATCGCGTTGATCTGGCGGGTCAGATCGGCCGGGTTGAAGCCTTCGATCCGGGCGGCCACGGTCGAGAGTTGCTGTGCATCAAGGACGCCCGATGCCTGCAGGCGCTGCCACGGGGTGGCCGGCTTGTCATAGATGCGCTTGCGGCGACCGTTGACGGTGGGGGTGTAGCCGACGGGCTTTTTGGTCGGGGTGAAGAAGTTGCACCGCAGCGACACCAACGGCCACAGCCGGTTGAGCAGCTCCAGCTCTTCGCCGGTGTCATAGCGCCAGTAGAACGCGTGTTTGCGCACCACATGGTTGTTCTTGGACTCGACATGGGCCTGGTCGTTCTTCTGGTACGGCCGGGAGCGAGTCTGGGCGATGTCGCGGGCCTGCAGCCAGCCGGCGACGTCGTGATTGATGAACTCGCCCCCGCAGTCCGAATCGAAAACCGTCATCGGGAATGGGAACCGCTGCTGGCACTCCTGGATGCCCTCGAGGATCCACTTGGCGGCGTTGTTGCGGATCGAGGCGTTCTCGGTCCAGCCGGTCACCAGATCGGTCATCGTCAGGGTGCGGGCGAACTCGCCGATCAGACTCGGGCCGCAGTGCGCCACGGTGTCGGCCTCGATCACCCCCGGGACCTTGGGCGCCTCATCCGAACAGGTGTGGATGGTGATCGAATTACGCAGCAACGGTGAGGGTTTGGTTGTCGAGATGCCTTTGATGCGCATCCGCTCGCGGGCGGGTTTGAGGTAGCGGTCCACGGTGGCCGCGCTCATCGCCTTCAACTCCGCCACCGCCGCTTCGGTGGCGAACGGCTTGTCAAGATCACCGGCGGCGGCCAAAAGCGGCAGCCACAGCTCGAGCATCACCACCAGGTACTTGCCGCACGGCATGCCCATCAAGGCCCACACGTGCTCTAAAAGCGCCCTGGCGTCGTCACTGAAGCCCCGCGCCCGCAGCCTGCGCCCGTCGACCTGCTCGGCCGGCTCCGGCAGACTCGGGCCGGTCAGCATCCGCCGGGCCGTCGAACGACCCATCCCGGTGGCAGACACCACCCGATCCAGGATCTTGGTCTTATCCGCCTTCGATGCTTTGCGGTACTGACCGCGCAGTTTGTTGGTTACCTGCCGCCTCGCGGCCATGTCGATCTTGCCCTCCACATCGGGCAAGCCTTCCGCGCTACGCGCTCAAAATAGCTGAGGCACCACCACCGGCCACGCGCTCAAAGACCGCGCCCGCACCACCCCAGCAACCCAAGACCCCAGCCACACCGGACCCGGCCCACCCCAACCCGACAACGAACCCCCGCCGTTCTGATCTCCCGTTTTGGCCCCAGCGCCGATCGCGGTAAAGTTCACGACGTGCAGCGGGTGCTCCTCCTCGGACGCCGCGACGGGGTCTGATCCAGACCGGCTTCCCGTCGCGGGTGTTCGCGATGCGCCGGTCTGAGATTCCTTCTCACAACCCCGACATCCCGGAGCAACTACCGTGACTAATTCTGATTCACCCGACGCCTACACCGCGTCATTTAAGGTTCGCGCCATCAAAAAGCCGGCGGGCCCGCCCCGACCCGGCCAGCCAGCGTGGAATCCGCAGCGTGGCTCATCGATGCCGGTCAACCGGTACCGACCGTTCGCCGAGGAGGTCGAGCCCATCCGGCTGGCCGACCGCACCTGGCCCGACCGTGTCATCGATCGAGCACCCCTGTGGTGCGCGGTGGATTTGCGCGACGGCAACCAGGCGCTGATCGACCCGATGAGCCCGGCTCGCAAGCGTCGCATGTTCGACCTGCTGGTTCGCATGGGCTACAAGGAGATCGAGGTCGGGTTCCCGTCGGCCAGCCAGACCGACTTCGACTTCGTCAGAGAAATCATCGAACAGGATGCCATCCCTGATGATGTCACCATCCAGGTGCTGACCCAGTGCCGGCCGGAGTTGATCGAGCGGACCTTCGAGGCGTGCGCGGGTGCGGCGCGGGCCATCGTGCACTTCTACAACTCAACGTCAATCCTGCAGCGCCGCGTGGTTTTTCGCGCCGACCGGGCCGCCGTGCAGGCCATCGCGACCGACGGTGCTCGCAAGTGCGTCGAAGAGGCCGCCAAATACCCTGGGACGCAATGGCGGTTCGAGTACTCGCCGGAGTCCTACACCGGCACTGAACTGGAATACGCCAGACAAGTATGCGATGCGGTCGGCGAGGTCATTCAACCGACGCCGGAGCGCCCGATCATCTTCAACCTGCCCGCCACGGTGGAGATGGCCACACCCAACGTCTATGCCGACTCGATCGAGTGGATGAGCCGCAACCTGGCCAACCGGGAGTCCGTCATCCTGAGCCTGCATCCGCACAACGACCGCGGAACTGCCGTCGCCGCAGCCGAATTGGGGTTCGCCGCCGGAGCCGACCGGATCGAGGGCTGTCTGTTCGGCAACGGAGAGCGCACCGGCAACGTGTGCCTGGTGACGTTGGGGCTCAACCTGTTTTCGCGCGGCGTGGACCCGCAGATCGACTTCTCCAACATTGACGAGGTCCGGCGCACGGTGGAGTACTGCAACCAGTTGCCGGTCCATGAACGTCACCCCTACGGCGGAGACCTGGTCTACACCGCCTTTTCCGGCAGCCATCAGGACGCCATCAACAAGGGCTTGGACGCGATGAAGTTCGACGCCGATGCCGCCGACACCGACGTGGACGACATGCTGTGGCAGGTGCCGTATCTGCCGATCGACCCCAAGGATGTCGGACGCACCTACGAGGCGGTCATCCGGGTCAACTCGCAGTCCGGCAAGGGTGGGGTGGCCTACATCATGAAAACCGACCACGGCCTGGCTCTGCCGCGGCGGCTGCAGATCGAGTTTTCCCAAGTGATTCAGAAGATCACCGAGGGTGAGGGCGGTGAGATCTCACCCAAGGAGATGTGGGACGCGTTTACCGAGGAGTACCTGGCCCCAGTGTGGCCGTTGGAGCGCATCAGGCAGCATCTGGACGCTGCCGACGAGGACGGCGGCATGACCAGCATCACCGCCACCGTCAGGGTCAACGGGGTGGAGACCGAGATCAGCGGGTCCGGCAACGGTCCGCTGGCCGCGTTCGTTCATGCGCTGGGCGGCGTCGGGTTCGACGTGGCGGTGCTGGATTACTACGAGCACGCGATGAGCGCCGGTGACGATGCTCAGGCCGCAGCCTATGTGGAGGCTTCCGTGACGATCGCGAGCGCGGCGCAGCCGGGCGAAGCGGGTCGGCACGCATCAGGCCCCGTGACGATCGCGAGCGCGGCGCAGCCGGGCGAAGCGGGTCGGCACGCATCAGGCCCCGTGACGATCGCGAGCGCGGCGCAGCCGGGCGAAGCGGGTCGGCACGCCGACAGACCGAACCGCACGGTGTGGGGCGTGGGCATTGCGCCGTCGATCACCACCGCGTCGCTGCGTGCCGTGGTGTCGGCGGTCAACCGGGCAGCACGCTAGGTCTCGACGATCGCTGCCCGCAGTCTCTTCAGAACAAGGCGAACTGCTCTTCCACCACGTCGGTGAATGGCTGCACGCTGGTGCCGCCGACGACGGATCCGACACAGTCCATGAACATCGCGTCGGAAACCACCGGAACCCCCACCCGCAGCGCGTGGTAGCCCTTGCCCTGCCCGGGAGCGGTTTCGTTGCAGACCACCAGCGAGGTCTCCGGGTCGACGTGGTCGCTGTAGGCCAGCCCGGCATGCAGGATTCGTTCGAGGAGCTCCTCGTGGGTGCGTCCCACCTCGGCCGCCAGCGCCACCCGCATGCCCTGTACCAGCGGTCTGCCCGGCACGTAACGCCCGGGGTTGAGATACGGGCAGGGCATCCGGGACGCCAGCGCCTTCAGCGGCCGCAGTTCGTCGTGGGTCACCCGGCCGTTGGGCCAGCGGCGCCGGGTCACCGGACGTACCGGCAACCAGACGTCACGTTCGCGAGCCCGCTGCAGCGCCGCCGTCAGCACCCCGGTCAACACCAGCGCGTCGTCGAACGCGTCGTGCGGCCGCTCCTGGGGCACACCCCAGTGCGCGGCAAGGGTCTCCAACCGCAGATTGTCGATGCCGAGCCCTAACCGCCGAGCCAACTCGACCGTGCACATGACGGAGTCGACGGGAAGCTCCGCCTGGGCCATCTCCGCCTCGGCGGCAAGAAACGAATAGTCGAACGCGACGTTGTGGGCGACCAGCGTGCGGCCGCACAGCACCTCGACCAGGTCACCGACGATGTCCGAGAATTGCGGCTGGTCCTCCAGCATCGCGGTCGTCAGTCCGTGGATATGGGTGGGACCCGGGTCCACCCCCGGGTTGAGCAGGCTGACCACTGATCGCTCGACGCGGCCGCCGGCGTCCAGGCCCAGCACGGCAAGGCTGATGATCCGGGCCTGACCGGGCCGAAAGCCGGTGGTCTCGACGTCGATCACGGCCCATCCCCCGTCCGGGTGGCTGGCCGGTCGTCCCCAGGTGTGGCTCACACGATGAGGATGGCACGTCCGAGCGACATCGCGGGCTCGCCGCGCATTCGTGTCGGCCCTGAAACCAAATGAGGGCGACCCGCCGCGCCCGGCGCAAAGCGCCGAGCTTGCGATCGCCCTTAGACTGCGCGGGTGGTTACCACCCGGGCACGTCTGGCGCTGGCCGCCGGGGCCGGCGCGCGCTGGGCGTCGCGGGTCACCGGGCGCGGCGCCGGCGCGATGATCGGGGGCCTGGTCGCTTTGACCCTGGACCGTTCGATCCTGCAACAGCTCGCGGCGGGCCGGCGCACGGTCGTCATCACCGGCACCAACGGCAAGTCGACCACCACCCGGATGACCACCGCAGCGCTGGGCACGCTGGGAGCCGTGGCCACCAACACCGAAGGCGCCAACATGGACGCCGGCCTGGTGGCCGCGCTGGCGGGCAACAGGCAGGCCACGCTGGCGGCCCTCGAGGTCGACGAGATGCACGTGCCGCACGTCGCCGACGCCGTCGAACCACACGTCATCGTTTTGCTCAACCTGTCCCGTGACCAGCTCGACCGCGTCGGCGAGATCAACATCATCGAACGCACGCTGCGCGCCGGCCTGGCCCGGCACCCCCACGCGGTCGTCGTCGCCAACTGTGACGATGTGCTGATGACATCGGCCGCCTACGACAGCCCGAACGTGGTCTGGGTGGCGGCGGGCGGCGCCTGGTCGAACGATTCGGTCAGCTGCCCGCGCAGTGGCGAGGTCATCGTCCGTGACCGCGGCCACTGGTATTCCACTGGCGCCGACTTCAAGCGGCCCAGCCCGCACTGGTGGTTCGACGAAAACACCCTTTATGGGCCCGACGGGCTGGCGCTGCCGATGCGGCTCGCGCTGCCCGGATCGGTCAATCGCGGCAACGCCGCCCAAGCCGTCGCGGCCGCCGTCGCGGTGGGTGCCGATCCGGCGTTGGCCGTCGCCGCGGTCTCCACGGTCGACGAGGTCGCCGGGCGCTACCGGACCGTCCGGCTCGGCGCGCACGAAGCGCGGATCCTGTTGGCCAAAAATCCAGCCGGCTGGCAAGAAGCGCTATCGATGGTGGACAAACGTGCCGCCGGGGTGGTCATCGCGGTCAACGGGCGGGTGCCCGACGGCGAAGACCTCTCCTGGCTGTGGGATGTGCGCTTCGAGCACCTCGAGGAGACCTTCACGGGGACAGTGGTGGCCGCCGGCGAACGCGGCACCGACCTCGCGGTTCGCCTCGGATACGCGGGCGTGCGGCACACCCTGGTGCACGACACCGTGGCGGCCATCGCCTCCTGCCCGCCCGGGCGGGTCGAGGTCGTCGCCAATTACACCGCGTTCCTTCAGCTGCAGCGAGCATTGCCGCGCCGTGGCTGATTCCACGGTGCGGATCGGGCTGGTGTTGCCCGACGTGATGGGTACCTACGGCGACGGCGGCAATGCCGTGGTGCTGCGCCAACGGCTGCTGCTGCGGGGCATCGGCGCCGAGATCGTCGAGATCACGCTCGCCGATCCGGTCCCGGACTCCTTGGACCTCTACACGCTGGGCGGCGCCGAGGACTACGCCCAGCGGCTGGCCACCCGGCACCTGCTTCGCTACCCGGGCCTGCAGCGCGCGGCCGCCCGGGGCGCTCCCGTGCTGGCGATCTGCGCGGCCATCCAGGTGCTCGGGCACTGGTACGAGACGTCATCGGGGGAACGGGTCGACGGCGTGGGCCTGCTGGATGTGACCACCTCGCCGCAGGATGCGCGCACCATCGGTGAGCTGGTCAGCACGCCACTGCTGGCCGGTTTGACGCAGCCCCTGACCGGTTTTGAGAACCACCGCGGCGGCACGGTGCTGGGCCCCGCGGCGACACCGCTGGGCCTGGTGGT
Source organism: Mycobacterium shinjukuense (assembly GCF_010730055.1). Classification (NCBI taxonomy): domain Bacteria; kingdom Bacillati; phylum Actinomycetota; class Actinomycetes; order Mycobacteriales; family Mycobacteriaceae; genus Mycobacterium; species Mycobacterium shinjukuense. The sequence continues at coordinate 4,050,032 of NZ_AP022575.1, read as the reverse complement.
CAAGGGCGCGGGCAACCGGGCCGGCGACGGCGTGGACGGCGCGGTTGCGGGCAACGTGGTCGCGACCTACATGCACGGGCCCTGCCTGGCCCGTAACCCGGAGCTCGCCGACCTGCTGCTGAGCAAGGTGGTGGGTGAGCTGGGGCCTTTGGAGTTGCCGGAGGTGGAGCTGTTGCGCCGCGAGCGCCTGTCGGCGCGCTAAGGCCGCCAACCTCTAGCCAGCAGTGCATCGCGCGCCCGGGCCACCACCTCGTCGGGCTGGTCCTCGGCGATCACTCGGATGATGATCCAGCCCAACTCCGCGAGCTTGCGCAGCCGTCGCTGGTCTTTCACGTAACGGCGGCGGTCGCTGCGATGTTGGTCCCCGTCGTATTCGGCAGCTACCGCGTATTTCTCCCACCCCATATCGAGCACGCCCACCGTGTGCCAGCGGTGCACCACCGGAATCTGCGTGGTCGGCACCGGCAAGCCCGCGTCGATCAATAGCAGCCGCAGCCAGGTCTCCTTCGGCGAGGCTGCTCCGCCGTCGACAAGTGGCAGCACGTCGCGCAACCGACGGACACCCCGGGCACCCGCATGGTGCTTGGTCAGTAGGAGCACATCTTCGCGTGAAAACGGGGTGGCGCGCATGAGGGCATCGAGACGCGCCACGGCTTCGCCGCGGGGCAGGAGCCGACCGAGGTCGTATGCCGTCCGCGCCAGTGTGGTGACCGGCAGGCCCGCCACCTTGGTGATCTCGTCGTCGCCCAAGGTCTCGTCACGAGCGACGAGCCCCCGCGGCGGTCTGGTGTTGGACCAGATCAGCTCGATCGGGACGTCGTCGTCGATCCATTGCGCACCATGCAGCGCGGATGCGGCGACACCGGCGATGACGCCTTGCCGCCCGGATCGCAACCACGCCCCCTCGATCCTGTCACGAAGTGACGGCTCACGCCCTTTCCCAAAGACGTCACGAAAGATGGCCCGGTGCCACCGACGCAGCTCGTTTTCCGTAAGCCGGCCCTGCGTCAGCGCTTCACTGCCCAGAAAGACCTCACCCGCGCCGCAACATTGACAGCGGCCACCGACACTCGCGCGAGCCTGTAGTTACCGTGCAAAAGTGCGAGTGGGCCCCACGTCAACTACAGGCTCGGCGAATTACACCAGCACCCGCCGGCCCGTCAGCGCGCGGCCCAGTGTCAGCTCGTCGGCGAATTCCAGGTCGCCACCCATGGGCAGCCCGGACGCGATTCGCGTCACGGTCAGGCCGGGGATGTCACGCAGCATCCGCACCAGGTAGGTGGCCGTGGCCTCGCCCTCGGTGTTGGGGTCGGTGGCGATGATCACCTCGGTGATGTCGACGTCGTCGACCCGCTCGCCGATGCGGCTCAGCAGCTCACGGATGCGCAGCTGCTCGGGGCCAATCCCGGACAGCGGATCCAGCGCACCGCCCAGGACGTGGTAGCGGCCGCGGAATTCGCGGGTGCGCTCGACAGCCTGGATGTCCTTGGGCTCCTCGACGACACACACCACGGATGCATCGCGACGGACATCCGAACAGATTCGGCACCGCTCGTCGTCGGAAACGTTGCCGCAGACCTCGCAGAACCGCACGCCATCGCGAACCCTGCCCAGCGCGGCGGTCAGCCGGTCGATGTCCGGCGGTTCGACCGACAGCAGGTAGAAGGCAATGCGCTGCGCGCTCTTGGGTCCGATGCCCGGCAGCTTGCCGAGCTCGTCGATCAAATCCTGGACGGGCCCCTCAAACATGTCGATGCAGGTCAGACCCCCGGCGCACCCGGAACTCCTGGCGTACCCGGCATTCCTGGCATACCGGGCGGGGGCGGCACCCCCGGCGCACCCGGCATACCCGGCGCCCCCGGCGCCCCCGGCGCCCCCGGCATACCGGGCCGGGGCGGCGCCCCCGGTGGTGTCGGCGGACGCATGGCACCGGCCAGCGCACCCAGCCGCTCCTGCGCCATCTTCGTCACCTGCTGGGATGCGTCACGCATCGCACCGACGATCAAATCCTGCAGGGTGTCGATGTCGTCGGGGTTGACGACCTGAGGGTCGATCGTCACCCCGATCACCTCGCCGCTGCCTTTGACGTGAACCTTGACCAAGCCGCCGCCGGCCTGACCGTGCACCTCAGCGTTCGCCAGCTGTTGCTGTGCTTCTAGCAACTTTTGCTGCATCTGCTGCGCCTGGGCGAGCAGTGCGGACATATCGCCTCCGGGTTGCATGACAGTCCCCTCGCATCTTGGTCTCGAGTTGGTTTCGCCTGCGCTTGTCGGGCGATTCGAAACCTTCAGCGTAGACCGCGCCGCGCTACCTTTGTGCGGTGGATGTCCGAGTTGGCGTGCGTGTCGGGATCGCCGCGGTCGTCGGGGTGCTCGCCGCCACGTCGATGCCGACCGTGCCGACCGCAACCGCAATCCCGTCCACTATCGCCGGCATGGTCGTGTTCATCGACCCTGGGCACAACGGGGCCAACGACGCATCCATCGGCCGCCAAGTGCCCACCGGTCGCGGCGGCACCAAAGACTGCCAGGCCAGCGGGACGTCGACGAACAGCGGCTATCCGGAGCACACGTTCACCTGGGACACCGCGCTGCGGCTGCGCGCCGCGCTGGGCGCGTTGGGGGTACGCACCGCCATGTCACGCGGCAACGACAACGCGCTGGGACCGTGCGTCGATGAACGCGCCAACATGGCCAACGCGCTGCACCCCAACGCGGTTGTCAGCCTGCACGCCGACGGCGGCCCGGTCACCGGCCGAGGATTCCACGTCAACTACTCCGCCCCGCCGCTGAACGCCGTACAGGCCGGACCGTCGGTGCAGTTCGCCCGGGTCATGCGCGACCAGTTGCAGGCTTCGGGCATTCCGCCGGCCAACTACATCGGCCAAAGCGGCCTGTACGGACGGTCGGACCTGGCCGGCCTCAACCTGGCCCAATACCCGTCGATCCTGGTCGAGCTGGGCAACATGAAAAACCCCGCAGACTCGGCCCTGATGGAGTCCCCGGAGGGCAGACAAAAATACGCCGACGCGCTGGTCCGCGGCCTCGCCGGCTTCCTGGCCACCCAAGCCCAGGCGGGCTAACTCGGCTGGTTTTCCAGTTCGTTCTTGAGGTTGGCCAGCACCTCGGCCTGGATCTTCTTCAGCCCCAGCGGCGCAAACGTCTTTTCGAAGAAGCCCTGCACGCCCCCGGCGCCGGTCCAGGTGGTCTTCACGGTGACACTGGATCCCGGTCCCGCCGGAGCCACCGTCCAGTTGGTGATCATCGACGAGTTCGCGTCCTTCTCGATCACGGTGTGGCCCGCGACGTCCACGTGAACCTGAACGTCGCGAACGCGTGATTTGGTCGCCTGCAGCCGCCAGCTGGCAACCGTGCCCTGCCCCTGCCCGCCTTCGAGCACCCGATACTGGCTGTAGTGCCCGGAAAGAATTCGCGGCCGCACGTTCCGATAATCGGCCAGGGCCTCCAGCGCGGTCGCGGGCGAGACGTTGAGCAAGATCGTGCTGGCCGCGCTCACCTGTCCCATCAGGCGCAACTCCTCTGTCGTGATGGCGTTCAGCCCGTGCGCGGGTGCAGGGGCTGTTATCGAGGACTAGGGTATATGTGGTGCCCGTTCCTGGATCCGCACTGTCAGCCCACCTGTCGGGCGTCGAGCGACTGTTGGCAAGTTACCGATCCATCCCTGCCACGGCGTCCGTCCGGCTCGCCAAGCCCACCTCGAATCTGTTCCGGGCCCGCGTCAAACGGGATTCAGCTGGCCTGGATACCTCAGGACTGACCCGCGTGCTCAGCATCGATCCCGACGCCCGCACCGCCGACGTGGCCGGCATGTGCACCTACGAGCACCTGGTCGCGGCGACGCTGCGTTACGGCCTGTCGCCCCTTGTGGTTCCACAGCTGAAGACCATCACCCTCGGCGGTGCGGTCAGCGGCTTGGGCATCGAGTCGGCGTCGTTCCGCAACGGCCTGCCGCACGAGTCGGTGCTGGAGATGGACATCCTCACCGGCGCCGGCGAATTGCTCACCGTATCTGCAGACCGGCACCCCGACCTGTATCGTGCCTTCCCCAATTCTTATGGGACGCTGGGATATTCGACTCGGCTTCGGATACGGCTGGAGCCGGTGGCGCCGTTTGTGGCATTGCGGCACATTCGATTTCACTCGCTGAGCGCGCTTGTCGCGGCGATGGACCGCATCGTCGACACCGGCGGCTTGGACGGGATCCGCGTGGACTATCTCGACGGTGTGGTCTTCGGCGCCGACGAAAGCTACCTGTGCGTCGGTGTGCGGACCACCACCCCCGGCCCAGTCAGCGACTACACCGGGCAAGACATCTACTACCGGTCGATCCAGCATGACACCGGTACTAAAGAGGACCGGTTGACCGTTCACGACTATTTCTGGCGCTGGGACACCGACTGGTTCTGGTGCTCCCGCGCGTTTGGCGCGCAAAACCCGTCGCTGCGGCGCTGGTGGCCGCGGCGCTACCGGCGCAGCAGCGTCTACTGGAAGCTGGTGGCGGCCGATCGGCGGTTTGGCATCTCCGAGCGGATCGAGAAACGCCAGGGGCGTCCGGCGCGCGAGCGAGTGGTGCAGGACGTCGAGGTGCCGATTCAGCGAACAACCGAGTTCCTGCAATGGTTCCTCGACGCCGTCCCCATCTCACCGATCTGGCTGTGCCCGCTGCGGCTGCGTGACCACCACGGCTGGCCGTTGTACCCGATCCGGCCGGACCAGACCTACGTCAACATCGGGTTCTGGTCGTCTGTGCCGGCCGGTGCCACCGAGGGCGCGACCAACCGTGCGATCGAAGACAAGGTGGGGGAGCTGGGCGGTCACAAGTCGCTGTATTCGGACTCGTATTACACCCGCGAAGAGTTCGACCAGCTCTACGGCGGCGAGGCCTACAACACGGTGAAGAAAACATACGATCCCGACTCGCGTCTTCTCGACCTCTACGCAAAGGCGGTGCAACGACGATGACCACGACAAGCCAATCCACGCACAAGACGACGGGCAAACTGAGCATGGCCGAGATCCTGGCCGTCTTCGCGGCCAGCGGGCGACAGCCGCTGAAGTTCATCGCCTACGACGGCAGCACCGCCGGCAGCGAGGACGCCGAACTGGGTCTGGAACTCACGTCCCCCCGGGGCGCGACCTACCTGGCCACGGCCCCCGGCGAGCTGGGCCTGGCCCGCGCCTACGTCGCGGGCGACCTCGCGGCCCACGGTGTGCATCCCGGCGATCCCTACCAGCTGCTCGTCACGCTGACCGACCGGGTCAATTTCAAACGACCGTCGGCGCGGGTGCTGGCCAACGTCGTCCGCTCGATCGGCATCGAGAATCTATTGCCGATCGCGCCACCGCCGCAGGAAACCCCGCCCCGGTGGCGTCGACTGGTTGACGGCGCGCTGCACAGCAAGACCCGGGACGCCGAAGCCATCCACCACCACTACGACGTGTCCAACACCTTCTACGAATGGGTGCTGGGGCCCTCGATGACCTATACCTGCGCGGTCTATCCGGACGCCGAGGCGACCCTGGAGGAGGCCCAGGAGAACAAGTACCGGCTGATCTTCGAGAAGCTGCGGCTAAAGCCGGGTGACCGGCTGCTCGACGTCGGGTGCGGCTGGGGCGGCATGGTGCGCTACGCCGCCCGCCGTGGGGTCCGGGCCATCGGTGCCACGCTGTCGGTCGAGCAGGCCACCTGGGCGCAGCGGGCGATCGAGCACGAAGGGCTGACCGGCCTGGCCGAGGTGCGGCACTCCGACTACCGCGACGTCACCGAGATCGGCTTCGACGCCGTATCGTCGATCGGGCTGACCGAGCACATCGGCGTCAAGAATTATCCGGCCTACTTCGCGTTCCTCAAGTCGAAGTTGCGCACCGGCGGCCTGCTGCTCAATCACTGCATTACCCGCAACGACAACAAGTCGACTCCCTTCGCGGGTGGGTTCACCGACCGCTATGTCTTCCCCGACGGGGAGCTGACCGGCTCGGGACGCATCATCACCGAGATCCAGGACGTCGGTTTCGAGGTGCTGCACGAGGAGAACTTTCGGCATCACTATGCGATGACGCTGCGCGACTGGTGCCGCAACCTCGTCCAGCACTGGGACGAGGCCGTCGAGGAGGTCGGGCTGCCCGTCGCCAAGGTCTGGGGCTTGTACATGGCGGCGTCGCGGGTAGCCTTCGAACGCAACAACATTCAGCTGCATCACGTGCTGGCCGCAAACGTCGGCACCTGGGGCGACGACGAGCTGCCGCTGCGGCCCTGGTGGACGCCGTAGCTGCTAGCCGTCGATCCGACGGGCACCCAGTTCGTTCCGCAGCAGCTCGAGCGCGGCCTGTTCCGGGTCGCGGGGCGGGGCCGACAGGTCGCTGCGGGCCGCCTCGGCCAGCATGCTCTCCACTTCTTCGTCGCGGTGAGCGGAATCCGCCTCGGGGGCGGGCTCGTCCCGTACCGGGGCCGGCCCGTTGGCCTCGGCCGTGACCGGCGCGCCGGTGTCACAGCGCACCCGCCAGTTGACCCCCAGCGCATCCTTGAGCGCCTCGGCGATGACGTCGGCGTTGCGCTGTTCGGACAGCCGTCGCGCGAGCGGCGCCGAACCGTGGGTCAGCACCAGCGTGTCATCTTGAACCGCCCGGACCACGGCGTCGCCCAACATGGCGTTGACCGACTTGCTGCGCTGACTGACATGGTCGCGCACAGTCGACCACTGCCGTCTTACGGCCGCCGCGTCGAGCTGACCCGGCTGCGCCTCGGCGGGTTTCGGATTGGCGGGCGCGACGGCCGCGGGTGCGGCCGCAGGACCCGGTATCGACATGGCTAGCCGCGTCTCGATCCGCTCGACACGTTGCAGCAATGCCGATTCGGCATCGCTGGCCGAGGGCAACAGCAGCCGCGCGCACACCACTTCGAGCAGCAGACGCGGCGCCGTCGCGCCCCGCATCTCGCCCAGCCCGGCCTGGACCACCTCGGCGTATCGGGTCAGGGTCGCCGGCCCGATCCGGGCCGCTTGCTCCCGCATCCGGTCCAGCACGTCTTCCGGCGCATCCACCACGCCACGCGACGCCGCGTCGGGGACGGCGTGCAGCACGATGAGGTCGCGGAATCGCTCCAGCAGATCGGTGGCGAAGCGCCGAGGGTCGTGGCCGGCGTCGATCACCGATTCGACCGCCCCGAACAACGCCGCGGCGTCGCCCGCGGCCAGGGCGTCGACCGCGTCATCGATCAGGGCGACGTCGGTGGCGCCCAGCAGCCCTAGCGCCCGCTGGTAGGTCACGTGGGTGCCCTCGGCTCCCGCCAGCAACTGGTCCAGCACCGACAGGGTGTCCCGGGGCGAACCACCCCCGGCCCGGATGATCAGCGGATACACCGCGTCGTCGATGACGACACCCTCCTGTTCACAGATGCGCCCGACGAGCGCCCGCATGGTCCGCGGCGGCAATAGCCGGAACGGGTAGTGATGGGTGCGTGACCGAATCGTCGGCAGCACCTTCTCCGGTTCGGTGGTGGCGAAGATGAAGATGAGGTGTTCGGGGGGTTCCTCGACGATCTTGAGCAGCGCGTTGAACCCCGCGGTGGTCACCATGTGCGCTTCGTCGACGATGAACACGCGGTACCGCGATTGGGCCGGCGCGTAGAAGGCGCGGTCCCGCAGCTCTCTGGTGTCGTCCACGCCGCCGTGGCTGGCGGCGTCGAGCTCGACGACGTCGATGCTGCCGGGCGCGTTGGGCGCCAACGCCAGACAGGACTCACAGACACCGCACGGGCTGGCCGTCGGCCCCTGCGCGCAGTTCAGCGACCGCGCCAGGATGCGCGCCGACGACGTCTTGCCGCAGCCACGCGGCCCGGAGAACAGATACGCATGGTTGATCCGGCCGGCCTCCAGGGCAACCGACAATGGCCCGGTGACGTGCTCCTGGCCCACCACCTCGGCGAAGGTTGCCGGTCGATACTTGCGGTAGAGAGCCACGGTCTGCAGGCTACCGACCCGCGGTGACGAGTGCCCCACCGGCGTCGAGCGTGAACGTAGGGCGGGATTTTCGCAGATTTCCCGCCCTCAGCGCACGTTCGGGGGCGGGTTGAGCAACGACTCGGTCGCCGCCAGCAGCGCGCAGGTCGCCAGCCCGTCGACCGCGTCGCGCAGGTCCGGCATCGACGGGAAGGTGGGCGCGATCCGAATGTTCTTGTCGTCGGGATCCTTTCGATACGGAAACGACGCACCGGCCTCGGTCACCGCGATGCCGGCGTCCTTGGCCAGTGCCACGGTCCGGCGCGCCGTTCCCGGCAGCACGTCAAGGCTGATGAAGTAACCGCCCTTGGGCTTGGTCCAGCAGGCGATCTGGGAATCACCGAGCCGCTGGTCCAGGATTTCGGCCGCCAACGCGAATTTCGGCGCCAGTATCTGCTGGTGACGCAGCATGTGCAGGCGGACCCCGTCGGCGTCGCCGAAAAAGCGCAGGTGCCGAAGCTGGTTGACCTTGTCCGGGCCGATCGACTTCTTTCCGGCGTATTGCAGATACCAGGCGATGTTGCCCAGCGATCCGCCCAGGAAGCTGACGCCGGCGCCGGCGAAGGTGATTTTCGATGTGGACGCAAAGACGTAGGGCCGGTGCGGGTTGCCGGCCTTGGCGGCCAGCCCGAGCACGTCGACCTGGCGAATGAAATCCAGCGTCAGGGTGTGCACCGCGTAGGCGTTGTCCCAGAACAACCGGAAGTCGGGTGCCGCCGTCCGCATCTGGACGAGCCGGCGAACCGTTTCCCAAGAGTAGGTGACGCCGGTGGGATTGGCGTACACCGGCACCGCCCACATCCCCTTGATGGCGGGATCGACCGCGACCAGCTCTTCGATCAGGTCGACGTCCGGTCCGTCATCGAGCATGGGGACCGGAATCATCTCGATGCCCACCGTCTCGGTGATGGCAAAGTGCCGGTCGTAACCGGGGACGGGACACAGGAACTTGATGCCGTCCTGCTCCTGCATCCAAGGCCGCGGGGAGTCCACACCGCCGTGCAACATCGAAAAGGCGACCACGTCGTGCATCAACTCCAGGCTGGAGTTGTTTCCCGCGATCAGATTGGGCACTCCGATGCCGAGCAGCTCCCCGAATATGGCCCGCAGTCCGGGCAGACCGTGCAGGCCGCCGTAGTTGCGGGTGTCGGTGCCGTCCTCGTCTCGGTAATCGTCCCCGGGCAGGCTCAGCAGCCGGTTGGACAGGTCGAGCTGCTCCGGGGACGGCTTGCCGCGGGTGAGATCCAGGGCCAGCTTCTTGGCCCGCAGCTCCGCATAGGCCTGCTGGTGGCGGGCGTGCAGGGCAGCGAGATCGGCGCGGCTGAGCGAATCGAACGACACCATGCGGCCCTTTCGCCGTTGCACACCGTGGGGTCTAGGGGCATAAGCACTGTTTGCACTGCCCCTTACTGAGGGGACCCCGCGCACCCGACAGAGCCCGTTGACCCTTGCTGCCTTCCGGCCCTGGGGGAGTTCACAGGATAGACGCCGCGCGGGGTCCACCGCGAGTGTAGTACCCGGGTGCGGCCACTCGACGGTGACCGCAAGAGACGTGACCTTGCTCAGCGGCTACCATGACGGCGGAGGATTCGCCTAGTGGCCTATGGCGCTCGCCTGGAACGCGGGTTGGGTTAATAGCCCTCGCGGGTTCAAATCCCGCATCCTCCGCCATTGGTCTGAGTCTTTTCAAGGCGCGGACAAGCCCGGTCCGGGTTTCGGCCACCGCTAGACTGGCCCGAACCCACCAGCATGAGGAGGCGTATGGGGCGCAAGGTCGCCATGCTGTGGCACGCGTCGTTTGCGATCGGCGCCGGCGTCCTCTTCTTCTATTTCGTGTTGCCCCGCTGGCCGGAGCTCATGGGAGACACCCCGCACGCGGTGGGGACGACGCTGCGGATCGTGACGGGTGTGCTGATCGGGCTGACCGCGCTGCCGGTGGTGTTCACCCTGTTGCGCACCCGCAAGCCCGAGCTCGGCATCCCTGCGCTGGCCCTATCCATCCGGACGTGGTCGATCGTGGCCCACGTATTGGCCGGGGTGCTGATCGTGGGCACCGCGATCTGCGAAATCTGGCTGAGCCTGGATTCGGTCGGACAATGGCTGTTTGGGATCTACGGCGCCGCCGCCGCGATCGCGCTGCTCGGGATTTTCGCGTTCTACCTTTCGTTTGTCGCCGAGTTGCCGCCACCGCCGAAGCCGCTCAAGGCGAAGGAACCCAAGCGGCGGCGCGTCCGGCGCAAGAAGGGCGGCAAGGGCGCCGAGGCCGACACCGAAGCCGCCACCACAGTCGAAGAAGCCGCAGATGAAGAAGCCGTGGACAGCGAGGCCGTGGCAGCCGAGGCCGGCGCTGAGGAATCCGACAGGGCGGAGGTGCCCGTCGAGGCCGCCGTGGACACGCCGGAAGGCCCGGAACCCGACTCGGTGGTCGAGGAGACGCCCAAGCCCGCGGACACCGAGACTCCCAAGCCCGAGGACACCACCGAAAAGGCCGCCACAGAACCCGAAGCAGTGCCCGCGGAGCCCCGGTTACGTAACCGCCGCCCGAGCGGCAAAACCTCGCATCGGCGTAGGCGTACCCGAGGCGGGGTCGCCGTTGAGGAATAGCGCCGGTCGTCACCGGTGTCGCAGACGCTGCAGGTGGTCGGCGATCAGCTGGCGCGTCTGGTCTGCCCCCCACAGTTGACAGACCTCACGGTCGATATCGCCGGATTCACGGATTCGCGCCAAAGTCGGACCTCGTAGCCGGGCCTTGGTGTGCCGGTAGGCCTCGGCCGGGATGTCGCCGAGCTCGGATGCCTGCGCCACGGCCGTTTCGAGCAGACCTTCGGCGACCACACCGTGGGCAAGTCCGCTGCCGATAGCCTCTGCCCCTCGATAATTTCGGCCCCCGAGCAACACTTCCTCGGCGCGGTCTCCGCATGCGTAGCGCATGACCTCCAGCGCGGCGACCGGAAACGGTACCCCGACCCGTACCTCCGAGGCCCCGATCTGAGCATCGGGGCTGATCAAGCGGCGATCGCAGGCGCACGCCAGCACGCATCCCCCCGCGATGGCGGCACCGTTGATCGCGGCCACCGTCGGCCCTGGATAGCTAAACATCGCCTGGAACGCATCCGATAGCGCGGCGATCAGCCGCGTGGTGTAGTCGGCGCCGCCCGCCAGCACCCGCTTGAGGTCGACGCCGGCGCAGAATACCCGGCCGGCACCGGTCACGACGAGCGGGCCACCCCAGCCCGCTAGCTCGCGGAGGGCACCGGTGAGCTCGTCGAGCAGCTCGACATCCAGCGCGTTGACCCGACCCGCCGACAGGCTTAACGCTCGCACCGACCGCACGGCCCGGATCTCAATCACCGTGCCACCGCTTCACCGCCGCACTCCCCGGCTCAACTAGCGGTTTCGGGCTCGTCAGTTAGCCCGAGGCGAAGGTGCTCGCTGTGATAGATCGCCTCGTCAAGGAGTTGGGCGACGTGGTTGTCGTGCAGGCTGTAGACGATCGACCGCCCGGTGCGGGCACCGACCACCAGACCCAGGTTCCGCAGCACCCGCAGCTGCTGCGACACGGCGGATTGTTCCATGCCTATCGCCGCCGCCAGCTGTGTGACCGACAACCTGTGGTGGCGCAACTGGGTCAGGATCAGCAACCGGCTCGGCGTCGCCAGCGCCTGCAGGGTGGCCGCAACATGCACGGCGGCGTCGGGATCCAGCCGCGCGGCCGGGCGGTCGCGGCCCTGCACGCCATGTCCCATGCGGGACAGCGTACTCTTCCAAATACATGAACATCTATTCATTCGTTTTGGTATTGTTGGCCGTCCCGATTCTTTCCCCGGAGGCAGCTCGTGCTCGCATCCATCCGCCCCGCGGCCACGCTCGCACGCCCGTCGATGCCGCCCACCTGGCTGCCCACGCTGCCTGAAACACGGTGGGCCGCAATCGCGCTGACGTTCTTCCTGGTTGGCTTCGGCGATCAATGGGCCGGCGGCCCGCGCTGGGTGTGGTGGACGCTGTATCTGGTCTGCTACGGGGCCGGCGGATGGCGGCCGTGCCTGGCCGGGCTGCGGGCGTTGCGGGAAAAGACGCTGGACGTGGACCTGCTGATGGTCGCGGCCGCAATCGGTGCGGCGGCCATCGGGCAGATTGTCGACGGCGCCCTGCTGATCGTGATCTTCGCGACCTCCGGCGCGCTGGAAGCCCTGGCCACCGCACGCACCCAGGACTCGGTGCGCCGGTTGCTGGACCTGGCCCCCGACACGGCCACCCGGGTCGGCCCCGATGGCACCGAGGCGGTGGTCAAGGCCGCCGAGCTGCATCTCGGTGACGTGCTGGTGGTGCGGCCGGGTGAGCGCGTCGCCGCGGATGCCACCGTGATTTCCGGTTGCAGCGAGGTGGATCAGGCCACCATCACCGGCGAGCCACTGCCGATCGGCAAGACCGTCGGCGACGAGGTGTTCGCCGGCACCATGAACGGCACCGGCGCGCTGTGGATTCGGGTGGACCGCAGCCCCGCGGACTCGGTGGTGGCCCGGATCGTAGCCCTGGTGGAACGGGCCAGCCTGACCAAGTCGACGACCCAGCTGTTCGTGGAGAAGATCGAACAGCGCTACTCGATCGGCATGGTGGTGGTCACCATCGCGGTGTTCGTGATCCCGGTGCTGCTCGGTGAGCCTCCCCAGCGGGCGTTGTTGCGCGCGATGACGTTCATGATCGTCGCCTCCCCGTGCGCGGTGGTGCTGGCGACCATGCCCCCGCTGTTGGCCGCCGTCGCCAACGCCGGCCGTCACGGCGTGCTCGCCAAGTCCGCCAAGGTGATGGAGCAACTCGGCACGACAACGCGGCTCGCCTTCGACAAAACCGGAACCCTGACCCGTGGTACCCCCGAGTTGGCCGAAATCCGGGTGCTAGCTGCCGGATTGGGCAGCGACGACGTGTTGCGGCTGGCGGCTGCGGCCGAACTGCCCAGCGAACACCCCCTCGGCGCCGCCATCGTGGCGGCCGCCCGTGCCCGCGGCTTGGACCTGCCCCCTGTCGAGGTGTTCACGGCGCACCCTGGCCGCGGCGTCACCGCGCGTGTGGATGGTCAAGTCGTCGGCGTGGGGTCGCCACAGGCGCTGCTGCCCACCGACATCGCCGGCGGCGAGCTCACGGCCGCCGGCGATTCCCTCCAGCAGCGCGGATACACCCCGGTGCTGGTGACCTGCCAGCGGCGTCCGGTCGGACTGCTGGCGATCACCGACCAGCTCCGGCCAGAAGCGCCCGCGGCCCTGGCCGCCGCGCGCCGGCTGACCGGCATGTCACCGCTGCTGTTGACCGGTGATAACTCGGCCGCCGCGACGCGGCTCGCCGCCCGTGTCGGCATCACCGACGTTAGCGCCGGATTGCTGCCCCACGAGAAGGTCGCTGCCGTGCGACAACTACAGGCCGCCGGGCACAAGGTGACCCTGGTCGGTGACGGCATCAATGACGCCCCCGCGCTGGCGGCGGCCGACACCGGCATCGCGATGGGGGGCACGGGATCGGATCTGGCCCTGCAGACCGCCGATGCCGTGGTCGTGCGCGACGACCTCGCCGCCATTCCGACGGTGATCAACCTGGCCCGCCGGGCGCGCCGGGTGGTGGTGGCCAACCTGGTCATCGCCGCCGCCTTCATCGGTGTTCTGGTGATCTGGGACCTGGCCGGCACCCTGCCGCTGCCGCTGGGCGTGGCAGGCCACGAAGGCTCGACGATCATCGTCGGAATGAACGGGTTGCGGCTGCTGAGCACGGCGGCGTGGCGCCGTGCAGCCCGCGTCGACGGTGCGCGGACGCGGCGCCGTGTCGGGCGCCGATAGTTGGGATCGGTAGCGACCCAGGCGGACCTGCGCGGTTGCGATCGCAACCATCGGCTGCGCGTCGGCGCTGGTGGACTGCGCCGGCGGCGGGCGACCACACGACGACCGAGCGGCCGGTGTCGGAAGCCTACCCCGTCATCGCTCGGCACGCCCGGGCGCACGACGTCGCCCGTTGCTGGTTGTTCTCGGCCTCACCCGGTTGGCATCGGGTGCGCTGGAGCCCGCCGACCAGCGCTGGAAGCATGCCGAGCGGCACTGGCGAGAGTTGGGAAAGCCGCTGCATCTGCTCCGGATTCTGTTGCAGCGCAGCTACATAGCAATCTTCTGCGGCCGGTTCGCCGACGCCGTCGAGCTGATCGCCCAGGCCCGGGCGCTGCTGGACTCGTCGGCGCGCAGCAGCTGGCTTGCCCGGTCGGTCAGCCTCGACCACCGACAACAGATCAAGGCGCTGCTGGAATTGCAGGTGGCGGAATGAGATTGGTCGCCGACGCGGGACTGCGCAGCGCCGGCCCCGCCGCGCCGGCACCACCCCTGGTCGCGGTGCTGGAAGTCAGCGGCGCGGTGTTGTCCTGGACCGTCGACGCCCGCCCGGCGAAGCCGCGACCAGGATCACCTTCACCGACTTCTCCCGCGCCGACTGGCTGTGGCGGGCTCTCGGCGAGTCCGGGCACGCCGCGCTCGCTTCGACGGTCGGGGCCGGCGAGGAACCGCGCGGCATCGAACTCATCGGCGCCTCGAAGCGGTGGCGCCGATACGCAGGCTGGCCCTGGGCCATTGGTTGCGGCGCTGGTGGCCCGCCAGTCAGCGGGACGGCATCGCCGGCCTTCACCTTAACGCCATCCAGACCCTGCTGGCCGGGGGCTCGCCGGCCGGCGGGACGACTACGCGCGGGCCGCCGGCGCGAGCCCGCCGCCGGCCGTCGCCAGCTCCCGGGGCGTCGCGTCCATCAACCGGGGTGCGGTTCCGCCCGGAATTTTCGATGCCACCGAGGACACCGTCGACTGGGCGTCGAAACGGCCGGTCCGGCGGTGGTCGCCGTGGTGCGGCGCGGCCGTCATCGGACCGGATCCGCCCACCTACTGAGCGCCCAGTGTGAATCCCGCGACGCCGCGCCGGCGTGTCGTGTCGTGAGATTCACTGTCGCCCAAGGGCCGTCGGTGGACGACGACGCGGCCGCCGCGTCCGGGAGCGTTGGCGATGCCCCGCGAACGCACGGGCTCGTCGGCGCCCGACGTGGCCACGATGTCGAAGCTGCGTAGCAGCGTGCGCAGCGTGACACTCATCTCCATATTCGCAAACGCGGCGCCGATGCAGCGATGGACGCCGCCGCCGAACGGCACCCAGCTGTGGCCGTCGGGTGGGTTGCCGACAAACCGGTCGGGATTGAACGTGTCGGCGCGCGCGTAGTGCCGCTCCGAGCGGTGGGTGCCGACGATGTTGGCCAGGATTGCATATCCCTGGGGAATCACCCAGTCCCCCAGCCGAATTCGCGTCAGAGCCACCCGACCCGTGGTGACCACGACCGGGCGCACTCGCTGCACTTCCCAGATGACGGCCTGGCGAAACTCCGATCCGCCGGCGTCGACCTCCGCACGCAGCCGGCTGAGCACGGCCGGGTGTCGACGGATCCGTTCGATTGCCCATGCCAGCGTGGTGGCGGTGGTCTCGTGCCCGGCAGCAAGCAACGTCAGCAACTCGTCGGCGATGTGTCCATCGCTGATCGGTGAGCCATCGTCGTAGCGGGCCTGCAGCAGCAGTGCCAAGATGTCCTGGCGGGCGCTCAGCGCGGGGTCGACTCGAGCCTCGGCGATGAGCCGCGCAACGATCTGATTGTAGTGCCGGCGACCGGCGCAATAGCGGCCCCACGGGCTGCGCGGCCCGAGGTCGACGCGAAATTGCCGGGGCCGCGTGGTGAACCGCGACCCCAGGGGAACCCACCACGGCATCAGCTCGCGTAACTCGTCGAATTCGCTCCCGCTGGCACCGAACACGGTGCGCAAGATGACGTTCAGCGTGATCCGCATCATCGACGGCAGCGTCGCGAACTCTTTGCCCTCCGGCCAGGGCGCCGTTTCCCGCAACACCTCCTGCTCGACGATCGACTCGTAGCCGCGCATGCGCTTGCCGTGAAACGGTGGTACGAGCAGCTTGCGCCGCTCGCGGTGCTCGGGCCCATTGAGGCTGAAAGTCGAACCGGGGCCCAGCATCTCACCCAGCACCTGCGGTCGGCTGAGCAGTTCGTAGCCACCGCCGAACAATTCCTTGAGTAGTGCGGGGTCACTGACGACCACCGTCTTGCCCAGGATCGGCAGGCGCATCAAGGCGGCTTCGCCGTAGCGCCGTTCGATGCGCTGCGCCACCGCCCCGCGACGCAACAACACGGCCAACCCCTGCACGATGGAGGGCCATGGCGGTCCGGGCGGCAGCCGGACTGGATCGGTGGTCGCTGTCGCCATGGCCCGCCCTCCCGATGTGGTACCGCTGCGTACCAACAGTTTCTTTCCACGGTAGGCGATAGCGATACGGACCGCAAGAACTTGCCCGGCTGGCCCGTCGCTCGGGGCCATGCGATGGTTGAGTTGTCACCCGAACGGGATGGGTTGAGAACGCGGTCTGCCGGCTATACACCTCACGACGCCTCACGCAGTGAGCACCGCAAACCGATAAGGATTGACCCATGAGGCGACCCAGCAACAGCAGCCCGGCGGAAAGTCCCAAGGCGCGGCCGTTGCCGGTTACCACACCTCGGCGGCCGTGCCGCCGGGAGTGTCTGCCTCCGCGGTACCCGCGCCACTGGAATCCGAGATCGCCAACCACGTGGCCGCGGTCACCCTCTTCAAGCACCATCCGACCGATTCCTGCAACGCCACGGTGCGCCACCGATGGTCATCGGTCCTCGGTATCGGCCCAAGACCCTGCGATCGTGCGCGGCGGGTGACGGCGCCTGTGGTGCCGGCGACAACCCCGTCTCGCATGTTCTCTACCCGGTCAACGGCATGACCTGCCGGGGCGCGGACTTCGCCGCAAGTCGGCTGTAGCGGCGTGCCCCCGAGGAGGGGCTCGGCGGCCCACCGTTGCAGAATCGCACCATGCGTGTTCTGGTCACCGGCGGTACGGGATTCGTGGGCGGCTGGACCGCCAAGGCGATCGCCGATGCGGGCCATTCGGTCCGGTTCCTGGTACGAACTCCCGCAAAGCTGGCAACCTCGGTTGCCAAACTCGGCGTCGACGTGTCGGACTACGCCGTCGGGGACATCAAGGACCGTGACGCGGTGCGCGAGGCATTACACGGATGCGACGCCGTGGTGCACAGCGCCGCCCTGGTCGCCACCGACCCGCGTCAGACCGCGCAAATGCTGAGCACGAACATGGAGGGCGCCCGAAACGTCCTCGGTCAGGCCGTCCAACTCGGACTCGATCCGGTCGTGCACGTGTCGAGCTTTACCGCGCTTTTCCAACCCAGCCTGCGGACGCTGCGGGCGGACCTGCCGGTGGTCGGCGGCACCGATGGGTACGGAATATCCAAGGCCCAGGTTGAAATTTATGCCCGCGGTTTGCAGGACGCCGGCGCCCCGGTCAGTATCAGCTATCCCGGCATGGTGCTCGGTCCGCCCGTCGGCGACCAATTCGGTGAGGCCGGGGAGGGCGTCCGGGCGGCGCTGCAGATCCACACGATTCCGGGGCGCAACGCAGCCTGGTTGGTCATCGACGTCCGTGATCTGGCCGCGCTGCACGCGGCGCTGCTGGAACCCGGGCACGGACCGCGCCGCTATATGGCCGGCGGGCATCGGATTCCGGTGGGCGAGCTGGCGAACATGCTGGGGCGGGTGGCCAATACGACGATGCTGGCCGTCCCCGTTCCCGACACCGTGCTGCGGGTGGCGGGGACATTGCTGGACCTGGCTGGGCCGTATCTGCCGTTCGGGAATCCGTTCACCGCAGCGGGGATGCAGTATTACACCCAGATGCCGGAGTCCGACGATTCGCCCAGCGAGCAAGAACTCGGCATCACCTATCGGGATCCACGCGACACCATCGCCGACACCGTCGCGGCCATTCGCGGTTGAGTCAATGGCTCCCCTCGTGCGGCGCGGTGTCGTCCTCGTCGCCGTGCTCGGCAGGCGGCGCATCCTTCAGCCACTTGCGCAGCCGAAGAAGCTCGTTGACGACGATGCCGAGGCCCAGCAGCACCAGGCTCGTCACCACGATCGCCGTGGTCACGTACTCCATGGTGACAGGCCGGTCGGGTCAGCTCCCGGCGACCGTCACCCGCCACGAATCGACTTTCCACCGATGGCGCCTGTGGCCTAGGCGGTGCAGGGTGGATGTAGCCGAAAGTCCCTGACCGTCAGCCGAGAGGATCTGCGCGATGAAGGCAGTGACCTGCACCAACGGCAAGCTCAAGGTCGTCGACCGGCCAACCCCGACGCCGGCCAAAGGCCAATTGCTGATCGAGGTGCTGCGCTGTGGCATCTGCGGATCGGACCTGCATGCGCGCCTGCACTGCGATGAACTCGCCGACGTGATGGCCGAATCTGGCTACCACGCCTTCATGCGGTCCAATCAGGACGTCGTGTTCGGACACGAGTTCTGCGGCCTGGTGGTCGACCACGGTCCCGGCAGCCGCAACACCCCCCGGCTCGGTACCCCGGTCGTCGCCATGCCGTTGCTGCGGCGCGGCACAAACGAGGTGCATGGGATCGGGCTATCAGCGATGGCGCCCGGCGCCTACGCCGAGCAGCTCGTCGTCGAGCAGTCGCTGACGTTTGTCGTCCCGAACGGGTTGGCGCCCGAGATCGCCGCGCTGACCGAGCCGATGGCCGTCGGGTGGCACGCCGTCCGGCGCGGCCAGGTGGGCAAGGACGACGTCGCGATCGTGATCGGATGCGGGCCGATCGGCCTCGCAGTGATCTGCATGCTCAAGTCGCGCGGGGTGCGCACCGTGATCGCCAGCGACTTTTCACCCGGCCGTCGTGCGCTCGCCACCGCCTGCGGCGCGGACACCGCCGTCGATCCCGCGCAGGACTCGCCGTACACCGTGGCAGCTGGCCTGGGACAGGGAAAGGGACACCTGCAGAGCGTCCTCGACGCGTTCGACCTCGCGGTCGGCACGGTCGAAAAGCTGCAGCGGCTACGGCTGCCGTGGTGGCACCTCTGGCGGGCCGCCGAAGCCGTCGGCGCCGCCGGCCCCAAGCGCCCCGTCATCTTCGAATGTGTTGGCGTTCCAGGCATTATCGATGACATCATCGCGAGCGCTCCGCTGTTCTCGCGCGTCGTCGTGGTTGGCGTGTGCATGGGCTCCGACCACATCCGGCCGGCGATGGCGATCAACAAAGAGATCGACCTGCGGTTCGCGCTCGGCTACACGCCGCTCGAGTTTCGGGACACCTTGCACATGCTCGCTGGCGGCAAGGTCACCGCCGCGCCACTGATCACCGGAACGGTCGGTCTACCCGGCGTCGAGGCAGCTTTCGATGCGCTCGGCGATCCCGAGGCGCACGCAAAAATCTTGATCGACCCCAAAAGCGACGCCGCCAGCCCACAGCAGCGCCGGATCTGATCCCCAAAGGCCGCAATTCCGCGCAGCGTGATGAAAACCTGCCATCGGCCGGCTCGGCGTCGAGTGTTCGGGCGGATCCGGGTGCATGCCGACGCACTTCGATGACAGCGCGACACCGCGGCTTCGTTCGCGGCCGTTCGATGTCGGAATGTGTTGATTCGGAGCCACGCAACGATGACCACGCGTGGGACCACGCGTGGGACAGCCACCGTCCACCGACAGCAGGACACCGATTTCATGCGCCGGACGACTTGGCGCTCAACACATCTGCTGGTAAACACTTCATGCGGGCCGCTCTGGCATACCCCGTAATCCCGGATGGCGCACTGCGATAAGCCGCTACCCGGATTCATGCGTTCGATGTACGAAGGAGGTGTTCTCATGTGCCACGAGCTGCCATTCTGCGATACGGGTCGAAGACTCGCCCTCATCTTCCGGACCGAGCACACGATCGACTGAACACGTCCGCGCCGACCAAACCGACGAACGCTCGCTGAGCACACACCACCCTGCCGCGCAGGTTTATTCGGCTAGCCGCATGCCCTGACCAGCACCACCTCTCACAAGAACGGGAACTGGAGCCACCCTCACCGTGCTAACCGTCTGCGCCAGTGCTCCACCCGCTTTGGACGCCGGGCCGGGCAGCCCGGGCCGACGGCGCCAGCACGCAGACGACGCAGACGCCCCACCGAGGCCAGCTCGCCTGCCCGCATCGACAGCGGCACCGCTGCCGGCGGCCTTCGGCTCGCTACCCGGGCAAAGGCTACACCCCGCGCCGGCGAGCGGGCCGGCTGACCTTCTTCGTCAGGAGACCGCATGAATCCGCCAAAGTCTACCGAACCGCACGTCGTCATCGCCGGTGCCGGCATCGCGGGGATGGCTGCCGCCATGCTGTTGGCCGAAGCCGGCGTGCGGGTCACGTTGTGCGAAGCCGCACCCGAAGCCGGGGGCAAGGCCAAGAGTCTTCGCCTCCCGGATGGTCACCCGACCGAGCACAGCTTGCGGGTCTATACGGACTCCTATCAGACCCTGCTGACCCTATTCTCACGCATCCCCACCGAGGATGGCATGACAGTGTTGGACAATCTGGTTGGCGTGAGCCTGGTTTCGGCTGCCGAACGGGCCGTGATTGGCCGAGTGGCCGCGCCCGTTCCGTTGAAACGTGGGCGGTCGACCTTCGCGCGAATCGTTGACCGGGCGATTGAACCGGTTCGGCAGCTAGGCCGGATTCTGTCGCGGACCCCGTTGGTGATCGTCGGTCTGGCCCAACGAGGACTGGCGCCCGTCGAGGTGATCCACTACCTCTACGCGCATCTACGCCTGCTGTGGATGTGCAGGGAACGACTCTTCGCCGAGCTGAGCAACATCTCATACGGCGACTATCTGCGGTTCAGCCGCAAATCTCGCCAGGCGCAGGAATTCTTTGCCGCCTTGCCGCGCATTTACGTCGCGGCGCGCCCGAGCGCGGAAGCGGCGGCGATCGCTCCCATCGTTCTCAAGGGGCTGTTTCGCCTGAAAAGCACTTGCCCGCAAGCCCTCAACGACGTCAAGCTGCCCTCGATCATGATGATGGATGGACCGACCAGCGAGCGCATGGTCGATCCCTGGATTCGTCACCTACGAAATCTCGGCGTCGACATGCATTTCGGCACGCGTGTCAGCGGTCTCGAGTTCGGGGACGGCCGGGTCACCGCGCTGCTGGCGGCCGATGGCCGCAGATTCGCCTGCGACTACGCCATTCTCGCTGTTCCCTATCTGACGCTGCGTGAGATGACCAAATCCGATCCTGTCACGCGGCATCTTCCGCAACTCGCGCGGCAGCATGCCATCGCGCTCGAGGCGTCGAACGGAATCCAGTGCTTTCTGCGTGACATCCCCCCGACGTGGCCGTCGTTCATCCGCCCCGGCGTGGTCATCGCGCATGTGCAGAGCGAGTGGTCCCTGGTCTCCGTTCTGCAGGGGCGCGGCTTTTGGCGAAACGTCTGGCTGCCGGAAGGAACCAACTACGTGCTGTCCATCACCTGGAGTGATGTGGACAGGCCCGGTCCGGTTTTCCATCGGCCGCTGACGGCATGCACGCCCGAGCAGATCGTGACCGAGTGCCTGGCGCAGTGCGGCCTCGATCGGTCGCACATCCAGGGTTGGCGGATCGATCATGAGCTGACGCACCTCGACGAGGCCGACTACGAAAGGCTGGCCAGCGTGCTGCCTCCGCATCTTGCCTCGGCTCCGGCGGATGGCAAGCGCATGGTCAATTTCTCGCCGCTGACCATCTTGATGCCCGGTGCTCGGCACCGATCTCCGGGCATCTGCACGGACGTGCCCAACCTCTTTCTCGCCGGTGAAGCGATCTATTCACCCGAGTTGACGTTGTTTGTTCCCACCATGGAAAAGGCCGCAAGTTCTGGCTATTTGGCCGCCCACCAGATCATCGGCGTGGCGGCGTCCGGCGCCACGCCGCGACTGCGGATCGACTTCCGTGATCCCGCCCCATTCGCGGTGCTGCGGCGGCTGGATCGATGGTGGTGGCACCGCCGCCGAACTCCGGCGCAGCCGCCTGACAACCAACGAGATTTGTTGCGCAGCAAGTCCACCGTTGCACCCGCGGCGTCGCCACACCATCGCCCTACCCCACCAACCCCAACCTGGAGCGCACCATGACCGTCGACACCCTACCCACCACCAAGGCGGGGCCCGTCGGAGACACCGGGCCCGTCGAACCCGGCGGACGAGGCCGTCGCGCCGCGGCCCCACTCACCCGGCGCCGCCAGCCCTCCTCGGCCGCGGTGCTGCTGGTCGCGGCGTTTGGTGCCTTCCTCGCTTTCCTAGACTCCACGATCGTCAACGTCGCGTTCCCCGACATTCAACGGTATTTCCACAGCGACATCAGTGACCTGTCCTGGGTGCTCAACGCCTACAACATCGTCTTCGCCGCGTTCCTGGTGGCCGCCGGCAAGCTCGCCGACCTGCTGGGCCGCAAGCGGATGTTCATCTGTGGCGTCGTGTTGTTCACGGTGGCGTCCGGCCTGTGCGCGGTCGCCGATAGCGTCGGGCAGCTGGTCGCGTTTCGGGTGTTGCAGGGCATCAGCGCGGCGGTTCTGGTCCCGGCATCGTTGGGGCTGGTCGTCGAGGCCTTCCCGGCCGGGAAGCGAGCGCACGGGGTCAACCTTTGGGGTGCGGCGGGGGCCATCGCCGCGGGCCTGGGCCCGCCGATCGGAGGTGCCCTCGTTGAGGCGTTGAGCTGGCGGTGGGTGTTCTTGGTGAACCTTCCGCTGGGAGTGGTGGCCGTGCTTGCGGCTCGGCGGGCGCTGGTGGAAAGCCGCGCCTCCGGACGTCGGCGGGTGCCCGACTTGCGTGGCGCGGCGCTGCTGGCCATCGCGTTGGGGTTGCTGACGCTGGGGTTGATCAAGGGACCGGACTGGGGGTGGGCCAGCCCGCCGGCCAGCGTGTCCTTGGGGGCCGCGGCGGTCGCGATGGTCGGGTTTGTCATCAGCTCACGACGGCACCCGGCGCCGCTGGTCGAGCCCACGCTGTTGCGCGTCCGCTCGTTCGTGGCCGGCAGCGGGCTCACCGCCATCGCCAGCGCGGGCTTCTACGGCTACCTGCTGACGCACGTGCTGTTCCTGACCTACGTGTGGGACTACACGCTGCTGCAGGCCGGCCTGGCGGTGGCCCCCGCCGCGCTGATCGCCGCGGTCGTTGCGGCGCTGCTTGGCCGGGTCGCCGACCGGCACGGCTATCGGCTGATCGTCGGCGTCGGCGCGCTGACCTGGGTTGCCAGCCTGCTGTGGTACCTCGAGGTTGTCGGGTCCCAGCCCAACTTTCTCGGTGAATGGCTGCCCGGCCAGATCCTGCAAGGAATCGGCGTGGGCGCCACGTTACCGCTGCTCAGCAGCGCAGCTCTGGCCGGGTTGGCCGCGGGCGGCAGCTACGCCACCGCTTCGGCGGTGATCGGCGCCATCCGCCAGGTGGGTGCCGTCATCGGCGTCGCGCTGCTGGTGGTCCTGATCGGCACCCCGGCACCTGGGGCGGCCGAGGAGGCGTTGCGCCGCGGATGGGCGATGGCCGCGATCTGCTTCGCGGCGGTCGCGGTCGGCGCGGTGTCGCTGGGCCGCATCCGTCCGGTCCCCGCGGCGGCGGTGGCATCCCCACCCGCGCCGCCGGTCGCTCCGTTGCGGTCGCAACCGCCGCGACCCGCGCGGGTCTCCACGCCGGCCGCGGGGGTGGTCCCGATGCCCAAGGCGTCCCCCGAGGTCGACATGCTGGCGGCCCTGCGGTGTGCCCGACCGCACGCGCAGCAGGTTGAGCTGGCGGCGGGTTCGTACTTGTTCCGCGCCGGCGATGTGTCCGATGCGCTGTATGTGGTGCTGCGCGGTCGCCTGCAGGTGCTCGACGGCGACGGCGGGCGGGACGACGTGGTCGCCGAGCTGGGCCGCGGCCAGGTGGTCGGCGAGCTCGGGGTGCTGCTCGGCGCGCCCCGCTCCGCGACGGTTCGCGCCGTGCGTGACTCCTCCCTGGTGCGCGTGACCAAGGCCGAATTCCACAAGACCGCCGACGCCGGCGTGCTCGGGGCACTGGCGGGGGTACTGGCCATACGGCAGCACCAGACCCGCACCGCCTCCCAGCGGACAACGCCCGAGGTCGTGATCGCGGTCATCGGCGCGGACACCTGTGCCCCGGTGGCGATGGTGGCCACCCAATT
Organism: Mycobacterium shinjukuense; assembly: GCF_010730055.1. Taxonomy (NCBI): domain Bacteria; kingdom Bacillati; phylum Actinomycetota; class Actinomycetes; order Mycobacteriales; family Mycobacteriaceae; genus Mycobacterium; species Mycobacterium shinjukuense. Next base: position 4,025,928 of record NZ_AP022575.1, on the reverse strand, counting down.
GTGCGCGGCGCTGTCGCCTTGGCTGCGCGCGATCGCCCCCGGCCGGGTCGACCGCGACGGGTTGGAACGCGCCGAGCGGGTCGCCGACCGGGTGGTGTTACACGCGTCGGTCGATGACCTGCACTGGCGCAACTTCTGTTTGCGCGTCGCCGACCGCGTGGTGCTGGTCGCCGGCAACCCCGCCCCGCCTCGAGCACCGCTGCCGGCCCGAGCGGCCGGCGCTGACCTGGTGCTGGCGGGACCACCCGGCGACCGGGAGCACCGGCGTGCCTGGGAGGTGTTGATCACGCCGAGGTCGACGCATCCGGTCCGCCGCACGCGCGCCGCCGCTGACCTGCGCGTGCTCGCCGCGCGCATCGCGGGGCGTTCGGTCGGGCTGGTGCTCAGCGGGGGCGCCGCACGGGCGTGTGCCCACCTCGGCGTGCTGGAGGAGTTGGAGGCCGCCGGGGTTACCGTCGACCGGTTCGCCGGCACCAGCATGGGGGCAATCATCGCCGCTCTGGCCGCCAGCGGCCTGGACGCCGCCGGTGTGGACGCGCAAATCTATGAACACTTCGTGCGCAAGAGCCATGGCGACTACACCCTGCCGAGCAAGGGGCTCATCCGCGGCAGGCGCACCCGGGCCTCCCTGCGCACCATCTTCGGAGACCGGTTGGTGGAGGAGCTGCCCAAGCACTTCCGCTGCGTCAGCGTCGACCTGCTGGCCCGGCGGCCCGTCGTGCACCGCCGTGGGCTGGTCGCCGACGTTGTCGGCTGCTCGATGCGGCTGCCGTTCCTGTATGCGCCGATGCCCTACGACGGCACCCTGCACGTCGATGGTGGGGTGTTGGACAACGTGCCGGTCACCACGCTGGTGGGCAAGGACGGCCCGCTGATCGCGGTGAACGTGGCCTCCGGCGGAAACCCTAGCCCCGCCTCCGGCAGCCATCGCCGCGGCAAACCACGGGTGCCCGGCCTCACCGACACCCTGCTGCGCACCATGACAATCAGCAGCGCGATGGCGTCCGCGGAGGTGCTGGCTCAGGCCGACCTGGTGATCAAGCCCAACCCGGTCGGCGTCGGATTGATGGAGTACCACCAGATCGACCGTGCCCGAGAGGCCGGCCGGATCGCGGCCCGGGAAGCGTTGCCACAGATCATGGACCTGGTTTACCGCTGCTAGAGCACTACTGAGCACTAGGCCCTAAACCTGCGGCGGCGGGCGCCCCGCTCCGCCCCGCTCTCCGCTGCGAGATCTCCCGTCGCGCGCCTAGGGTTACAGCGGAGGAGAGGATGCGACACGTCTCATGGAGGATCGACACCCACAGTTGCGATCGGCGCTTCGCCATGTGGTTCTTGACGGCCCGGCCACCGCGGATGCCGGCCTGCGCCGGGCCGCCTACCGCGCGGACGGCCTAGCGGAACCGCTTAACGGATACCTGGACAAGCTGCGCCGGCACGCCTACCGAGTGCAGGACAGCGACATCGAGGCGTTACACCGTGCCGGCCATTCCGACGACCAGATATTCGAACTGACTGTCGCCGCCGCGCTCGGTGCCGGTGACACCCGGCTGCGGGCGGGTTTGACCGCGCTCAACGAGGTCCTGCGATGAGGCTGCACAACGTCGCCCACGGACGAGGTGCCGGCCGGTTTGCGTTGGCGCTGATGCGACTGGTCACCGGCCGCGACGTGCCCGACATCATCAAGGTGCGCTATTACCGGCCGCGGTTTTTCGGCAAGCCGTTCTTCCAACTCGCTCAGGCCGTGCTCCGGGGCCCGTCGCCGTGGACGATCGGCGAGCGGGAGCTATTCGCGGCGTTTGTGTCGGCGTGCAACCGCTGCCAGTTCTGCGCCACCACCCACCAGGCGGTGGCGTCAAGCGTCCTCGACCCCGCCCTCACGGTCGCGGTGGTAACCGATTGGCGCACAGCCGATGTGGACGACAAGGTGAAGGCCACCCTAGGACTGTTGGAGAAGCTCACTCGCAGGCCCGACGAGGTGGGCCCAGCCGATATGCGCGCGGTGCTCGACGCCGGCGTCAGCCCGGACGCCATCCGCGACGCCATCGAGGTCTGCGCGTTGTTCAACACGATCAACCGGGTGGCCGATGGCCTCGACTTCGCGCTACCCACGGCCGCCGATCGCGCCTTCAGCACCCGGGTTCTTCTCAAGCTCGGGTATCGCTGAGCGACACCCCGGCGCAGCGTCGCGCCACGTCCGGTGCTCCCGCTCCCGGTCAGGTGGTCGTGTGGTTCAGCGAACACGGGGCGGCCGAGGCAGCTGATGGCGGCGCGGCCACGCCGCCCCTGATACGCCAGCACACCGTTGAGCAGGATGTCAGTGACCTGGGCTGCGTGTTCTGAAAAGACCGTTGAATTGTTGGTGCAACAGGTTGTGGCTGATCCCCAACTCGTTGGCCAACGCCCGCAGCGACACCCCGTGATAGCCCTGGGTGGCGAAGGCATGCAGGCCACCTCGAGAACGCGATCTTCGCTGACCGGGGAATGTCCCATGGGTGGCCGGCCTCGCCGTCGGGTGGCCTTCTTGGCGGCTGCAGTCATGGTGTATTTGGGCAGGCGCGTGCGGTGCACAGCGCCCGGTCGAGGCCGGGGGTCCGGGTTTCTCCCGCATCTAGGATGGCTCCATCAACGATGCCGGTGCGACGGCGCGCCGGGGAACGGTGCCGACGATGTGGGACTTCGAAACGGACCCGGAATACCAGGCCAAGCTGGACTGGGTGGAACGATTCATGGTCGAGGAGCTGGAACCGCTCGATCTGGTCGCCCCTAATCCATACGACAAGAGGAATCCCAAGGTAATGGCGATCCTGCGGCCGTTACAGCAGCAGGTCAAGGACCAGGGACTCTGGGCCGCGCATCTGCGTCCCGAACTCGGAGGTCAGGGGTTCGGTCAGGTCAAGCTCGCGTTGCTCAACGAAATCATCGGGCGCTCCCGGTGGGCGCCGTCGGTGTTCGGTTGTCAGGCACCGGACTCGGGCAATGCCGAGATCCTGGCGCTGTTCGGCACCGACGAGCAGAAGGCGCGTTACCTGCAACCGCTACTCGACGGTGAGATCACCTCCTGCTATTCGATGACCGAGCCGCAGGGTGGTTCCGATCCAGGGCTGTTCGTCACGGCCGCCACCCGCGACGCCTCGGCAGACGGGGGCTGGATCATCAACGGGGAGAAGTGGTTTTCCACCAACGCCAGGCACGCGTCGTTCTTCATCGTCATGGCCGTCACCAACCCCGAGGCGCGTACGCACGAGAAGATGTCACTGTTCATCGTTCCGGCCGAGACACCGGGCATCGAGATCGTGCGCAATGTCGGTGTGGGGACAGAACCATCGGACCATGCCAGTCACGGGTATGTGCACTACCACGATGTCCGGGTGCCGGCCGATCACCTGCTCGGCGGCGAAGGCCGGGCATTCATGATCGCGCAGACTCGGCTCGGCGGCGGCCGCATTCATCACGCGATGCGCACGATTGCGTTGGCACGCAAAGCATTCGACATGATGTGCGAGCGTGCGGTATCGCGCAAGACCAGGCATGGCAAACTGGCGGATTTGCAGATGACCCAGGAGAAGATTGCCGACAGCTGGATCCAGATCGAGCAGTTCCGGCTGTTGGTGCTGCGCACCGCTTGGCTGATCGATAAGCATCAGGACTATCAGAAGGTGCGCCGGGACATCGCCGCGGTGAAGGTCGCGATGCCTCAGGTGCTCCACGATGTCGTGCAACGGGCGATGCACCTGCATGGTGCCCTGGGTGTCTCCGATGAGATGCCGTTCGTCAAGATGATGGTGGCCGCCGAATCACTCGGTATCGCCGATGGTGCCACGGAGCTGCACAAGATGACGGTCGCTCGTCGCACGCTACGTGAATACCAGCCGGTGACCACGCCCTTTCCCTCACAGCACGTTCCGACGCGGCGCGCGGAAGCCGCGGCCAGGCTGGCCGAAAGCCTCGAACACGCGATCGCCGAATTCTGACCCGCGAGCAGACGCAAAAGCACCCAATTCGGGCACGAAATGGGGGCTTTTGCGTCTGCTCGCGCTACTACGAGATGTAGCGCACGATGCTCTCAGCCACACACGCCGGTTTGGCCGATCCCTCCACCTCCACGGTGGTCGACACGGTCGCCTGTACGGCACCGTCGCCGAGGTCCTCGACCCCGACCAGCGAGCTGGTCGCACGCACCCGAGAACCGACCGGCACGGGCGCCGGGAAGCGGACTTTGTTGAGGCCGTAGTTGATTGCGAGCTTGATGCCCTTGACGGTGTAGATCTGCTGTTGCAGCCGCGGGAGCAACGCCAGGGTCATGAACCCATGGGCGATCGTCGTGCCGAAGGGACCCGAAGCCGCCCGTTGCGGGTCGACGTGGATCCATTGGTGATCGCCCGTCGCGTCGGCAAATAGGTTGACCTCGTCTTGGCGGATCGTCACCCAGTCGCTCTGCCCGATCGCCTCGCCGACGGCGGCGGCCAGGTCGGCAACGGACTCGAAGGTGCGTATGGCGGTCTCCTCTGCTCGCGGGTAAGCATAGAACCCATGCGGCTGCTGTTGATTGCCGACACCCATGTCGACCAGCGCCATCCTCCACCAAGTCGGACCAGCCAACAGTGGCCAGAATGTGACGATTCCGGGTCGACGCTCAATCGTTAGCCAACCGCGACCTAGCGCCGCGGCCGCGACAACCGAATTCCGCTGTCTCCCTGTGCTTCACTCTCCCCTGAAGGATTCAACCCCGAAAGATTCAACCGATACAGAATCGACCGCGTCATGCGGCAGATGAAAGTTGGGATGGGTAGGGAGCAATGTCGTTCTTCGAAGAGGTGCGCAGGTTGCGTGGCGCGGCGGCGGCCATGTCGCGCCGGCTGGCTATCGCGGCCGCAGGGGCTGCCCTGTTGTCCGGTCTCGTCTGCGCCGTCGGCGGCTCGGCGACCGCCGCGGCGTTCTCCAGGCCCGGTCTTCCGGTGGAGTACTTGCAGGTGCCGTCCCCGTCGATGGGCCGCAGCATCAAAGTCCAGTTTCAGGGCGGCGGACCGCATGCGGTCTACCTGCTCGACGGCCTGCGCGCGCAGGACGATTACAACGGCTGGGACATCAACACCCCGGCATTCGAGGAGTACTACCAGTCCGGCCTCTCGGTGATCATGCCGGTCGGCGGCCAGTCCAGCTTCTACACCGACTGGTACCAGCCGTCGCAGAGCAACGGCCAAAGCTACACCTACAAGTGGGAGACATTCCTGACCAGAGAGATGCCCGCCTGGCTGCAAGCCAACAAGGGCATTTCGCCGACCGGCAATGCGGCAGTGGGCCTTTCGATGTCGGGTGGTTCCGCGTTGATCCTGGCCGCGTACTACCCGCAGCAGTTCCCGTACGCGGCGTCATTGTCGGGCTTCCTCAACCCATCCGAGGGCTGGTGGCCGACCTTGATCGGCCTGGCGATGAACGACTCGGGCGGGTACAACGCCAACAGCATGTGGGGGCCGTCCACCGACCCGGCGTGGAAGCGCAACGACCCGATGGTCCAGATTCCGCGGCTGGTCGCCAACAACACCCGGATCTGGGTCTACTGCGGTAACGGCACACCCAGCGACCTGGGCGGCGACAACATGCCGGCGAAGTTCCTGGAAGGGCTCACCTTGCGTACCAACCAGACGTTCCGGGACACCTACGCCGCCTCGGGCGGGCGCAACGGGGTGTTCGACTTCCCGTCGAACGGCACCCACTCATGGCCGTATTGGAACCAGCAATTGGTTGCCATGAAGTCCGACATCCAGCAGGTGCTCAACGGCGGTGCCGGCGGAGCCGGCGGCGCCGCATAGGAGCCACCGCTCGAAAGCCCGGCCAGCATCGGCGGCAGCGTAACGGCCAGCGCTGCCGCCGATGCTTCATTGGCCGTCCGCGAAGGCTAGGGTAACCAGTAGCTGGTTGCCGGACTTGAGGTTCCAGAATCTCTGGGATGTCGCCTGAGCTGGTCAAAAACAGCCCTATCGGGCGCCATGCGGGCCACCGTAGCGTGTTGTCACATCGGCAACATTGGCCGCTGCGGGACAGGATGCTCATTGTGCGCGCCTCAGCGCGACACCCGGGCTTCCAGAGGGTGTGCGGCGACCGAGACGTAGACGCGACCGAGACGCTCCTCATCGATTGTGTTGGCTGTCGCTACAAGGCGGGCACTTCGCATGCTCACCAAAACAGAGACTCAAGTGACGAATGTGACAGAGTTGCTCAGTGGGCCCCGGCCAGGCGCAGCCGCAGCGCACCGCCGCCCCGGTGACCCGCGTTAATCAGTGGTCCAGCGAGCAATCGAACGGAGGGGAATCGGCAACCATCCTGGCCGATGCCGCGCCTCATAGCCCGTCTCGTAGACCGCCTTGTCGAGTTCGTAGGCGGTCAGCAGCAGCGCCGACTCCCGCGGGTCGGTCCCGGATGCGGCCGCATATCCGTCGCAGAACGCGGTGCGGTTGCGCTGCACCCATTCCCGGGCGCGCGCGGCCAACTGCTTGTCGCCGCCCTGGTCCACCAGCGGCCCATAGGCGGCGTATTCGAAGGAGCGCAACACGCCGGCCACGTCACGCAACGGCGAATCCGGCGCCCGCCGCTCACTGAGGGGCTGTCCCGGCTCACCTTCGAAGTCGATCAGCAGCCAGGTCTCCGGCGTGCGTAGCACCTGGCCCAGGTGCAGATCCCCGTGGACCCGCTGAACGGTGATCGGCTCGTCGGTGAGCTTGGCGAATCGCTCGGCAATCGTCGCCGCGTAGCCGCCCAGGTCCGGCACGGCCGCCACGGCTGACGACAGTCGCCGCAGCGCCTTGTCCACCGGGAACGTCGCCTGCGCGGTGCCGAGGCTGTCGGCCAGCGTGGCGTGCACGGAGGCGACGGCTTCGCCGAGCCGATACGACTCACCGGCGAAATCGCCGCCGACCTCGTGCGCGTACAAGTCGCCCTCGGCGAACAGGTCACGCACGCTGGTGGTGGCCATCGCCCAGCCTTCGGCGGCATTGGCCGCATACGTGGTCGCCATCCCCAGCGGGCACGCCGCGCCCGGGGAGTCATCCGGCCCCCCACCGGGCCACGCGATCTCGTAGGTGCCCAGCAGCCGCGCCACATGCGGGTTGCCGGCGCGCCCGAGCACTCGGTTGAGCTCGATATCGGGATGGATGCCCGCGCGCAGCCGGCGGAACACCTTGAGAATGACCCCGCGATCGAAGATCACGCTGGTGTTGGTCTGCTCGGCGTCGCAAACTCGTGGATACGCCTCCACGGGCAGTTCGACGTCGGGCTCCCGGGCGAAGGTGACTTCGGCGCCCGCCGAGCCGCGTCCGGCCGACCTGGCGATCAGCGACAGCAGAAATTGGGGTGCCGTGGCGTCATAGAGCGCGTCGCAAGCCGTGCGGCCGTCCGCAACACCGATGGTGGCCAGCGCGCCGTACCCCGAGACCGGCTCGGCGTCCCACCCGACGAGCACCTGGTAACGCTCCGTGAAGCCGTCGGCGTAGACAACGTCGACCAGTGCCAGGTCAAGTCCGTCCCGCAACGGCACCACCACCGCGGGCTCGGCCGCGGACGGTTCGCGGCCGCGTCCCGCATACCAACGCTGCTGCGGAAGCCAATCCGACCATGGCAGCTTGGCGGGCAGCGCGGCCGAGTGGGTCATGGGCGCCGCTCCTCCTCGGATGCCGACAACTGAAACCAGTAGAACCCGTGTCCGGGAAGGGTCAGTAAATAGGGCAAATGCCCGATGCGCGGAAACTCCACATGGCCGGTCAGCTCGACCGGTGTGTAGTTGTTCCACTCCTGCAGGTTGAGCTCGATGGGCTGCGGAAACCGCGACAAGTTGTTGACGCACAACACCAAGTCCCGCTCGGCGGCGCCGCCGTCGGCCGGGGTCTCCCGCACAAACGCCAGGATGGACGGGTTGGAGCCTCCCAGCTCCTGGAAGGTCCCGACGGCGAATGCCCGGTGGCGGCGGCGCACCGCAAGCATGGTGCGGGTCCAGTTGAGCAACGAGGTCGAGGTGTCCCGCTGCGCCTCGACGTTGACCGCCTGGTAGCCGTACACGGGATCCTGGCTCGGCGGCAGGTAGAGCCGGCCCGGGTTCGCCGTGGAGAATCCGGCGTTGCGGTCCGGTGTCCACTGCATCGGAGTCCGCACCCCGTCGCGGTCCCCCAGCCAAATGACGTCGCCCATGCCGATCTCGTCACCGTAATAGAGCACCGGCGAGCCGGGCAGTGAAAGCAGCAGCGCGGTGAACAGCTGGATCTGATCGCGGTCGTTCTCCAGCAGCGGCGCCAGGCGGCGGCGGATGCCGACGTTCGCCTTCATCCGCGGATCCTTGGCGTATTCCGCATACATGTAGTCGCGTTCCTCGTCGCTGACCATTTCCAGGGTCAGCTCGTCGTGGTTGCGCAGGAAGATCCCCCACTGAGCCATATCGGGGATGGGTGGCGTCTGCGCCAGGATCTCCGAGATCGGAAAACGCGACTCCCGGCGGACCGCCATGAAGATGCGCGGCATCAGCGGGAAGTGGAACGCCATGTGGCATTCGTCGCCGCCGGTGCTGGGATCGCCGAAGTACTGCACGACGTCGCCCGGCCACTGGTTGGCCTCGGCCAGCAGCACGCGGCCGGGAAACTCGTCGTCCACCACCTTGCGGACGCGCTTGAGGAAGGCGTGCGTCTCGGGCAGGTTCTCGCAGTTGGTGCCCTCACGTTCGAAAAGGTAGGGCACCGCGTCCAAGCGGAACCCGTCGATGCCCAGACCGAGCCAAAAGCGCAGCACGTCGATCATCGCTTCCTGCACGGCCGGGTTCGCGTAATTGAGGTCCGGCTGGTGGGAGAAGAACCGGTGCCAGTAAAACTGGCGACGCACCGGATCGAATGTCCAGTTGGATTCCTCGCTGTCGACAAAAATGATCCGGGCCTCGGCGTACTTGTCGCTGGTGTCGCTCCAGACGTAGTAATCACCATATGGCCCCTCGGGATCCCGGCGTGACTCCTGGAACCACGGGTGCGACTCGGAGGTGTGGTTCATCACCATGTCGGTGATGACGCGGATGCCCCGTCGGTGTGCGGCATCGACCAGCGCGACGAAATCATCGACGGTACCGAATTCGGGCAGCACCTTGTAGAAGTCCCGGATGTCGTAGCCACCGTCACGCAGCGGCGAGTCGTAGAACGGCGGCAGCCAGATGCAGTCGATGCCCAGCCACTGCAGGTAGTCCAGCCGGTCGATGAGCCCGCGCAAATCCCCACAGCCATCGGCGCTGGCGTCGAAGAAGGCCCGGACCAGCACCTCGTAGAAGACGGCGTGCTTGAACCAGGTTGGGTCCGCCGGCAGCGCCGCGGCGTTGCCGAAGTCCTTGGCCTGCGGGTGCTCGACCACTCCCCCTTCGACATGGCTGCCCTGCGCGGGACGGTGCGCTGAATCGCCCCGGACGGCGGCTGCCGCGTCGTTCATCGGTTCCACGATGCCAGGGATACCCGACTCGAGCCCGCGAGTCACGGCCCAATCACGGTCCACACCAAACGAATTGGCCTGCCAGCGGGGAGTGCTCACGCGGTGATCAGGCCGGCGGCCCCTCGGCCAAGGTCACGTTCTCGGTGCGCGCAACCCCGGATTTGGACGTCCAGCTAATCGAGATCACGTCCCCGGGGTGATGGCCGTTGAGCGCATCCGACATCGCGGTCGCCGAGTTGATGGGTGCACCGTCGACCGCGGTGATCACATCGCCGGTGGCGATCCCGATCGACGCGGCGGGAGCGCTGCCCACCACGCGCTGCACCCGGGCGCCGTTGCCGTTGTTGTCCACGACACCTAGGCCGAGGAAGGCCGTGGGCCCGATGTGCACGGTGGGCGACCCGGCGCCGGAGCGGATCTGCCCGGCGACCGCCATCGCCTGACCGATCGGAATGGCAAAGCCCTGGCCGTGGGACAGCTGGAAGTTTTCCGAAGCGGCCGTGTTCATGCCGACGACCTGTCCCAGGCCGTTGACGATGGGCCCGCCCGAGTCGCCCGGGGCGATCGCGGCGTCGAACTGAATCAACCCGTTCAGCGTCTCTTCGACGCCGGTCAAGGCGTCGGAAGCCTGCACGGTCTGGCCCAGCGCGATCACCCGGCCGGGCACCGCACGCGGCGTGCCGCCCTGGCCACCGGTGTTGCCCAACGCCACGATCGGCTCGCCGACGGCGACCCCGCCACCGATGGTGGCGGTGGGCAGGCCAGTGGCGCCTCGAAGCTGCAATACCGCGACATCTTGGGTGCGGTCATAACCGACCACGTCGACACCGTAGGTGCGGCCGTCACCGACGCTGTACGCGCTGATATCGGTGGCACCGGAGATCACGTGGTTGTTGGTCAGCACGACACCGTTGGGATCGATGACGATGCCGGTCCCGGCCCCCACCGCGTTGTTGTAGCCCAGCTTGGTGTTGATGTTGACCACCTGCGGGCCCACCTGGGCGACCGCCGCCGACGGGTCGAGCGGCAGCGAGGGGAAATCCTTCAGCGGCGCCGCGTGCCCGGGCACCGGCGCCGTCGCCACGCCCAAACCGAACACAACAGCCAACACCGCGACCAACCATGACCACCTGGCTAAACGGTGGCGCGATTTGCTCATCCCGTAACCTCCTGCATTCGGATAAGACTCCGCATTGTCCCAGCCTCAGGGTCCGGGCGGCACGACTTTGTCTATATCACCGTAATCCACGATAGCTGTCACGGACCCCGCACAGCCCGGCCCGATGGCACCGCCCGCCGCCGCTCTAGGCTGGCGCCGTGGCGGAATTCCACCCGAAGGCCAGCTTTGCGCAGGCCCCGGTCGCCCGATTGGCCACCGTCACACCGGGCGGCACACCGCACCTGGTGCCGGTGGTATTCGCGGTCGACCAGGACGTCGTCTACACCGCGGTGGACGCCAAGCCGAAAACCACCCAGCGGCTGCGACGGCTCAGCAACATCGAGCACAATCCCCAGGCCAGCGTGCTCGTCGATCACTACGCCGATGATTGGACGACGTTGTGGTGGGTCCGCGCCGACGGTGTCGCGACCATTCATCGCGACGACGCGGCGATGCACACCGGATACCGGCTGCTGCGCACCAAATACGCTCAGTACCAATCGGTTCCGTTGAACGGCCCGGTCATCGCCGTCGCCGTGCGGCGCTGGTCAAGCTGGCACGCTTGACCGCACCTGAAAGCCACACCGATCCGATTCGCCCCGCCGAAGCGGCCGGGCCTGGCTGCCAAACCGGCGACGCGTCGGCCGGGCCTTGTGCTGGGCGGCCGTTGGGGGAAAAGTTGCTAATGCGTCCTGTGGGCTGGAACACACCGCCGACGTCACTGGGCGGGCACCCTGGGAGAACTGGAGGTAAGTCATGGCCGACAGAGTGAATGCTGCCCAGGCCGCTGGGGCGGCTCCCACCGCTGACGGTCCAGATGCCATTCGCAATGTGGTTCTCGTGGGACCGTCGGGCGGCGGCAAGACCACCCTCGTCGAGGCCCTCCTGGTCGCGGCCGGCGTGCTGTCTCGACCGGGTTCCATCGCCGACGGCAGCACGGTCTGCGACTTCGACGACGCCGAAATCCGCCAGCAACGCTCGGTCGGCCTGGCGGTGGCTTCCCTGGCGCACGACGGCATCAAGGTCAACCTCGTCGACACACCCGGGTACGCCGACTTCGTCGGCGAACTGCGGGCCGGGTTGCGTGCTGCCGACTGCGCGCTGTTCGTCATCGCGGCCAACGAGGGCGTCGACGAGCCGACAAAGTCCCTCTGGCAGGAATGCAGCCAGGTCGGCATGCCACGCGCGGTGGTGATCACCAAGCTCGACCATGCCCGGGCAAACTATCCCGAAGCGCTCACAGCTGCCCAAAACGCATTCGGTGACAAGGTGTTACCGCTCTACCTGCCGACCGATGACGGCCTGACTGGACTGCTGTCGCAAACCCACTACAGCTATTCCGGCGGCAACCGGACCACGCGCCCGCCGGATCCAGCCGAGGCCGATCGGATCGAGGAGGCACGCGGCTCCCTCATCGAAGGGATCATCGAGGAGTCCGAGGACGAGTCGTTGATGGACCGCTACCTCGGCGGGGAAGCGATCGACGAGTCGGTGCTGATCCAGGATCTGGAGAAAGCCGTCGCCCGGGGCTCGTTCTTCCCGGTGATCCCGGTATGCGCCGGCACCGGTGTCGGCACGCTGGAACTGTTGGAGGTCGCAACCCGCGGATTCCCGTCACCGCGGGAACATCCGCTGCCGGAGGTCTTTACCCCACAAGGCGCCGCACACGCCACGCTGGCCTGCGACGTGGACGGGCCGTTGCTTGCCGAGGTGGTCAAGACCACCTCCGACCCCTACGTCGGTAGGATCAGCCTGGTCCGGGTGTTTTCCGGAACCATCAGGCCGGACATGACGGTCCATGTGTCCGGCCATTTCTCCTCCTTTTTCGGCGGGGCCAACGGGAGCAAGAACACCCACCCCGACCACGACGAGGACGAGCGCATCGGGGTGCTCTCCTTCCCGCTCGGCAAGCAACAGCGCCCCGCACCCGCCGTGGTGGCGGGCGACATCTGCGCGATCGGCCGGCTCAGTCGCGCCGAAACCGGTGACACGCTCTCGGACAAATCCGAGCCCTTGGTGCTCAAGCCGTGGACGATGCCCGAACCGCTGCTGCCGATCGCGGTGCAGGCGCACGCCAAGACCGACGAAGACAAGCTGTCGGTCGGCTTGGGCCGGCTGGCCGCCGAAGACCCGACCCTGCGGATCGAGCAGAACCAGGAGACACATCAGATCGTGCTGTGGTGCATGGGCGAGGCCCACGCCGGGGTGGTGCTCGACGCGCTGGCCAACCGGTACGGCATCAGCGTGGACACCGTCGAGCTGCGGGTACCGCTGCGGGAGACCTTCGCCGGCAAGGCCAAAGGCCATGGGCGGCACGTCAAACAGTCCGGCGGACACGGCCAGTACGGCGTCTGCGACATCGAAGTGGAACCGCTGCCGGAAGGCTCCGGGTTCGAATTCCTCGACAAGGTGGTCGGCGGGGCGGTGCCGCGGCAATTCATCCCCAGCGTGGAGAAGGGCATCCGGGCGCAAATGGAAAAGGGGGTGCTCGCCGGTTACCCGGTGGTCGACCTGCGGGTCACGCTGCTCGACGGCAAGGCCCACAGCGTCGACTCGTCGGATTTCGCGTTCCAGATGGCCGGTGCACTGGCGTTACGGGAGGCGGCGGCGGCGACCAGGGTGATCCTGCTGGAGCCGATCGACGAAATCTCGGTGCTAGTGCCCGACGATTTCGTCGGCGCGGTGATGGGCGACCTGTCCGGTCGGCGCGGCCGAGTGCTCGGCACCGAAACCGCGGGCCACGAACGCACGGTGGTCAAGGCCGAGGTGCCTCAGGTCGAGCTGACCCGATACGCGAATGACTTGCGCTCGCTGGCGCATGGGGCCGCCTCGTTCACCCGCAGCTTCGTCCGCTACGAGCCCATGCCCGAAGCTGCCGCGGCCCGGGTGCAGGCTTCGGCCTGAAGTGGCCTTGAAATGACGTGGAAAATCCACGAACACGGCGGCCGCGGTCCCGGGTGGACACTCGACGGGCTTCCGGTGCACATCCTGATCAACCATCTGGTCGTGGTGCTGGGTCCGCTGGCGGCGATCCTGGCCATCATGTGTGCGCTGTGGCCGGCGGCGCGCCAGCGACTGATCTGGCTGACCCTGGCGCTGGCCGCGCTGACGCTGATCGTGACGCCGTTGACGGCCAGCTCGGGTACCTGGCTGGCGGGCGAGGTCGGCGCGTCGCCCGCCATCGATAGACACGGCTCGCTGGGCAACACGTTGGCCTATTTCGTTGGGGCACTGGTGTTGGCCGTCACCATGCTGGCCATCGTCCAGCTGCGGCGGGCGCGCGGACGTCCGGTGAGGTCGGCCTGGCACGCGGCGGTCGTCATTGTGGTGATCGCCGCCGCCGCGGCCACCCTGGTGCAGACCTACCGCGTCGGCGAGACCGGCGTGCGCGCCGTTTGGGGAAGCTTCACGCATGTTCACCACGACCACAACCACGACCACAACCACGACTAGCCACTAGCGGCCGAACTGTTCGGCCACGGCGCGACGGTCAAGCGAACCTTTGGCCGTGTGCGGCAACGCGCTTGCCACCTGGAACTCGGCGGGAATCTCGAAGGCCGCCAACCGTTCCCGGCAATGCTCCGTGAGCTCTTCGGCGGTGGGGGCCGCCGCACGCGGCACGATCACCGCCGCGACCGTCTCCCCGTACATCGGGTCCGGGACGGCGAACACGGCCGCTTCCATGACGTTGGGGTGGCCGGCCAGCACGCCCTCGACGCGTTCCGGCGAGATCTTCTCACCACCACGGTTGATGAGCTCCTTGATCCGGCCGCGGATGGTCAGGGCGCCGTGCCGCGACAGCGAGCCCAAATCGCCGGTGCGCAGCCAGCCGTCGGTGAAGTTCGCGGCGGTGATCTTCGGATCACCCAGGTAGCCACGCACCACAGTGGGGCCGCGCAGCCATATCTCACCCACCGCACCGGCCGGCAGCGGCCGCCCGTCCGGCCCGACGATGCGGATCTGCGGTCCGGTGGACCTGCCGACGAGTCCGGGTGATAACGCGGGCCTTTCGTCGCGAGTGAGGCTTGTGCTGGTCACCTGATGGGTCGCCTCGGTCATGCCGAACGCGCACACCACCGGCGCCGAGAACTCGGTTTCTAGCGCCAGCGCTGCCTGCGGGGTCAGCGGCGCGCTGCAACTGCGGATGAAACGCAGGGTGGCCCGCCTGCTGCCGGATGACTCGGTTGCCGTGCGCTCCAACAGAATCTGGTGAATCGTCGGCACCGCGGTGTACCAGGTGGCCCGCACCGCGTCGATGTCGTCCCAGAACGTGTGCGCCGAGAACCGTCCACCGGCGGGCAGCAACACGGTGCCGCCGGATGCCAGGCTCGACAGCAACGCGGCCACCAGCCCGTGGCCGTGGTAGAGCGGCATCACCGCCACCGTCGCGTCTTGCGGGCCCAGCCGGTATCCGGCGATGATGGCGCGCACCGAGCTGGCGATGTTGGCGAGCGTCCAGGGCACCATCTTGGGCAGCCCGGTGGTCCCGCCGGTGAACATGATCATGGCGTCGTCGGGTCGCAGCCCCTGCGGCGTCGAGGTGGCCGGGTGCGGCCGCGCGGCCGCGAGCATCCGCACCGACGGGGCGCCGCCGCCGACGGTCACCGCGATCGGCCACCACCGCATCCCCGTCTCTGCCGTGTCGCCGGGTCCGTCACCGTCGACGAGCACCGCCCGCGCCCCGACGGCGTCGCAGCGGGCGCGCTGCTCGCCCACGGGCAGCGCGGGATCCAGCGGAACCACCACCAGGTCCGCTCGCGACGCCGCCAACAAGGCGACGACGAATTCGGCGTTGCTCCCCGCCCGCAGGGCCACTCGATCACCCGGCAGCAGGCCGGACCGCGCCAGCTGCCCGGCCAGATCGTCGACCAGGCGGACCAAGTCGCGGTAGCCGATCGGGGTGCGATCGGGGGTGACGACGAGCGCCGCGGCCTCCGGCGCCCGGGTCGCGGCCGCCGCGACCAGATCGGCGATGCGCGGGCTCGACGCTTGACCGGACCGCTGCCCGCCGAACGGTTGCGCCACCGCCTTTCCGCCGGTGATCGACTCCGATGTCATCGGGTGCGCTCCTTTTCCGTAGCCCGGCGCCACGTGGGCGCCTGGTCAGCACCATGCCGGTGACCGTCCCCGGTTGTCCAATACCGATCCGCTACCGGTCGATAACCGGCGTGTATCGCCACATAGCGAGCCGGTTTTGGACACGGTTGGCGTGCCCGATCAAAGATGGCCGAAGCACCCGACACGCATCCGAGGAGTCGCCACCATGGCCGCACCATCGACTGGACTGACCGACGGTTTTCACCTGGTGGTGGACGCGCTGCAGGCCAACGACGTTAAGACCATCTACGGGGTCGTCGGCATCCCGATCACCGACCTCGCCCGCACCGCCCAGGCGTCGGGGATCCGCTATATCGGTTTCCGCCACGAGGCGTCCGCCGGCAATGCGGCCGCCGCCGCCGGGTTCCTGACGGCGCGCCCCGGGGTGTGCCTGACGACCTCCGGGCCAGGGTTTCTCAACGGCCTGCCGGCGCTAGCCAACGCCACCGCGAACTGCTTTCCGATGATCCAGATCTCCGGATCCGGCCGGCGGTCGGTGGTGGACCTGCAGCGCGGCGACTACCAGGAGATCGACCAGCTCAACGTGGCTCGGCCGGTCGTCAAGGACGCCTACCGGATCGGCCGCGTCGAGGACATCGGGCGCGGTGTCGCTCGCGCCCTCCGCACCGCGATCTCCGGGCGCCCGGGCGGGGTTTATCTCGACATCCCCGGCGACGTGCTCGGCCAAGCCATGGATGCCTCGGCGGCCGCCGACACCGTCTGGCGGCTCGTCGACCCGGCTCCGCGGCAGCCGCCGGCACCGGCGGCGGTGGAACGCGCGCTGGACCTGCTGGCGCGGGCGCGGCGGCCGCTGATCGTGCTGGGCAAGGGCGCCGCATATGCTCAGGCCGACAACGTGATTCGAGAATTTGTGGAAGCCACCGGCATGCCCTTCCTGCCGATGTCGATGGCCAAAGGGCTGCTGCCGGATGCACATCCGCAGTCGGCGGCCGCGGCCCGATCGCTGGCAATCGGGTGCGCCGACGCGGTCTTGCTGGTCGGTGCCCGGCTGAATTGGCTACTCGGCCACGGAGAGTCGCCACAATGGTCGGTCGACGCCAAGTTTATCCAGGTCGATGTCGAGGCGTCGGAGTTCGACAGCAACCGGCCGATCGCGGCACCGCTACATGGCGACATCGGTTCGGTGATGGCGGCGCTGCTGGCCGGCCTGGCCGCGCATCCGATCGTCACACCCCCGGCGTGGACCAGCCAACTCGCCCATCGCAAGGCGCAAAACAACACCAAGATGCGCGCGCGGCTCGCCGAAGCATCGCACCCGATGCGGTTCTACAACGCGCTCGGCGCGATACGGAGTGTGCTGCAACGCAACCCGGACGTCTATGTGGTCAACGAGGGCGCCAACGCATTGGACCTGGCCCGCAACGTCATCGACATGCAGTTGCCGCGACACCGGCTCGACACCGGAACGTGGGGCGTGATGGGCATCGGCATGGGCTATGCCATCGCCGCCGCGGTGGAGACCGGCCGGCCGGTCGTCGCCATCGAGGGTGACAGCGCATTCGGATTCAGCGGCATGGAAGTCGAAACCGTTTGCCGCTACCGGCTGCCGGTCACCGTGGTGATCCTCAACAACGGCGGTGTCTATCGGGGTGACGAGATCGCCGCCGGCGCCGCCGGCGCCGACAAGGATCCCGCGCCCACCGTGCTGAACGCCGGCGCGCATCACGAGCTGATCGCAGAGGCCTTCGGCGGCAAGGGATATCATGTGACCACTGCGTCCGAGCTGGCCGCCGCGCTGACCGAGTCGCTGGCGGCCAACCGGCCAGCGATCATCGACTGCGAAATCGACCCCGGCGCCGGGGTGGAGAGCGGACACCTGGCGGGCCTGAACCCCACCAGCGCGGCCGCCGCCGGAGCACACCGGGTCAGCGCCGCCGGGTGATTTCGCGCAACTGGGCCTCGAAGAACTCCTCCAGCGCGAGCCGTTGCGCGCAGCCGATGAACGCCCGGGCAACGGGCGAGCCCGGCCCAACGGCGTTGGTAGCGAGCACGATCGGGGCCGTCAGCACCGGATCGACGAGTTCCACCGCTCGGATCTGACCGGTCATGGGCCCGGTCAACGGTGTGGTCCACAGCCAGGTGTGCGCAATGATGCAGGCCCAGTTGCCGGTTGCGACCTGTGCGAATAGCGATGCGACCGAATCGGTTTCGACTTGGGGGCTAACCGTGACGCCGTGGTCGGCAAAGGCTCCGTCGATGATCTGCCGGTCGCTCATGTCCGGTGTCAGCAATGCCAGTGGCAGCTGAGCGACGTCCGGCCATGCCAGCGTCGACGCACCCGGGGGCAGCATGTCCGCCGGCAATAGCAGCACGTAGTGCTCCTGGTAGAGCGGCACCACCTCCACCTCGGGCACGTCCGCGGGTGCGCGGTGCGCGATGACGGCGTCGAGCTCGAAGTCGCGCAGCCGCCGGTACAGCTCCGTGGTCGCCAGCCGGGAACGGATCTGCACCTTGGCCAACGGATGAGCGGAGCAGAAGGCCGACAGCACCAGGGACGCCGTGGTCGATGCGGTCGGCACCGTTCCCAGCCGAAGCGTTCCGGTGATGCCGGACCGTACCGCGTTCACCTCGGCCTTGAACGCGGCGTGCTCGGCGAGTATTCGCTTGGCCCACACCACCAACCGCTCGCCCTCGGGGGTGAGGCCCTCGAAGCTGTGGCCGCGATTGATCAGGGTGACATTGAGTTCCCGTTCCAGCTTGGCGATCGCCGAGGACAGCGCGGGCTGTGATACGTAACATCGCTCGGCGGCCCGAGCGAAGTGCCGCTCCTGCGCGACCGCGACGAAGTACTCCAGCTGGCGGAAGAGCACCCGCACCTCCTCGGCTCTCGGGCACCGGTGTCGGTGAGGTTACCGGGCGGCTAATCCGGTGCCGCAGATGGGTTCCCACCAGACAGTGGACGGCGTCACCGACCGGTGCGGTCGGGCGCGGCGGCCCGGGCCACCGTCGCGACCGATGGCCAGCTGGAAGGCCGGATCGACCCGGGCCGCATCGACAGCCGGATTTGTTTGCTGCGGCCCGCGCTGGGTAGATAGCAACTAGAATGCCGTTGAGTTGATCGCACCATCTCGAAGGGGGAGCGCCATGCGTCGAGTGGTTCGTTGTCTGTTCGTTATGGCCGCGATCGCCGCGCTGGCCGCGGCCGGGTCGGGCAACCCCGCGACCGGTGCCGTCGCGGTACCGGTGCCGACCCCGGCCGTTGCTTCGGTGTTGCCGGCCAATGGCTCGGTGGTGGGCGTGGCGCACCCGGTGGTGGTCAGCTTCAGCGCGCCGGTGACCGATCGCCGCGCCGCCGAGCGTAGCATCCGCATCAGCTCACCGCACAACATGACCGGCCGTTTCGAGTGGATCAATAGCATTGTGGTGCAGTGGGTTCCGGACAGGTATTGGCCGCCGCACGCCCGGATCTCGGTGGCCGTGCAGGAACTGACGGAAGGCTTCGAGACCGGTGATGAACTCCTGGGGGTTGCCAGCATTTCCGCGCACACCTTCACCGTCAGCAGAAACGGGGAAGTCCTTCGCACCATGCCGGCCTCGATGGGTAAGCCCAGCCGACCGACGCCGATCGGTAGCTTTCACGCCATGTCCAAGGAGCGCACCGTCGTGATGGACTCGCGGACCATCGGCATCCCGCTGAATTCCTCGGACGGGTATCTGATCACCGCCCATTACGCGGTTCGCGTCACCTCGAGCGGTGTCTACGTGCACTCGGCGCCGTGGTCGGTGAACTCACAGGGCTACGCCAATGTCAGCCATGGCTGCATCAACCTAAGCCCGGATAATGCCGCGTGGTACTTCAACGCCGTCACCATCGGCGATCCCATCGAGGTGGTCGGCTAGCTACCCTCCCGGTGTTGCGCCGACCGTGAAACTGACGACAGGACACGGCCTTAGCCTCAAGTGATCGCTGCAACACCTGACCGAGAGGTGTTGGTGCTGCATGGGTTACCAGACGGGGTTTCGGGGTCCGGGGGATCGGGTGCCGGATGGGGTGCGGGAGAAGTTCTGGAAGGCGCTGCAATCGGGGCTATCACCGACGGCGGCGGCCACGGTGGCCGGGGTGGCGGGTTTGACGGGCCGGAAATGGGCCAAGGCCGCGGGGTATCAGACCAATCCGAAGCACTACGGCATCCGGTACTCGGCCGAGGTCAGGGATGCATTCTGGGAGGCGCTGCGCACGGGGGCGACGCCGACGCAGGCGGCGGTAATCGCCGGCGTGTCGGAGCACACCGCTCTGCGCTGGGTCGATCAGGCTGGATACGTGCCGAGAACACCTATTCCTGCTGGTGAAGAGCCCGACGCGGCGTCGCGGTCGATGTCGTTTGTCGAACGTTGCCGATTAGAGGAGCTACTCGTCGCGGGGTATACGCAGGCTGGGGCCGCGCGACTGTTGGGACGGCATCCATCCACGATTGGTCGGGAGGTATGCCGGGGGGCGACGAGCTGTGGGTACCGTGCCCGCATCGCCCAGGACGCCGTTGACGCCAACCGCGCCCGCCCCAAGGCGCGCAAGCTGGAGTCCAACCGGCGCTGTTGGCCGAGGTTGTGCGACGCTTGCAGCAGCGGCACAGCCCCGAGCAGATCGCCGGGCGGCTGCGTGAGGACTTCCCCGACGATCCGGAGATGTGGGTGTCACACGAGACGATCTACCAGGCAATGTACGTCCAGCCCCGCGGGGAACTGGCCCGGCAGGTCAAGACCGCGCTGCGCACCGGAAGGACGCAACGAAAACCGCAGGGCCGCAAAGATATAGAAGACCGCAACCGGTTCAAGGCAGGCATGGTCAACATCAGTGAGCGACCCGCCGAGGCCGACGACCGGGCCATCCCAGGCCACTGGGAAGGCGACCTGATCATCGGCGCCAACAGCGGTTCGGCGATAGGGACCCTGGTGGAGCGCACCACCGGGTTCGTGATGCTGCTGCACTTACCCGGTGACCACACCGCCGCCACCGTCGCCGAGGCCATCACCGCAAAGATCCCCGACATCCCCGAAATCCTGCGCAGATCGTTGACCTGGGACCAAGGCGCCGAGATGGCGCTGCACACCAAGATCACCGAGGCCACCGGGCTGCCGATCTACTTCTGCGACCCACACAGCCCCTGGCAACGCGGCACCAACGAGAACACCAACGGCCTGCTTCGCCAGTACTTCCCCAAAGGCACCGACCTGTCCTTCCACGGACCCGGGATCCTCGACAACGTCGCCGCCGAACTCAACGCCCGACCCCGCAAACGTCTCGGCTGGCGCACCCCCGCCGAAGAACTCGACCGACTACTCTCAGACCCGTCCACTTTTGTTGCAGCGACCGCCTGAATCCAAGGCCGCTGGGCCGTCGTCAGATTCACGGTCGTGGTGGACCGGGCGTCGGATGCCCGCCCAACGACGCGGTGATCACCGCGATCGGCATCCGCGTCACATACCGGTCGGCACGGCGCTCGGCGGTCAGGTTGCGCGCCGCGCGCAACCTGTCCGTCAGGCGCCGACCCGCACGCAGCAACGACCGCCCGCTACCTGTGACACGGGTGACTCGTTGTGCAACAACAAAAGCCATGATTTGCTCCTCTCGGAGGCCCGATTGGCGTCAGTCAGAGCGTGTCGGCCCGGTGAACTACCAACGGCGAATGTCCGAGAATTTCAGCCGACGCGATAGATGCCGGTGCCGGATCGGGACAAGACGGATTTCGGATAGGAACTATCGCTGGGACTCATCTCGCCCTCACCTCCTCACGGCCAGGACACCCGCGGGTGTCGCCACCTTCACCTGTAGGGAACCGGAAGCGAATGACCCGGCGGGCGAGCCGTCGAACGCGTTCCTCCCGAGGTTTCGGCTGGTAGGCGCCTCGCTGAGCGAAGTGCCCGCGTATCCATGGTTCCACCGGGGCCGCGGCACGTCAAACGACGGGCCTACCCGGCAAGCATGGCCGACGCATCGCCGGATCCACCGGTTGCGGCAGCGCCTGCGGTCGGGCGGCGGCGGTGCTGCTGGGCCCGCGAATTGGCGGCTACCGCAGCGACTCTTCAAGCCACGGCAGCAGCCATTTCACGCCTTCCGGGGTCAGGTGGACACCGTCACTGCGTACCTTGACGCCGTCGACCTTGGGTGTGTAAACCCCGTCGGGGCATAGCTTTTTGTTCAGATCGATGACGCCGGCGTTGGGACGCCGGCCAATCGCGTCGCGCAACATGGCGTTCCATTGATTCACCCGCTCGGGTTGGTCTTCCGGGTACAAGCGGCCGTCGGGCTTCTCACCACCCCGGCTGTAGGGCACCGTCGTGACCATCACCCGAACGCCGGTGGAGCCCACGATATTCAGCGCTCGTTGCAGCTCGACCTTGAGGTACGCATCGAAGGTCGGGTCGCCGATGTGGGTCCACCTTCCCTCGTTGACGCGGTCGACGGTCTCCCAACGACCGATGATCAGCAACGCCACGTCCGGCCGGTCCTGGCTGATCTGCGCAGACCACCGGCCCGGCCAGCCATCGCATTCCGCCCGCTGCTCCAGGGTCTGGCCAATGTACCGATATGGTGTGCCGCGCACCAGGCTGCAGCCAATGACTGTGTGGTCGATGAACCTGAATCCTGGCGTCGGCGGAAGGTAGTGCAGCAACGTCCACCCGATGGAATCACCGAATACCGAAACGGTGAACGGCTGGTTCGGATCTCGCGGCCCGGGTTCCGGCGCCGGCTGGCCGGTTCCCGGCGGCGATGGCGACACCACGGCCACCGCCGACACCCCGGGCGGAAGGCCGACCTCCCGTAACCCGGGTCCGGTACCGACGGGGACGACCAGCACCGTCACCGCGGCGGCGGTCGCGACGGTGGCGGCCGCCAGTGGCAACAGCGGCACCCGCTCGGGTCGCCAGCGGCGGATGGGTTGTTCGATGAGCCACCACGACGCGTAGGCCACCGCCACCGTGACGGCGCACCGAGCTGCGAACAGTTCGACGCCGGTCCAACCGGTGCGTTCCCCGTTGAGCGCCAGAAAGATTGGCCAGTGCCACAGATAGACGCCGTACGAGATGGTGCCCAGCCAGACCAACGGGCGCCAGGCCAGCATGCGGGCCACCAACCCACGTTGCTCCATCGCCGCCGGGGCGACCACGAGGACCGCGGACATCGCCACCGCGATCAACAGACCCTGGCGGAACACGCTCGCGCCGCCGGTCGCGTGGTGGGCAATCGCCGCCAGCCCGGCCAGCCCACCGACCGGCAGCGAGCGGGCGACCCGCCGCCCCCACCGGGTTCGGATCAGACACCACCCGCGGTTCAGCGCCGGCCAATCCCGCACCAGCAGGGCCGATGCCGCGGCACCGACCAACAACGCCTGCGCTCGGGTATCGGTGCCGAAGTAGATCCGATCGAGCGTGGCGTCCGAGGTGAAGGCGATGGCGGCCGCTGCGGAAGCCAATGCGCCGAGGGTGGCGATCACGAAGGTGGCGAACCGAACCCCGCCTAGGGTGGCTCGCTGAAAGTAGCGTCGGGCGCGGGCCGCCGACAGCAGGGTCACCGCGATCAGCAACAGTGGCCAGACAATGTAGTACTGCTCCTCCACCCCCAGCGACCAGGTGTGTTGCAGGGGCGAGGGTGGAGCGCCCTGGGTGAAATAGTCGGTCTGCTGCTCCACAAACCGCCAGTTGGCGACCCAAAGGAAGGCAGCGATGGCGTCGTTACGCAACCCGGTAAGGCCTTGATGGGGAAAGAGTTCGCGTGCCGCGGCCACGGTGAGCACCATCAGGACCAGTGCCGGCAACAGTCGGCGCGCTCGGCGAATCCAAAACCCGGCGAGGTCGATGCGGCCGGTGCGGCCCAGCTCGTCGAGCAGCAGCGAGGTGATCAGGAATCCGCTGAGGACGAAGAAGATGTCGACGCCGATGAAGCCGCCGCCCACACCCGGGATGCCGCCATGGCCGGCGAGAACTAGCGCGACAGCTACCGCCCGAAGGCCGTCGAGCGCGGGAATGACGCTGCGCCGCTCCGGTTGGTCCCGCAACGCCAGCCGGCCGGCATGACGCACCGGGGCCACCCATCGGGGCCGTCGAGCGGAACGCGCCGGGACGGGGTTGATTCCGCTCGGTTCAGTGCCCGCTGCTCGTGCGCCCCGACCGCCGTGTCGCCCGCCGCCGTAGTTGCTGCCGATACGTCGCTACCCCTCCTCGTGACCCCGGCAAGCTTAGCCGCGAAAGCCACCGACCTTTGGGAGACACGCAGAGGCCTGCACCCAAAATTCGGTGGGCCTACGGAATCGGGTCCGAGGTGGCCGGCGCGTTGGGCTTCGGCGGTGGCCGTCAACAGCGGCGGCAACACCTGGCCGGTCAGCGCACGCCGCGGCCCGGCACCGTTGAGCTCCACCCGGCCCAATGCTCGTGAGCGAGTGGCGATGTTCTGCGGGAACTCGCCTCCCGAGACTCGGCGCACCTGCGGGCGACGCCCGGAACCAGCCGCCTGTCACGGTCTCACCCGCACCGCGCCGGGATCAGGGCGCGACACCTCACGCGTGGGTGTTCCCTTGGCTGGCCGACGTGGCTTACTGTGATTCGCGTGGACTCACACGGAACCCCCGAGTTGGTACCTGTCGAAGACCTGCACTCAGGCGACCCGATCACCGATGGCGGTCAGCGGTACATCGTTCTGGAGTCGAAGGCCGTCGGCGACAGCTGCGTGGTCCTCGAACTGGAATCGAGAGTCAACCACCAGCTGCAGGTCATCGAGAAGTCCTTCCCGACCGGGTACCACGTCGGCAGGGCCAACCACCGAATCTTGTAGTCGAGTTTCCTGAGCCGATTTGTCGGTCCGGGTTTCGCGGTGCGCAGCCGTTCGCTGGTTACTTCGTGCCGACGCGCGACGGTCACGGGCTCTTGCGATCGTCCGGCCGGGGTTCACCCGACCGGCGCGACGGCTCACCCCTGGCCCTACGCGTCGTGCCAGTTCCACCACTCGTACGGCGAGGTCTGCGGATGGCCTTCCGGCGAGTCCTCCCATTCCTCCTGACGCCCCAGTGCCGTCATGTCCAGGAAGCTCCCGGTGGTGCCCAGCGCCTCGCCGCCACGGTTATTGATGAAGTAGGTACGGAACACCCGGTCACCGAAACGCATGAAGGCGCCAACCCATCCCGCCGACACACACGCGAGCCGTTGTCGCGGTGCCGGCAGATCGCGCTCACCGCGCTACCAGGCGCGGGCGGTCCGGGGCAGGGGTGCAAGGTCGGCGGCGGCGAGCGCCGCGGCGCGCCGCCTGTCTATGGGTGTATTGGACAGGTCCGTACGACGCCGGAAGTATAGGTGCGGTAGACGCGGTTGAAGGGTGACAAATGAAGATTCCGGGTGTCGCCGGCCCAGTAGTCAATCTGTTCGCCGGCGTGACCGGTGTAGCGACACAGGTAGTGCAGGCCGGCGTGCAAGGTGCGGCTGGCGCCGCCGGCGCGATGCAGATGCTGGCCAGCCCGGTGATGGAGTTAGCCGGGCCGGTTCTGCAGTCGATGGCCCAAACGACGGGCCGAGCGATCGGGATGGCCGGGTTCCGCGAGGGATCGCCCGACCGCATCAAGCCGCCCGTGCGGTGGCACAGCGGGCGGCGCGTGCATTTCGATCTGGACCCGCTGCTGCCCTTCCCGCGCTGGCACGAGCATGCGGCGGTGGTCGAAGAGCCGGTCCGTCGGATCCCGGGCGTGGCCGAGGCCCACGTCGAGGGCGCGTTGGGTCGGCTGGTGGTCCAACTTGACGACGACGCAGACAGCGACACCGTGTTGGACGAGGTGCGGGCGACGGTTTCGGCCGTGGCCGCCGACATACTCCTGACGGCGCCGGGGCCGGCGCCCAACTCCGCACCATTCGCCGACCCGGGCAACCCGTTGGCGATTCTGCTGCCGCTGACCGTCGCGGCGATGGATCTGATGGCGATGGCCGCCGCGCTGACCGGCTGGGTCGCCCGACTGCCGGCCGCACCGCAAACCACCCGGGCCGCGGTCGCCCTGATCAATCATCAACCGCGAATGGTGTCCCTGCTGGAATCCCGGCTGGGTCGAGTGGGCACCGATATTGCGCTCGCCGCCACGACGGCGGCGGCCAACGGGCTAACCCAGGCCGTCGGCACACCGCTGCTGGATCTGGTGCAACGCAGCATGCAAATCTCCGAGGCGGCGGCTCATCGTCGGGTCTGGCAAGAACGGGAACCCCAGCTGGCCTCCCCGAAACGGCCGCAAGCCCCGGTGGTCCCCGTCATCTCGTCATCCGGGGCGAAATCGCATGAGCCGCGGCACAGTTGGGCGGCCGCGGCGGCGGGCGAGGCTTCCCATGTGGTGGTCGGTGGATCCATCGACGCCGCGATCGACGCCGAAAAAGGGTGGATGAAGGGGCCGGTGGAGAGCTACGCCGATTCGGCGGCCAACGGTTCGTTGATCGCCGCGGCGGGTGCGTTGCTGGCCGGCGGCGGCACCGAGGACGCGGCCGGGGCGATCCTGGCCGGGGTGCCCCGCGCGGCGCACATGGGTCGGCAGGCGTTCGCCGCGGTGCTGGGCCGCGGCCTGGCAAACGCCGGGCAACTGGTGCTCGATCCGGGCGCGCTGCGCCGCCTGGATCGGGTGCAGGTGATCGTCATCGACGGCGCCGCGCTGCGCGGTGACCACCGCGCTGTGCTGCATGCCGAGGGAGACGTACCCGGTTGGGACGACGACCGCGTCTACGAGGTTGCCGACGCGCTGCTGCACGGCGAGGAGGCACCCGAACCCGACCCCGACGAGTTGCCGGCCACCGGCGCGCGGCTGAGATGGGTTGCCTCCCAAGGCCCGTCGGCGACACCGGCGCAGGGTGTCGAGCACGCCGACTTGGTGGTCGACGGTCAACGGGTGGGCAGCGTCAAGGTCGGCTGGGAGGTCGACCCGTACGCGGTCGCGCTGCTGCAGACCGCGCACCGAACCGGAGCCCGAGTGGTCTTGCGTCATGTCGCCGGCACCCAAGATCTGTCGGCCAGCGTCGGTGCCACGCATCCGCCTGGTACCCCGCTGCTGCAGCTGGTGCGTGATCTGCGGACGGATCGCGGACCGGTGCTGCTGGTCACGGCGTTGCACCGGGACTTCGCCTCCACCGACACCTTGGCCGCGCTGGCCATCGCCGATGTCGGCGTCGCCCTCGACGATCCACGCGCCGCGACACCATGGACCGCCGACATCATCACCGGCACCGACCTGGCCGCGGCGGTGCGGATCTTGTCGGCGATTCCCGTCGCCCGGTCCGCCAGCCAGTCGGCCGTGCACCTGGCTCAGGGCGGCACGACGCTGGCCGGGCTGCTGCTGGTCACCGGGGAGAAAGACACCGGCACCAGCCCGCTGAGCTTCCGCCGCTGGTTCAATCCGGTCAATGCGGCCGCGGCGACGGCCTTGGTGGCGGGAAGTTGGTCGGCCAGCAAGGTGCTGCGACTGCCCGACCCCACCCCGCAACCGCTGACCGCCTGGCATGCGCTGGACCCGGAGATCGTCTACTCGCGGCTGGCCGGCGGCGCGCGACCGTTGGCCGCCGAGCCCGGCGTCCCCGCCTGGCGACGCATCCTGGACGACCTGTCCTACGAACCCGTGGTGGCGCCGCTGCGCGGCCCGGCACAAGCCCTGGCGCGGCTGGCGGTGGCCACCCGGCACGAACTGGCCGATCCGCTCACCCCGATCCTGGCGGTCGGCGCCGCGGCATCCGCCATCGTCGGCAGCAACATCGATGCGTTGCTGGTCGCGGGCGTGATGACGGTCAACGCGGTCACCGGTGGGGTGCAACGGCTGCGGGCCGAGGCGGCGGCCGCGGAGTTGTTCGCCGAGCAAGACCAGCTCGTGCGCCGGGTCGTGGTCCCGGCGGTGGCGACGACCCGGCGCCGGTTGGAGGCGGCCCGACACGCCACCCGCACGGTCACGGTGTCCGCGAAGTCGCTGCGGGCCGGCGATGTCATCGACCTGGCCGCGCCGGAGGTGGTCCCGGCGGATGCCCGCCTGTTGGTGGCCGAGGACCTCGAAGTCGACGAGTCTTTCCTGACGGGTGAGTCGCTGCCGGTGGACAAGCAGGAGGAGCCGGTGGCCGTCAACGACCCCGACCGGGCCAGCATGCTGTTCGAAGGCAGCACGATCGTCGCCGGACATGCCCGCGCGATCGTGGTGGCCACCGGGGTCGGCACCGCCGCCCACCGGGCGATCTCGGCCGTCGCCCACGTGGAAGCCTCGGCCGGGGTGCAAGCCCGGCTGCGGGAACTGACCGGCAAGGTCCTCCCGCTGACGCTCGCCGGTGGCGCGGCGGTCACCGGGTTGGCGTTGGCGCGCCGCGCGTCGCTGCGCCAGGCTGTCGCCGACGGCGTCGCCATCGCGGTGGCGGCGGTTCCGGAGGGCCTGCCGTTGGTGGCCACCCTCTCCCAGCTGGCCGCCGCCCAGCGGCTCACCGAGCACGGCGTGCTGGTGCGCTCGCCCCGCACCATCGAAGCGTTGGGCCGGGTCGACACCATCTGTTTCGACAAGACCGGCACGCTGACCGAGAACCGGTTGCGCGTCGTGTGCGCCGTACCGGGCGGCAGTGCGGCGGGGGACCCGCTGCCGCCGGCCTCCGATCCGGGCTCCATCGCGGTGCTGCGGGCCGCCGCGCGTGCGTCCACGCAGCCCCACGACGGTCAGGGGCACGCGCACGCCACCGACGAGGCAATCCTCACCGCCGCGAGTTCGCTGAGCAGCCAGGGTGATTCGGAGTGGACGGTGCTCGCCGAAGTGCCGTTCGAGTCCAGTCGTGGCTTCGCCGCCGCTATCGGCACCACGGGCACCGGCGGGGCGCCGACGCTGATGCTCAAGGGTGCTCCGGAAACCATCCTGCCGCGCTGCCGGTTCGCCGATCCGGACGCCGACCACCAGCGTGCGGAGGCTGTGGTGCACCACCTCGCCGAGCAGGGCTTGCGGGTGCTGGCGGTGGCGCAGCGCCCCTGGGACACGAGCGCCACCGACGATGACGCCACCGATGCCGATGCCGTCGACGAAGCCGCGCAGGACCTCGAATTGCTGGGCTACGTCGGGTTGGCTGACACCGCACGGGAATCCGCGCGGCCGTTGATCGAAGAGCTGGTGGACGCCAACCGCAACGTCGTGCTGATCACCGGGGATCATCCGGTAACCGCCCGGGCGATCGCCCGCCAGTTGGGCCTGCCGGCGGATGTGCGCGTGGTGACCGGCGCCGAGCTGGCCGGCCTCGACGAGGAGGGGCGCGCCAAACTCGCCGCCGACGTGCAAGTCTTTGCCCGGGTCAGCCCGGAGCAGAAGGTGCAGATCGTGGCGGCGCTGCAGCGTTGCGGGCGGGTGACCGCAATGGTGGGCGACGGCGCCAACGATGCGGCCGCCATCCGGATGGCCGACGTGGGCATCGGGGTGAGCGGTCGCGGGTCGTCGGCCGCGCGTGGGGCCGCCGACATCGTCTTGACCGATGATGACCTGGGCGTGCTGCTCGACGCGCTGGTCGAGGGCCGCAGCATGTGGGCCGGGGTGCGTGATGCGGTCACGATTCTGGTCGGCGGCAACGTCGGCGAGGTGCTGTTCACCATCATCGGCACGGCGTTGGGGACCGGGCGGGCACCGGTGGGTACCCGGCAACTGCTGCTGGTGAACCTGCTCACCGACATGTTCCCCGCGCTAGCCGTCGCGATCACCTCGCAGTATGACGATCCCGAGGAGGACACGGATCGCAGCGACGACGAGATCGAGGAGGTGCGGCGGGCGCGCCAGCGCGCCGTCTTGACCGCGCCGCCGCCCTCGTTGGACGCGCCACTGATGCGCCAGATCGTCAACCGCGGCGTCGTCACGGCCGCCGGCGCCACGGCGGCCTGGGCCATCGGACGCTGGACGCCGGGCACCGAACGACGCACGGCAACGATGGGACTGACCGCCCTGGTGACCACGCAGCTCGCGCAGACCCTGCTGACTCGGCGGCACAGCCCGCTCGTGCTAGCCACCGCGCTGGGCAGCGCCGGTGTCTTGATCGGGATCATCCAAACCCCGGTCCTTAGCCAGTTCTTCGGATGCACGCCGCTAGGGCCGGTCGCGTGGTCGGGCGTGTTCACCGCCACCGCCGGGGCCACCGCCGCCTCCGTGCTGGCGCCCAAGTGGTTGGCCAAAACGCTCGGTGCGCTGCCGCCCGATCAGAGCTGAAGCCCCCGGCTCGACAGCTCACGGCGGAGCACCTTGCCGGCGGGATTGCGCGGGATGCTAGCGACGATGTGGATGTCCCTTGGCTGTTCGAAGCGAGAAACCTTGTCTTTCAGGTACTCCCGCAACCCGGTCACGTCCACCTCCGGCCGCGGCCGCAGGACCACGTAGGCGGCCAACCGGTGGCCGAACTGCTCGTCGGGAACACCGACGACCGTGTTCTCGGCGACCGCGGGATGTTCGGCGAGGGCGTTTTCCAGCGCGCGAGGATAGACGTTCTCGCCGCCGGAGACGATCATGTCGTCCTCGCGGCCTACGACGTACAGCCGACCCGATTCGTCGAGATAGCCCAGGTCGCCGGTGCTGCTCATGCCCTCGATGACGGTGTTGGCGTCGCCGTCGGAGTGCCCCTCGCAGGTCAGCTCGCCCCCGACGAAGATGCGACCGATCACCCGCGGCCCGACCGGCCTGCCCCTTTTGTTGAAGATGCGCACCGGGCACCCCAGGACCGGTCTGCCCACCGTTTCCGGGGTGCGTCGGATCTCGGCCGGCGTGGCCAGCGCGCCGATGCCGACCTCGGTGGAGCCATACAGGTTGTACAGGACGTCGCCGTAGGCATCCATGAACCGCCGCGCCAGGCTGGGGTCCAGCCGGTCGCCGCTGGATATCACCACTCGCAGGGCGGGCACCGGGTTACGCGCACGCACGTGTTGGGGCAGGTCCAGGATGCGCGCCAGCATGATCGGCACGGCGGTCATCGCATCGGCGCGATGCAGCGAAGCCTGCGCGAGGGTGGCTTCGGCGTCGAAGCGTCGACGGGTCAGCACCGTGCCCGCCAGGCCCACGGTGAGCAGCAATATGCCCAACCCCAAGCCGTGAAACATCGGCACTGCCAGCGCAACTCGTGAGCCCACCGCTAGCTTGGTGCGCTCCAGGATCGTCACCCCGACACCCATGCCGAAGCTCATCCGGGGGGTGCGCGGCACCCCCTTGGGCACACCGGTGGTGCCCGAGGTGAGCAGCACCATTCGACCCGGCGATGCCACCTTGGGTCGCGAATCCCGTTGCTGCGCTTGGCCCGGATCCAACGTCCGGACAGATTGGTCGGATCGGCGCACTCGGTCGGTGAACTCGCCGTCGCAGACCATCGTCTGGATCTGATGTGCGACCATCGCCCCGGTAAGCGCGGCGCTCCGAAATTCGGTGTTGACCAGCACGACATCGGCGCCCACCAGGGCCGCGCCGAAGGCCGCGGTCACGAAATTGCGTCCGTTGCGGCACATCACGCCCACCGCCTGCCCGGCGCCGACACCCGCGCGGCAAAGCTGGTGGGCAACCGATTCGGTCATCGACCGCAACTCGCGGTAGGTGAGCGCGCCGTCGTCGTCGATGATCGCGGCCCGGTCCGGATAGCGCGCCGCCGCGATCGCCAGCAAGGTGTAGAGATTCGTGCCACCCCGAAAGATCTCACCGACCGTGCGCAACGCCGCGACCGGATTGGTCGGACCGAGCAGTCCCGAACACCACAGCGCCCGCACCGTCGCACTCAACGCGCTGGCCGTCGTCATCGTCATCCCTTCCCGGTGCCGGAGACAAAGAACCGGTGGTGCCACAGCCGGGCCGCGCGCTCCGCCGGGCCGGCCAGCAGCACCGAGGCCAACTCCGCGGGCCACAGCCAGGGCGGCTCGACCGTACGGGGCCGCTCGATGATCGCCTTGGCGATGGTGTCGGCGGCCTCATCCGCAGACAAGCCGGGAAGCCGTTCCAGCAGGGGCGTGGGCGCGATCATCCGGGTGTGGACCAGCGCGAAATACACCGATGTCACGTCCACACCGTCGGCATGCAGTTCGGGTGCCACGCTGCGCAGCCAAAGGTCGAAGGCCCCCTTGGACGCCTGGTAAGCCCCCCATTGCGGGCCGGGCACGACGCGCACGCCGACGCTGGAAACGTTCACGATGTGCCCGCGGCCGCGCTCCCGCATCGCCGGGAGGACCCCGAGCAGCAGCCAGATCGGTCCCAGGTAATTGATGTCGATGGTGCGTTGAAAGTCATGCGGCCGGTCGTATTGCTCATGCAGCGATCGGCGCAACGACTTGCCCGCATTGCTCACCACCATGTCGAGCGGCCCGTGGTTTTCGGTGATGTGTTTGGTCAGCACGCTGACGGCGGTCTCGTCGGTGAGATCGGCCGGATAGCCGACCGCGTGTCCACCGCCGGCGTTGATCGCCGCCGCCACGTCGTCGAGCCTGTCGGCCGATCGGGCCACGATCAGCACGGTGGCACCGGCGGCGGCCAGCTTGCGGGCGGTGGCCTCTCCGATCCCGTAGGACGCGCCGGTCACCAGGACGGTCTTGCCGGAGACGGCGCTTCGTAGCTTGTCGGGATCGGATGTCCGCGCCGGGTTGACGAATCTGTCGATCGCCTGCGCCACCAGATTCATGGGCTGCGTCCCCCCATTGCGTTCGACCGTCTTGGCCCATTCTGACCCATGGTCATCACCGCCGCTCAGGGCAGGCTGTGGTTGAGCGTCGAATGCGTCCAGGGTGGCGGGTTCACCAGTTGTCGCTTGGCACCACGCAGACGAACCGGTCGGCGAAAGCTTGGACTCGACTATCCCTGCAAGTCGTCGCAGGAGGCCGTCCGGGCGTTCGAGCGCGCCACGCTGGGTTTCGGCGACGTGAGAAGATTGCCCACACCAACGCTGGGCGGCTGCTTGGCATCTGAATCACGGTCCAGCGACGGCTAACCCGCGCCGAAGACTATGGCCGCTGACCGTATCGCCGGTAGAACCTGTCCACCCTGCCAGCGGTGCCCAGGGTGCGTTGACTGCCGGTCCAAAACGGGTGGGAATCGGCGGACACCTCGACCACCACCAGCGGAAAGCTGTGCACCCCTGAGGCCGTTCTCCGCTCGATGGTGCGCGAACTGGTTGCCGTTGAGCGGGTGAGAAACAGGGCGCCCGTGTTGGCGTCCTGAAATACCACCGGGTGGTAGTCGGGATGGATACCGGGTTTCATCCGGGTTCCTCGTCACCGTTGCGGTGCGCCGACAATTCCCCGGCGCCGTCGGGCATTTCGTGGCACGGATCGTGGTGCCAGTCGCCGAACGGATCCTGGTAGCTGGGCCAGGTCTGCGGACAGGCCAGCTCTTCATCATTGAGCAATGCGGCGTTCAACGCACCGGTGATGTCGGCGGGGTCGGCGCCGCATACCAAGACCGTCATGGCGGTGTGCCGGTCGCCGAACCGATAGTCCCAGATCAACTCGGCGAACAACCGTCGCTCCGGGTCGACGTAGGCCACCTCCGAGGAATCCATGGCCGCCAACCACTTGCCCGCCGACGCGACCCGCAAGCCGCCACCGGCCGATTCGAGCCACATCACCCGGTCGGCCCGGTTGGCCAGCCACAGCCGGCCACGCGTGCGGATCACCCCATCCAGCAGCAGATCGACGGCGGCATGCAGGCGCACGGGGTGAAATGGGCGGCGGGCATTGAACTCGACAATCCCAACCTGGCCGTCAGCCGCCAGCGGAGGCAACCCCGCCAGCAGCGGGGCGTGCGGATTCTCGCTGCGACCGCGACGGGAATCGCTGTCCAGGTTCGCCAGCGCAAGTTCGACGCGATCGACGCCGACGGTGATGCGCGCGCGTGGGGCAAGGCGGCGCAAGACCGCCAACGTGGCCGGCTCCGGGTGGGTCAGCATCAGCAGGTCGGCGAACTCGGCTTGGCCGACGGTCACTTGGGCCACGGTGCGGCCGTCGGGCAATTGGTCGTCGCCGAGGGATTGTCCCAGCCACCTGGCGGAGTCCACACAGGTCAGCACACCGGCGATCCGCACGTCGCGGGCGGCCGGTCCGTCGGGGTACCCGGGTCCGACCCGGATGCGGACGTGGTTGATTGCCCAGCATATGGGTTCGGGCTCCAGCCACGGCGCCAGGTGCACGACGATCCGATCCACGTTGCCGCGGCGGTGCAGCTTGCGCAGCAGCACCAGCAGGTCGTTGCGGATGGTGCACGACACGCACCCCCGTGCCACCTCCAAAACGTCTTCGACACTGGTCAATTCACCACGGGTCAACGTGATGGTTGTTCGTCGTATCACGTGTCCGTCGAAGCGGTGCTCGACCACCACCGTCCCCGGTTGGCGCAGTAGTGTCCCCGTCACCACGTCGGTATCGCCCTGTCCCGCCACCAACACCACACGAGTCCGCATCACTACCCCTTATTGAAAACGATTGTCATTAAGTCTGGCGTCAGGGTACAGTGTGCTGCCGAGCTTGTCGAAAATGATTTTCAATAATGGTCGCTAGGAGCCAGTCATGTCCGCACGCTGCCAAGTCACCGGCCGCACAGTGAGTTTCGGCAATGCCGTGTCACACTCGCACCGCCGCACCCGGCGGCGCTGGTCACCCAACCTGCAACGCAAGACCTACTACTTGCCGTCGGAGGACCGCTCCATCACGTTGCGGGTCAGCGCCAAGGGCATCAAAATCATCGACCGCGACGGCATCGAAGCGGTCGTCGCGCGACTTCGCCGGCGGCCGGGCCGATCCGGTCAGCGCAGCTGATGGCGCGCAACGAGATTCGGCAGATCGTCAAGCTGCGTTCCACCGCGGGCACCGGATACACCTACGTCACTCGCAAGAACCGACGCAACAACCCCGACCGGCTCACGCTGACCAAGTACGACCCGGTTGTCCGCCGGCACGTGGAGTTCCGGGAGGAGCGGTAGGACTAGCCTGTAACCGTGGCGCAGGCTCCCCGGACTCGCTACGCCAAGTGCGGCGACCTCGACATCGCCTATCAGGTCCTCGGGGACGGCCCCGGCGACCTACTCGTGGTGCCCGGGCCATCCATCCCGATCGACACGGTTGACGCCGAACCGTCGATGTACCGCTTCCATCGGCGGCTGGCGTCGTTTAGCCGGGTGATCCGGTTCGACCACCGCGGCGTGGGCTTGTCCTCGCCCGTTTCCTCGCTGGACGGGCTCGGGCCCCGGTTCTGGGCCCAGGACGTGATCGCCGTCATGGACGCGGCCGGATGCGAGCGGGCCACGTTGTTCGCGTCCGGCTTCACCTCGACAACCGCGCTCGTGCTCGCCGCCAACTACCCCGACCGGGTCCGCGGCCTGGTGATCGTCAACGGCTCCGCGCGGGCGCTGCGGGCGCCCGACTACCAGATCGGAGCCGAGTCGAACACCGCCGAGCCTTTCCTTACCGTCGGCATCGAGCCGGATGCGGTGGAACGGGGCTTTGACGTCCTGGGCATCGTCGCTCCCAGCGTCGCCGGCGACGAGGCGTTCCGCACGTGGTGGGATCTGGCGGGCAACCGGGGGGCGTCGCCCAGCATGGCACGCGCCTTCATCAACGCCGTGCGTGACGTCGATGCGCGTGACTCGCTGGCCCACATCAGCGCACCCACGCTGATCCTGCACCGGGTGGACGCGACGTTCGTCCCGGTCGGGCATGGCCGCTACCTCGCCGAGCACATCACCGGATCGCGCTTTGTCGAGTTGCCCGGCGCCGATGCGCTGTACTGGGTCGGCGACACCGCCGCGTTGCTCGACGAAATCGAGGAGTTCATCACCGGCGTGCGCGGCGGCTTCATCGCCGAGCGGGTGCTCACCACGATCATGTTCACCGACATCGTCGGCTCCACCGAACGCGCCGCCTCCCTCGGCGACAACCGGTGGCGCGATCTGCTGGACAACCACGACAACCTCGTCCGCCACGAAATCCAGCGGTTCGGCGGTCGCGAAGTCAACACCGCCGGGGATGGCTTCGTGGCGACGTTCACCAGCCCGAGTGCCGCGATCGCCTGCGCGGACGAGATTGTCGACGCGGTCGGTGCGCTCGGCATCGAGGTCCGGGTCGGCATTCACGCGGGTGAGGTCGAAGTGCGCGGCGCCCCGGGCTGTGATGTCGCCGGGATGACGGTGCACATCGGCGCCCGCGTGGCGGCGTTGGCGGGGCGCAGCGAGGTGCTGGTGTCCTCGACGGTGCGTGACATCGTCGCCGGATCACGGCACCGATTCGCCGACCGCGGCGAGCGTGAACTCAAGGGTGTGCCCGGCCGGTGGCGGCTCTACGCGCTCATCCGGGCGCACCAACCCGGCCGGGCATAGGGAACCCGTCCCCGCGCGTGCGCGACTTGTAGGCTGACTGGTGCAATTACGCCGATCGGAGGAGGGCCGTGGCGGCTCCACTGGTTCGGGACCCCGACCTGAGTACCGTGCGGCGTGTCCAGCTCGACGTCTCGGGCATGTCATGTGCGGCCTGCGCAAGCCGCATCGAAACGAAGCTCAACAAGATCCCCGGCGTGCGTGCCTCGGTCAACTTCGCTACCCGCGTCGCCACGATCGACGCCGTCGGCATGGCCGTCGACCAGCTGTGCGAGGTGGTCGAGCAGGCCGGTTATCGGGCGGCCCCTCACCAGGAATGCGTTGCCGCGCAACCAGATCCGGACGCCGACCATGCCCGCGGCCTACTGCGCCGGCTATGTGTCGCGGCGGTGTTGTTCGTGCCGCTGGCCGACCTGTCGACCATGTTCGCGATCGTGCCCGGTGCCCGGTTCGCCGGCTGGGGATTCGTGTTGGCGGCCCTGGCGGCCCCGATCGTGATGTGGGCCGCGTGGCCCTTTCATTCGGTTGCGCTGCGCAACGCACGCCACCGGACCGCGTCCATGGAAACGCTGATCTCGGTGGGCATTGTGGCCGCCACCATCTGGTCATTGTCGACGGTCATGGTGGCCCAGCGGCCCCGGGAGACGCACGGAATCTGGCCGGCGATTCTGCACAGCGACTCGATCTATCTTGAGGTCGCCGCCGGCGTCACGGTATTCGTTCTTGCGGGTCGATACTTCGAAGCACGCGCAAAATCCAAGGCGGGCGGCGCGCTGCGCGCGCTGGCGGCGCTCGGCGCCAAGAACGTGACGGTGTTGCTGGCCGACGGGGCGGAGCTGGTGATGCCGGTGGGCGAACTCAAGAAGGCGCAGCGCTTTGTGACCCGGCCCGGCGAAACCATCGCCGCGGACGGAGTCGTCGTCGACGGCACGGCGTTCATCGACATGAGCACGATGACCGGTGAGGCCAAGCCGATGCGCGCCTGCCCGGATTTCCCCGTGGTGGGTGGCACCGTGGTGCTGGACGGCCGCCTGGTCATCGAGGCCACCGCCGTCGGCGCCGACACCCACTTCGCCGCGATGGTCCGCCTTGTCGAGGAGGCGCAGGCGCAAAAGGCCCGCGCGCAGCGCCTGGCCGATCGCATCGCCGCGGTGTTCGTACCGGTGGTTTTCGTCATCGCCGGACTCGCCGGTGCGGCCTGGCTTGCCGGTGGAGCCGACGCGGATCGCGCCTTCGCGGTGACCCTCGGGGTGCTGGTAATCGCGTGCCCGTGCGCGCTGGGACTGGCGACTCCCACCGCCATGATGGTGGCTTCCGGACGGGGAGCGCAGCTGGGGATCTTCATCAAGGGTCACCGGGCACTGGAAACCATCCGCGGCATCGACACCGTGGTGTTCGACAAGACCGGCACGTTGACGGTCGGTCAGCTGACGGTGAGCGCCGTGACGACGACCGGCGACCGGGACCCCGACGCCGTCCTTGCCTTGGCGGCCGCGGTTGAAGCGGCTTCCGAGCACGCGGTGGCCACGGCCATCGTCGCCGCATCCCCAGATCCACGTCCGGTCAGCGACTTTGCCAGCATTGCCGGGTGCGGTGTGTCGGGCCTGGTCGATGACCACCGCGTCGAAGTCGGCAAGCCATCCTGGATTACCCGGTCCGCACCCTGCGACCCCACCCTGGACTGCGCCCGCCGCGAAGGCGAGTCCCGCGGCGAGACAGTGGTTTTCGTGTCTGTCGACGGTGCGCCCTGTGCCGCTGTCACGATCGCCGACACCGTCAAGGATTCGGCGGCCGGCGCCGTCGCCGCGCTGCGTGGACGCGGGCTGCGGACGATCCTGCTCACCGGCGACAATCGACCCGCCGCCGACGCGGTGGCGGCTCAGGTCGGCGTCGACACCGCTTTCGCCGATGTGCTGCCCGAAGACAAGGTCCACGTGATCCAACGGCTGCGCGCGCAAGGGCGGACCGTCGCCATGGTGGGCGATGGCATCAACGACGGTCCCGCGTTGGTGAGTGCCGACTTGGGACTGGCGATCGGACGGGGCACCGACGTCGCGATCGGCGCGGCCGACATCATCCTGGTGCGCGACGATTTGCACATTGTGCCGCAGGCACTGGATCTGGCCCGGGCGACCATGCGCACGATCCGGCTGAACATGATTTGGGCCTTCGGCTACAACGTCGCGGCGATCCCGATTGCCGCTGCCGGCCTGCTCAACCCGCTGATCGCCGGCGCCGCCATGGCGTTTTCCTCGTTTTTCGTGGTGTCAAACAGCCTGCGGCTCCGTAATTTTGTTTCCCACCCGTAGCATCGGCGCATGGCTGAACAGACCTTTTCCGTCGACGGACTGCAGTGTCAGGGATGCGTGGAGACCGTCACCACCGCGCTCACCGCGCTGGGGCCCGTCGGCTCGGTCAGCATAGACCTGGACACCAACGGCGCATCCACGGTGCGGATTTCGACCGATGTAGAACTGACCCGCGAACAGGTTCAGGCGGCGTTGACCGGCGTCGGTAACTTCACCGTTGTCGACTAGCGGCGCATCCGTGACAACTCGCGCAGCATCGCGTTGTAGGCCTCCAGCTCGTCATCGGCGTAATCGCTATCGGCATGCCGGTCCTCACGGGATGCAATCCTGCGGTCTTGGCGCGCCCACTGGGTAACCAGCGCGACAATCACCACAATGACCGGCAATTCCGTTAAGCTCCAAGCGATTCCACCGCCGAGATGCTGGTCGGCGATGATGCTGGGCAACCAGGGCAGATCGACCGAACGGTAGAACGTGGCGCCCACCGGTGATGCCATGGTCATCAGCGCAATTCCGAAGAAGGCGTGAAAGGGCATCACCGCGAACAACAGCCCGATGCGACCCGGGTAGGGCAGCCGGCGCGGCCCCGGGTCGATGCCGATGATCGCCCAATAGAACAGATACCCGACCAGCAGGAAATGGATCGCCATGAACTCATGGCCCCAGTGATAGCGGACCAAGGTATCGAACAGCGGCGTGAAATAGACCACATAGGGCGAGGCCACAAATAGGACGAACGCCGTGACGGGATGTGACAAGAACGTCGTCACCCGCGAGTGCAGCAGCCAGGTCAGCCACTCGCGAGGCCCGGGCGGCCCTCCGCTACCCGCGGCCGGCAACACCCGCAGCGCCAGCGTCACCGGGCCGCCCAGAACCAACAGCACCGGAATGAACATGTTCAGCGTCATGTGTTCGGCCATATGGACGCTGAACATCGCCGACCCGTATGCCCGCATGCCCGAGCCGCTGGTGAACACCAGCGCGGCGCAACCGATCAGCCAGGCCACCAGCCTGCCCACCGGCCAGGTATTGCCGCGGCGGCGCAACCCGACGAAACCCACCACGTACCCGATCGCAAGCACCACACCGACGGTTCCGACCAAGCCGTCAAAGCGCCACACGGTCAGCACGTTGACGACGGTCGGCGGTTTCGGCAACGCGTAGCCGAGGAACACATCCCAGGCCGTGAACGCGTGCGTGATGAACCGCGGCGCGGTTTGCACGGCCATCGCGGCGACCGCCGCCAGGGCCGCCATCATGGCCAGCGTGGCGACGGCGTTCCCGCCACCGAGCGGCCGGACAACCAACCCCCAGCAGTCGGCCAACCACACCGGCACCACGAGAATCCCCGCCAGCAGACCAAGGCGGGCGAAATCCGAGCCCATCTCCCAGCCGGGGATCAAGAGATAGAGCAGCACCGCCCCGTAGGCCAGCACCAGCCCGCCACAAACTACCTGCACCACCAGCACCGCGCGGCCGGGCACGGCCGCGGTCCACGCCGCCGCGGTCTTGAGCCCGGTCAGCGCGGCCAGCGCAACCGCGAACACGATCGCCGCGCTCGTGGTGTAGTCGTGGTCGGGTCCCTGCCCCGTATTACCGGTCACCGCAATCGCCACCACACCAACGACCGTGGGAACCAGCAGCACGA
Source organism: Mycobacterium shinjukuense (assembly GCF_010730055.1). Taxonomy (NCBI): domain Bacteria; kingdom Bacillati; phylum Actinomycetota; class Actinomycetes; order Mycobacteriales; family Mycobacteriaceae; genus Mycobacterium; species Mycobacterium shinjukuense. The sequence continues at coordinate 3,985,973 of NZ_AP022575.1, read as the reverse complement.
CGTGACCGAGCCACCGCGTGTTCAGGCGCAACGTCACAGCGACCACCAGCGCGCAGATCGCCGAAACGATCCACCCGCGGGCGATCTCGGAGACGGCGACGGCGTCCGGCAGCGCCGCGTTACCCAGCACCTTTGCCGGCCCCACACCGGAGTCGTGCGCCGCCTGAAATACCACCATCGTTGCCGCAAGCACCAGCCAGGCGATGGAAACACGTTCTGCCACAAGGTGAATCCGGAAGGCTGCGGCGTCGATCAAGCCGTCTGGCTCCGGCCGCGCTGCGATCACCACGAATGCCAGCGCGCCAAGACACAACGCCGCTGACAGCGAGGCGAGGAAGAATCCGAGTGGCTCGGCGGCGCAGAGGAACGCGCCGGGGTACGGATTGCCGGCCTGCGCGTAGCGGCGGGGGCCAGAGATCAGGCCGTAGCCGGCGACCGCCCCGCAGAGGACCAGAAAACCAACCGCCAGCACGGCCACGCGCGCACCCCTGCTGGGCCCGTCAGTGTGCACTCCACGAGCTTACGGCTGCCCGCCTTCCTGCCCACCGCGACTTCGGAAGGTTGTACCGGCGTTTCGCAGCAGGCTACGCACCCGCGTAATGCTGTAGCCGGTGTCATCGCGAATCTGGCGGATGCTCTGGCCGGATTCGTACCGGATGCGTAGCTCCTTGCCGACACACTCGGCGGTAGCCGGGTCGAGGCGCACGTGCTTGCCCAGGCGCGGCACCTCAATCGCACCGCCCGCGTAGCCCTTGTGCACACGACCGCGCGGCGTCACGTTCTCCGCCGCTTCATCGCCCCAGACCGTCCAGCCCGGTCTCCGGTGACGTGCGAACAACTCTAGGTAGGGCCCGGGCGAGCACGCCTCGATCAGCGAATACTGTTCGTCTGGCTTGCGCGAATGCTCGCGCTTCCGGGTTTCGATCATGTTGACTTGGCTTCTCGCGTGCGGCAGGGTCCGCATGCTTCCACGAACACCGAACAGGATTATCTCGGTCACGTTGCGGAAGTAGAACCCGACGCCGCGGCCATCGGGACCGCCGTCCTTTCGTCGCTTCGCCCAGATCACGTTGGACACATAGCGATATCCCCACGCCTCCATGACACGCAGGCCTTCGGGCAGCAACGCATTGGGAACCCACAGGTACAGATGAGAGTCGCGAGCGATGACATCTGATACGGGAATGCTGCAAATCGCGGCAACATCCAACGTGGAGTAGCGATCGAGCCTGCGATGCTCCGGTGCGACCTTGCCAGTCCGGTTGGTGAACCGCCAGGGTGGGTCGGCCAGCACCGTCTTCCACCCGCCGGCGATGGTGGGAAGCGGTGGCGGTTCGACGGAGTCTCGCAGCGGTGCCACCCGCGGCGGCCTTGCCCGCCCGTCCCTTGTGGTCATGCCGCTGCCTCCCTCCGAGATCGAACAAAGTAGATCTATATCGAACAGAGTAGATCTTCGGTCGGATCGTAGGGAGTGCGCTGGGAAGCTACCAGCGTGCTCATGGGCCGCGATAGCAACCGCGAACATCGCTGCGGACGCACAACGCAGTCGAGTCGCCCCAACCTGCGTGCGTGGGCCACGTCATCGGGAACTTTCTTTGCGATCACCCGACTACCTACCCGGATGCCCTGGCTTATCAGGATCCCTCGTCTACGGGCTTGACGTGTGCAAATCCGGGCCTCCGGCGGCGTCGGGTCGCGGGGACCGCCGAAGGAGATTTCATGGATTCGGTCAGCACGCCGACGATGCCGCACGCCCCGGGTTCTAGGCGGGCGTCGCCAACCGATCCCCTGTGCGGCGTGGGTGCGTTCCATCGCGGCCACAACGGTGGCCACGGCCGCCCAGCGGGGGCATCTCGGTGATGCTCGCCGTCCAAAACCTCGCCGCCGAGCGTGCCCGGTTCGTGTTCTCGGTGTTGGGTGTCGGGTTTGCCGTGCTGCTGGTGCTGGTGATCTCCGGCATCTTCGTCGGCACCACCAACCAGGTCACCACCTACATCGACCATTCCAAGGCGGCGGTCTGGGTGGTCCAGCCCGGCGTCTCGCAGATGTTCAAGGCGGTGTCCTGGCTGCCCGCCGACGGCAAGGGCCGCCTGCTGGCCATCCCGGGCGTCAAGTCGGCCGACCCGATCCTCGGCCAACCGTCCGACTTCGTGCACAACGGCACCCACACCGCCTATTTCGTGGTCGGCTACGACACCAAAACCGGTGTGGGCGGCCCCTGGTCGCTGGCTCAAGGACGCACCATCACCGGGCCCGGCGAGGTGGTGCTGGATCGGGTGCTGGCCGCCAAGAACGGTGTCCGCCTGGGCGACCGGGTCCGGATCGCCGACGAGCCGTTCACCGTCGTCGGGCTCTCCGAGCAGACCGCCGCGGCAACCAACTGCTATGCGTTCGTCTCGTTGCCCGACGCCGCGCGGCTGCTGCGGGCGGGCAATCGGGTGTCGTTTTTCCTGGTGCAACCCCAAGACGGGTACACCGCCGCTCAGCTGGCCACCGCCATTCGTCGCGGCGTGCCCGGCATGGACGCGCTCACCGCCGCGGCCTTCGCCGACAACGGCCGCGACATCATCGTCTCGATGATCGGACGCCCGCTCACGACGATGATTGCCATCGCGGCGCTGGTGGGGGTCGCATTGGTGGGTCTGACGGTGTTGGCGGCTACCTCCGAGCAGATGCGGGACTTCGGTGTGCTTTTGGCCCTGGGTGTGCGCCCAAGCCGGTTGTGTCGCATCGTGCTTGCCCAGGCCGCCGTGATCGCCGGGCTGGGATATGCGCTGGGCGCGGCGATCGCCTACGGCGCGCAGTTCCTGCTCGCTGACCGCATGGGTGATGTCACCGTCGAGGTCACCCCCGCCCTGCTGGCCGCGATGGCGGCGGCCACCGCCGTCATGGCCGTGCTGGCATCGCTGCTGCCGGTGCGCCGCGTCACACGAATCGACCCCGCCGAGGCGTTTCGCCGCTAACCCCAAAGGAGGCCCATGGGCAGCTCGCAGGAACACCCGCCCGCACCGGTGCTGCAGCTCACCGACATCCACCACCGGTACGGCGACGGTGACACCGCGGTGCACGCCCTCAAGGGCATCAGCCTGTCGGTGCGGCGCGGCGAGGTGGTGCTGGTGGTCGGGCCTTCCGGCGGCGGCAAGACCACCGCGCTGTTGGTGATGGGGCTGCTGCTGACACCCGACAGCGGCGCGGTGCACATCGGCGGCCAGGACGCGGGAGCGCTGTCGCCGCGCCAGCGCGCCGAGACGCGGCTACACCGGGTGGGGTTTGTGTTCCAGGACTACAACCTGTTGGCGTCACTGACCAGCGTCGACAACGTGGCGTTGCCGCTTCGCTACGCGGGCGTGCGTAAACCGGCGGCGCTGGCTCGGGCCACCGAGCTGCTGGAATCCCTGGATCTGGGACACCGCGCCCAACACCGGCCGGCGACGCTGTCGGGCGGGGAGAAACAGCGTGTGGCCGCCGCTCGGGCGCTGGCCATGGGTCCCGACGTCATCCTGGCCGACGAACCCACCGCCAACCTCGACTCGGCCACCGGCCAGAAAGTCACCGGCCAACTGGCCACCGCGGCCAAGGCCCAGGACTGCGCGGTGGTCATCGTCACCCACGATGCCCGCCTGCACACCATCGCCGACCGGGTGCTGCACCTCGAGGACGGCCAGCTCGTCACGACCGCGGCCTAACACATGCGAGCACCGCGATCATCGTCACAACCTAACCGGATTGGAGCGATTCGATGACCCTGACGATCGGCGACATCGCGCCCGACTTCCACGCCATGACCACCGAGGGCCCCATCAGGTTCCACGAGTGGATGGGCGACAGCTGGGCGATGCTGTTCTCACATCCTCGCGACTTCACGCCGGTGTGCACGACCGAACTCGGCCACCTGGCCACGATCAAGTCCGACTTCGACCGTCGCAACGTAAAGATCATCGGCCTGTCGGTCGACCCGCTCGACAACCACGCCAGGTGGTCCGAGGACATCGCCTGCACAACCGGTATTGCCCCCAACTACCCGTTGATCGCCGACACCGACTACGCCGTGTCGAAGCTGTACGGAATGCTTCCCGGAAATGCCACCGGCGACCCCACCGAGCGTACGCCGGCCGAAAATGCCACGCTACGAAACGTATTCGTGATAGCTCCCAACAAGATGATCATGCTCGTGCTGATCTACCCGATGACGACCGGCCGCAACTTCGATGAGGTGCTGCGGGCGATCGACTCGCTAAAGTTGCTTGCCGATGGTCTGGCCACCCCGGCGCAATGGCGCCAGGGAGAGGACGTGATCATTGCCCCCTGGATCCCCGACGATCAGGCTCGCCAGACCTATCCCAATGGCTGGAAAGCCCCGCTGCCCTACCTGCGCTACGTGCCAGGCCCCTAACGCTGCGGTGTAGCAGATTCCGCACGCGGCCACCGAAGGAGATGTCGTGGAACTAGCCACCATGTTGGGAATGCCCGGCGAGGCAATGCGGGTGCCGGGTGACACGTGGCGCCAGTCGCTCACCGATTCCTTACGTAAAGCGTTTGCCCTTCATTACCAACGCAATGGCTTCTACCGCGCGCAGTGCGACGCCGCGGGTGTCAACCCGACCGACATCCACGGGTTTGGCGACTTGCGCCGGATTCCGCTGTTGCCGGTTGGGATGTTCAAACAAGCCGGCGCGCACGCCCTGATGACCGTGGGACTGCCGGACGTCGAGATGGAGATCCGGTCGACGGGCACCGGGGGCGTGCCGTCGGTCGCCCGCCGCGATGCGCTGACCGTCACCCGGGCGTCGGTGGGCATCCTCGGCTGCTACCGCGATTTCTTCGGCATCTCCCGGGGCGCCGGATTGTTCTTGTGTCCGTCCACCGCCGAAGTCCCCGAGATGGGCATGGTTAAGGTGTTCAATCTGCTCACCGGGCTGCTCGACGACCACCGCTACCTGGTGCGGGACTACGCATTCAACCCGGAGGAAGCGCTGGGATGCCTCCGCCACTGGGAGAACAGGATGACCCGGCACATCATCGGCCCACCGTTTATCGTCGCCCGGTTCATGAGATACCTGGAATTGGAGGCGATTCCGCTGACCCTGGACCCCGAATCGCTGATCATCATGCTCGGCGGCTGGAAGCAATACACCGGGCGCTCTATCAGCCGCGAGGAGTTCAACGACAGGGCCGAACGATTCCTCGGCATCGACCGGACCCGCATCCGTGACATGTACGGGATGATCGAGTCCAACATGCTGGCCATCGAGTGCGAGCGGCACCGCAAGCACGTGCCGCCATGGTGCTATGTGTCCATCCGCGACATCGGCGACCCCGCAATCGAACTCGAGCCCGGCAAGACCGGCGGCATCGCCATCCTGGACGCGCTCAACACCGCCTATCCCGGGTTTCTGCTTTCCGACGACGTCGGCGAGGTCGACGACAGCGCCTGCCCATGCGGCCGCACCGGCCAAACCGTGCGGTTCCGGCGTCGTCGGCAGGGCGCCGAACTCGGTTGCTGCGCCGTCAGTATCGAGAGATACCTGGACTCCCGCCAGGTCGTCGCCGAATGTGAACCGGCAATCACAACCGCACCCGCATAAGCCATGCCCCACTACAGTCCCACGGTGGTCGATCATTTCACCAATCCCCGCAACTGCGGTCGGTTGCCCAACCCCGACGTCTCAGCCTTTGTCGGCAACCCGGTATGCGGAGACCAGATCCTGCTCACCGCGTGCGTCCGAGACGATGCGGTCACCGAGATCGGGTTTGAGGCCTATGGTTGCTCGGCCTCGCTTGCCATCGCATCGATCCTGACCGAGCACCTGAGCGGCATGGCGATCGCTGACATCGCCGAGCTCGACGAACCTCGGGTTCTTCGGTGGTCGGGCGGCCTGGGACCGGAGCAACGGCACGTCGCACGCCTGGGCGCCGACCTGGCGCACCGCCTTGTCCACAACTACCGCAACGGAATTCACGACGATGGCACCACTATCTGCGGTGGCTAGCACGGCTCACGCGCCGGCATGGCCGGTCGAGGCAGGGGCCGGCGGGGCCGACGAGCTGTACCTGGACTACGCGGCCACGGCGCCGTTACATCCCGCTGCCGCCCGGGCGGTGCGGGCCGGCCAGCGGCTGGTCGGCAATCCGTCCAGTGGTCACCGGGCCGGGCGCGCGGCCGCCGAGGCTTTGTGGGTCGCGCGGCGGTCCATCGCCCGGCTGCTGGGTGTGGCTCCCGGCGAGGTGGTGTTGACGTCCGGTGGCAGCGAGGCCAACGCGCTGGCGCTGTGGGGCACGTTTGCCGCGCGCGGATTTTCCGGGCATCTGGTGACCACGTCGATCGAGCACTCGGCCATTCTCGAAAACGCCCGTGCGCTCGAGGAATTGGGAGTGACAGTCACCACGGTGGAACCCGGCCCGGGTGGTCATGTCGAGGCCGCGGCGGTCGCGGCGGCGATACGACCGGACACCGTATTGGCGTCAGTGATGCACGCCAACAACGAGACCGGGGCGATTCAGCCGGTGACCGAGATTGCCGCGGCGGCCACCCGCGCCGGTGTGGCGTTTCATACCGACGCCGTGCACACGGCCGGCAAGCTCAGCCTGACCGCCGTGGACGCGACGTTGATCTCGGTGTCCGCGCACAAGTTCGGTGGCCCCCGCGGGGTGGGCGCCCTGGCGGTCCGCGACGGGCATCGGTTGGTGTCGTTGGTGCGCGGCGGCCCCCAGGAGAACCGGTTGCGGGCGGGCACCGAGAACGTGGCCGGGGCCATGGGCATGGCCGCCGCCGCCGATGTGTGCCTGCGGCGGATGTCGATGGGTTACCGCCTGGGCATGCGGGACCGTCGCGAACGGTTGATCGCGGGCCTTGCCGGAGTCGATGGTGTGCACGTCAACACCACCGAACCGGTGCTGGAGGAGACGATCAGCGTGCGATTCGACGGGATTCGCGCCGACGCGCTGGCCGACGCACTGGACATGCAGGGCATCTACGTATCCACCGGGGCGGCCTGCCACACCGGGTCGGTGTCGCACGTGCTGACGGCCATGGGTTTGACCCACCGGGCCGCTCGGTCCACCGTGCGATTCTCGCTGGGGCCCGACGTGTCCTCGCACGACATCGATCGCGTCGTGTCGGTCACGACACGGGCCGTGCAGCGGTTGCGTGGTATCGCCGGCACCGGGAGCGCGTCGCGGTGATGCTCGCCGTCCAAAACCTCGCCGCCGAGCGTGCCCGGTTCGTGTTCTCGGTGTTGGGTGTCGGGTGTGCCGTGCTGCTGGTGCTGGTGATCTCCGGCATCTTCGTCGGCACCACTAACCAGGTCACCACCTACATCGACCATTCCAAGGCGGCGGTCTGGGTGGTCCAGCCCGGTGTGGAGCAGATGTTTCGCGCCGTGTCCTGGCTGCCCGCCGACGGCAAGGGCCGCCTGCTGGCCGTTCCCGGGGTCAGGTTCGCCGACCCGATCCTCGGCCAACCGTCCGACTTCGTGCACAACGGCGCCCAGACCCCCTACTTCGTGGTGGGCTATGACGTGCACACCGGTGTGGGCGGCCCCTGGTCGCTGGCTCAAGGACGCACCATCACCGGGCCCGGCGAGGTGGTGCTGGATCGGGTGCTGGCCGCCAAGAGCGGTGTTCGCCTCGGTGACCGGGTCCGGATCGTCGACGAGCCGTTCACCGTCGTGGGGCTCTCCGAGCAAACCGCCGCGCTGGGCAACTTTTATGCGTTTGTCTCGTTGCCCGACGCCGCGCGGCTGCTGCGGGCGGGCAATCGGGTGTCGTTTTTCCTGGTGCAACCCCAAGACGGGTACACCGCCGCTCAGCTGGCCACCGCCATTCGTCGCGGCGTGCCGGGCATGGACGCGCTCACCGCCGCGGCCTTCGCCGACAACGGCCGCGACATCATCGTCTCGATGATCGGACGCCCGCTCACGACGATGATTGCCATCGCGGCGCTGGTGGGGGTCGCATTGGTGGGTTTGACGGTGTTGGCGGCTACCTCCGAGCAGATGCGGGACTTCGGTGTGCTTTTGGCCCTGGGTGTGCGCCCAAGCCGGTTGTGTCGCATCGTGCTTGCCCAGGCCGCCGTGATCGCCGGGCTGGGATATGCGCTGGGCGCGGCGATCGCCTACGGCGCGCAGTTCCTGCTCGCTGACCGCATGGGTGATGTCACCGTCGAGGTCACCCCCGCCCTGCTGGCCGCGATGGCGGCGGCCACCGCCGTCATGGCCGTGCTGGCATCGCTGCTGCCGGTGCGCCGCGTCACACGAATCGACCCCGCCGAGGCGTTTCGCCGCTAACCCCAAAGACCATTAGGAACTCCATGACCGACAAGGTTTGCGACCGATATCTCGACGGCCGCCTTGCGGGATGACCGCGGACCGCGCGGCCGGTCAGGCCGTCATGGCGGCGCGCTCGAGGTCGAGCAACTGCTCGCCGCGGCGTTCCTCGTCGTAGGCCTCGCGCCCACCCCGTAGACCAAACAGCCGCTTGGCGACCAGCAGGTAGATCACCGCCGCCATGTTGATGGTGAAGGTCACCACCCGGGTCATGGTGACGCCCTTGGTCAGGTCATAGATCTCCAGCGGCAGGAAGATCGAAGTGGCCACCACCGCGAAGTACTCGCCCCAGCGCTTCAACAACCACAGGCCGACGCCCTCGACGACCTGTAACACCGCATAGCCGCTCAGCATGACGGTGATCAAGGCCAACGTGGATGGTTTGGCGGCCAACGCCTTTTCCAACTCGTGTATCGCCGACATCTGATCGACCTTGAATCCGGCGGCGCGGAAAGCCGGCAGATAACGGTCCAGCGTGGCTTGGATGGCCCCGCGCGCCCCGCGGAACTCCCACACCGCCCAGGCCGCGAGTGCCAGCACCACCGCCCGCAACAGCCGCTCGACCCCGAGTGCGCGGATGATGATGGCCTGGCGTAACGCCTTGCCGCGCATGATCATTGGCGCGTCCTCGGGGCGGCCCCGGCCGTGCGGCTCGCCGAGGGCGAAGTCCCCGCAGCGCAGGCAGCGCCATACCTCACCGAGCGTGGTGGTGGCTCGGAGCCGGTCGGCGAGTGCCTCGTCGTCGGGCGCATAGGTGGCGTGACCGCCCAGCGCGCACGTCACCAGCTCCCACCGGTTGACGCCGCGGTTCTTCCTCTTGGCAGCGTGCGCTGCGTCGTTGCCGGTGTGCGCCATGCGCCCGATCATTCAATGCCGGCAGCGGGCCACGCAAGCGGACCCGTGCCGCTGTCGGCGCCGACCTGGCCGAGGCCACTCAGCCCGCGGCCACGCCGTCGGGTCGGGCATCGGCGAATTCGCAGAACGCGTCGTACGCCCGTGCGCCGTAGATGGTGGCCGGCCCGCCGTGCATCATGATGCTGACGCCGATGGCCTCGGCGGCCTCCTCCTTGGACGCTCCGGCGCGGGCCGCCGCCTGGGCGTGCGACGCGATGCAGCCGTCACACCCGTGCACCACCCCGATCGCAAGAGCCATCAGCTCCTTGACCTTTTTGTCCAGAGCACCGGACGACATCGCCGCGTTGCTCATCTCGACGAACCCGCGATAGACGTCGGGGATCATCCGGCGCAGTGCGCGGTGTTGCGGGTTGAGGTCGTTGAGAACGTCGTGGTGACGGTGCTGTGGGTCCATGTTGCCACTATACCAATACCCGTATGGGTATTAGACTGGCTAGCGGGCTTCGCCGGCATGGCAGCTTTCGGCAACGATATGGAGGCACCTGATGAATGACGAGGACAGCGTCGGCGTCGTGCTCAACCGGCTGCGACGCGCCCAGGGGCAACTCGCCGGCGTCATCGCCATGATCGAGCGGGGCCGCAGCTGCAAAGACGTCGTGACCCAGCTCGCGGCGGTGTCTCGGGCCATTGATCGGGCCGGGTTCAAGATCGTCGCGTCCGGACTTCGCGACTGCATCACCGGGACCAAGCACGGCGACTCGCCACCGCTGACCGAGCCCGAGTTGGAAAGGCTGTTTTTGGCGCTCGCCTGAGCACGAAAGGATTGACACATGACATCGGGGACAGCGGGTCTGAGCACCACACTGCGCACGTCATTCGACGACGCGGTTGAACGGACCACCCAGGCCCTGGCCGAACAGGGCTTCGGTGTGTTGACCAGGATCGACGTCAAAGCCACGCTGAAGCAAAAGGTTGGCAAAGACATGGAGGACTACCTGATCCTCGGCGCCTGCAACCCGTCGCTGGCACACCGCGCCCTTGACGTGGACCGGCAGATCGGTCAATTGCTGCCGTGCAACGTGGTGCTGCGAGCCGACACCGCCGAACCGGGCAGCGCGGTCATCATCGAGGCGATGGACCCACAGCTGATGGTCCGCGTCCTCGACCAACCCGGTCTGCAGGAGATCGCCGACGAGGCCGCCGCCAAGCTGCAGGCCGCCATCGACGCCCTCACTCAGGCGTCGGGCTAGCTGGCGCGGTCCGGGTACGGACGGGTCACGACGCGTCGTAGGCCGACCAGACGGTACCGCTCGGGTCCTGATTCCACCTAGACGTCGTCATAGGTGCGGATCGCCAAGTGCAAACCATCCGCCGACAGATCGGCACCGGTGGTGAGATTGGAGTTCGCGCCCGGCAAGTCCACGGTTGCCACGTGTTGAAGTATGGTGACACTTCCGTTCTGCAACCCGCCTGGTGCCCAACAGACGCGGGGGTCACCGCTGGAAGTTTTCTCGAAAACCAGCAGATCCCCGGTGCGCCGGTCGACCACTAGCGCCTCGGAGTTGACGCTCTCACCATTGGGATAACGCAGACGCAGCGTGTCGACTCCCGTCAGCGTCGCGTTCGCCGGGCTGGCGGCGGACGGGGTGCGGGTGGCGCCGGTGTAGGCCTTGGAGACATCCATGCTGACTACTTCGATGCCCGAGGTGATCGAATCCGGTTGGGATTGGTAGAAATTCGCCAGTGATTCCTCGCTGCGTCCGGGCTGGATGTCGATGACGGTGCCGGTGTCGTGATCGCCGATGATGGTCCGATCAGATAGCGGTGCGGGTGGCGATAGCACACCTCATCGACGCCGATCCGACATAGCGCCTCGAGCCGGCGCATGTCGAGCACGCAACCGCGGCATCGTGGCGTCGGCGCGCGCAGCGATCGTTGCCTTGATCAATTCCGACTTGTTCGGGAAGTAGTTGTACAGGCTGGCGCTGGTGACGTTCGCCATCCGGGTGATCTCACGGATAGTGGCCTGCGCGTAGCCGACCTCGGCGACACAGCTCATGGTTGCGGCAATGATCCGCTGGCGGGTTTCTTCGCCGCCGGCTCCGATGGGCCGGCCGAGCTGTGGCCGGGTCATGGTCGTGTCCTGACTCGCATGTCGACCCGCCACGGGACTACGGGCCACGCACGTCGAATATATTCGACTGATCGATTAGCTTCGGCGTCCGTGGAGGTGCGCGGTGAGTCACCCACCGACCGACGGCGGGCACCGCACGAGATGACCGGAACGTGGTCAGCGTGAGGTCTCGATTGGGCTGTCCCGTAGATGCCAGCGGTGATCAGACCCGACGCCGGATCATCGCCGCGGCGATGCGCTGTGTCGCCGAGGTCGGCTACGCACAGGCGACGATCCGTGGGATCGCCCGGTCAGCCGACATGACCAGCGGAAGTCTGTATCACTACTTTCCGAGCAAATCGGAAGGCCTCAAGGCGACCGGCGAGGAGATCGACGCGATCGTGCTGCCGCGGCTGCGTGCTGCCGCGGCGCAGTGCGATGACGTCGTCGACCGACTCGATGCGGTGCTGGACGAGTCACTCGCGTTGAAACCGCGACTACCCGTACCTGGCCACGTTCTTGCGGGCGATCCGCGCCCAGAGCAGTGCCCAGGCGTGGCGCGGTGCGGCACATTTCCCAGGCTCCAAGGTGCTGCGCGACGTTGTCGCCGAGATCGTCGAGGACGCCCTGGTCCGGGGGGACCTGTCCGCCGGCGCCGACGCGGCGGCCGCGGTGGACGCCATCTGTGCGCTGACGCGCGGTCTGTCGGAGCGGGTGGCCAGTCTGCCGCCGGAGGCCTACGAAGCCACGCTGGGCTCGGCGCAAAGACTCATCCGTGGAACGCTTTTGACGCGGCGCGGGCATGCCGCCACCGAACGACGATGAGTCGGCGATGAGTCTGCTCACCGCGCTACGACTGAACATGACCAATATCGCCGACCCCACGGCACGTCACGCCGCTCGCTATCAAGCCGCCCTGGACATGGCCGAATACGCCGATCGGCACGGATTCACCGCGGTCAGCAGCGAAGAGCATCATCTGGCGGCAACGAGTTGGCTTCCGTCGCCGCTGATTCTGGCCGCCGCACTGGCCGGGCGAACGCGCAACGTGCGAATCAGCGTCAACGCCTTGATCGTTCCGCTCTACGATCCGATTCGGCTCGCCGAGGATGTCGCCGTGCTGGACAACCTCGCTCAGGGCCGGTTCAGCTTTGTCGCGGGAATGGGCTACCGGCCCGAGGAATACCACGCCGCCGGCAAGGACTGGTCGCAGCGCGGCGCCCTGATGGATCGCTGCCTGTCGGTACTGCTCAAGGCATGGGGCGATCAACCTTTCGAGCATGACGGCGCACTCATCAACGTCACCCCGAAACCGCACACCCGCCCGCACCCGATCGTGTTCGTCGGCGGCATGACGTCCGCGGCGGCCCGGCGGGCGGCGCGCTTCGGGTTGCCGTTCTCGCCGCCGATGGCCATGCCCGAGGTCGAAGCGGTGTATCACCGGGAGTTGGCCCGCCAGGGCAAGACGGGCTTCGTCTACCGCCCGGAAAACGGCAGCACCGTCACCTTGCTGCACGACGACCCGGACCTGGCATGGTCCCGTTACGGCGAATTCGTCATGAACGAAGCCGCCGAATACAGCGCCTGGAAGCGCGCTGGGGTACCGAGGCCCAACGAGATCGCCGCAGCCTCGATCCCGGATCTGCGACGCCTCAACCACGTCGAGATCCTCACCCCCGAGCAATTGATCGACCAGATCCGTTGCGGTAGAAGAGAAGTCGTCATGAACCCGCTGGTCGGCGGGCTGCCGGTGGACGACGGGTGGGCCAGTTTGCGGCTGCTGACCGACGCGGTTCTCCCGCACGTCACAGACAAGCCGCTCGGTCAGCCCGACGGGTAGCGCCGGCGACGGCGACGGTAGCGGCAGGATGCTCACGACACGCGGCGTGTTCGTCGCCGGCAACGGTCCGCGCTGGCGCCGATTGTTACCGAACAGATCGCCGACCCTCGCGCCGTCAACACGGCATATCGGCCCCGCCGGTGATACGGTTCGCTGCTGTGGTGGCGTCGTTCGTCAACAGGGGATTCCGATTGTGAGCGTCGAATGTCAGAGCTGACCCGGCGTCGCTTCCTCGGCTCACTCGCCGCCGCCACCGTCGTCGGTGTGGGTGCGGCTCGATGCGTGATCGACCCGCAACGACGGACGTTGGCCCAGACGGCTGATTCTTCGGCGTCCGGTCCGACCGCCGCGGGCTTGTTACCGCCGCCACCACCCGGTGCGCGCATCCGGCTGCCCGGGGGTGGGGTGCTAGCCAAGCTTCCCGGCGACGGTGATTTGCTCGCGCTGACCGTCGACGACGGCGTCAACCGTGAAGTGGTGCGCGCCTACACGCAGTTCGCCCAGGACACCGGCGTGCGGCTGACGTTCTTCGTCAACGGAACCTACGACTCCTGGACCGATAACGTGGCGTCACTTCGGCCGCTGGTCGACTCCGGGCAGATCCAGCTCGGCAACCACACGTGGTCACACCCGGATTTGACCACGCTGACGAAAAGCCAGGTCGCCCAACAGCTTGCCCACAACGACGATTTCCTGAAGAAGACCTACGGCATCGGCGCCAAACCCTATTGGCGCCCACCGTATGCCAAGCACAACGCCGCCGTCGATGCCGTGGCCGCCGACCTCGGCTACACAGTCCCGGTGTTGTGGTCGGGTTCGCTGTCGGATTCGACGTTGATCACCGAGGAATACATCGTGAAGATGGCCGATCAGTACTTCACCCCCCAGGCCATCGTGATCGGGCACCTCAACCACCTGCCGGTCACCCACGTCTACCCACAGCTTGTCGAGCTCATCCGCGCCCGGAACCTGCGGACCGTCACCCTCAACGACGTGTTCCTCAAGACCCCGTAGCGGAGTCGGCGGGCGGGACCCAGTTGCTGGCAGAATGTCGCGGGTGGGCGTACCCGATCCACAGCGGCTGGGCGGCCTCACTTGGACACGTCGCACGGGTGGTCGGCTAACCCGAGCGGAGCGCCGCCGCCTGTTGGCGGCTATCGGGGTGGGTCGGTGGCACAACGCGGTGGGCCGGCTCAAGCTTGCCCTGGGCCGGATTCCGGCCGCGGCCGCGCGCGTTGATGTGGCCACGTTCCGGGTCCCCGATTCGCGGTTTGCGCGCGAGGCCGAGCGGGCGTGTGCGGAGCTGCCGCCGTCCCTGCAGGGGCACTCCTACCGCACCTGGTTGTTCGGGCGTGCCCTGGCGGCCGTTGACGGGCACAAGATCGACGACGAGCTCTTCTATGGCGGGGCGCTGCTTCACGACTACGGCATTGTCAACCCCACGGCGAACCGTGATTTCACGTTGGGCAGTGTCGATCGCACGCTTGCCTGCGCCCGCGCCGCCGGCCTGGCGGACGCACGTGCGGATCTGCTCGCGGACGGCATCTGCGTGCACACCACGCCGGGCATCACGGTGGACACCGACGGCGCGATCGGCTGCTACCTGCAGTGGGGAGCGATGGCCGATGGTGCCGGACTACGCATCTGGGACATTACTCCGGGCAACGTCGGCAAAGTGCTACGCCTTACCCGAGGGGCGAATTCAAGCGGGAACTCGTTGTGATGATGCGTGCGGAGGCGGCCGCCGTGCCGGCGGGACGCTTCGGGCTGCTGGTTCGCTGCGGATTGCCGCTAGCGGTGCGGCTGGCGCCCTTCGACTCCTAAGAGTCGAGCCAGCCGGTTGTCCAGGGTGGCGTGGAAATGGCCTATCGCGCTCTCGTGGCGCCCGAATTCCACGAATTCGTTGGCACCGGCATGCAGGCCGCGTTGCACGCCCGCCGACATCTCGTTGTCCTCCACTGCACCGCGCGCGATGAAGCTGGCCGCGCCCGCCGGGTTGTAGGGTCCGGGATCACGCCACCCGCCCTCGGCGGCGTCGGCCTTGCGGGGATCGACCATCGAGTAAATGGTGGTGGTGCTGTGGTCCACATCCACCGGGTCGATCACGACCATCAGCATCAGGTCCGGGAACGTCGCCAACATGACGTTGGGAAACAGCTGATACAGGTACGTGACCCTCGCGTCCGTTGTCCAGGTGTCCTCGGGACGGTCACGAAGCCGCTCGATATTGCGGTATGGGAAGGTGATACGGCAATTCGGCCCGAAGATCTCGACGACGTTGAGGTCGTCGTATTGCACCGGGTAAAAGGTGTCCTTGTGTGTCCAGCGGATGTGATAGCCCTCCAGGAACTGCTCGACGAGCACCTTCCAATTCAGTGCTCGCACAGAGGAATCCACGTACGCCAGCCGGCTCGCCGGAAGAAGCTTGTCGCGCCACGGGGTGCCGTCACCCAGCCACCCCATCGCCTCATCGTGGCCGGGATGCGGGGAGTCAAGCGCCCCGATGACGATCAGCCCGTCCACCTCTGAGCTGGCGACCTCGACCAGACCGCGCGCGGACTTGTCCAGATCGGGGAATGCGTCGTCGTGGGGCACATGCGCGAGCGAGCCGTCCAGCCGATATGTCCACCCGTGGTAGCGGCAGACCAGCGCATGCGAGCACCCCGCGTCCTCGACGAGGGCAAAACCTCGATGCCGGCAAGCGTTTCGGAACACCCGCGCCCGACGATCGCGCCCGCGAACGGCGAAGAGCGGCACCCCGAAGGCGGTCCGTTCCACGTGGTCACCCGGGTTCGGGATCGCCGCGGAGGGCACGAACACGCTGGGCATTGACCGCAGCAGCCGCAGTTCCTCGGTGAACCGGCTTGGGTTCACATAGTTTTCGACGGGTTCCCGCCAGCTCGGACCCTCATCGGTGGTGCCGGCGTCGATGTGGGCCAGGATGCGCCGAACGATCTCCACATCGTCGGCCACCAACGCCTTCGTCGGGGAGCACATGGGTGTCAGTATCACATTGCTAACATCACGCGTCAATGTTTTAGTGATACGGTGGACGACCTGTTCGGCAACCGGCCGCTGAGCGCGCGCTCGGTGCTGGCGTCGGCGTTGTTGGGGGCCGACCGGGCCCGCCTGACGGTGGCGGAGCTGGTCGCGGTGGCCGCTTTGTTCGGCATCAGCGACGGCGCGGCCCGCACCTGCCTGTGGCGGATGGTCTGCAACGGTGAACTCACCGCTGAGGGTGGGTGCTACGCCCTCGCCGGGCGCTTGGCCGAGCGTCGCCAGCGCATCGACGAGGCGTCCCGGATCGACGACGCGGCCACCGTCGGATGGGACGGGACGTGGGAGCTGGCGATCGTCTCGCTGGAGCGCCGGTCGGTGGCCGATCGGCTGGAACTGCGGAAAGCGGCCATGGCGCTGCACCTGGCCGAGCTTCGGGAAGGCGTGTGGATACGCCCGGATAACCTTGACCCGCAACGGTTTCCGGCGTCACGGTCGGTGCTGGATCGGCAGTGCACCCACTTTCACGGCGCCGCCACCGACATCGCCGCCGACAAGATGCGGTCGCTGTTTTGCCTCGACGAGTGGGCCGACGATGCCCGGGCACTCACCGAGGCGATGACGGTGGCACTCGATGCGGGCAAGCGCGACGAGTCGACCGAAAGCTTCAGGCGGGGGTTCGCATTGTCGATCGCCGTGGTCCGCCATCTGCAACGCGACCCGCTGTTGCCGGTCGAGCTGATCGGCCAGCGCTGGCCGGGGCATACGCTGCGCAGCACCTACCGCCGTTTCGACGCGGCCCTCAAACGGCGAATGGGTCGTGCCTTCCGCCGAGCATAGGGTCGGTTGGCGATATCCGTCGCGCCGTCACCAGGGGCGTGGGTGGCGTGCGACCCGATCACGGCGCAGCGGTCGTTAATCCGGTGCGCCGTTGGCGCCGGCCAGGCCGTTCGTCCCGTTGGCGCCGGCGATGCCGCCGATGTTGACCGTCCCACCCGAGGCTGCACCGCCTTTGCCGCCGGCGCCACCGGTGCCGAAGCCGCCGCCGGTGCCGCCGGAACCGCCGGTGCCGGCGGCGCCGCTGATGCCCGGCCCGCCCATCAGCAACCCGCCGGGCCCGCCCGCGCCACCGATGCCGGCGCCGCCGCCATCACCGCCGTCCCCGCCCGCGCCGCCGCCCCCGCCGAGACCACCGGCCCCGCCGATGGCGGTGCCAGCCCCAATGGATTGCGCGGGGCCGCCGGCGCCACCCACACCGCCGCGCTGTGCGCCTGATACTCCCGGGCGTACCCGCCGAACAACGCCGCGACCCGCGTCGACACCTCATCGGCACCGGCGGCCAGCACCCCGACGGTCGGGGCCGCCGCCACCGCGTTGGCCGCATCGATCATCGAACCAATTCCAGCGAAATCCGAAGCCGCCGCCAACAACGCCTCCGGCGCCGCGATCACAAACGACATCCCGCACCTCCCACCAGGTTTGGGCAACCCGGCCAACGCCCGGCCACCCCCGAGCACTCAGCAGAGAAAAATCGTAAGACGATCCTCCGGCCGATCCCAGCGCGCGGGGTAGCGGCGTGGTGTATGACATCGCTCGACCCCAACCCCAGACACCGCGGGCACCCGCAGTTACAGGTCGTTGCCGGCGTAGGACTGGTTGAAGCTTTCGTTGGCCAGTGGGAAGTCGGGGACGATGGTGTCGGCCAATACACCGGGCCGAAGGCGCCCGAAATCTCCACCTCGCCCCCGTTGCACGAACTGGCGTCGACATGCCGGATCTGCAACGAACCCCGCACCCCCGCCGGCGGTTCGGTGGCCGCCGCCGGCGCTGGGCTCGCGGGCTCGGCCGCCCGGCCAACACGACAAATCTTGGCGACCCAGCCCATGGCGTTACTTGGACGTAGCGGTGCCGCCGGCGCGTAGGTCCTCCAGCACGGCGACCCGGTCGCTGAGCACCCTGGCCAGCACCTTGCGGGCCACCGCTAACAGCTCGGCGATATCGGGCGAGGCGATCGAATAGATCACCGCGTTGCCGTCACGGCGCGCGGCCACGACGCCCGCCCGGCGCAGCACGCCCAGCTGCTGGGACAGATTCGACGACTCCAACCCGACGTCGGAGGACAACAACTCGCCGACCGAGCGGTCCCGCTCCACCAGCAGCTCCAAGATCCTGATCCGCGCCGGGTGCCCGAGGGTCTTGAAGAACTCCGCCTCGAGCTTGTACAGCGGCTCCGTCCCCACCGCATCTCCTGAAAAGTTCAGTGTCCCGATAGTCAATGAATTGAAGGACTTATCAGATAATGCTCGGGTCGCGATCCGGCAGTGCGCCCATCGGGTTGCGCCGGTTAGTTATCGCGTGTGGCTGTCGGCAACGATGCGGATGCCGGTCACGATCCCGGGTTCGATCGCGATCACGCTGTCCATGGCCATGTTCACCCACGGGTGCAGCAGGTGTTCGTAGCGGGCGATCTGCTCGGGGTCGGTGACCGCGGTCGCCAGTCCGGTCACCACCACGCTCCAGCCCATCCGCCGCCGCGGGTCGAGGTCGTCGGCTTCATAGGCAACCACGACACCGGCGCTGGATCGCACCGAGACGGACACCTTGCTGGTCAGCCGGGTGCGCACGATCACCCGGCCGTCGACGACGAGGTGATTGACCGGGCGGATCGCCGGCAGCGCATCGCGGGTGAACACCACCCGCCCATGGTCGACGCTGGCCAACAATCGCATTGCCTCGTCACGGTCGAGCTCGACAACCTCCCGGTCGGTGTCGGGGCTGGCACATCGGGAATCCTGGCTCATGGCACGCCGTCCTCCCCGCCGTCGCCGTTCGTGGTGATCAACCCGAGGTCACCGGCGTAGCGCGGGTACAGCAACCGGCCGCGACCGGTGACCGGATCGGTGAAAAACAGAAACGGCAGGCCGTGCTCGCACATCCGGCCCACCGCGGAGTCCTCCGTGAGGACCGGCGTCGGTCGCGAGCTCACAACCAGCGGGACCGGCGGGACAGCGCTGCCAGCCGACCACGACCATCCAGGGGGGTACACGTGTCTCTGGCGGGCCAGCCGCAGCCCCGACGGTCCAGCCCGGTAGACCACGGCGTCCTCCCCGCTCTCGGCGTCGGTGAACAAATGCACGTCGTAGTCCATCGCGTCCATCGCCGCGACGGCCCCCAACGGGGTGTCGCGCCGTGGCACAACGGGTTTGCGACGGGTGATGTGGGCACCGGCCGGCGCGGTCAGAACCCGGCGGCGCCGATCCGGCCAGGGCCGGGGCCGCCACTGCGCCAACAAACGCACGATCTGCAAGTCCAGCCTGAGCAACGCGGACGACAGCTCGTCGGGCCCGGGTGTGACGGCCTGTACCCGCGCCGGGGTGTCACCCACCCGCAGGTTGACCTGCATCAGCGCCGGCCCGTCGGCGCAGTCCGCCGTCGTCAGGCGCACCCGAGCACCCCCGGCGATGCCGCGACGGGCCAACACGCGGCCCACGGCATGGGCGACCCATTCGGCCTGCGAAGCCGTGACTCGGCCGCCGCGACACACGCGGACGTCGGGAAATTCTCGCGCCGGTGATGACTCGGGTGCATACATGACGAGACGACTCCGCCTTTGTTCCACCTTCGCAACTCTCGACGATGGCCAACGCTCAAGCCTTTCTGGCTGACACCCGGATCGGACAGGGCCGAAAGTCCCGCACCGCAGGTGGCGTTGGTCACCGCTGTCAGCTGAACGGCGGCCGGCTCTCGAGGATGCGCGACCCGGCGCCGGCTCGCCGCCACCACCGCGCGGTCAGGTCCGCGTCGTCGTCGGTGAAGAAGTTTCCCATCACCCGAACGGCACGATCTGTCAATGTGGCTGACCGCATGGCGATCACGCCGCCGGCCGGCAGAAACCCGGGCACCGTCAGCAACCGCCCAAACCGCCGGGCGATCGAGAAGTCGCGCGCGAAATGCCGTCGCAGCAGCCGCGGCCAGGTTTGCGAAACATCACCGCTGCCAAGCAGTCCGGCCGCCAGCCGGCCGCTCTGAAGCCCGTAGTCGATGCCCTCGCCGTTGAGCGGGTTGACACACGCGGCGGCGTCGCCGATCAGCATCCAGTTCGGGCCGGCCAGTCCGGACGCCGCACCGCCCATCGGTAACAGTGCCGACGCGACCGCCCGTGGCTCGCCGTCGAATCCCCACGCATCGCGTTGCATGTTGGTGTAGTGGCTGAGCAGTTGGCGCAGCGCCACCTTCGCCGGTCGCTGTGCAGTCGCCCACGCGCCGACGCCGATGTTCACCTGGCCGTTGCCCAGCGGGAAGATCCACCCGTAGCCGGCCAGCCGGCGGCCATCTGGCCGCCGCAGGTCCAGGCTGGTGGACAGCAACGGCTCGTCGCTGCGTGGCGATGTCAGATAGCCGCGGACGGCTACGCCGTAGACCGTCTGCCGGTGCCACCGCCGTCCCAGCATGCGCCCGATCTCGGATCGCGCCCCGTCGGCGACGATCACCTGCCCGCACCGAATGCGGGACACCGTGCCGTTGCGGCGGACCACCAGTTCCGCCACCCGTCCTGCCGGATCTTGATGCACGTCAACAACTTTGCGGCCGAGCAGCATCGAGGCGCCGGCGGCCGCGGCCGTCTGGCGCAGCCGGTCGTCAAGTTCGGCCCGCGGAACGGCGCTGCTGTGAGACGGAAACGATGGTGCCGGCCAATCCATTTCGATCGAGCCGCCGAAGCCAGAGACCCGCAGTCCACGGTGTTTGATGTGGTGGTCGAGCCACCCGCCGAGGCCCAACAGCTGCAATTCGGCGACGGCGCGAGGCGTGAGCCCATCCCCGCAGGCCTTGTCGCGGGGAAACTCGGAGGCGTCGATGACGAGCACGTCGCGACCGGTTTGGGCCGCCCACACCGCGGCGGCCGAACCGGCGGGCCCCGCGCCCACCACGACGACGTCGGCACTGGTGTCCATGGCTTATCGCACGGTTCCTGTCGTCCGGTTTGCATCTGAGGTTAATTCGGAGCCGCGCGGGTTGCGGATGCCGACGATCACGTCACGGTGGGCCGGCGATGACAGCGGTGAATGTCACGCTGTGCTACGCGCCGTTGTGCGCCCGGCCTCAAGCTCGGCGAGCCACCCGCGGATGTCGGTGCTGTGTTCGCCCAGCCGCGGTGCCCTGATGCGATACGTCACCGGTGTGGCCGACAGATTGATCGGACTGGCCACCTGGCCACCGAACCGACGGTCGCCGTCCTCGGTGCTGCGGATCGGGTGCAGTCCCAGCCGCTCGGCCAGCGTAAAAGCCTCGGCGATGTTGTTGATCGCTCCGGCGGGAACTCCCGCGGCGGTGAGGGCCATCGTCCAATAACCGGCCGGGTAGTCGGCCAGCGCCTGTTCCAGGGCCTGGCGTAACGACGCCCGATTGTGCACCCGCAACTCGTTCGTGCGGAAGCGGTCATCCGCCGCCAACTCGGCAATGCCCAAGACTTTGCAGAGTTTGCCGAATTGCTTGTCGTTTCCCACGGCCAGCACGATCATCCCATCCTCGGTGGCATAGGTGTCATAGGGGGCGATGCTGGGGTGGCCGTTCCCGACGGCGCGTGAGATCTGCTCGGCCAGAACATAACTGGCGGACTGGTTGGCCAACGCAGACAGCAGCACCGACATCAGGTTGATCTCGACATGCTGGCCCCGACCCGACCGATCGCGCTCACGCAGGGCCGACACGATGCCGACGGCGGCAAACAGCCCCGCCAGGACGTCGACGAGGGCCATCCCGACTTTGGTCGGAGTGGCGGGATCTGGCCCGGTGATGCTCATTAACCCGCCGAGTGCCTGGATGAGCAAGTCGTACCCGGTCAGCTCGCGTCCCGCGGCGGGCCCAAACGCCGAGATGCTGCAGTACACCAGCGCCGGGTTGGCCTGGCGAACAGTGGGCTCGTCCAGGCCGAACCGCGCCATGGTGCCGGGGCGGAAGTTTTCCACCAGCACGTCGGCGTGCTCGGCCAGGGTTCTGGCCACTCGCAGGTCGTCGGGGTCGCGCAAATCAAGGACGATGCTGCGCTTGTTGCGGTTGACGCCGAGGAAATAGGCGCTTTCGTTGGCGACGAACGGCGGGCCCCAGGCCCTGGTGTCATCACCGCCCGGTTGCTCGACCTTGATGATCTCGGCGCCCAGATCGCCGAGGGTCATCGTGGCGAACGGCCCAGCCAGTATCCGGGAGAAGTCCGCCACCAGCAGGGATGACAGCGGTGGTGGCGCAACCTGATTCATCATGCGCCCAGCTGCCCCAACGTCATGGGCGCTGCACCGTCTCGGTGCGATGGCGCCTCGGCACCGAACCAGATGCGCCAAGCCTGCGCGGCGATTTCGGCGGCGCGGTCGTTGAGTTGGTCAAGCGTCAGGCTGCTGATCGGATGGGTGACGACCGCGGGTTCGAGACCGGCCATGCCGCGCGACGCACGCTGCAGGCGTGCCTCATGCTCGAATTCCGTGGTCACCACGACCAGCGTTGGCACCCCAGCGGATTCCAGACGCACCGCGTCGTTGACGCATGCCGAGCAGCACGAGCCACAGTCGCCGATCGCCGTGAGGGCGATGTCGTTTTCTGCGGCCATTTGACGGATCAGCTCGGGACTGGCATCCGTGGAGAAATGCTGCTTGTCGTAGTGGTTGACCGCGGCGAAAGTGAGTCCATGCTCGGCCAACTCGCGCACCGTGGCGCGCAACAACTTGGCCGCGTTCCACTTGGTATTGCTCAGCACACCCAGGCGCAGCCCCACCATGCTGGTCGGTCGGGGAGCCATCGGAATGGCCTCCACCTCGACCACACCGCAGGGGTCGTAGACAACGTTGGTCATTACCCTTCTCCTCAGTTGGTCTGATCTCAAAGCCGACAGCTGCCGTCGGAGCAGTCAAGCTCACGGTTGGTAGCGCCGGCAGCACTCTCATCGATGGCGCGTAGCACCGGCGTCGTCGCGGTGCTCCATCCCGGCAGGAACGCGGAGAATCGACCGGCGACTCCACCGGCGACAAACACGTGAATGTCGTCGGGGGTGAACACGATCGGCAACCGCCTGCCCGACTCGCGGGGATACCACCTCGGCAGATTGCGGTTGTAGGTGCGTCGGCCGGGCGGCGCATACCGGTTGCCGTAGCTCACCTCGTCCCAGTCGTTGGTGCCGTTGAGCCACAGGTAGCGGCGGACGTCGTCGCGGGTCCAGCCGAAGGAGGCGATGGTGCGGGCATGTTCCACGCCGATGACGACCGTGCAGGAACCCCCGAGCACGGCGTTGTTGTGGGCGATGGTGCTCATCGCCGACGCAACGGAGTCGAGGATCCCGTGCGGGTCATCGGAGATGTGGTTGGTCACGCTGTGGGGGGCTTCGGCGCCGATCACCAGGACGGTGCTGTCCTCGGGCGCGTAGCCGTGCTCGACGTGATAGGGCGCCCATGGGCTTTCTTCTTCGTTTTCGGCGATGCAGAACGTGTATTTGCCGGGATGGCCCAGGGTGCTCTTGTCGAACTCGCCCGGGATGCCGCCACCGACGCTGAGCAGGATCAGCCGTACGGCGCGGCCGATGGTGGCGTTGGCGCGATTACCCGAACCGAAAACGTTTGCACCGGAGTTCATTCCGATCTGACGTGCGATGGGACCGTTGACCACGATCAGCGGTGAGACGACATGGGTGGTGGCTTGAATGCCGTTGAGGTTGAACCGCGTATCGGTCAGGGCAAGAATGGCCGCTCGCACGACGGGGGCGTATTCGGGTTTGCAGCCGGCCATCACCATGTTGACCGCCAGCAGTTCCGCGGTCAGGTTGCCCCAGCGCGGGGGGATGCGCGCCAGGAGTTGCTTCGGGTCCCCGCCCAGCACGTCCAGCACCGCGGCGACGTGCTCCGGTGTTGGTGGAACCACGGGTAACCCGTCACTCCAGGGCTGGTCGAAGTAGTACTCGACGAGATCACGCTCTGCGGTGGTTATAGCGGTCATGTCGGTAACGGTAAATCCGCGACATCTTCATAGTCCAAGACATATTCAGACAGCTTTTATATCCTGTGTATATGGATCCCGAGCTGCGGTTGCTGCGCTACTTCGTGACCGTTGCCGAGGAACGGCACTTCGGCCGCGCGGCGGCGCGACTGCACATCGCCCAACCGCCGCTAAGTCAGCAGATCCACAAGCTCGAACGCCAGCTGGGGGTGGACCTCATCGATCGGTCCCGGCGTCCGATCGAACTCACCGATGCTGGCAAAGCACTTCTGGATGAGGCTCGGCTGGCGCTCACCCATGCCGAGCGCGCCTTTGCGGCCGCACGCAGGGCTGCCGCCGGTCATCTCGGTCATTTGCATATCGGTGCCCTGCAGGCGGCGGTGGATGGCGTCCTGCCGTACGTCATGCGCGCACATCGCCGGGCATATCCCGACGTCCAGCTCGAGCTGACCGAACTGGGCACCGCCGAGCAGGTGGCCCATCTCGTCGAACACCGCATCGACGTCGGTTTCCTGCGCGGGCCGGTCGATGAGCCGTCGCTGAGCATCCAGACGCTGATCGACGACCCGCTTGCCGCCGTCGTGTGCGACGAGGAGCCTCTTGCCGACCACGAGCGGATCACCCCAGCCCTGCTGGCACATCAGCCGATCGTCTTGTGGGCGCGAGCCGCGGCGGCCACCACATACGCCGACGTCGTCGAGCTATTCCGGCTACATGACATCGAGCCACCGATCGTTGCCGAAGTGCCCAACATCCAGACGATCCTCGCGCTGGTCGCATCTGGAGCGGGAATTGCGGTGTTACCAACGTCTTTCATCAACCTCAACCGAAAAGGAGTCCGGTTTATCCCGCTGCATGGACCCCTTCCATTCCGCCCGCTGGCGTTGGCATGGCGCACCGCCAACCAGTCGCCAAGCGTGCGTTGCTTTCTCGACGTAGCGACACAGGCTTCTCCGCAGTACCTGCGCGACCTCGGCGAGCATTATCCCCAACTCGCATAGCCAGCCGAAGCTTGCTAAAGCCTCCGCTGAGGAGGCCATCAGGTTCCTTCCCGAGTCAAAAGTCCAGCGATGCTGTGGCCCGCACGTTGACCGCCGGCCAAACCCCGGGACCGCAGTGGGGAAGGGCAGGCCCAGTTGCTGGATTTTGTGCGGATTGGCTCGTTGCCACCCGGTCGCCCAGTAGGCTTTGAGTGTGGCAAATTCGGTCGCCGCGCGGAAGCTGAGGCTCGCGCTCGACATCTACGAGGTCGGCGAGCAGATGCAGCGCATGAGGCTGCGCCGTGAACGACCCGATGCGGATGTCGTTGACATCGAAGTGGCCATCGACGCGTGGCGGATGACGCGCCCGGGGGCGGAGGCAGGCGACAGCGCCGGCCGGACATCCACACGGTTCATGTGAACGCTGTCGAGTCGGCACTCCGTAGGGCGGCCAAGGACCTGACCGGATTGGGTCAACGGTGGGCGTTGGTCGGTGGTTTCGCGGTGTCTGCGCGATCCGAGCCACGTTTCACCCGTGACGTGGACATTGTTGTCTCGGTGGCAAACGACGATGCCGCAGAGTCATTAGTTCGTCAGCTTCTCACCCGGCAGTACCATCTCCTGGCGTCGGTAGAGCAGGACGCAGTCGGACGGTTGGCAACGGTCCGTCTCGGAGCAACCGCAGACACTGCCGCCTGCGCGGCTTCCACCGGGACCGTGACCTGGCAGCGGAATGGACACGGCTTGTCCAGCGCTAGCCGGCCAGCATCCCATCGATGAGCCGACGCAGCACCTGCCTGGTCTCCCGGCGCGCGCGCTTCGGGTCGTCGGCGGTGGCGATGAACATCGCCGCCTCGTCGAGCGCTCCGATGAGCACGTGCGCCAGCGGCCGCACCGGCAGCCGATCCAGTTGGCCCACGCGGATGGCCTCGGTGATCAGTTGTTCGGTCATGCCCAGGCTGTACCGCTGGGCGACATCACGGAAGCCGGACCAGCCGAGCACGGCGGGTGCGTCCAACAGGATCAGCTGACGCACCTCGGGCTCGCTGGAGACCTCGAACCAGGCGTCGACCGCCGAGCGGATCGCATCCGCGGGCGTCGCCGCGCCCGACGAACCCACCAGGGTCGCCAGCCGGGCCATCACATCCTGCTCCACCGTCTCCACCACGTCGCGGAATAACGCTGCCTTGTCTGCGAATTGGTGGTACATCGCACCGCGGGTGACCCCCGCCTCCTGGGCAATCTCGGGCGTCCCCACCTCCGCATAGCCACGTCGACCCCACAGTGTGCGAGCGGCCGAGATCAGCGCCGCGCGGGTCGCCGCGGAGCGCTCTTCCTGAGTCCGCCTCTTGATTTCCATACAGTCTGTTGGTAAGTTACCGGCAATCTGTTTGTAACTATAGATCGGAGTGATCGATGTCGAAAATCGACATTAGCGCCGGAACCATTCATTACGAAGCAACCGGGCCCGAGAATGGCAGGCCCGTCGTGTTCGTGCACGGCTACCTGATGGGCGGTCAACTGTGGCGCCACGTCAGCGAACGGCTCGCTGGCCAGGGCCTGCGGTGCATCGCCCCGACCTGGCCGCTCGGCGCGCATCCACAGCCACTGCGGCCGGGCGCCGACCGAACCATCACCGGCATCGCCGGCATCGTCGCCGATGTCCTTGCCGCCCTTGACCTCGACGACGTGGTGCTGGTCGGCAATGACACGGGCGGGGTCGTCAGCCAACTCGTCGCGGTGCACCATGCTGAGCGGCTCGGCGCTCTGGTACTCACCAGTTGCGATGCGTTCGAACACTTTCCGCCGCCGATCCTCAAGCCGGTGATCGTTGCGGCCAAGTCCAAGACGCTGTTCCGGGCGATGAGCCAGGTGATGCGGGCACCGGCCGCCCGCAAGCGGGCATACAACGGCCTGGCGCATGCCAACATCGACGACCTCACCCAGACCTGGGTGCGGCCCATGCTCACCAATCCGGCGATCGCCGAAGACCTGCGGCAACTTTCGCTGTCGCTCCGCGCCGACGTCACCACCGCAGTCGCGGCCCGGCTGCCCGGGTTCGACAAGCCCACGCTCATCGCGTGGTCGGCCGACGACGTGTTCTTTGACCTCGGCGACGGCGAACGACTGGCCGCGACCATCCCCAACGCCCGCCTCGAGATCATCGAGGGAGCGCGGACCTTCTCGATGATGGACCGGCCGGGCCGACTCGCCGATCTGCTGTCAACGATCGCGGTGCGCGGCCCCAGCCCGCGTTAGGGTTAGGGCCGGGGATCAGTCGCTGGCAAGCGCGCGGTGCTCGATCAGGTCGCGCAGGCCGCCCACGCCGAGCCGTTCGCGAAACGCCTGCGCCGTGTACCCCACCGCCGTCGCATCGGTGCGGGCGCGCACGGTCGCCGAGCGCGGCATGTGAAACAGCACGCCCATTTCGCCGAAGTAGTCCCCGCGCCCGACTACCTTGACCAATTCCTCACCGCCATCGGCTAATTCGTGCACAATGTCAAACTCGCCCTCGGTCACCACATAGATCAGCTCACCCATCGTGCTCTGCTCAAACAACACCTCGCCGGCCTTGAGTTGCACGGTTTCGGGTTCTCGGTCGGTGTCGGCGAACTCGGGTGTCAGCTCCACGACGCGATCGGCCATCGGTAACATCCTGCTGTCGTGGGTGGCGACCACCACGACACGGTCGTCGTCGGCGAGTTCACGGATCAGCCGCAGCACCTCCTCCACCTGGATGAAGTCCAGGTGCGCGGTCGGTTCGTCGGCGAGAATCAACGGTGGATCCAAAGCGATCGCGCGGGCGACCGCGACGCGTTGCTGCTGCCCGCCGCTCAGGTCGCCCGGTCGGTGTTTCATTCGGTCCTGCAGGTTGACCCGGGTCAGCAATTCCTCGGCGCGCTTTCGCGACGCCGAGCGCGACCACCCGGCCGAGCGCAGTGGAACCATCACGTTCTCCACGGCGGTGAGGCTGGGCACCAGGTTGAACGCCTGAAAGACGATGCCCACCTTGTCGCGCCGGTACCTCGCCAGCGCGGCCCCCTCGAGGGTGGTGATGTCGACATCATCGAACTTGATGGCGCCCGACTTTGGCCGCAGGATGCCGCCCAGGCAGGACAGCAGCGTCGTCTTCCCGCAGCCACTGGGCCCGAGCAGAATCACCAGTGACCCGGCCGCCACGTCGAGGTTCAAGCCATTGATCGGCCGCAGCACATATCCGCCGCTGTAGTATTCGACGACAAGGTTTTGAATGCTGAGATCGCCCACCGTCTACGGACCTCCAAACGCCAGCGCGGGATCGACGGCCACCACGCGCCTCAGCCCGGCCAGGCTGGCCAACAGACCGATGACGATCGCCACCACCGGTAACGCCAGGTAGGCACCCGCGGGGACGGCCACGATCATCGGGAAGAGCGGCGCCAACAGCTGCGCGAGGATGACGCCCACCAGCGCCGCCAGCAGCGCAACGACGAGCGCCTGCAGTGCCAGCCCCGCCACGATCGAGCGCGTTGGCGTGCCGATCGCCTTGAACACCGCGAAGTCACGCAGTCGCTCGAGCGCGGACAGGTACACCACCGATCCGACGATGAGCACCGCCACGATCCACAACAAGACGGCCACGATCGAGATCGAATTCACCGCGACCTTCAGCGGGCGCACCAACTCGTTGACGGCGCCCGTGCGGTCGAAGCTCTGGTAGCCCTCCGGGAGCTGTCGGGGTGCACCTTTGATTCCGAACGACGTGATGTTCGGCTGCCCGTTGTAGGCCAGTCGCTGCAAGCCCTCGGTGGTCAGGAAGACGTTGGGAATCTTGGCCATTGCCGTGGAATCGGGCACGATGCCGACGATCCGCAAGGTGTGCGTCCCGACCTCGATGGTGTCGCCGACATGCCGACCCACCGTGCTCGACGCCGCCACCTCGTCCGGCGTCGACGGCGCCCGGCCCTCGGAGACCTGCGGCATGCCCGGTCCATGCTCGGGCGCGCCGAAGGCCGTGACGTTGCGCGTTGACGTGCCTTCCTTCATCATCGTCCCCACGCAACCCAATGGGGCCGCAGCCACGACGCCGGGTAACGAGGCCACCCGGGCCAGGTCAACATCGGGAAACGGTATCGAACCCAGAAACGGTCCGGCCGCACCAGATTTGACCACAAATTCGTCGACACCCATCGAATCCACGGTGTGCCTGGCCTCGACCCGAAAGCCGTTGGCGAGCCCGGTCAGAACGAGCGTCATCCCGAAGATCAAACCGGTGCTGACGATCGCGATAACGAGGCGCCGTTTTCGCCATTGCATGTCACGCAGGGCCGCAAAGAGCACCACCAGAATGTACCAACGCCGAACCGATTGGGGGCAAGATTAGCTAGCCGGCCGCCCCCCGGTTCTGCCGGGCGTCCTTGCGCGCCGCTGTGTGTGCGCCGCCTGTTTCCTGCGATGATGTTGGCGCCCAGGCCCGAACCGTCGCCCCAGGCGTTAGAATCCCCGCTTGTGACGACGCCGTCGAACCCCTGGGGCGACGAACGAAAGAACCATCAGCTGCGGTTGCGGGGTCAGCGTCCTGGGCGCCGGCAGGCGCGCCGGCTGAGCCGGCGCTTTGCCCGGGTCGGCGTCGAAACCCCGCCGCGGCGTCTTCGGGAGTTGCTGGCGGGCGCGCCCGCCGCGGAGCGCGAATTGACCGACCTTAATTTCGCGATCATCGCCACCCGAATCAACCGTGAAAAGCGCGTCGCGAAGTTCGAACAGCTAAAACGTCGCGGCACCCGCTCACTGATGTTCGCCGGCCTGTTTCTGGTCGTGTTGAATTTCCTATTCTGCTTGGCCTACGTCTTCGTCGACCTGACCCAACTGGCCGTGCCGCCGTGACGACGTGGTGAGGCAGGAATTCACGCCGGTCGGATCTGGCCTGCCACAGCGATCCGGCCCAACCCTACCGCCAGCTTTGCCGGCACCAGAGCCAATTCACCACCGCAGCACTCACGGCAGTTTGAACGCCAACCTGGTCTGATTGTGAACTTCGCCTGACCAAGCGAACCTTTAGTTTCGTTTTCGTGTTGGCGGTTTCACCAGCTCTCGGGCTTTACCGGTCGGACCTCGGCTCAGTAGATGTCGAATCGGGCCAACACGTCCGCAACAGCGTTGAGGACATCCTGCTCCGCCGTGCCGAGTGCGGTGAGGAGGATCTGTTCGGCGGTGCCCAACGCCTCGATGGGGTTGCGCGCCGCGTCGAAGACTTTTTCCTGGGCGACCTGGATCGCGGTGAGGAGGTCTTGTTTGGCGGTGGCCAGTGACCGGGTGAGCTCAGGGACGGCGAGCAGGTTCTGTTCGGCCGTATGGATCGCCGTGAGCAGATCCTGTTTGGCGTTGGCCACTGTCTGACTGGGACCGTGGACCGCGCTGAGGAGATTCTTCTCGGCCGCGTAAAAAGCGTCGAGCAGGTTCTGTCCGCCGGCGGTGGCGCGGGGCTGGCCGGCTACGCCCTCCGCGCCTGCGGCACCGCCCACGCCGTTGGCCCCATGGCTACCGCCGCCTCCCACGCCGCCCCGGCCGGCAAGGTTACCAAACATCGCGTCGCGTTGGCCCGGCTGCCCGCCTTGGCCGCCGCTGCCCTCGACGCCCCCGAGGCCCGCCTCCCCGCCGTCGCCACGGTTGCCGGGGTTGCCGAAGAACCCACCCGCGCCGGCGTCGCCGCCCCGTCCGCCGTTGCCGCCGTTGCCGCCGTTGCCGCCATTGCCGCCGTTGCCGCCATTGCCGCCCCTGCCACCAGCTTCGCCAAGGACGCCGGCGGTGCCGCCAGACGCGCCAGCGCCCCCGTCGCCGCCGTTGCCGCCGCCAGCGCCGGCGCCGCCGACGTTGCCCATGCCGCCACGGCCACCGTCGCCACCATCGCCGACAAGCAGCCCACCACGGCCGCCCGCGCCGCCGGCGCTACCCCCGCTGCCACCGGCGCCAGCGGCGCCAGTGCCGCCGTTGCCGCCGTTGACACCACCGTCGCCGCCGTCACCGCCGTGCTGCCCGAAGGTGGTGCCGGGACTTCCGGGCTGGCCCGCGGTCGTGGTGGTGCCGTTGGCGCCGTTTGGCGCTGGTACGCTGGCCGGGTTATTTCCGGGGGCACCGGCCGCCCCGTCACCGCCGTCACCGCCGTCGCCGCCGGAGCCCCACAACCCGGCGTTGCCCCCGGCGCCGCCCTGACCGCCGGAGCCACCGGCCACCACGGCCATCCCGCCGGGGCCGCCATCACCGCCGTTCCCGTAGAGCCAGCCGCCATTGCCGCCGGCGCCGCCGGCCGCGCCGGGCCCGCCGCCGCCGCCGCGTCCGCCGTTGCCCCATAGCCCGGCATGGCCCCCGCGCGTGCCGGCCACTCCGGCGGTTGTGCTGGTGTAGCCGGCCCCACCGTTGCCGAACAGCAGCCCGCCATCCCCGCCGGCCTGGCCCGGCGTGGTGGCATCGGCGCCGTCGCCGATCAGCGGGCGCCCCAGCAGGGCCTCGGTCGGGGCGTTGACCACGTGGAGCACATTCTGTTCGGCGTCGTGAACCCCGGTGAGCAGGTGTTGTTGGGCGTTGGCCAGTGCCTGGCTAGGGTTGTGGACCACGTCAAGAACATGCTGTTCTGCCGCCTGAACCCCGCTGAGCAGGTTCTGTGCGGCGCCATGGACCCCGGTGAGCACGTCGTGTTGAGCGTTGACCAGTGCCTGGTTGGGGTTGTCGGCAACGTCGGAAACGTGCTGTTCGGCTGCACGAATCCCGGTGAGCAGGTTCTGTTCGACGGCATGGACGCCGTTGCGGAGGTGCTGTTCGACGTTGGCCAGTGCCTGGGTGGGTACCGCGTCCAGGAGGCCTCGCTCGGCCGCCTGGATCCCGGTGCGCAGGTTCTGTTCGGCTGCGCGGAGCCCGTTGAGCAGGTTGTGGTGAGCGTTGACCACCGCCTGGTCGGGGTTGTGGACCGCGTCGAAAACGTGCTGTTCGGCCGCGCGGACCTCGCTGAGCAGGTTCTGTCCGGCGGCATGGACCCCGCTGCGGAGATGATGTTCGATGGCCAGTGCCTGGGTAGGTACCTCGAGGAGGCCTTGCTCGGCCGCACGAATCCCGCTGAGCAGGTACTGTTCGGCTGCGCGGACGGGGTCGAGCGGGTTCTGTCCACCAACGGTGGCGCCGGGCTGACCCGCCACCCCTTGGGTGCCGACGGCACCGTTCACGCCGTTGCCGCCCGAATTCCCGCCGGGAGACCCGGACCCGCCGTTACCCGGCGTGCCGGTATTTCCGCCGACGCCCCCGGGGCCCGCCTCCCCGCCGTCGCCGCGGTTGCCGGGGTTGCCGAAGATCCCACCCGCGCCGGCGTCGCCGCCCCGTCCACCGTTGCCGCCGTTACCGCCGTTGCCGCCGTTCCCGCCATTGCCGCCGTTGCCGCCGAAGTCATTGCCGTTGAGCACGCTGTCGTCGCCACCATGGCCGCCGTTGCCGCCGTCAGCGCCGGCGCCGCCGACGTTGCCCATGCCGCCACGGCCACCGTCGCCACCATCGCCGACAAGCAGCCCACCACGGCCGCCCGCGCCGCCGGCGCCGCCGCTACCCCCGCTGCCACCGGAGGCGCCAGCGGCGCCAGTGCCGCCGTTGCCGCCGTTGACACCACCGTCGCCGCCGTCACCGCCGTGCTGCCCGAAGGTGGTGCCGGGACTTCCGGGCTGGCCCGCGGTCGTGGTGGTGCCGTTGGCGCCGTTTGGCGCTGCAACGCTGGCCGGGTTATTTCCGGGGGCACCGGCCGCCCCGTCACCGCCGTCACCGCCGTCGCCGCCGGAGCCCCACAACCCGGCGTTGCCCCCGGCGCCGCCCTGACCGCCGGAGCCACCGGCCACCACGGCCATCCCGCCGGGGCCGCCATCACCGCCGTTCCCGTAGAGCCAGCCGCCATTGCCGCCGGCGCCGCCGGCCGCGCCGGGCCCGCCGCCGCCGCCGCGTCCGCCGTTGCCCCATAGCCCGGCATGGCCCCCGCGCGTGCCGGCCACTCCGGCGGTTGTGCTGGTGTAGCCGGCCCCACCGTTGCCGAACAGCAGCCCGCCATCCCCGCCGGCCTGGCCCGGCGTGGTGGCATCGGCGCCGTCGCCGATCAGCGGGCGCCCCAGCAGGGCCTCGGTCGGGGCGTTGACCACGTGGAGCACATTCTGTTCGGCGTCGTGAACCCCGGTGAGCAGGTGTTGTTGGGCGTTGGCCAGTGCCTGGCTAGGGTTGTGGACCACGTCGATCAGATGGTGCGCCGCGTTGGCCGCCTCGGTGGCAACGTACGAAGCCCCAGCATTGCTCAGCGTCTGCACGAAATGGTCGTGAAATAAACCCACTTGGGCGCTAATAACCTGATAATCCTGCGCATGCGCGGATAACAGCGCCGCGATTGCTGCCGACACCTCGTCCTCGGCGGCGGCGACCACATTCGTCGTGTAGGCCGCGGCTGCCACGTTGGCCGAGTCGATTGCCGAACGTATACCCGCCAATTCCGTTGCCCCGGCCACTAGGAATTCCGGCAGAGTGATCACAAATGCCATTTCCCGTCCTCCGAAACGTCCTTTGCTGCAGCGCGTGCGCGTTGGTCAGCGCCAGCGTCTGACCACGAAACTAACTTGCCCGATGCGATTGGCGGTCGCTGACTCCGTGCGATTCAATACGTAAATACGTAAATGACATTAGGTCTAGCCGGCTTTCGGTAAAGGTTCGATGATCATGAAACTCACAGGTTATAGTGGGTTGTCGCCGGGCGAGGTAGTCTGGATCGTGCAAGTGTTGAAGGTTGTATTGTCGCCAAAGACGGCAAGCCGGCGGCGCGCCCACCTGGGAATGCGGAATTCACCATTTATTCGCATTCTCGGAGCCCGAAAATAGCGGCTTTGTCATCGGTGATAGCGGGCTCTGACGGCGGTCCCGGCGCTGTACCGGGTCACCAATCGCTCGCTTCGCGGCGACCGTGGTCCTGGTCTGTGGGTTGGTCGCGGCCGTCGACGCGGTCCGGGTGCACTGCCCCCCGGGCCACATCGCGATCCCGACATGGGCGCTGTTGCTGTTGCCGGGCGTTTTCGGCCGTGCCTACCGCCATCAGCCACAGGCTGCCCGTGCCGCACAAGCACCCACCCGCCACGCGCTCGACGTCGGTGAGCCACGGCGGACACGTGACAAGACCGCGCTTGGTGTGTATCTTGAGTCCCCGACACAACTGAACCGCCGTTGAAGCGTTGCGGGAGAACCTCGATATCGAGGCGCCGTAGGAGCAATCTCCTCCCCGGGAATCTCTCAGGCCCCAGTACCGCACCGCCAAGGCAACTCTGGAGACAAGGACCGGTCAGCACGACCGACCTTACCGAAGGTGTACGGCCCCGCCAGCATGCGCGGCCACAGACTCTCAGGTTTCAGGACAGAGCGGGGAGGGAGCGACCAGCCCGGTGCCGTCGGGCTCACTGAAACCGGAGTTGCCCCTTGTCCGAGATGCGTGTTCAGGTCCCCAGCTGCCTAGCCGGGCCGGCGAGCTTTGCGCCCCGCCACATCGGAGCCGACCCTGCCGCGGTTGCGCACATGCTCGCCACGGTCGGCTATGCCAGCCTCGACGACCTTGTCGAGGCCGCCATCCCGGCGCAGATCCGCGACACCGCGCCGATGGCCTTGCCCGCGGCCCGCACCGAGCGGCAGGTGCTGGCCGATCTGGCCTCGATCGCCGCGCGCAACATCGTTCAGGTGTCGATGATCGGGCAGGGCTATTTCCCCTGCGTGACACCGGAAGTGTTGCGCCGCAATCTCATCGAATCACCGGCCTGGTACACCTCCTACACCCCGTACCAGCCGGAGATATCCCAGGGTCGCCTGGAAGCGTTGCTGACCTTCCAGACCATGATCGGAGACCTCACCGGACTGCCCGTGGCCGGCGCCTCGCTGCTCGACGAGGCCACCGCCGTCGTGGAGGCGATGCTGCTGATGCGCCGGTCCAACAAGAACCGGTCGGCGCGGCTCCTGGTCGACAGCGACTGCTTCCCGCAGACCCTGTCGGTGCTTCGGACGCGCGCCGCGGCGGTGGACATCGACGTCGACATCGTGGACGTGGACAAGCTTTCGGCGGATTTGCCCTCCGGTGATTTCTTCGGGATCGTGCTGCAATCACCCGGCGCCAGCGGAGCGGTGCGAGACCTGGGCGCCCTGATCGCCGCGGCAAAAGCCCGCGGGGCGATGACCACGGTGGCCGCCGACCCGCTGTCGCTGACGCTGCTGACGCCCCCGGGCGAACTGGGCGCCGACATCGCCGTGGGCTCGGCGCAACGGTTCGGGGTTCCGCTGTACTTCGGCGGGCCGCACGCCGGGTACCTGGCCGTGCGCAACGGCCTGGAACGCGCGTTGCCGGGCCGGCTGGTCGGGGTGTCCCAGGACGTCAACGGTGCCCCGGCCTACCGCCTGGCATTACAGGCTCGCGAACAACACATCCGCCGCGACAAGGCCACCAGCAACATCTGCACCGCGCAGGCGCTGGTGGCCAACCTCGCCGCCATGTACGCGGTGTACCACGGCCCAGAAGGATTGCGCCACATTGCCTCTCGAGTGCACGCGCACGCGGTGTCGCTGGCGGCCAGTCTGCGCTGCGCCGGATACACCGTGGTGCACGAACGATTCTTCGACACGGTGCTGGTGGCGGTCCCCGGACGGGCCCGCGACATCGCAGCGCGTGCCTACGAACTGGGCGTCAACCTGCGGATTGCCGACGCCGATCACATCGGGATCAGCTGCGACGAGACCACCACCACCGACATCATCGCGCTGGTGCTCATGGCCTTTGGTGTGGAGCGCATTGCACCGGGGCTCTCCGGGCTCGACCCGAAGCTGCTCAGAAAGACGCCCTACCTGCAGCACCGGGTGTTTCACGAACACCGCTCCGAGACCGCGATGATGCGCTACCTGCGCACCCTGTCGGATCGCGATCTGGCGTTGGACCGCACCATGATCCCGTTGGGGTCATGCACCATGAAGCTGAATTCCGCGGTGGAGATGGCGCCGATCAGCTGGTCCGGCTTCGCCGCGATCCACCCGCACGCCCCGGCTGAGCAAACGGGCGGCTATCACAAACTGATCACCGATCTGGAACGCTGGCTGGCCGAAATCACCGGCTATGACCAGGTGTCGGTGCAACCCAATGCGGGTTCACAGGGTGAGCTCGCCGGGCTGCTGGCCATCCGGGCCTACCACGCCAGCCGCGGCGAACACCGGCGACGGATATGTCTGATTCCGCAGTCGGCCCACGGCACCAACGCCGCTTCGGCGGTGCTGGCCGGCATGCGGGTGGTCGTGGTGGCCACCGCCGCCGACGGCGCCATCGACCTCGCCGACCTGCGGGCCAAGCTCGCCGCCCACGGCGCGGAGCTGGCGGCGATCATGCTCACCTACCCGTCCACCCACGGCGTTTACGAGGCCGATATCACCACGGTGTGCGATCTGGTGCACGACGCGGGTGGGCAAGTTTACCTCGACGGCGCCAACCTCAACGCGCTCGTCGGGGTGGCGCGGCCCGGCCAGTTCGGCGCCGACGTGTCACATCTGAACCTGCACAAGACGTTTTGCGTCCCGCACGGCGGCGGTGGGCCCGGTGTGGGCCCGGTGGCCGTCCGCGAACACCTGGCACCGTTTTTGCCGGGTGACCCGTGCCAGGACACCGCGAACCCGCCGGTGGCGGCGGCGGCCTACGGTTCGGCGGGCATCCTGCCGATCAGCTGGGCCTACATCGCGCTCATGGGACCCGACGGACTGGCCGCGGCCACCAAGACCGCCGTGCTGGCGGCCAACTACCTGGCCACCCGGCTGCGGGAGCATTACCCCGTGCTCTACACCGGCCCCCAGGGGCTGGTCGCCCACGAATGCATCCTGGATCTGCGGGAGTTGACTCGCCGCTCCGGCGTCACCGCCGAAGACGTCGCCAAGCGGCTCATCGACTACGGATTCCACGCCCCCACATTGTCTTTCCCGGTGAACGGCACCTTGATGGTGGAACCGACCGAGTCCGAGAACCTCGCCGAACTCGAGCGGTTCATCGCCGCGATGATCGCCATTCGCCACGAGATCGACCGGGTCATCGACGGCAGCTGGCCGTTGGAGTCCAGTCCACTGCGACAAGCGCCGCATACCGCGGAACTGGTGTGCGCAGACACCTGGGACCTGCCCTACCCACGCAGCGTCGCCGCCTTCCCGGCCCCCGGCCTGGCCGCCACCAAGTACTGGCCCCCGGTGCGGCGCATCGACGGGGCACACGGCGACCGCAACCTGCTCTGCTCGTGCCCGCCGCCGCTCTTCGACGCCAGCAGCCTCCCCGAAAACGGCCATGCCCCAATTATGTTGACCGACAGGGTGCCGACATAACGACCCCCTCGGCCACCCGGTCCCTGACCGTGCGATGCCCGACGGCCGCGGCCACACCGCCGACCCGAATGGACTTGAGCTGATGAACGATCTCAATCAACCACTGGCCACGTCTGACCCCGACATCGCCGCCCTGATCGACGGCGAACTGCACCGCCAGGAAACCGGGCTGGAGATGATCGCCTCGGAGAACTACGCGCCGCTGGCGGTGATGCAGGCCCAGGGGTCGGTGCTGACCAACAAGTACGCCGAGGGCTACCCGGGCCGGCGCTACTACGGCGGCTGCCAATTCGTCGACGGCGTCGAGCAACTGGCCATTGACCGGGTCAAGGCCCTGTTCGGCGCCGAATACGCCAACGTGCAACCACATTCGGGGGCCACCGCCAACGCGGCCACCATGCACGCCCTGCTGACCCCGGGAGACACCCTCCTCGGATTGTCGTTGGCCCACGGCGGTCACCTCACCCACGGGATGCGGATCAACTTCTCCGGCAAGCTCTACCACGTCGCCGCCTACGAGGTGTCCAAACGGGACCATCTCATCGACATGGACGCCGTGGCCGAGGCCGCCCACGAACATCGGCCCACGATGATCATCGCGGGCTGGTCGGCGTACCCCCGGCAGCTGGACTTCGCTCGGTTCCGCGAGATCGCCGACCAGGTGGGCGCCCTGTTGATGGTCGACATGGCACATTTCGCCGGCCTGGTCGCCGCCGGCCTGCATCCCAACCCGGTGCCGCACGCCCACGTCGTCACCGCCACCACCCACAAAACACTCGGCGGGCCGCGCGGCGGCATCATCTTGTGCAACGACGCCGCCGTCGCCAAGAAGATCAACTCCGCGGTCTTCCCCGGCCAGCAGGGCGGCCCGCTGGAGCACGTCATCGCGGCCAAGGCCACCGCGTTCAAGATGGCCGCGCAACCGGAATTCGTTCAGCGTCAGCAACGCTGCCTCGAAGGCGCGCGGATTCTGGCCGACAGGTTGACCCGGACCGACGTCGCCGAACGTGGCATCACCGTGTTGACCGGCGGCACCGACGTGCACCTGGTCCTGGTCGACCTGCGTCACTCCGAACTCGACGGCCAACAAGCCGAAGACCGGCTGGCCGCCGTGGATATCACGGTCAACCGCAACGCGGTGCCGTTCGACCCCCGCCCGCCGATGGTCACCTCCGGCCTGCGGATCGGTACCGCCGCCCTGGCCGCCCGCGGCTTCACTCTCGACGACTTCCGCGCGGTGGCCGACATCATCGCTGCCACGCTGACGGCCCCCGGCGACGACCGGCTGGATCGGCTGCGCGCCCAGGTCCATGAGCTTGCCGCCCGCTACCCGCTCTACCCCGGGCTACACACGTCATGACCATCAGCGTCTTCGAGCTATTTACCGTCGGCATCGGGCCGTCCAGTTCGCACACGGTGGGCCCGATGCGTGCGGCCAATCGGTTCGTCGACACGTTGCGCTCGGACCGTCGGCTGCATCTGGTCGGCACGGTGCAGGTGGACCTGTACGGTTCGCTGGCGGCCACCGGCGCCGGCCACGGCACCATGTCGGCGATCCTGCTGGGGCTGGAAGGCTTTCGGCCGGAACTGATTACCGCCGAAATCAAGGAGCTTCGCCTCGGCGAGATCGCCGCGTCGGCCACGACGTGGATCGACGGCATGGTGCCGGTGCCATTGACCGAGGGTGACATCGCCTTGCATCCCGACGTCGTCCTGCCAACCCACCCCAACGGAATGACGTTCACCGCCTTCGATTCCCGCGGCTCCGTCCTGGCCACCCGGACGTACTTCTCGGTGGGCGGCGGTTTCGTCGTCACCGACCAGGACAACCCCAACGGCGCCCAACATGCCTGCCCAATGGCCCTGCCGTACACGTCGGCCGCCGAACTGCTGGACATCTGCGACCGGCTGGACCTCGCCATCAGCGAGGTGGCGTTGCGCAACGAGTCATGTTGCCGCACCGAGGACGAGGTTCGCGGTGCGCTGCTGCACCTGCGCGACGTCATGGTCGAGTGCGCACAACAAAGCATCGCTCGCGACGGGCTGCTTCCCGGCGGCCTGCAGGTCCGCCGCCGCGCGAAGCGTTGGTATGACCGGTTGTGCACCGAAGATCCCACTCGCAAACCGGAATTCGCCGAGGATTGGGTCAACCTGGTGGCGCTGGCGGTCAACGAGGAGAACGCCTCGGGCGGGCGGGTGGTCACCGCACCGACCAACGGCGCCGCCGGCATCGTGCCCGCCGTGCTGCACTACGCGACGCACTACACCCCGGCCGGGGCCGCGGACCCCGACGATGTCGCCGTGCGTTTCCTGCTCACCGCGGGGGCCGTCGGGTCGTTGTTCAAGGAACGCGGGTCGATCTCCGGCGCCGAGGTCGGCTGTCAGGGCGAGGTCGGCTCCGCGGCCGCCATGGCCGCTGCCGGATTGGCGGAAATCCTCGGCGGCACACCGCGACAGGTGGAAAACGCCGCCGAGATCGCGATGGAACACAGCCTGGGCCTGACCTGCGACCCGATCGCCGGATTGGTGCAGATCCCCTGCATCGAACGCAACGCGATTTCGGCCGGCAAGGCCATCAACGCGGCGCGGATGGCGTTGCGCGGAGACGGCTTTCACCGCGTCACCCTCGACCAGGTGATCGACACCATGCGCGCCACCGGTGCCGACATGCACAGCAAGTACAAGGAAACCGCCGCCGGCGGGCTGGCCATCAACGTGGCCGTCAACATCGTCGAATGCTGACCGTGGCCGGGCACCCCGTCAGCCGACGGGATAGCTTACCCCGGTGAGTTCTTCGGAGACCGCCCACAACCGCCGCTGCAGGTCGAGGTCGTGCGACTGGGCGCTGGAGGCCACGACCTTCGGGTAGCCCCGCAGTTCACCGAAACCGTCCGGCCCGTAGTACTGCCCACCGGTCACGGCGGGGTCGGTGGCGGCCCGCAGGATCGGCAGCGCGCCCAGGTCGGCGTCTTGCATCAGCGGTGCCAGCAGGGCGGAGACGGCCACCAGCGGCCGCGGCATGTTACGAATCAGT
The DNA here is from genome assembly GCF_010730055.1 of Mycobacterium shinjukuense. Classification (NCBI taxonomy): domain Bacteria; kingdom Bacillati; phylum Actinomycetota; class Actinomycetes; order Mycobacteriales; family Mycobacteriaceae; genus Mycobacterium; species Mycobacterium shinjukuense. The sequence continues at coordinate 3,945,487 of NZ_AP022575.1, read as the reverse complement.
TCGGTGTTGGAGACCCCCGGGTGGGCGGCGACCGCGATGGTGGTGCCGCCGGGGGCCAGTCGGCGCTGCAGTTCGTAGGTGAACAGCAGATTGGCGAGCTTGGATTGCCCGTAGGCGGCGACCCGGCTGTAGCGGCGTTCCCATTGCAGGTCGTCGAAATGGATTGCGGCACGGATACGATGGCCCACGCTGCTGACCGTGACCACCCGCGAGCCGGGCACAGGCAGCAGCCGATCCAGCAGCAGTCCGGTTAGGGCGAAGTGGCCCAAGTGATTGGTGCCGAACTGCATCTCGAAGCCGTCCGCGGTGGTCGACTTGGGTGTATACATCACCCCGGCGTTGTTGATCAGCAGGTCGATGCGCTCGTACGCGGAGCGCAGCTGGGACGCGGCGGCGCGCACGGAAGCCAGCGAGGTCAGGTCGAGTTCCTGCAGCTCCACGCCGGCACCGGGAGCGACCTCGCTGATCCGCGCCGCGGCCTGCTTACCCTTGTCGAGATTGCGCACGGCCAGCACGACGCGCGCACCGTGGGTTGCGAGCGCGGTCGCGGTCTCGAAGCCCAGGCCGGTGTTGGCGCCGGTTATGACGGCGGTGCGGCCGGTCTGGTCGGGGATGTCGGCGGCGGTCCATCTGGTCATCGGGGGCTCCTCGCTATCATCCAGTAAACGGGGCAGGCGCTCCGCTTGATCTGATACTATACGGAACGACCGCCCCGCTTTGCAACGGCTTCGCGGCAGCTCGGAGGTGCGACGTGGCTCAACGGGCTCGGCCGGTGCGCGCCGACGCCGCCCGCAACCGGGCGCGCATCTTGGAGGTCGCCTACCACACCTTTGCGGCCGAGGGCTTGTCGGTGCCGATTGACGAGATCGCCCGCCGCGCCGGGGTCGGCGCGGGCACGGTGTACCGGAATTTCCCCACCAAGGAGGCGCTGTTTCAGGCGGTGATCGCCGACCGGATGCGTCACATCATTGACGACGGCCATGACCTCCTCCGATCGAAGCAACCCGGTGAAGCGCTGTTTACCTTTCTGCGGTCGATGGTGTTGCAGTGGGGCGCCGCCGACCGCGGCCTGGTCGAGGCGTTGGCCGGGATCGGCATCGACATCAACAGCGCGGCCCCGGACGCCGAGGCGGACTTCCGGGATCTGCTCGCCGGCCTGTTGCACGCCGCTCAGCGGGCCGGCACCGCTCGCCGCGACGTCGGGGTAGCCGAGGTGAAAACGCTCTTGGTCGGGTGCCAGGCGATGCAGGGCTACAACGCCGCGTTGGCCGAGCGGGTGACGGATGTGGCCCTCGACGGCCTGCGGCAACGATGATCGACGGGACTCCCGCCGTCGCGCCCTCCGCTTCGTGCCCGACGGCCCTGCTGGTGGTGGGTCGAATGTGCTGAGATGGTAGAGCCACCTTTAAATCTGACCCCGACGCCGGGAGAGCACTATGAGCGCCGAGCAGCCGACCATCATCTACACGCTGACCGACGAGGCGCCGCTGTTGGCGACCTACGCCTTTCTGCCGATACTGCGGGCCTTCGCCGAGCCTGCCGGCATCAAGATCGAGGCCAGTGACATCTCGGTGGCGGCACGCATCCTGGCCCAGTTTCCCGATTACCTCACCGAAGAGCAGCGGGTGCCGGACAACCTCGCCGAACTGGGCAGGCTGACGCAGCTACCGGACACCAACATCATCAAGCTGCCCAACATCAGCGCCTCGGTGCCCCAGCTCGTCGCCGCCATCAAGGAACTGCAATCCAAGGGCTACGCCATCCCGGACTATCCGCAGGACGCCAAGACCGACCAGGAAAAGGACATCCGCGCGCGCTACGCAAACGTCCTGGGCAGCGCGGTGAATCCGGTGCTCCGCCAAGGCAACTCGGACCGCCGCGCGCCCAAGGCGGTGAAAGAGTACGCGCGCAAGCACCCGCACAGCATGGGCGAGTGGTCAATGGCCTCGCGCACCCACGTGGCGACCATGAAGCATGGCGACTTCTACCACGGCGAGAAGTCGATGACCCTGGACCGCGACCGCGAGGTGAAAATGGAACTGGTCACCCGCGGCGGCACGACCATCGTGCTCAAACCCAAGGTCTCCCTAGAGCAGGGCGACATCATCGACAGCATGTTCATGAGCAAGAAAGCGTTGTGCGAGTTCTACGAAGAACAGATGGAGGATGCGCGCAAGACCGGCGTGATGTTCTCGCTGCACGTCAAGGCGACGATGATGAAGGTCAGCCACCCCATCGTGTTCGGACACGCGATCCGGGTCTTTTACAAGGACGCCTTCGCCAAGCACCAGAAGCTGTTCGACGAACTGGGTGTCAACGTCAACAACGGGCTGGTCGATCTCTACGGCAAGATCGAGTCGCTGCCGGCGACGCAGCGCGACGAGATCATCGACGATCTGCACCGGTGCCATGAGCATCGCCCGGAACTGGCCATGGTGGACTCGGCCAGGGGAATTACGAACTTTCATTCGCCCAGTGACGTGATCGTCGACGCTTCGATGCCCGCGATGATTCGCGCCGGCGGCAAGATGTACGGCGCCGACGGAAAGCTCAAGGACACCAAGGCGGTGCACCCCGAGTCCACCTTCTCCCGCATCTACCAGGAGGTCATCAACTTCTGTAAGACCAACGGCGCGTTCGATCCGGCGACCATGGGCACCGTCCCCAACGTCGGCCTGATGGCCCAGCAGGCCGAGGAGTACGGCTCGCACGACAAGACGTTCGAGATTCCCGAGGACGGCGTGGCCAACTTCGTCGACCTGGCCACCGGGGAGGTGCTGCTGTCGCAGAACGTGGAAACCGGCGACATCTGGCGGATGTGCATCGTCAAGGACGCCCCGATCCGTGACTGGGTCAAGCTGGCCATCACCCGGGCCCGCATCTCCGGGATGCCGGTGCTGTTCTGGCTGGACCCCTACCGGCCGCACGAGAACGAGCTGATCAAAAAGGTCAAAACCTACCTGAAGGATCACGACACCGAGGGCCTCGACATCCAGATCATGTCGCAGGTGCGGTCCATGCGTTACACGTTGGAACGGTTGATCCGCGGGCTGGATACCATCGCGGCGACCGGCAACATCCTGCGCGACTACCTCACCGACCTGTTCCCCATCCTGGAGCTGGGCACCAGCGCCAAGATGCTGTCCATCGTGCCGCTGATGGCCGGCGGCGGAATGTACGAAACCGGGGCGGGCGGTTCGGCGCCCAAGCACGTCAAGCAACTGCTGGAAGAGAACCACCTCCGCTGGGACTCGCTTGGTGAATTCCTCGCGCTGGGCGCCTGTTTCGAAGACATCGGCATCAAGACCGGCAACGAGCGAGCCACACTTTTGGCTAAGACCCTCGATGCGGCCATCGGCGAGCTGCTGGACAACGACAAGAGCCCGTCACGCAAGACCGGCGAGCTGGACAACCGGGGCAGCCAGTTCTATCTCGCCATGTACTGGGCGCAACAGCTGGCCGCGCAGACCGATGACCGGGAGCTGGCCGAACATTTCGCGCCACTGGCCGATACGTTGACCAACAACGAAGACATCATCGTGGCCGAACTCGCCGAGGTACAGGGCGAGCCGGTCGACATCGGCGGCTATTACCAACCCGACAACGACAAGACCGCGGCGGTGATGCGACCGAGCAAGACGTTCAACGAGGCACTGGCGGCTTCGTAACGGTGCGCCGGCGCGTTGTGTCATCGTCGACTGTGAATGCCGCGACGCCACACCGGCGTGTCGCGTCGTCAGGTTCACCGTCGGTGTATCCAAGAGGGAGTGGACTGTGGCGTTCTCACTGCAGCTGAGCGACGACGTGATCGCCGTTCGGGATTGGGTGCACCGATTCGCGGCCGAGGTGGTCCGGCCCGCCGCCGCCGAATGGGACGAACGTGAGGAAACTCCGTGGCCCGTGATCCAGGAGGCCGCGAAGGTGGGGCTGTACTCCGCCGACTTTTTCGCGCAGCAGGCGGCCGAGCCGACCGGGCTGGGCATGCTCACCGCGTTCGAGGAGATGTTTTGGGGGGACGCCGGCATCGCGCTATCGATCATGGGTACCGGCCTGGCCGCAGCGGCGTTGGCGGGCAACGGAACTCCCGAGCAGTTGGGCCACTGGCTGCCCGAGATGTTCGGAACACCCGGCGAGCCCAAGCTCGCGGCGTTCTGCTCGTCGGAGCCCGATGCGGGTTCCGACGTCGGCGCCATCCGCACTCGCGCCCGCTATGACGAGGCGTCCCGCGAGTGGGTCCTCAATGGCACCAAGACCTGGGCCACCAACGGTGGCATCGCCAACGTGCACATCGTGGTGGCATCGGTCTATCCCGAGCTCGGCACCCGCGGCCAGGCCAGCTTCCTCATCCCGCCCGGCACCGCAGGTTTGGTTCAGGGGCAGAAATTCAAGAAGCACGGGATCCGCGCGTCGCACACCGCCGAGGTGATCCTCGACAACGTCCGGCTGCCCGAGGATCTGATTCTCGGTGGCCGGGAGAAATTCGAAGCACGGATCAAACGGGTCAGATCGGGAGCCTCCGCGGGCGGGCAGGCGGCGATGAAGACCTTTGAGCGTACCCGGCCCACGGTCGGTGCGATGGCCGTCGGTGTGGCACGGGCCGCCTATGAGTATGCGCTCGAATACGCCTGCCAGAGAGAGCAATTCGGCCGCAAAATAGGTGAGTTCCAGGCGGTGGCGTTCAAGCTGGCAGACATGAAGAGCCGCATCGACGCGGCTCGTCTGCTGGTGTGGCGGGCCGGCTGGATGGCGCGCAACAACCAGGCATTCGACTCGGCGGAGGGCTCGATGGCCAAGCTGGTGGCCAGCGAGACGGCGGTCTATGTCACCGATGAGGCCATCCAGATCCTGGGTGGCAACGGATACACCCGCGACTATCCCGTCGAGCGGATGCACCGCGACGCCAAGATCTTCACCATCTTCGAGGGAACCAGCGAGATCCAACGCCTGGTGATTTCGCGGGCGCTGACCCGTCTGCCCATCCGCTAGGAACCGCGTAGCGGCGACCAACGTGTTTCGCGCCGCCAGGATAGGCGTTAGGACGTATGTTGGGGATCGATTCGGCGCAGCACCGGCTCGCGAGAGCGGGCGCGGTCGCTGCCCTGTCGGTCGTCGATCTGCTGATCTGCGGCACCGCGGTGGCCAGGGGCCTGGTGGTCCTCCACGATGACGCCGACTACGAACTCGCCGGGCGCCACCTTCCGGACGTCACCGCGCGGCGCGTCGCTTGAGTCGACCGGCAGCTCGGTTCGGGCGAGTGGCTGCGCCACCCCCACTGCGACGGCTTGGATCAGAGGTACATCCCCGCCGGAACCGCGGCCCGATACCGCCCGCTGCCCACCTCGGCCAGCAGCCGCGTCGTGCTGACGCTTCCGCCGTCACCGGCCAGCACCGCCCGGCGGACGATTTCGCGGATGTCGCTGCCGCTGGTGCGCTCGGGCAGCGCGGCCGCCACCGCCGCCGTGTCCACGGCGTGGCCACCGGAGATGTCGCGGATCAGCGCCGCCAGGATGCGCGCCGCGTCGGCGCGGTTGGGGTAGCCGACCTGCACGACGGAGTCGACGCCTCGACGTAGATGACGGTGAATTCCCCGACCACCTCCCGGGCCACGACCGCGCTCACCGCGGACTTTCCGGTGCCGGGCGGACCGCACAGCAGCACACCGCGCCGCGCGCCCAGGCCGTGTGCGTTGAGCACCTCGTGGCGGTCGCGCACCGCGGTGACGCCCAGGTCGACCTCGGTCCACACCACGTCGGGCACGATGACGGTGTCCCGCGCCGCCGTCTCCGGCAGGTCGATGACGGTGAAGCACAGCCCCCGGTTGTCGGTGGCGCGCACCGCCCGGCCGCGGTACGGGTTGAGCTCGTTGGCCCGCTCGGCCAGCCGGTCCAGCACGGCGCGGGCCTGGGCCTGGTTGTCCGGTGTCACATACGCCGACACCTCGGCCGAGTACAGGACGGTCTCACGCGCCTCGATGTGGATGACGCACCCCGTGTCCTGTAGCAGCGTCCCGGCGGGGAAATGCGCGCGCAGGCACAGCGGGTGCCGGTACCGCCGCCCGCCGATCTCGGTCTGCGTCCACTTCGGCGGGTAGCCGCACTCACCCGGACCGACCTCGCAGACGTGCGCGTACTCGTCGATCCACTCCGCCAGCGCCAGCGCGGCGGTCAACCGGGACACCGGATTGAGTGCGCGTTCCTCGTCGAGCAGGTGCCCGACGTCCGGCACGCCCAGGCAGCGGGCGGTGAACCGGTCGGCGCTCTCGGCGCTGCCGCGCTCGGCGACACCGACCAGCAGCTCGCCGAGCGCGCGCAGCGCGGGACGGACACCGCAGTCCAGGCTGTCCAGCCAGGCGTTGACGTCGTTGATGGGTCGGCGGTGCGCGTCGTCGCCGCCGGTCAGCTCGGCGGTCAGGTCGGTCAGTTGGTCGTCGGCTAGGGTCATGGCTTTCGCGGTCATCGGGAGCAGGGCAACTGATCAGGGTCTCACCCGGCTGGCACGTGGTCAACCGGTTTTAGGTTTAGGTGTGCGCCGATCCCGCCGCCGCCCCTACTTGCGGGTGCGCGCACGCGATGATCCTTGTCGTGATCGCGGCGCGGCGTCGGATGATGCACCGTCGCGCGCCGGCCACCGCCCTTGTCTCACGAACCGTTCATTCCTACGGCCGCCCACCGCGGCTGCGCGTGAGGCCGCTACCGGCCCGCGTTGTGGGCCAAATCGATGGCGTACTGACTAACAAACCGACCGGCCTGGGGCTCCCCGCGGCCGCAAGCGCCGTCGGATTCACCGGGACGTTTGATCCACAGGTAGGCGTCGGCGTGCGCGCCCGCGGTGGCCGTGGTGGGCGGCGCGCCCAGGGCGCGGCCGCTGGGGTTACACCAATTGACCGGCGAGTCGGGCGCCGGTCCGGCGCCGTTGCGTGACGTGTCGATCACGTAATGCGAACCGTTGGTGAGCCCCGAAATCGCCTCGCCGTAACCGATTTCCTCATCGGTGGTGTAGAAGTTCGAGACGTTGAGGCTGAATCCCCGCGCACGGCCCACACCGACCTGGTTGAGCCTGGCGGCCATTGCCTCGGCGCTCAGCCAGCGCGAATGCCCCGCGTCGATGTACACCGCGGCGGCCGGATCGCGGGTCAGCGTGTCGAGGGCGTACCGCACCAAGTCGAAACGTTCCTGGCGCTGCTCGGGCGACAGACAGTCGGCCATGGCGAGCGCATCGGGTTCGACGATGATCGCCGCCGACGATGAGCCCAGGCCGGACGCGACAGCATCGACCCAGCCGCGGTAGTCGCCGGCCGTCGCGAACCCGCCCGATGCGTAGCTGCCGCAGTCGCGATGCGGGATCGCATACAGCGTCAGAACCGGCATGGCACCGGCAGCCTCCGCCGCGCCGGTATACCTTGCCACCGTGCCGGCGACCGTGGCAGGCGGGAACGCCTGGTCGAGCCAGTAGGATTGCGGGGTGTTGGCGACGGCTGTCAACTCCGCACTCGGCGGGTTGGCGTTCCGGGCCGCGACCATGGCCGCCGACGCGGGATCGACGTAGAAGGGCCTTCCGGCCAGCGGGTTGGGCTGATCGACCAAGTTCACACCTGGTGCGCGAACGATCGGCACCGGTCCGGCGAACATACCCATGCACGCAACGGCCGTAACCACCAGCAAGGGGGCGATCCATCGCGCGATCACACCAACGGTTGAAGACATCACCCCAGCAAAATAGTGGCACCATTCAACAAACGCCAATACCGACGACCGGTGACGGGACGCTGCCCGTGAGTTGCGGACGGGGACGTCGCTAACGTCCAACGCCACCCCGACACCGGTGTTTCGTTGCACCGCAAACTCGAAACCACCAGCGGCCACTACCACGTCGGCCAAACCCGCCGCCAAGCCGAACCGTGTATGTCCAGCCCGGCGACGGTGTGCTCGCCAGCCCAGCCCCCGCATCGTATACAATCTCCCCGACGGTTGTGCCTTCCCGAGTCAGTGCCTCGTGCCAGTACGTCAATGCCGGCTCGTGTTCGGAACGAACAGGACTTCAGAGCTGTTCTCGGGAATGCCTGTCCGCCTTCGCCTCATCGCCGCGGCTCCTCCACAAATTCTGGCCATTGCTTGGAATCCGCCGAGTCGATTCAACGTTGGACGGGGTTGAAATGAAGTTGAAGCTTACTCGCCTTGGGGCTGCGCTATCGGGTTGCGCTGCGGCGCTGGTGTTTTCTGCCGCGGTTGCCAGCGCTGATCCGCCTGACCCGCATCAGCCGGACATGACGAAAGGCTATTGCCCGGGTGGTCGCTGGGGTTTTGGCCAATTGGCGGTGTGCGATGGCGAGAAGTACCCCGACGGCTCGTTTTGGCACCAGTGGATGCAAACCTGGATTACCGGCCCGCAATTTTACTTCGATTGCGTCAGCGGAGATGAGCCTCTCCCCGGCCCGCCGCCGCCGGGCGGTTGCAACGGAGCAATTCCGCCCGAGCAACCCGTCCCACCCACAACCTGACCGCGGCGGGGTCCTGTCGAAAACGGCTGGTAATCTCCAATGAATGCATCCAGGTCAGAGTCGGCGGTTGGCTACCGGCTCTGACTGGTCGCGCTGCTGCAGCCGGCGTGACTGATGGCGGCCACAGGGCGGGTAGGCGTAGCGAGCGACGGCTCCTAGAACCCGTCGTGTCGCGTCACCTCGCCATGTTGGCGAATCGCGACAAGTGCAGCTGATGCGCTACGGTGACCGTCTTCGTCGGACCGTTACGGTGTTTGGCGAGAATGAAATCCGCCTCTCCCCCACGTGGATCGTCGCGGTCGAAGGCGTCGGGTCGATGTAGCAGGATCACGACGTCGGCATCTTGTTCCAGCGAGTTGTGTAAACTAATGCCATTAGCGACGAAATTGTGTGTGCCGCTTACAGTTCCATCGTAAACGTGGTGATCACCAAGGCTCGTGATCTCTACGATGGCATCCCAGTACACATCGCCGGCCGCCAACGCATCGATCTCGTGATCCTCGAGCGGTTCCGCCGCCGCCCACACCCCAATTGGCACGGTGTCTAGGTTCGGGTTCCCCACCATTCCCTCCAGGTGACATAGCATCTCTTGTGCCGCTGCCGCTGTGGCACCGTGCACCCCCACGTGGCGAAGGAAGCTGGCCTGATCTTCCGCGCCGCAGATATGTAGCTGCCACGAGTCGCGGCAGCCCAGCTTAGGGGCGTTTTTGATCCGTGCAAAAACCCCAACCCGTAACAGCAATTGAGCCACATCGTCGACGAGACGCCGACTGGTAGATGCGTAACAGATCCGCGCTTGGCCGGCCTTTGCATCCCATCGAACAGCGCCATCCGTCGCCCAAAGATGCCGCAGGAACAATGCCACCTGGTCGTTGGGAGCGCGAAATACGGCCTCCGGCACGAATTTCTCGTGACTGCGACACCCGAACATCCCCGGACCATCGAACCGGGTCGCGATCCGGTTGCGCCGCCCGCGCGCCACCGGAACCGGCGACGGCAACCGCAGCGTGGTCTCCCGCGCCCCGGGGGACTCATCGCGAACCGCGGTCACGCCGAAATGAGCGGGAGAGGCCGTCACCGCCGCGAGGTTGGCCTCGTTCACCGACGCTTCCCGGATGAGCCGACACTTCACACACGCACCAACACCGATCGTGTGGGCCAGCACAATGATCTCGGAATCGGCCATCCGCCGGGTGTCCACAGGCTCGGGCACCCGCCGGGGCGTGGCAATGCGGTCACCAACCGTCAGCTGCTCCAACGGAGTCCAGCCCTCGAGTTTTTTCATGAAGGGGTGGTTGCCGCTGGCCTCAACCACACGCCCTGAGGCCAGCCGCAGCCGAAACACTTCCTTGCGGCCGCTCGGGAACACATCGGTCATCGGCCGGGCGACCATCCGCAGCCGTTCGTCCAGCGACCACACCAAGGGGCGCTCACCGGTGCGCATGAGCTCACCGAACGCGACCTCGGCACCGGTGTCGGCACGCAGGATTCGCGTGGCGGCCGTCAGACATCCCGACTCGCGAAGATCCGCCAGCATCGGCTTCTTGTCGGTGCGCTGCTCGGGCCCGCGGTTGAGCTGGCTGATCGCCACCACCGGAACCTCGAGCTCCTTGGCCAAGAGCTTGAGCTGACGGGAGAACTCGGACACTTCCACCTGCCGTGACTCATACTTCTTGCCCGAGGTCATCAGTTGCAGGTAGTCGACCACGATCAGCTTCAGGCTGGCCTTTTGCCGCAGCCGGCGCGCCTTGGCGCGGATCTCCATCATGGTCAGGTTGGGCGAGTCATCGATATACAGCGGGGCTTCGCTGATTTCGCTCATCCGACGCGCGAGCCGCGTCCAGTCATCATCGGTCATCCGGCCCGAACGCATGTCGGAGAGCTTGATTTTCGCCTCCGCCGACAGCAGCCGCATCACGATCTCGGACTTGCTCATCTCCAGTGAGAAGATCACGCTGGCCTGACGGTGCTTGATCGAGCAGGACCGCATGAAGTCCAGCCCGAGGGTGGAGTTGTGCGTCGGCACCATCCCGCGACCGGCCAGGTACAACCGTGCGGGGTTGTCCACTTCGACGCACCGCACCGGAACACTGGGCACCCGTCGCACCGAGTCGATCTGCAGCACCGGAGCCATCACGGCCGTCTGACGCCCCGTCAACCCGGCTGCAGCGATCGTGTCCCGGCCGCAACGCAACTGACCCGACGTCCGAATCCCCTCACCCGTGGGCCACCGATGCTCGGCGTCGGCGACGATGACGGTGCCGTCGGAGAATTCGATCTCGTAGCACGGCCGGCCCAACATGACTCCCGTGGTGCCGACCACCCGGGTCGGCTGCCCGAGGGCGTCGAGCAACTGGTCGCCCACGGCGACCTCGCCCATGGTCGTCCAGCCGGTCGATGTGGGCAGCGGCGTGTCGAGGGCGAGTGCCTTGCCCACACCCGGGCGCGCCGCGACGATGATCATCTGTCCCGGATGCAGACCATTGGTCACCTCGTCGAGTTCGGTGAAGCCGGTGGGCACGCCGCGCGCCAGACCTCCGTTGGAGGCGATGGCGTCGATCTCGTCCATCGTCGGCTGCAGCAGATCCTCAAGCGGCACAAAGTCTTCGGACAGCCGCCGGTCGGTGACGTCGTAGATTTCCGCCTGCGCGCGGTCGACCACCTCGGCAACGTCTGCGCCCTCGGCACCGGCATAGCCGTACTGCACCACCCGGGTGCCGGCCTCCACCAGCCGGCGCAGCAGCGCCTTCTCGGCGACGATGCCCGCGTAGTAACCGGCGTTGGCGGCGGTCGGCACCGTCGAGATCAGGGTGTGCAGGTAGGGGGCACCGCCGATCCGGCGCAATAACCCGCGGCGGTCCAGTTCGGCGGCCACCGTCACGGCGTCGGCGGGTTCCCCGCGCCCATACAGGTCCAGGATGGCGTCGTAAACGTTTTGGTGCGCTGGGCGGTAGAAGTCGCCGGGGCGTAGCCGTTCCAACACATCGGCGATGGCGTCTTTGCTCAACAGCATGCCGCCCAGCACCGACTGCTCGGCGGCGAGATCCTGCGGTGGCTGGCGGCCGAAGTCCTCACTGGGCGGCGGGCCATCCATGCCCGGATGCGCCAAATCGTCGACCACCGCCACGCGCTCTCACCTCCTCCGACATAAGCACTCGAATGTACATTCGATACCGATATCCAGAGCGTAAGTCACGGCTCCGACAACCCCGCCCGCTGACACCCATGGGCCGACTCCTGGCGGGCCGCTGCCCGGTCCGCCTCGTCACCGCCCCAGGGCACCCTCTTCGCCTTGCGCCGGGACGACGCTAAGCGTTGCTGGCGAGTACTCCAAGTGGGTCCTGTTTATGCAGTTGTGCATCGGGTGTGCATACCCGACGATGGCCGTGTTGAGCGGGATGTGGAAAAGCTGTGGATTGATCCGGAACGTCGGCGCATCGCTGCAGCTAACCTCCATGGAACGCGACGCGATTGGTGTGGACAACAATCTCTGCGGCGTGTCGGGGCAGGTTACCAAGCCGGGCGTGTTGGATTTCCCTGACGTTTTCACCGGGTGACGGGCCGGTAACGCGGCCGGCGCGGGGTACACCTGGACAAAAGTTCGCCGGCGCCAGAGTCCTTCAGGACGCAGATCAGGGCGACGTCAGCAGCCGCCATCGGGACCGGCAACGCCGGGTCCGGGCTTAAGCCCCCTCGGAGACGACGTCAAGCGAAACCTCGACATCGATTTCCGGGTGCAGGTGCACCACCACCGAATGCATGCCCACGGACTTGATATGTGCCTTGGGCAGCCGGACGATTCGCTTGTCGAGGTTGGGGCCCCCCGCCTTCTTGATGGCCGCGACAACATCGCCGGCGGTCACCGAGCCGAACAGCTTGCCGGAGTCGGCCGAGGTCTTCACCGGCAGCGACACCGGGCCGAGCTCCTCGATCGCCGTCCTGATTTCGTTGGCGTGCTCCCGGTCACGAACCGCCTTGCTTTCACGGGCCCGACGGATCTCGTCGGCCTGCTTTTGGGCACCACGGGAAGCGACGATCGCCAGCCCGCGGGGCAGCAGGAAGTTGCGGCCATACCCGTCCTTGACCTCGACGGTGTCGCCGACCGACCCAAGGTGGTCGACATCGGCGGTCAGAATCAGCTTCATCGTTTGCGTGCTTTCCGTTGAACGGCCGGCGATTACCGCGCCGAGGAGGTAAAGGGCAGCAGTGCGACCTCGCGGGCATTCTTCACCGCGAGCGCGATGTCTCGCTGGTGCTGCACGCAGTTGCCGGTGACCCGGCGCGCCCGGATCTTGCCGCGCTCGCTGATGTAGGTCCGCAGCAGCGCGGTGTCCTTGTAGTCGATCTTTTGGTCCTGCTTAGCGCAGAAGACGCACTTGCGCGTCTTAACCGGCTTCTCCGGCGCCGGGCGGCGCCTGTTGGACTTGGCCATGTGTGTCTTTCTTTCCGTTCCTCAGTTGCGCTGAAGTGTTGGTCGGGAATCAGAACGGCGGTTCGTCGTCGCCACCGCCGAACGAGCCCGACGCCGGGGCGCTGCCCCAGGGGTCGTCACTGGGCCCGGCCTGGGCTGCCCCCGGACGAGACCCGCCGCCACCAGCGAACCCGCCGCCACCGGTGCGGCTTGCCTTGTTGACCTTGGCGGTGGCGTACCGAAGCGACGGCCCGATCTCGTCAACCTCGACCTCGACGACGGTGCGCTTCTCGCCTTCGCGGGTCTCGAAGGACCGTTGCTTGAGCCGGCCCGTGACGATCACCCGCGCCCCCCGGGTCAGGCTCTCCGCCACGTTCTCGGCGGCCTCCCGCCAGATATTGCAGCGCAGGAACAGCGCTTCCCCGTCCTTCCATTCCCCGCTCTGGCGGTCATAGATCCGCGGTGTGGACGCCACGGTGAAATTCGCCACGGCAGCACCCGACGGGGTAAACCGCAATTCGGGATCAGCGGTGAGGTTTCCGACGACGGTGATGGTGGTGTCACCAGCCACAATTTCCTCCTGTGTCCGCCTGATGAGTGGTCATGAGGGTCTCTCGTTGACCTTGGAAACGAGCCTAGGCAACAGCGCCGACAGCGGACAGTCGGTGCTCGATAACCCGGCTGGCGTTCGCCCGGCTCGCGGTCGCATCGTGGCCAGGCTAGTGCTTGTCGGTGCGCATCACCTTGGTGCGCAACACCGACTCGTTAAGGCTGAGCTGCCGATCAAGCTCGGACACCGTCGCTGGGTCGGCCTTCAGGTCGATGACGACGTAGATGCCTTCGGCGTGCTTGGCAATCTCGTAGGCCAGCCGCCGGCGGCCCCAGATGTCGACCTTCTCGACCGTTCCGCCGTCTTTGCGGACCACGTTCAGGAACGTCTCCAGCGACGGCGCGACGGTACGTTCGTCGAGGGTGGGGTCGAGGATGACCATGATTTCGTACGGACGCATACGGACCTCATCACCTCCTCTGGTCTGGGCGGCCACGGTCGGTCCGTGGCAGGAGGGTCGCCTGCGCCGGCAACCGCACCAGGCTACCGGACTCGGGGCTGGCTGTTAAATCACCGGCCACATCTACTTCCGCGTGTGCAGGAATTCGGCCGCCCGGGACCTTGTCCCGACATCGGCCTTGCCCAGCGCTCCCGAATCGAACGGCGGCTGCGGGTCGTATTCGATGAGCAATTGGGCGGCCTGCGCGGCCTCACGGTCCACCAACAGCTCGACCAGCCGCAACGCCATGTCGATGCCGCTGGACACCCCCGCCGCGGTGATGATCCGCTGCGGTAGATGCTCCACGACGCGCTGGGGCACATACCGCGCCCCCAACTCGTCGAGCAGATCCGCGGCCCGCCAGTGCGTCGTCGCGGTGAGTCCGTCGAGTAGGCCCGCGGCCGCGAGCAGCAGCGCGCCGGTACACACCGAGGTGGTGAACCTGGTGTGCGGGTGCACCGATTGCAGCCAGCAGCGGACGGCTTCGTCGCCGACCAGCACGCGGGTTCCGATGCCGCCGGGAAACACCACGACATCGGGTGCGCGAACTTCCTCGAAGGTGGCGTCACACGTGACGCCGAGCATGCCGTTTTCGGTGCGCACCTCCCCCCGCCGGTGCCCGACGAACACCACGTCCAGTGCCGGAACGCGTTGCAGCACTTCATAGGGCCCCACCGCGTCCAGCGCGGTGAACCGCGGAAACAGTGGGATGGCGACCTGCATCAAGCCTCCCCGGCGCCGGAGGCGACCCGCCGCCGAAGCGGAGCCGGACGTAGCCACCCCGGCAACCAGCCGGGCGGGGCGTCGGGGGCGCGGTCATACACCCCGCCCACCGGGTCGTCGATGCGCCCGCCCCAGCGCACCAGGTCCTCGTCGGGCCGGTAGATCTGGCGGATCACCAAGGCGCACAGCATCATCACCGCGATGTCACGCACCAGCACCGTCGCGGTAAACCACTGCTCGGGCAGCGAGCGGTTCGGGTTGCCGTACAGGTAATACATCCGGGGCACCCACACCAGCGCATCGATCGTCATCCACGCCAGCAGGACCCGCCGATGCGGCACGGCCAGCACCGCCAACGGCACCAGCCACAGCGAGAATTGGGGACTCCATACCTTGTTGGTCACCAGGAAAGCCGCCACCACCAAAAACGCCAACTGCGCCAGCCGCGGCCGCTGCGGGGCGGTGAGCGCGACATATCCCAGCGCCGCGCCCGCCACCGTGAACAACACCGCGACAACGGTGTTGAGCACCATCGGCGGCTCCCAGAAGCCCAACCCGGGATCGAAACCGCGCCACGCGGTGAACGACTTCACGACGTTGTACAACGAGTCCATGTCATCACCGCGGCGGGCGTTGAGCCGGAAGAACTCCGACCAGCCCCTCGGGAACAGCAGCAGAATGGGCACATTCACCATCAGCCAGGCGACCGCGGTCGCCATGGCCGTGCGGGCGACAGCGCCCAGGCGACCGGCGCGGATTCCCAGCACCAGCAGCGGGCCCAGGAACAGCAGCGGATACATCTTGGCCGCCGCCCCCAACCCGATCAGCACACCGGCGAGCACTGGGCGGCGCCGAGCCCAGGCTAGCAGGCCGCCCATCGCGAAAGCCGTTGCCAATGCGTCGAAATTGGTGAATATCTGAAATATCACCAGCGGTGAGGCCGCCACCAGCGCCGCATCCCACACTCGCCGGCCCGCCAGCCCCGCGCTGGCCCACACGGTGGCCAACCAGGCCAACGCCAGCCCGACTGCGGCGAAGTTGAAGAACATCACCACCTCGGCGACCACCGGAACGGGAGCTATCTTGCTCACCACGGTGTAGGTCTTGGCCAGCGCCATCGACATGTACTGGTAGAGCCCGGTCAGCACCGGGTACTCCATGTAGCGCACCGCGACCTGACCGTCGTAGCGGATCTGCGGAGCACCGGTGCTGTCGGTTTCGATCCAGCTCGACTTGTACGGAAACTTGCCCTGGTTCAACAACTCCGCGCCGTAGAGCGGGACGATGTCGGAGTAGCACAGCTCGTAATAGGCCCGCTGGTTATCCCAGTTGGCCACCCGCTGATCGCCGGGCCCGCTGCCGGTGCTTTGCAGGCAGGCCGCCTTCGTCGACCAACCCAGCCCCAGGAATGCCAACGCGATCACAAACATCACCCGCAGCGGCGTCATGAAACGGGTGCGGCCGATCAGCGCGTGCCGGCCCACCGGCCCGCCGACCACATCGGCCAGGGCAGCGCCCAAAACGTCGGTGCGACTGGGGCAGTCGCGGTTGTCTGAGCTACGCAGATCAGTGGCCAACGACCGTGGCGAGATGGTGGGGCTGGGCGTGGTTGCGCCGGTCACGGTGGCGCGGAGGGGGTCTCGGCGGGCGGCGACGCCGACGGCGGTGCCGGCGCAAGGGTGATCGTGGTGGGCGGACCGACCGGGATGGTGATCCCCGGCGCGATCTCAACCGTGGGTTGGATCACCGTTTCCGTCGGTGGCGGCGCGGACGGGGGCGGCGGCGGCGCGGCGGGCACACCCGCATAGCCGCCGATCTCGGCGGGCTTGGGGAAGGTTTCGTTCGGGGTGCCCTTCAGGGCGCCGTCCATGGTCGCCTTCCAGATGTCTGACGGCAGGCCGGAGCCGTAAATCGGTGCGCCCGAGGCGGTTTCCAGGGGCACGTCGCCCTTGACGGTGCCCACCCACACGGCCGTGGACAGCGACGGCGTGTACCCGACCATCCAGGCGTCCTTGTTGGCGGTGGTGTCGCCCAACTGCGTGGTGCCGGTCTTGCCCGCCGACTCCCGGCCGCCGGCCAGGTTGTGGCCGCGGGAATATCCGGCGATCGGCACCATCGCCGCGGTGACGTTGTCGGCCACCGCCTTCGGGATGCGCTGCTCACCGGTGGTGTCCGCGGTGCTAGCGTCGAAGAGCACTTGACCGCTCGCGTTGACGACCTTTTGCACGAAGTGTGGCGGGTGGTAGCGGCCCGACGCGGCCAGGGTGGCGTACGCCGACGCCATGTCGATCACCCGGGTTTGATACTGGCCCAGCACGATCCCGTTGTTGGGCGGCCCGCCCTTGCCGTCTTCGGACAGCGTGTGCGCAACACCCGGGAAGCTGGCGGCGATGCCGGCTTGGTGCGCGGCGTCCGCGACGGCCTTCGGGCCGCCGTTGAGTTTGAGCATCAGCCGGTAATAGGAGGTGTTCAGCGACATCTTGAGCGCTTCGGCGATATTGCACGTCCCGCAGCCTTCGCCCTCGACGTTGGTGATCGTGATGCCGTCGACCGTCAGCGGGGAGCTGTCCACCTGGTAGCCCAACCCGATCCCCTGCTCCAGCGCGGCGACGAGCGCGAACACCTTGAACGACGACCCGGTCTGCAATCCGGCCTGGGCGAAGTCGAACCCGCTGGCATTGTCCCCGCCGTAGTAGGCGCGCACCGCCCCATTGTGCGGGTCGATGGAAACCACCGCCGCACGCATTTCGGGATCTTGTCCGTCGAGGTACTTCGCCACCGCCTTTTCCGCGGCCTGCTGGGCCTGCGGGTCGATCGTGGTGGTGACCTGCAACCCTTGGGTGTTTAGGGTCTGCTCGTCGATGTTGAACAGCTCGAGCAGCTCCCTGGTCACCTGTCGTTCGATCAGCCCGGTGGGACCGCTGGTCTGGTTGGCCGCGCGTGCCTGCTCGGGCGGCACGGTGTTGGGAAACACCTGCGCCGCACGATCATTGGCGGACAGTGCCTTGGTCTCCACCATCCCGTCGAGCACCCAATTCCAGCGGGCCAGGGCACCTTCGGGATCGATCGCGGGATCCAGCGTGGAGGGCCGCCGAATCAGCGCGGCCAGCAGCGCTCCCTCGGAGACGGTGAGTTGCTCGACGGGCTTGCCGAAATAGGCTTTGGACGCCGCCGAGATCCCGTAGGCGCCCCGACCGAAGTAGATGATGTTCAGATAGGCCTGCAGCACATCGTCTTTGGACCACTCCCCCGACATCTTGGTCGCGATCACCAGTTCTTTGGCCTTGCGCAGCAAACCGCTCCACCCGTGTTGCGCGGTGCCCACCAGCGCGTTCTTCACGTACTGCTGGGTGATGGTGGAGCCGCCCTGCAGATCACCGCCCAAAAGGTTGTTCTTGGCCGCCCGGGCAAATCCGCTGAGCGAGAATCCCGGGTTGGTGTAGAAGCCACGGTCTTCGGCGGCGATCACCGCCTGACGCACGTGCACCGGCACCTGGCTGAGGTTGACGTCGACCCGATTGCCTTCGGGCGGAACGATTTTAGCGATTTCCGAGCCGTCGCTGGCCAGGATTGTCGAGACCTGGTTGGTACGGATGTCACCCGGCCTGGGCACGTCGACGATCAGGTAGGCCATCGTGAAGGTGACGATCGGCAGCAGGATGACCGCGGCCGCGGTCAGATACACCGCGCGTCGAACCCATGTCCAGTTGATCTGCTGGACCCAGGTCACGCCCGCCTTTGGCCTGGTGGCCCTGGCGCTGGGCGGCCCGGGCGGGCCCGGCGGTCCGGGCGGCCCCGGCGGGCGGCGATCGCTCAATCGGTCCTGCCGCGGCGGTGTGCCCGCGCGGTGGTCCAGCTCCCCCTCGACCCGCGGGGCGCGCCGCAGCGGCGTCGACGGCGGGCCGTCTAAGGCGGCCTTGACCGCTTCGATGGGATCGGCGTGCCCGGTCGATCGGTCGTCGGTCACCGGCGGGATGATCGTGGTCAATCTGTCGTCGGGGGGAACGTGCTGACGCTGGCCGGACACAGGACGCGGGTGGTCCGGGCCGCTGGAATGCCTGCCCGCACCCGCCGTCGCGCCTTCGGCCGCGCTGGGCGACTGGTGGGGGCCGTTGGGGCTATTCACTGGCGGTGCGGGCGCCGTTGCGCGCAGTCCGCGGGCCGCCCGCCCCACCGGGGGCCCTAGGGGGTTGTGCCGGACGCGCCGCGCCCAGGACATACGACTTGACCAGATGATTCCAGCTGCAGGTGCGGCACACCTCCACCACGTGCACGGCGAACTCCGAGAACCGTGCCGCCAGCATGACCAGCTCTTCGGCGGTGCGCGCCGAGCCCGATACCGCGCCGAGGTGCTCGCCGAACACCCACGACACCAGCGTGAGCTGCTCTTTCCGGCAGATCGGGCAGATCACCTGGCTTGGTTTCCCGTGAAACTTGGCAGCGCGCAGCAGATAGGGATTCGCATCACAAACCTCGGTCACACCGGTGCGTCCGGAGTACACCTCGGCCAACAGCGAGCGCCGCCGAAGCGCGTAATCCACCACCTGTCGCTGCAGTCGCACGCTGACCAGCCTACGTCGCCAACCCCGGCCTCGATACACACCGACGCCCCGGTGGCCCGTGTGCCCGGGCGTTCGGTGATCACCCGCGCGCTGCCCATCGGTGGTCGGACTTCTACCATCGTCCCCGTGGCGAAATGGCTGGGCACCCCGCTCGCCCGCGGTGCGATGGCGACAACCCGGGCAAAGGACTCCGATCGTCAGGACGCCTGCCGGATTCTCGACAACGCCCTCGCCGACGGCGAGCTCTCGATGACTGAGCACCGGGAACGCGTCAGCGCGGCCACCAACGCGGTCACCCTGGGCGACCTGCAGCGACTGGTGGCCGATCTGCAGTTCCAGAGCGCTCCCGCGCAGATGCCCGCGTTGAAAACACGAGCCCGGCGCAACGGGTTGGGCCTGCTGATCGCCGCGCTGGCGACGTCGGTGGTGCTGGGCATCGGCATCGGCTGGGGCCTGTACGGAAACACCCGCTCTCCGTTGGACTTCACCACCGATCCGGGAGC
The DNA here is from genome assembly GCF_010730055.1 of Mycobacterium shinjukuense. NCBI lineage: Bacteria > Bacillati > Actinomycetota > Actinomycetes > Mycobacteriales > Mycobacteriaceae > Mycobacterium > Mycobacterium shinjukuense. The sequence continues at coordinate 3,925,742 of NZ_AP022575.1, read as the reverse complement.
CAAAGCCGATGGTGTCGCGGCAATAGTGCTCACCCCACCCAGACAGCTGCAGTCCCTAGGCGGGCTCACCGGATTGTTGGAACAAACGCGCAAGCGATTCGGCGACACGATGGGATATCGGCTGGTGGTCTACCCGGACTACGCGTCGATCGATCGCCTCGACCCCGCCGACGACCGCCGCGTGCTGAGCTATACCTATCGCGGCGGATGGGGCGATCCGTCCAGCACGGCCAAGAGCAGTGCCGACACCGTCCTCGTGGACCTGAGCAAATTCGACGTCAAGACCATGGTGGGTATTCTGCGCGGTGCCCCGGAAACCCTCGGCATGAAGCAGTCCGACGTCAAGACCACGTATCTGACCGTCGAACCGGCCAAAGACCCGACCGCGCCCGGGGCGCTGTCGCTGTCGCTGTATGTCTCCACCGATTACGGCAGCGGCTACATCGTCTTCGCCGGCGACGGCACCATCAAACACGTCAGCTACCCGACATAGCCGAGCGCCGGGCCGCCGCCGATGGTCAACTCACCCATGGTGTGATGAACGGCGCATTAACGCTCAGTGTGTTGTCCCTAATATATCGAGACGATACGATGACGCGAGGCGTCGGACCAACGTAACCAACGTAACCAGCCATCGGGAGGAGGTGACTCGATGCTCGAGCTCGCCATCCTCGGTCTCCTGATCGAGTCGCCCATGCACGGCTACGAGCTGCGCAAGCGGCTGACCGGCCTGCTCGGTGCCTTCCGGGCGTTTTCGTATGGTTCGTTGTACCCCGCGCTGCGGCGTATGCAGGCCGAGGGGTTGATCGCTGAGAACGCCGCCCCGGCGGGCACCCCGGTGCGCCGGGCGCGCCGGGTCTACCAGCTCACCGAGAAGGGCCGCCGCCGCTTCGCTGAGCTGGTGGCCGACACCGGCCCGCACAACTACACCGACGACGGCTTCGGGGTGCACCTGGCGTTTTTCAACCGCACACCGGCCGAGGCGCGGATGCGCATCCTGGAAGGCCGCCGCCGCCAGGTCGAGGAACGCCGGGAAGGCCTACGCGAAGCCATCGCCCGGGCCAGCACGTCGTTTGACCGCTACACCCGCCAACTCCATCAACTCGGGCTCGAGTCCAGCGAGCGCGAGGTCAAGTGGCTCAACGAGCTCATCGCCGCGGAACGGGCAGCGCCCAACCACGCCGAACAGACGTAACCCCACACCAGACCATCGACCACCCACGACACCCCAGAGGTTATGAGGTTAGGAGAACGCCCTATGAGTCAGTACAACGCGCCACAGGCGTCGCAGGCGCAGGCGGAGGTACGTGTGGCCATCGTCGGCGTCGGCAACTGCGCGTCCTCGCTGGTTCAGGGCGTCGAGTATTACCACACCGCCGACGACTCGTCGACGGTACCGGGCCTCATGCACGTGCGGTTCGGCCAATATCACGTTCGCGACATCAAGTTTGTGGCGGCGTTCGATGTGGACGCCAAGAAGGTCGGGTTCGACCTGTCGGACGCGATCTTCGCCTCGGAGAACAACACCATCAAGATCGCTGATGTGGCGCCCACCAATGTGATCGTGCAACGCGGCCCGACCCTCGACGGCATCGGCAAGTATTACGCCGACACCATCGAGTTGTCCGACGCCGAGCCGGTGGACGTGGTCCAGGTGCTCAAGGACGCCGAGGTCGACGTGCTGGTCTCCTACCTGCCGGTGGGCTCCGAGGAGGCCGACAAGTTTTACGCCCAGTGCGCCATCGACGCCGGCGTGGCGTTCGTGAACGCGCTGCCGGTGTTCATCGCCTCCGACCCGGTATGGGCCGAGAAGTTCGCCCACGCCGGGGTGCCGATCATCGGTGACGACATCAAGAGCCAGGTCGGCGCGACCATCACCCACCGGGTGCTGGCCAAGCTGTTCGAGGACCGCGGCGTGCAGCTGGACCGCACCATGCAGCTCAACGTCGGCGGCAACATGGATTTCCTCAACATGCTGGAGCGGGAGCGGCTGGAGTCGAAGAAGATCTCCAAGACGCAAGCGGTCACCAGCAATTTGCAGCGCGAGTTCAAGACCAAGGATGTGCACATCGGCCCCTCCGACCACGTCGGCTGGCTCGATGACCGCAAGTGGGCCTACGTGCGCTTAGAAGGCCGCGCCTTCGGCGACGTGCCATTGAACCTGGAGTACAAGCTCGAGGTCTGGGACTCGCCGAACTCGGCGGGCGTGATCATCGACGCGGTGCGGGCGGCGAAGATCGCCAAAGACCGCGGCCTCGGCGGACCGGTGGTGGCCGCGTCGGCCTACCTGATGAAGAGCCCGCCGCAGCAGCTGCCCGACGACATCGCGCGCGCCCAGCTCGAAGAATTCATCACCGGCTAGCGTTGAACTCTGCGCTGACCACGCAAGCGCTACTCGCACATTTGCCTGGTATCCGCAGAGTCAACGTGGCGTCGATACGGGGGCGGCCCCGCCTACGGTGGTTGTATGACGGCTGATTTTCCCATTCGCATTGGCGTGCAGCTGCAGCCCCAGCATGCTGCGCGGTACCGCAGCATCCGAGACGCTGTCCGCCGGTGTGAGGACATCGGCGTGGACATCGCCTTCAACTGGGACCACTTCTTCCCGCTCTACGGTGATCCCGAGGGACCACATTTCGAATGCTGGACCATGCTCGCGGCCTGGGCCGAGCAAACATCACGCATTCAGATCGGCGCCCTGGTGACCTGCAACTCCTACCGCAATCCGGAGCTGCTGGCCGACATGGCCCGGACCGTCGACCATATTTGTGACGGGCGGCTCATCCTAGGGATCGGATCGGGCTGGAAAGAAAAGGACTACGCCGAGTACGGCTACCCGTTCGGCACCGCCGGCAGCAGGCTGCACGACCTGGCGGCCGCATTGCCCCGGATCAAGGCGCGGCTAGCCAAGCTGAACCCGGCGCCGACGCGCAACATCCCGGTGCTGATCGGCGGTGGGGGTGAGCGCAAGACCCTGCGGCTGGTCGCCGAATACGCCGACATCTGGCACAGCTTCACCTCCGCCGACGAGTTCCCGGCGAAGTCAGCCGTGCTCCACCGGCACTGCGCAGACGTCGGTCGGGACCCGGCCAGCATCGAACGATCGGCCGCGGTGGATAGTGGCCGGGGGCTGATCGCCAACGCCGAAGCCCTCACCGGCCTCGGCGTCACACTGCTCACGGTGGGATGCAACGGTCCGGACTACGACCTCACCGCCGCCGAAACGCTCTGCCGGTGGCGTGATTCACGCTAACCTCTGCAAACGTCGGTGCAGCGAGTCGTGAGAAACTTGCCGGCGCTGAGGCTCTAGCTAGCGGGAAAGACGCGACGTACTGATGCCTAAGAGGTATGGGGTCAAGGAAAAGGACCAGGTTGTCACGCACATTCTCAACCTGATATTGACCGGCAAGCTGCGCAGCGGCGACCGCGTCGACCGTACCGAGATCGCCCACGGTCTGGGGGTCAGTCGCGTGCCCATCCAAGAGGCCCTGGTCCAGCTCGAACATGACGGCATTGTGTCGACTCGCTACCACCGGGGCGCGTTTGTCGAGCGGTTCGACGAAGCCACCGTGCTCGAGCATCACGAGCTCGACGGCCTGCTCAACGGCATTGCCTCAGCGCGCGCGGCGGCCAATCCCACACCGCGGATCCTGGGGCAACTCGACGCGCTGATGCGTTCGATGCGCGCTTCCAAGGATTCGCGGAGCTTTGCCGAAATCTGCGGGGAGTATCGGCGCACGGTCAACGACGAGTACGCGGGGCCACGGCTGCACGCCATCATCCGCGCCTCCCATAACCTCATCCCCCGAATGTTTTGGACGACATATCAAAACACCCGCGACGACATCTTGCCTTTCTACGAAAAAGAAACCTCCGCGATCCACCGGCGCGACCCGGACGCCGCCCGAGCCGCGTGCATGGGTCGCTCGCAGCTGATGGCGCAGACGATGCTGGCGGAGCTGTTTCGGCGCCGAGTGTTCGCCCCGCCCGACGACTGTCCTGACCATCGGCAATGGGCGGCGACTTAGGTTAGGTGGCATCGATTGTGCGCTGACCGGTCGTTGGGTGGACCTACGGTGGCGGTGACGAGGTTACCGGCGCCCTCGCCCGCTTGACCACCGAAGGTGAACGCCGTCAACCGGTTTCATCGGCCGCGCCCCGCCGGCCGGAATCTGGCACCGTCGTCCGGACCGAGTTGGGCTGAAACACAAGGCCAGTTCCGGTCCGGCCAGCTGTCGGGTCGCGCCGCCGCACGGTATGACAATGCTCGTAGTCACCCGCGGCCGCAGCGGTCCCGGTACCAGGTGAACCGACCGTCCAAGGCCGGTCTAAAGAGTGGTCTTCCGTCACCGGCGCGTCGGGTTAGACTGCCGACTTATGGCGGACTGCGAATCCACCGCGCCCGAGGTGACGGAGCTTGCGGAGGGGTTGCACCGCGCACTGTCCAAGCTTTTTGCGATCCTGCGCCGCGGCGACCCCAACGGCGCGGTGGCCCGTGAATTGACGCTGGCGCAACTGTCGATTCTGGTCACCCTGCTCGACCGCGGACCCATCCGGATGACGGACCTGGCCGCGCACGAGCGGGTGCGGACCCCAACGACCACCGTGGCGATCCGGCGGCTGGAAAAGATCGGGCTGGTGAAACGCTCACGCGACCCCTCCGACCTGCGCGCCGTACTGGTCGACATCACCCCGCAGGGCCGTGCGGTTCATGCCGAGTCGCTGGCCAACCGGCACGCCGCGCTGGCGGCGATGCTCGGCCAACTCCCCCACACCGACCTGGAAACGCTGATGAAGGCGCTGGCACCGCTGGAACGCCTGGCCCGCGGGGAGCCGGCCGACAGCGCCGTCGGCGACTCCGACACACGCCAGCAGGCCTGAAAACTCCTGACTACCAATCAATATCGCAACGGCTAGCACACAGGGCGGTTGCAGCTAGGCTAGACGACCAGATTGACCAACCGGCCGGGAACCACGATCACCTTGCGCGGTGTGGCACCCGCCAGGTACGCCCGCACCTTTTCGTCGGCCAGGGCCGCCGCTTTCAGCGTGTCAGCGTCCGCGTCGGCGGCCACCACCACGCGGCCACGCACTTTGCCGTTCACCTGCACCGGGTATTCGACGGTCTCGTCGACCAGGTAGGCGGGATCGGCCTCCGGAAACGGGCCATGTGCCAACGAGGTGGCGTTACCCAGCCGCAGCCACAGCTCTTCGGCCATGTGCGGGGCCAGCGGCGCCAGCATCAGCACCAGCGGCTCGACCGCCGCCCGCGGAACCGCGTCACGCTGCCGCTTGGTCAGATGGTTGGTGTACTCGATCAGCTTGGCCACCGCCGTGTTATTGCGCAACGCCGCATAGTCTTCGGACACTCCGGCGATGGTTCGATGCAGCGCTCGCAGCGTGTCCGTGTCCAGCTGACCACCCTCGTCGACCACTCGGGTTTCACCGGTGTGCTCGTCGACCACCAGCCGCCACACCCGTTGCAGAAAGCGATGGGCGCCGACGACATCCTTGGTGGCCCAAGGGCGCGACGCTTCTAGGGGTCCCATCGCCATCTCGTAAACCCGCAGCGTGTCCGCGCCGTAATCGTCGCAGATCTCGTCGGGTGATACCGAATTCTTCAGGCTCTTACCGATTTTGCCGAATTCCTGAAAGACCTCGACCTCACCGCCTGGCCCCGGATAGACGAAGCGCCCGTCCCGCTCGATCACCTTCTCGGCCGGGACGTAGGCACCGCGCGAATCGGTGTAGGCGTACGCCTGGATGTAACCCTGATTGACTAGCCTGCGATAGGGCTCACGTGAGCTGACGTGACCCAGGTCGTACAACACCTTGTGCCAAAACCGCGAATACAGCAGGTGCAGCACCGCGTGTTCGGCGCCGCCGACGTACAAGTCCACACCACCCGGGTCATCCGGTCCGTGCTCGGCGGGCCGCGGACCCATCCAGTATGCCTCATTCTCCTTGGCGCAGAACCGCTCCGAGTTATGCGGATCGGTATACCGCAGCTCGTACCAGGAGCTGCCGGCCCACTGCGGCATCACGTTGGTATCACGGGTGTAGGGCTGCAAACCATCGCCGAGATCCAGCTCCACGTGCACCCACTCGGTCGCCTTGGCCAGTGGCGGCGATGGCTCGCTGGCGGCATCGTCGGGGTCGAACAACACCGGCGAATAGTCCGGCACGTCGGGCAGTTCGACCGGCAGCGACGCCTCGTCGAGCGCATGCGGACGTCCGTCGCTGTCATAGACGATCGGAAACGGCTCACCCCAATACCTTTGCCGCGCGAAAAGCCAGTCACGCAACTTGAATTCGACACGGGCCTGACCACGACCATCCGATTCCAGCCGTTCGGTAATCGCCTTCTTGGCCTCCGCCACATTCATGCCGTCGAGGTACCCCGAGTTCACCAACATGCCATCCCCAACGTATGCGGCCTGCGAAATATCCCCTCCAGCAATGACTTCGACAATTGGCAGACCAAAGGTCCGCGCGAAGTCCCAGTCTCGCTGGTCATGGCCCGGGACCGCCATGATCGCACCGGTGCCGTACCCGACCAGCACGTAGTCGGCGATGAAGATCGGCACCGGCTCGCCGTTGGCTGGGTTGATCGCGTAGCTGCCCAAAAAGACGCCGGTCTTCTCCTTGTTCTCCTGCCGCTCCAGGTCCGACTTGGCCGCTATCGCGCGGCGGTAGGCGGCCACCGCCGCTCCCGGCGTAGCACCGCCATAGGTCCACGCGGGGTCGACTCCGTCCGGCCAGCTGGCAGCGACCAGCTCGTCAACCAGGTCGTGCTCGGGGGCCAACACCAGATACGTGGCACCAAACAAGGTATCCGGCCGGGTGGTGAACACTTCGATGTCGACTGCCTGCCCGGCCCTGTCACCGGTGTTCACCGTCGCCGAGAACAGCGCTGCGGCGCCGGTAGAGCGCCCGATCCAGTTGCGCTGCATGGTCTTAACCTGTTCGGGCCAGTCCAGTAGGTCGAGGTCGTCGAGCAGCCGGTCAGCGTAGGCGGTGATCCGCATCATCCATTGCCGCAACCGCTTCCGGAATACCGGGAAGTTACCGCGGTCGCTGCGACCGTCGGCGGTGACTTCTTCGTTGGCCAGCACCGTACCCAGCCCGGGACACCAATTCACCATCGAATCCGCTCGGTAGACCAGCCGGTGGTTGTCGATCACATCGGCCCGCTCCCCCGCCGACAGGTTGGCCCATTCCCGACCATCCTCCAGACGACGTGCACCGGAATCGAATTCGGCTACCAGTTCGGAGATGGGGCGCGCCTTGTTGGCCGCGGTGTCGAACCAGGCGTTGTAGATCTGCAGGAAAATCCACTGCGTCCACTTGTAGAACTCGACGTCGGTGGTCGAGAAGCTTCGCCTGCTGTCGTGCCCAAAGCCCAGCCGGCCCAACTGCCGTCGAAAGTTCGCGATGTTGGCCTCGGTCCTGGTCCGCGGGTGGGTGCCGGTCTGCACCGCGTACTGCTCGGCGGGTAACCCGAAGGAGTCGAAACCCAACGCGTGCAACACGTTACGGCCAATCATCCGGTGATACCGGGCATAGACATCGGTGGCGATGTAGCCCAACGGGTGGCCGACGTGCAGTCCCTCGCCGGAGGGGTAGGGGAACATGTCCTGGACGAAGAGCTTGGACTCGGGCGCCTGCAGGATATCGGCGCCGTCCTTCGGTGCCAGCGAGCCGACCGGATTGGGCACATGAAACGTCCCGTCCCGGGCCCAGTTGTGCTGCCAAGTCCGTTCCAGCGTTGCCGCGAGTCGCGCGGTGTAGCGGTAAGGTGGCGCGGCAGAGTCCGCATCGTGCACTCCGGACGGGCCACCGGGAGCTGCCATCGGCGATTCGGTCACGTCCAACAGGGTATAAGGGTGTGGCCGGCCCAGTGCCGGGCCACAGGTTGATCTCGGTTGCGTTGCACACCGATCAGAGGTTCATCCCAGGTCGATTTCGGCCCTGTTCGGTGTCGTCGAGCACTCGCTACATTCAGCCTCTATGGCGGGCAGTGGCGCCCCAGCGAGTTCGGAGGGACCGACGCACATGCATCAGTACGTGCCCACCCGGCGGCTGTTCGCCGCGGGTATGGCAACCGGTTTCATCGGCGTGATGCTCATCGCGGGCGGGAGGGCCTCGGCTGATCCGCTGTTCCCACCGCCACCCAACCCCGTGCCGGTACCCACCCAAGCCGCAGCCCCACCCGTCCAGAACCTCACGGCGTCACCCGGGGGCGTTGCCGCCAACAGGTTCGCCCCGGCCCCGGCCCCCGCGCCGGCGCAGGCGCCCGCGCTCGTCGCCTCACCGATTCCAGCCACCGCCGCAGCCGCCGCCCCCACCGTGGTGGCGCCGATGCCGCCCACCATGACACCGTTGGTCACCGGGACGCTGCGGGAATACCTGCAGGCGCAGGGGGTCAAGCTGGAGGCGCAGCGGCCGCAGGGGTTCCAGGCGCTCGACATCACCCTGCCGATGCCCCCGCGCTGGACTCACGTGCCCGATCCGAACGTGCCCGATGCCTTCGTGGTGATCGCCGACCGGCTCGGCAACAGTGTGTACACGTCGAACGCGCAGGTGGTGGTGTACAAACTGGTCGGCAACTTCGATCCCGCGGAGGCGATCACGCACGGCTACGTCGACAGCCAGCGCCTGCTGGCGTGGCAGACCACAAACGCGTCGCTGGCCAATTTCTGCGGCTTTCCGTCCTCGATCATCGAGGGCACGTACCGCGAAAACGACATGACGCTCAACACCTCCCGGCGCCACGTCATCGCCACCTCCGGGCCCGACAGGTACCTGGTGTCGTTATCGGTGACCACCGCCCTGTCCCAGGCGGTCGCCGACGGACCGGCCACCGACGCCATCATCAACGGATTCCGGGTGACGGCACCCGCGGCTGCCGCTCAGACACCGGCTCCGGGGCCGGCGCGGGGGACGCCTCCGCCCGCGCCTCCCCAGGCGCCGCCCCCGACGGCCCAACCGGCGCCCCTGGGTGTTGGCGGCCATCAGTCACCGGCGCCGAATACGAATCCGGCCCAGCCTCCGCTGACCAACCTGACGCCGGTTCCGGGACGCTAACGCGCGACGGCCCCGAAGGGAAGGTCGAACCCGGTGCGGCCGGGCAAGCGGAATTGCCGGCGAACTCGTATTGTGAGCGCATGCTGATGACGGGCGTGCTGTGCGTGTGCGCGGCGGCGATGTCCGCCACGGTGGGGGCCTGGTCGCTGTCACGTGCCCACGCCGACGACACCGTCACGCTGGCGCTGCGCGCGATGGCTCCCACACAGCTGGCGGCCGCGGTAATGCTGGCCGCCGGGGGAGCGGTGGCGCTGGCGGCGTCGCCGCGCACCGCCCTGGTGGTGGTGGTCGTGGGTATTGCCGGCGCGATCGGAACGCTGGCCGCGGGCTCCTGGCAGAGCGCCCGCTACGCGCTGCACCGCGAAGCCGCCGGCCTCCAGGCCGGCGCCTGCGGCGGGAGTTGCGCGGTCTGCAGCCAGTCGTGCCGTTGATCGTCGCGCGGCAAACGTCGTGCTCAGGCCGCTGAAAGCGATCCCGGTCGACACGTTTCTGCTCGCGCTGGCCGCGACCGTGGCCGTGGCCGCGCTGCTGCCGGCCCGCGGCCCGGCCGCAGACACCGTGTCCGTCGCGGCCAAGGCGGCCATCGCGTTGCTGTTCTTCCTCTACGGCGCCCGGTTGTCGCCGCGGCAGGCCTTGCAGGGCATGCGTCAGTGGCGGCTGCACCTACTGGTCTTGGCTACCACTTTTGTGGTGTTCCCGGTGCTCGGGCTGGCCGCTCGAGCGCTGGTGCCCTCGGTGCTGACCATCAGCCTGTACCACGGGGTGCTGTTCTTGTGTCTGGTCCCGTCGACGGTGCAGTCGTCCATCGCATTCACGTCGATCGCGCGGGGTCATGTCTCGGCCGCCATGGTCAGCGCGTCGTTGTCCAATATCCTCGGCCTGGTGCTCACCCCGCTGTTGGTGATGCTGCTGATGCACACCGGCACCGGGGTCCACGTCGATCGCATCGCGGCTATCGAGATTGTGCTGCAGCTGCTGCTGCCCTTCGGGCTGGGTCAATCGGCGCGGCCATGGCTCACGCCGGCGCTCGCCCGACATGCGGTGGTGCTCAAGGTGTTCGACCGCGGGTCGATCCTGCTGGTGGTCTACACGGCCTTCTCGGTGGGAGTGGTCGAGGGAGTCTGGGTCAGCGTCGAACCCTGGCATTTGGTCTCTGTGATCGTCATCGCCATCGTGTTGCTCGCAATGGTGTTGAGCTGCACCATCGGGCTCGGCCGGCTCGCCCGGCTCGACCGCGGTGACGCCATCGTGCTGCTGTTCTGTGGCTCGAAAAAGAGTCTCGCATCCGGTCTTCCCATGGCGTGGGTGCTTTTCGACGCCGCGACGATCGGGGTGATCATGTTGCCGCTGATAGTCTTCCACCAGATCCAATTGGTCGTGTGCTCCCTGATCGCCAACAGGCTGGCCCGAGAACACACCGCGGAAACCCGCTCGGTGGCGCCGGGGCCGACCGAGCCCGGCCCCCAGGCGGGGGAGGGGCCTTAGCTGGGCTCAGTTGCGGCTGACGTCGATCGGATGCGTGGCCAGCAGCGAAAGCGGCAACGGCTGGCGTCGCAACACCTGCCCCCACAGGTCTTCCCTCGGTCCGACCAGAACATCAGAAGGCAACGCCGACAACACAATCCAGTCGTCGCGCTCGATCTCACCTTCGAGCTGACCGATGGTCCAGCCGGAGTATCCAGCGAAGATCCGCACCCCTTCCACCAACGGTGCGATCTGATCAGGCTCGGCATCTAGATCGACCATCACCACCCGGCCCGCGACATGCCTGAGGCCCAGCATCCCGTCCGGTTCGGCGCCGACCCGCAGCGTCGCCAGGCATAAGGCCGCGTCGCGCTTCACCGGGCCGCCGATGAACATCGTCTTCGGCTTGGCCGCGATCTTGGCCCAGTGCGGCAACACGTTGTAAACCGCGGTTTCGCTGGGGCGGTTGAGCACCACACCCAAGGTGCCGCCCTCGTTGTGTTCGACGATGTAGATCACGCTGCGACGAAATGTCGGTTCCAGCAGATCGGTGTTGGCCAGCAGCAAGGTACCCGCTCGCACCCGTTGAGCGGCGGGTGCGACATAGTCGTCGGGGTCTTCGTGCGCCACCACAACATCATCGCACCCCGGCAGCATCGCCCGCGGCAAACGAGCGCGGTCGACAAATATTTGTAATGTTGTCCAGGCGGCCATCGAGCGAAACGGGCCTCGCCCGCACGCCGTCGTGGTACCCGCGCCCGTTGGTAGAAGTGGGGTCCTGTGACTCGCAGCCGGATGCACGCCAGCCCGCCCGTCGACCTTTGGCGGTCGGTGCGTGGTTTGCCCGACTTCGGGCGACTGCTGTTGGTGCGGATCACGAGTCAGTTCGGTGACGGCCTCTTCCAAGCGGGTTTGGCGGGAGCGCTGCTGTTCAACCCCGACCGGTCAACGGATCCGATGGCGATCGCACGCGATTTCGCGGTGCTGTTTCTGCCCTATTCACTGGTGGGACCGTTCGCCGGGGCGCTGCTGGACCGTTGGGATCGCCGATTGGTGCTCGTCGGCGCCAACGTCGGCCGCCTGGCCTTCATCGCCGGGATCGGCACGATCCTGGCGACCCGAGCCAGCGACCTGCTGTTGTTGTTCGGGGCGTTGCTGGGCAACGGCTTGGCCCGGTTCGTGAACTCGGGCCTGTCGGCGGCATTGCCGCACGTGGTGCCGCGCGAGAAGGTGGTCACGATGAACTCGGTGGCGATCGCGTCGGGTGCGATCGCGGCCTTTCTGGGCGCCAACTTCATGCTGCTGCCCCGCTGGCTGGCCGGGGCAGGGGACGCGGGCGCGTCGATCGTCATTTTCATCACCGCGATTCCGGTGTCGATCGCGCTGCTGCTGTCGCTGCGGTTCAAGCCGCGGGTGCTGGGCCCGGACGATACCCAGCGCGCGATCCACGGCTCGGTGGTCTACGCCGTAATCACCGGCTGGATGCACGGCCTGCGCGCGGTTGTGCAGCTCCCGACGGTCGCCGCCGCCCTGTCCGGGTTGGCCGCGCACCGAATGGTGCTCGGTATCAACTCGCTGCTGGTCTTGCTGTTGGTCCACCATCTGACCACCCCCGCGGTCGGCGGGTTGGGGACGGCGCTGGTGTTCTTCGCCGCCACCGGTCTGGGCGCCTTCCTGGCCAACGCGATCACCCCGGCCCTGATACGGCGTTGGGGGCGTTACGCCAGCGCAAACGGTGCGCTCACGGCGGCCGCGACGATTCAACTCGCCGGTGCCGGCCTGGTGCTACCGGTCATGGTGGTGTGCGGCTTCCTGCTGGGTGTGGCCGGGCAGGTGGTCAAGCTGTGCGCCGATTCGGCCATGCAAATCGACGTCGATGACGCCCTGCGGGGCCACGTGTTCGCGGTGCAAGACGCGCTGTTTTGGGTCTCATACATCGCTTCGGTCACGGTGGCCGCGGCGTTGGTTCCCGACGACGGGCGCGCGCCGGTGTTCGCGTTGTTCGGCTCGGTGATCTATCTGATCGGGCTCGCAGTGCACAGCCTCGTCGGCCGGCGGGGCCAGGCCGCGACCGGTGGTTAAGGTACGTAGGTGATTTCCGCGACCAACTGTCCCTCCGGGAGGCCATGATGGCGGGTCCAGGTCCGATCGTCGCCGACCTGCGCGCGGAGAGCGACGACCTTGACGCGCTGGTGGCGTCTCTTCCGACGAACCGCTGGGCGGATCCGACGCCCGCACCGGGCTGGACCATCGCACACCAGATCGGCCACCTGCTGTGGACCGATCGAATCGCGCTCACCGCGGTCACCGACGAGGCCGGGTTCGCCGATGTGCTGACCGCTGCGGCGGCCGATCCCACCGGCTTCGTCGACGCCGGCGCCGAGGAAATGGCGGCCCTGGCGCCGGGCGAGCTGCTTGCGGACTGGCGGAGCACCCGCGGGCGGCTGCACCAGGCGCTGCTGACCGTCGCCGATGGCCGCAAATTGCCGTGGTTCGGCCCTTCGATGAGCGCCGCGTCGATGGCGACGGCCCGGTTGATGGAAACCTGGGCGCACGGGCTCGACGTCGCCGATGCCCTCGGCGTCACCCGGCCCGCCACCGACCGGCTGCGCTCGATAGCCCATCTCGGTGTCCGCACCCGCGATTACGCGTTCCTCGTCAACAATCTGGCCCCGCCGACCGGTCCGTTCTTGGTCAAGCTGCGTGGCCCTGGCGGGGATATCTGGTCCTGGGGACCGTCCGATGCGGCCCAGCGGGTCACCGGATCCGCCGAGGACTTCTGCTTCCTGGTCACCCAGCGGCGCGCGCTTAGCACGCTGGACATCACTGCCGTGGGTGACGACGCGCAGCGCTGGCTGACGATCGCTCAAGCCTTCGCCGGGCCACCCGGCCCCGGTCGATGAGCGCGCACAGCGCGCGAAAAGAGCCGGGGCCCATCAGCCCAAGCCCCGGTCGATGAGCGCGCACAACGCGCGAAAAGAGCCGGGGCCCATCAGCCCACGCCCCGGTCGATGAGCGCGCACAACGCGCGAAAAGAGCCGGGGCCCATCAGCCCACGCCCCGGTCGATGAGCGCGCACAACGCGCGAAGGGTGCTCAGTCCCAGGGGTTGACCAGTCCGATTCCCATCGCATCAAAGTGTCGAGTGTTACGTGTGGCAAGTATGGCTCGCCGGGCGGTGGCGATACCTGCGATCTGCACATCACGGATATCCACCGTCTGGCCAGCGCGCCGACGGGTCGCGGCGACGGTTGCGGCGGCTACGGCTGCCGCCTGGTCAAAAGACAGGACACGGGCATTGAGGTCATCGCAGAGAATCTGTGAAAACAATGCTTCAAGACGTTTGCGGCGCCGCCCTCGTTCCAAAAGTTCAATGCCGGTGCGGACTTCAAGGACCGTAATCGAGGTCGTCCAGATTGACTCGGCCGGTTGCGCGTCGAGCCACCCGATGACAGCCGGGTCGGGTACGTGCTGCATGAGCGCGGAGAGCACGTTGGTGTCCAGCACGATCATGACTCGAACTGTGCTGGTTGGACCGACTGCCCCCGCAGCTCGGCGATCTCCTGCCGGAGACCGATACCTGTGACGCGAGCTGCGATGCGTGACCCCAGCCGGGCCGGGGGTTCATCAACCCCGCGCACCGCATTACGAAGGATTTCGCGGACTTCCTCTTCGGTGCTGCGCCCATGCTGCCGAGCCAGGCGCTGGAGTTTGCTCTTGGTGTCGTCGTCGATCTGCCGGATCAGAATTTGCGCCATTGGTAGTCAGGGGCGCGGTGTCCGCAAAGCGGATCCGTTTCCCCATCCCCCTTTCAATCCGTGCGTGCGGTTTTCCCGCACACGGCTTACCGATGATCTTCTGAACATGGTTACGCTGCCTTCGGGTAGCGGATGGTGCCACGCAAGCGGTGCAGGCCGTGCCCGTTGAACCACGCTTCGGTCCACTGATCGGCTTGTCCAGCACACAGATTGCGGCCCCGCTTCTTGACCATCAAGCGGAACAGCCGCCGCACCACGTACCGGTCGATCTGGCCGAATTTCTGGGCGGCGTTGCCGGTGCGAAAGTAGTTACCCCAGCCGCGCAGGATCGGATTCAATTCCGCAATCACGTCACGGATATCCAGCCCAACCCGATTGCGGCCGGTGCGATCACGCACCTTGGCCCGTAATCGGACCATCGCGCGCTGCGAGGGCCAGCGCTGCAGGTAGTAGCGCACAATACGGCGCTGCTCCCACAGCCGTCCCGACATGCGAGCCCGGAAGTGACAGCCCAGAAAATCCAGACCGTCGCGACCCTCCCTCAGATCGACCACCTTCGTCTTATCCGGATGCAGCCGCAACCCCAACGACGCCAGGATTTCCCCGACCGCCGCCAAGGCGTGCTCGGCTTGCGCCGCGCTGCGGCACAACACCACCCCGTCATCGGCGTAGCGCACCAACTCACCCACCCCACGGGCGGCCAGTTCGGTGTCGAGCAGATGCAGATAGATGTTGGCCAACAGCGGCGAGATCACCCCGCCCTGCGGTGTGCCCGCGACCGTCCGCTGGATCACCCCTTCGACCATCACTCCTGCCTGCAGCCACAAGCGCAGCAGTTTGAGCACCCGCCGATCCGAGACCCGCCTACCCACCTCAGCAAGTAGACGCTCATGGTCGATCTCGCCGAAGAAATTAGCGATATCGAACTCGACCACGAACTGGTAACCCTCGATGAACCCGGTCCGCAAGCGTTCCTTGGCCATCGTCGCCGACCTCCTCGGCCGAAACCCATACGAGCACGACAAAAAATCCGCCTCGAAAATCGGTTCCAACACAATCTTGGCCGCCGCCTGGACCACCCGGTCTCGCACCGTGGGAATCCCCAACGGCCGCAAACCACCCTGTGGTTTCGGGATCTCCACCCGACGCGCCGGCGCCGGACGGTAACGACCCGTGCGAAGGTCACAGCGCAACTCACGCAACATGCGGTCCACGCCGTAGTCCTCCACCGCAACCAGGGTGATCCGATCCACCCGGTCGCGCCTTTGTTGTTGCGCACCCGTTCCCACGCCTCCCACAGGACGTCACCCTGTAGATACGGTCATATAGGGCATGGAAACGCCGACCCTCAGACTGCTTGGCCGCAGCCCATAGCGCCCGTTGCAGTTGTCGCACTTTCACCGGCGAGACCACCAACGGCTCCTCGTCGGCTACGGCAAGCGATGGCTTGCCGGGGGAATTGGACCGAGCAAACCCGGTCATGCCCTTGCGCTTACCCGCTCCGCGCGCGTGATCAAAGCAGGGGCCCTTCCCTCCCGACGTGTCTCTCACGCCGATCAGCGGTACTACGACCCCCTCGGACTCCCGCTGCTCTCCAAGGGATTTCACCATCGGCTTATACCCCTGGTCTTTGCCCGACGCAGGCTGAGCAGACGGGCCTCTCCTGTTCCCGACTGAACTGTGTGCACGTGCCGCTCCCCGTACCCCGGAAGGACCCGCCGAGCTAACCCCGGACCAGGGCTCGACGAACATAGGCCTTCGCCGTGACATGAGCGGCTCGGCTCCTCCGTTGTAAATCTGACGAGGCTGCAGGACTCGCACCTAACGGCACTACGGCCCGCGCACTTGCTCCCTCCAAAGAGGCTCTTGACACCCCGCTTAGCCCGCCGCCTCTCAACGACGAACCGGGGCCTGCTACCCGGCGCTCCGGTGCCTACCGGGACGGGACTCACACCCGCTAGTTCAGTCCAACTTGCAGGACGCAACATGAACAGGATGCTATCACGATAGCATTCTGTTCATGTCCGCCGCTGTTTACAGCACTGGCGGCCCAAACGTGATCTCCCGTGCGAAGCCTTACGCCAGGCGAAGCCGCTCGACCGACTGCCCCGTCAGCTGCGCGATCACTTCAAAGTCCTTGTCCAGGGCCAAGACTGTGAGGCCGGAAACTTCTGCGAGGGCCGCGACGAGAAGGTCGGGGATCGATGGCCCACGATGCTGGCCACGATCGGCGAGCATCAGCTGCACCCGGACTGCGCGATCTTCCGCCGCCGGAGTGAGGTATTCCACCGGCATTAGGGCCAAAGGCGGTGATACGGACTCCCGACGTGTCTGCGCAGCGGTCCGGAAGGAATACCCAACCTCAAGTCTGGTGACCGTGCTGATTCGCACCATGCCGCGTTGGATTCGATCAATCCATGCCTGCGCATCGGGTGATTCGGCCAACCGGGTATAGGCCGACTTGTCGATGAGCCACGTGGTCACCGCCACGCGGCCGCCATCACTTTCGGATTGTTGAGATCGGCGGCGGCTTCGGCCGCGCGGCGCAGGTCTTCGATGGTGAATCTGCCGCTGGCTTCAGACGGCGATCGCTCGGCTTCGAACCTGCGACGCAGATACTCGTTGCGGGAAAGGCCGTGAGCTGCAGCGTCGGCGTCGATGCGGGCGACCGCGGCCTCTGACAAACCCCTGATCAGTACATCTGGCATAACGGCCTCCCCTTTTGATATCGACGTTATCAACCGGTGCCGGCGTCAACGTGTGTCCGACATCATGCGCGCGATCAACTGGGCTTCCAGGTGCCGTCTGCCGCAGGGCTGTGAATGTCAAGGGCGCCGACCGACGTCATTGCAGCCGGCCGGCGTACCGTGTCTGGTTCTCGGCCTCGACCTCCTCGCGCAGCGCCACGATCGCGACGTTCAATCTGTCGGCGAGCTCCCCGTGCGCATAGCCGGTCATCACGCCCGGATGCAGCGTCAACTTGAGCAGCCGGCCGTCGGAATTGGCAACGGCCTGAACATCTCCCAGGTCGACGCTGTACGTGACGCTCTCAGCCTGCGCGACGAGTGCTTCCCACTTGTCGGCTGTTTCACTCAGTTCACGAAGAACCGATTCGACGAGTTCCTTGTCGCTCAGGTCGCTCAGTTCACTGCCGCTGCCCGACCCCGACACCATGACAGTATGTCCAGGCCTCCCACCAGCGTCAATTCATCCCATAGGTGATCATTACGGTCGCGCTCGAACCGCTTTGCCGGGTGCCCACCCGTTAGCTGTTAGCAGGTCCCACCTCTTGTCCACCCCACTTCGTCGAGCCTCGCCGGTGGCTGCGAACATGCCGGTGCGCTGCCCTGCCTGGCTGACTGGGATGCGCTGTACTCATAGAACTTTCGCGCTTGCCGTGGTTGGCCGATCCATCGAGCGCGGATACTGCGTTGGTCGGCGAACCATTATCGTGTCGGGCTGCAGCGGCGCCACCCTGATCAACCATCCGGGCCGTTCGCGCCGGGGGTGCCGTACAGGAACCCTCCCGTGCCACCCAGTCCGCCGGCCCCACCGTCCCCGGCGGGACTGCCGGACCCGCCGAACCCGCCGGACCCGCCGGCACCACCGTTGCCCCACAGCCAGCCGCCCTGACCGCTAGCCCCACCGTTGCCCCCGGCAGCGCCAAGCGCGCTGGCCCCGCCGGCCCCGCCGAACCCACCGACACCGAACAGCCCGGCGTGACCGCCGTTGCCACCAGGCAGGCCGAGCCCGGTCACCGCGGTGCCGGCGTCCCCACCGGACCCGCCGTTGCCGTTGCCGTACAGCAGCCCGCCGGCACCGCCGGCCTGTCCCGGCGCCGTCCCGTCAGCACCATTTCCGATCAGCGGCCGGCCCAGCAGCGTCTGGGTGGGCGCGTTGACCAGACCCAGCACGTATTGCTGCACGCTCTCCAAGGGCGCGGCGTTGGCCGCCTCGGCGGCCGCATACAAACCCCCGGCATCGTTGATGGCCTGGACAAACCGGGCTGAAACGCCGCCGCCTGGGTGGTCAACGCCTGATAGGCCTGCGCGTGCCCGGAAAAAGCGCCGCCACCGCCGCCGACACCTCATCGGCCCCGGCGGCCAGCACCCCCGTGGTCGGGGCCGCCGCCGCCAGATTCGCGGCGCTGAGCGCCGAACCGATACCCGCCAATTCCGTTGCCGTCGCCACCAGCGCGTCCGGGGCCGCCACCACCAACGACATCGTAACCCTCCCATCCGGTCATCGCTGACCGTTCGGTGAAAGTCCAACCTATC
This sequence comes from Mycobacterium shinjukuense, assembly GCF_010730055.1. NCBI lineage: Bacteria > Bacillati > Actinomycetota > Actinomycetes > Mycobacteriales > Mycobacteriaceae > Mycobacterium > Mycobacterium shinjukuense. The sequence goes on along the minus strand of NZ_AP022575.1, from coordinate 3,907,157 downwards.
GCCGCCGCGCCCAACACATCTGGTGTTCGCCCACCAACCTTTGCGCGCCGGCCGTTAGCTTGGCCCGCACACATTCGCCGGCGACTGGCCCGCCGCCGGCGCGCCCAGCTCCTGAAACCAGCTGAAGTGATAGTTCGCCGATACCGGGTCGCCGACAACGAAGGCTTCGGTGGCGGCCAGCAACATGCAGTTGAGCAGGAGCGCGGTGTCGATCTTGGGATACTGGGCCAACACCTGGGAGCGCGCGGTATCAAGATGCACCCGCAGCAGGTCGGCTTCGTCTCCGGTGACCACCGCCCCCGCGGTCGCGGCCCCGGCGATCGTGTGCGCCAACCGCGGCAGTCCGTCACGACGGTGGGTGGCTCTGCTCAACCGCCCTCCCAGATCGTCGACCGCCGGCAGCTCGCGCGGCCGCATGGAGGGCGTCGTGCCGGTAGGGTCCGTCAACCACCTCAACGAGTCGCCGGGCGTGTACGTCTGACAGCGCGTCGCGGAGCCGATCAGCGCGGACACTCCACCGGTGCGTCGTTCGGGCGCCAACAACCGCACGCCTTCGGGAAGGGTGATGCCCGAAGGTATCCAGCCGTGGGCGAGGTCGGTGACCAACACCGTCGTGCCGTCCGCGTGCGCACCCACCGCCCAGTTCACCCGTGGCTCCTGACGGGCCACAAACGCCAGCAGGCGCCGCAGCCCCTCGTCGTCGTCCTCCCTGACCCGAGCGGGCGACGAGGTACCGGCGTGGTCGGGCTCTGGGTGCCGTACCGCCGACCACTCGGGTGGCACCGCCCGGGCGGCCGGCAGGACCCGCGTGGTATCCAGATCGGTGCCAACGGAATCCGCGGAGACGGGCGGGCCCTGGCTTGCCGTGGCAACGCGGCGCGTCATCGGGCGCAGTCGACGCATCGTCAACTCGACCCGCCGCACGGCCGCCGCACGCGCGCCGTCGATCACTGTGGCTTCTGCCGCCCGTCGCGCCGAATCAACCATCCCCGCTCGTCGGAGACTCATCAGCTGGTCGTTGGCAGCACTCACGATCAGTTGCAAGTCCGCCTCGAGATGCTCTGCGAGAGCGGCGGTTTCGGCGGTGCTCGACGATAGCTCGGCAGGCCAGAGGCCGCCCATCACCCAGGGGGTGCAATCGGGGGGAGACCTGAAGGTCGGAATCGTAAGGGATTCCCGGGTCGCTCTCCGCAGGCGCTGGCGCGCGCTCCTTCGACCAAAGATCGCCACCGGTTAAGCGTACCGGCATCCCTACGGCCACCGCGGGCGGTGAATTGTGCGGCCGGCAGAGCCTGGGTAGCGTGGGGCCATGGCAGATTCTGCGCTGCAGCAGCAACTCGACGAGGTGCGGGCTCTGCTACGTCGTGCACGAGAGTTGTTTGGCGCCAATCCAATCGAGCCACCCACCGATATCGTGCCGCAGCCCGATAACGTCAAGACTTGGCGCGCATAGATTTTCAGCGTTCGCGGCGCCGCAGTTGATGCGCCAGCAACCTTTCAATCGCCGCGTGCAGATCTTCGGCCGTCGGAACCTGCGCCGACGGGGTATGGCCGGCCGCGACGATCTCCTCACGCACCTCCAACAAGGCTTTGAGGCAGGACACGTCCGCGGTCAGCAGGATGCCCTCGGCCAGGGTTTCCGCATCGGTGTCCATCGCCCCCTCGCTCAGCGCGACACTGTGCAAACACCCACCGCGGCAGGACCTAACCAGGATGTGCCCGCTGGGGTGAACGGTGTCGAAGGCGGGGTTGGCGTCTGTCATGAATGTCGCGGACCCGTCATCGACCGTCGTCAACGATGCCGCCGAAGCTGCGCGACGCCTCTTCCTCGTGCTGCTCCCACATCGCGGCCGACGCTCGCAGGTTCTGGGCGATCTCGGCGTGGTTGTCGGCTTGTTGCTCGTAGCACTGCCGTCTGAGTTCGAGCAACTCGCGTCCGGCCTCGCGGAGCTCGCTGAAGATGGGCCCGAGCGAGTCCAGGCTCTCCTGGATCGCGGGGTGCGCCGACGGCACGGTGCGCAAGTAGTCGGCGGTCTGCTGGTGCTGGGCGGCGGCTGCACGTAAGTGCGCCGGCACCACATGGATTCGACCTGCCATCCGCTGTCTCCTTGTCTGTGCCTGCCGGCGGTAAGGCCGGTGAACTCGCTGTTGGGATCTATTGCGTCGCCGTCGGCGGGGCCGCCGGCCGGGTCGGGGTCGGGGTGTCGGTTCTCGCCGGGGCGGTCGCGGTCGCCGGCACCGGCGGATGCTCCCAGCCTAGAAAGCTCGGCCCGCGCACGGTGGAGATGTGTTGCATCTGGCCGTCGAGCAGGGCTTTGCCGTTGCCGAGGGCCAACGCGTGGCGATCGGTGAAGATACCGATGTCTCCGGGTGCAACCCGTGCCGGGTCGATGGGGTCGGTGACCGCCGTCCCCGGACGGGGGATCGTGATCCCCTGCTGTTGGAACGCGTCTGCGATCGGTGTTCCGCCGGCCGCGGCCTGGATCACCGCGGCGAGCTGGGGGCTGGCGGCGGTCACCGTCTCACCGTTGGGCAAGGTGACCGTCGTCGGACCCGGCGGAGGCGATTCGGGAGAACTCGCAGTGGCGTTCTGCTCCTCGCCTTCCCCGTGGTCGCGGTCGCCGCGTTCGTCTGAGAGCGCACGGTCGGGGTTCCGGGAGTCCCGGCCTTCGTCGAGTCCGCGTAGTTCCGGTTCGGTGTCGGCTCCCCGGAGCAGTCCGGGGAGCGGAAGCCCGCCCGGCGCGCCCATTCCGGGCAGGGAGACCGGTGCCATTCCCCCGCCCGGCAGCGTTGCCCCACCGAGGGTGGGCATGCCTGGCGCCGCCGGCGGTTGCGGCATCACCGGCGAGGTGATGCCCGGCGCCGGCGGGTCGTCGGAAAACAGCGCCGGATCGTCCAGCGGCAGCGAATCGAGCAGGTAATCGTAGGGCACCTCGGGTGACGGGGCCGCCGGTTGGCCAGCCCCGCGGGTGGGCGCGTCCTTGGGGGCGGCCGTCACCGGGGCACCGTCGCCGGGAACGCCTCGTTCACCCCTCGAGGCGTCATACAGCGACGTCCAGGCGGCCATCAGGGCGGATTTGGACGTGTCGTCCAGGCTCGTGTTCGCGACCACTTCGCGGATGTCCCGCAGCTTGCCGATCAAATAGCGCTGAAAGTCCCGCGCCCCGGCCGGGGTGTCCAGATCCGACCGGGTACGCACCGCGGCTTCGATGTCGTGCTGCAGCGTGCTCAGCGCTTCGCTGCCCTCGACGGCCTTCAAATGCGCATTCAAGATTGCCGAGATCACCTGCAGGTCAAGCTGAGCGATCGCCGAATTCTGGTGCGCTAGCGCGGCTTCCGCATCTGCGATGGCCCGGGCCGCCGCCCCCTGTGCTCGGCTCGAGGGCGCCGGGTCGGCGGGCAGCACGGTCGGCGTCGACCCGACCTGCCCCGCGTTGGGGTCACCGGCGCGGTCACGGATAGCCATCGTCTAGTCCATTACCGCGGCGGCCCGCTGCGGGCAATGCGGTGACCCTTCATGCCGCGTGACAGTACTCAGGCAGCTTGCTGCCGACAATTCACCTCAACGCACCCGGTATCCGCGTGCGCTACGCCGCTAGCTGACGGGTTCGGCGTACCGCGTCCGCAGCCGCTCTAGCACACCGCTATTCGCGTGAGCGAACTCGCGAGCGTCGGCGACGATCGCCGCGATCTCCCGCTGTTTGGCAACCAGAAACCTGTGAAACTCACGCGCTCCCATCGGCGTATCGGCGGCGAGCTGATCCTGATCCGCAACGGCACGATCGATCTCGGCGGCGATCGCGTCCAGCCGGCGGACGCTGTCTCGCATCGCGGCGTGCGCACCGGCAAGCACCTCGGCCAGCACCCGGTCGGCGTCGGCGACGGTGCCCTGTTGCCGTGCCAGCAAGGCCTGCCGCGCCGCCGTGGCGGCTTCTGAATAGGGGTGCTCCGACATGGTTCAACCTTCTCATCCTGCCCACCTGACGGGGCGACTATCTGCGACTCATAACGGTCGGCGGATTTGTACGTTGGTGCCCAGCGGGCTGATCCGCACCGACGCACCCGCGTAGGGCGCCTCGACGACCAGGTTGTTGCCGATCGCCAGCTGCACGTGTCCGGGATGCGGGAATACCAGGTCGCCCGGCCGGACCTGTGAGCGGGGCACCGGGATACCGTCGTTGATCTGTTGGTAGGTGGTGCGATCCAGGTGAACGCCGGCCTGCGCATAGGACCATTGGACCAAGCCTGAACAGTCGAACTGGTTGGGCCCGGTCGCGCCCCACACGTAGGGGCGTCCGAGGCGGGACAATGCTGCGCGGACCGCGATCCCGGCGCGGCCACTCGGTGCCGGCAGGCCACGTCTGCCCAGCGCGGCGCCGTGGTGGTGCGACGTCCGGTACCGCAGCGCACGCAGCACCGCTAAATGTCGCTGTGCCCGCCGCCGCGCCGACAGGACATGGGCTCGTTGCGCGCGCAGCCGCGCCACCCGTCGACGCATCGCTTCGCGCTGGGCCATCGGCGTAACCGGACTCACCGCGTTATCGGCACGGGCCTCGTCGACAATGCTTCCGGTCAGCTCCCGCGCCCTGGCCCGGTCCTGGTGGGCGCCGGCGACGACGGCCGCCAACTCATCATCGGTGCGTGCTGCCGATAGCAGGGTTGCCCGGCCGTGTTGTGCCGCGAGCCGATACCGACCCTGCGCCGCTGCCGCATTCAGCCCGGCGGTCCGCTGCAGCAGTTCGGCCTGGGCTGCGGTGCCCGCATCCACGACCGGTTGCCAACTGGCTCCGGCGAAAAGCTGGTGGGCGCGGGTTAGCGCCTCGACTTCACTGCTGCTCATTGATCTCCCTTGCCGACGCGTTGACCTGCCTCGATCGCCTCGGTGAACGCTCGAACGCGGGGCAGCGCCCCCGCCGGGATGACACCCCGATTGCGGATGTCCCACATTTCGTCGGTGCCGACACCGATCAGCGCCGCGATGACCGTTTCCGGCAACGACGACTGCGCGCATGCGCGATCGAACCGGGCGCTCAAGCTTGCCGGCATCCGCTCGAGCAGGGCGCTCCGCGTCGCTTCCAGCGCCCGCAGGTGCTCCATGAGCCGGCCGGCCGAGTCGGCGCCCGCGTTCACCGCCACCCGCCACGAGCTGGCGGCCAGCATCTCCGCCTTCACACACTGCGCGATCACGGAGAGAATATACGTCTCATATTCGTTTGATGTCGTCGCGGGCAACCTGTCGATGACCGATCTCAGCGCATCGAGCTGTGCTTCGGCGTAACCTTCGAGCACGTCGGTGTCGCGAGGGCGGTCGACGACGACCGCGCCGGCGCGCCGAACCGGCGGTGTTTCCGGCGGCTGCGCGGCGATCACGCGCGCGAGTTCGGCATCGGGATCGGCCGCCACCAGCAGCCGCGAGTAGGTGCCCGGTGGCAGGCCGAGCCCGTTTTCAACCTTCTGAACTGTGCTTTTGTGGGGCTTGCGGGCACCGCGCTCCAGGTAGCTCAGGCCCATGACGCTGACGCCGGTCACGGCCGACAGGTCAGCCAGGGACCAGTCGCGCGATTCGCGCAACGCGCGCATGGCCGCGCCGGCCGACTCACGGCTCACCGCGAGTCTCCGGCCATAGGCGGGATATTACACAGCCGGGTCCGCATACCTCGGTATATCCGTTTTTGTCACGTTTCTCTTGCAGCCACCCCGACTTATGTATACGCTTTTGCCTACGTTTCAGCGGACGAAGGAGGCCGAGACATGGCGCACCCCTGCGCGGCGAACCCGGAATTATGGTTCGGCTACCCCGATGACGACGGTGGCGACGGCGCGGCAAAGGCCCGTGCCTACGAGCGGTCAGCCACCGAGGCACGCATCCAATGCCTGCGCCGATGCCCGCTGGCGCAGCAGCGACACTGCGCACAGCGTGCCATCAAGCACCGCGAGGAATACGGCGTCTGGGCCGGCATCAAACTTCCCGGCGGCCAGTACCGCAAGCGCGCGGAGCTCGCCGCGGCCCACGATGTCTTGCGCCGGATCGCCGCCGGCGAGATCAACCCTCGACAGCTGCCGGAAAACGCCGCGCTGCTGGCGCGCACCGAAGGATCCGCGATGCCGACGGCCGCGGTGGTGCTGCACTTGCCGACCGCGCAGCACGGCCCCCGCTCGGCGGCCTGACCGCCGGTGCGCTCAACCAACCCGGGACCACATCCGGGCGAGACGCCGCGCCGCCGCTACATCCGACGGCCAGGTCGGCCCGGCGTACTGTCGCGGCAAGGTGCCACGCGCGCCTCGACAAAGGATGGGTTTAAACCGTCGCGGAGCAGTTTTTCGGGATGGAAGTAACGGCGCTGCACCCACGATCCTTGGCGTTCAGGCCATCATGCTGGCGCTGGGCGGGGCCGCGGGTATCGCCCTCGATGGCCTGCTGCGACGGTGCACCTCCACGCACGGGGCCTGGTCGGCGGGGTTGCCCATGCCGGGGGCGGCAGCTTGGCCAACACCGCCTCCACGGTCGCCCGGGCCTTGCGGGGTCAGCCAGCCGCGCAACGCCGACATGCCATCGGCGCCCTGTTTGCCCAGCCCAGGGTGATGCCGCGCCGCCGGGCCCGGTCCTCATCGCTGTAATTCCCGTCGGGGTTCAGACAATCGGCGAGGTTGTCGGCCAGCCCGACCAGCTGTTCGGGCCGAAACTGGGTGCCCTCCTTGGCCAGCGTGGCCTCCGCGCAGTCGCGGGTGGGCGCATCGACCCAGCCGGACAGCCGGTCAGAGAACCGGCGAATCACCCCCACGCCCCCGCAAGCGGCAGGTGCCCCCAGCCCGGCGCCCAGCCGCCCGTCGCGGTGGGCGGCCGCGCTGGCCGCCAGGATCGGCGCCAGCGCGCCGAGAGACGGCTGAAACCAGAGTGGCACACGAGATTTCACACCGCCGGGTGTTGGCTTTGGGGAGGCACGACATCAGGAGGCCGATCTGTATGCTTGCGCGACGAAGCCCGGTGCGTACGCCGAGACCTCTGTCAGTTAATACGATGCCCAAATCCGAGGCGCGTCAGGTCGCTACCGAGGAAGCGCTCTGGCCCTCCAACTCGTCGAGCGCTTCCCCGGTGTAGACGGCCAGGTGCTGCAGGTGCGGCAGGGTGTCGCGGCAGCCGATGAACCCGAAGTTCAGCGTCCCGGCGTAACTCTGCATAGTGACGTTGAGGGCTTGGCTGTGCGCCACCAGGGAGACCGGATAGGAGGCCTCCATCCGGCTGCCGCGCAGATACAGCACGTCCTCGGGCCCGGGCACATTGCTGACACACACGTTGAACGTGTACGGCCAGGGCGGTGTCACCCCGCTGAGCGTGCTGGCCAGCTGTATCCCGTACGGCGCCATCAAGGCCGCGCTGTAGGCCAGGATCGCGTCCCTTCCCATCGACCTCAGCTGCGCCTTCGCGATCCCGGTTGCCGCGGTGACGGCCCGCAGGCGTTCGACCGGATCGGCGATATCGGTGCCCAGCGTGGCCAGGATGGTTCCGACGGCGTTGCCGCCGCCCGCATCGTCCTTGGGCCGCACGTTCACCGGCACCATCGCGATCAGCGATGTGTCGGGCAGCTCACCGAGCTCGCCGAGGAAGCGCCGCAAACCGCCGCCGATGATCGTCAACGCGACGTCGTTGATCGTCGCCTGGTGCTTGGCGCCGAGGGATTTCAGCCGGTCCAGCCGATATTGCTGGGTGGCGAAGCGGCGGTTGCGGCTGATGCGGGTGTTGAGGATGCTGTGCGGGGCCTGCGCCGAGCCGATGAGGTGGCGGTATTCGTTGTCGGTGCGCAGCTGGGTGTTGACCAGCGCCCTGGTGAGGTCGAACGAGGACCGTCCCGCGCTGGCGACAGAGCCAAGCACGCTGCCCACCCCGCTGACCATGTTGCCTAGGCTGTGCAGCACGCCGCCCAGGCCGCTGAGCACGCTGCCCACCACGCCGCCGTCAGCGGATTCTTCCTCCTCGGCGGGCGCTCGGCCGGGCTCGGGAATGCTGAAGAACAGCGGGTGCGTGGTGTCGTTCGGGTCGGTGGGCAAGCTGCGGGCCAGGATCTTCTGGGCGCTGTAGCCGTCGACGAGCGCGTGGTGCATCTTGATGTAGATCGCGAACCGTCCGCCCTGCAGACCCTCGATGAAGTGCATTTCCCACGGCGGACGGCCCAGGTCGACGGCGTTGCTGTGCAACCGGGACACCAGGATCCCCAGTTCACGCTCGTCACCCGGGCTGGCCAGCGCCGACCGGCGCACGTGATAGTCCAGATCGAAGTCCTCGTCGACAACCCATGACTGCGCGGGGTTATGCAGCAGGTTGGGGTGGCTCAGCTTCAGATTCCACGGCTCCACCACGTCGTGGGTCTTGCTGTCCTCGACGAGTCGGCGCAGGAAGTCCCGCGGCGCACCGGACGGCGGCGTGAACGGCATCAGCGCACCGATGTGCATCATCGTGTTGGGCGACTCGGAATAAAGAAAGTACATATCCTGCGGGCCTAGCCGTCTGGCGGTCTTGCTCACGGGTTGCTCCTTGAGTGGCGTTGTCGGCACGCGGGTAACGCTGCCCTCAGCCGCCGGGTTGGGCGACCGGTCGGCGACGTCAACAGCGTTTCCAGATGGTGACCGTAGTCCACGTGGGTGTCGGGGACCATCGCCTTTCCTGCTCGCGATGCCGCAGCCGGATGCGGCGCCGCCACCGCGGCGCTCACGGCTTGCCCGGTTCGGCCTGGGCTGCGCGCGGCCTCGTGGACGGCACCGGAGCGGCTTTGCCGTGTCCATGGGCAGCAAGCACGGTGTCACCGCCCGGGTCGCCGGTCGACCGCGGTTCGGGTGATCGGCCGCACCGCGGCCGCGCCGGATTCGTCGACGCCGCGGGAAAAGTGTCGCGGCTCGGGCGCACCCCGCTCACGGTGGGCGAAGGGGGACTTGAACCCCCACGTCCCGAAGGACACTGGCACCTGAAGCCAGCGCGTCTGCCATTCCGCCACTCGCCCGGACAACCGGAGGACCATACCACTGTAGTAGCCCAACGCCCCAACCGCCGCGCGGTGCCCGACGGCCGGGGCGCCCACCAACCGCGGCGTTTCGGGTCCGCCGGGGCACGCCGAACGGCCTCGCTGCAATTCTCAGCATTCTCCCGGTGCCAGCGCGTCACGGTGTCCCGATACCATGGTCTATTGACACGCCACGCGGGCGAGTCGATTGCCAGACGCGGCGAAATGCCAGAACGAGTGGGGCGAGCGCTACATGGGTACCCAAAAAGGGCTCGTTCAGCGCATCGAGCGCAAACTCGAGGCGACCGTCGGTGACGTGTTTGCCCGCATGTTTGGGGGATCGATCGTGCCGCAAGAGATAGAGGCGCTGCTGCGCCGCGAAGCGGCCGACGGCGTCCAGTCGCTGCAGGGAAATCGCCTTTTGGCGCCCAACGAATACATCATTACGCTCAGTGTGCACGACTCCGAGAAGTTGGGCGCCGACCCCGACCTCACGTCGAAAACTTTTGCTCGGTACTTGGCGGACTATATCCACGAACAGGGGTGGCAAACGTATGGTGAGGTGGTCGTCCGCTTCGAGCGGTCGACGCACCTGTACACCGGCCAGTTCCGCGCCCGCGGGGCTGTCAACCCTGATGTCGAGCCCCGCCCGACGGTCACCGATTCTGCCCGGCCACAATCAAATCACGCGTTTAGCGCAGAACCAGGAGTACCAATGAGTGACAATTCGAGCTACCGCGGCGGTCAGGGGCAGGGGCGGCCGGACGAGTACTACGACGACCGATACGCGCGTCCGCAAGAGGAACCACGCGGTGGCCCCGGCCAGCAGGGTGGCCCCGACTCCCGCGGCGGGTTTCCCCCGGAAGCGGGCGGCTACCCCCCTCCGCCCGGCTATCCGCCACCACGCCACCCCGATCAGGGCGGCTATCCCGACCAGCGCGGCTACCCCGACCAGGGCGGATACCCCGACCAACGCGGCCAGCGTGGATACCCGGACCAGGGCGGCTATCCCGACCAGGGACAGGGCGGCTACCCGCCGCCCTATGAGCAACGCCCGCCCGCTCCCTCCGGGCCTCCGCCCGGCTACGGCGGCCCGGGTTACGACCAGGGCTACCGTCCGCCCGGCGGCTACGGCCCACCGCCCGGCGGCGCACCGCCCGGCTACGGCGGGGGGTACGGGGAGTACGGGCGTGAACCCGCCCGCCCGGACGAGGGTGGCTACCCCGCGGCCCCTCCCGCCCCGCCAGTGCCGCCCGAACCCCCGCGGCCGGCATACCCCGACCAAGGCGGTGGCTACGGCCAGGGCGGCGGGTACGAACAGGGTTACCCGCAGGGCGGATATGGTCGCCAGGACTACACGGCCGGCGACTACACCCAATACGCCGAAACCCCGTCGCCGGGTGGGTACGCTCCGCCGAGCACCGGGTACGCCGAGTCCGCCAGCCGCGGCGAGTACGCCTACGGTCAACCCGGCGCCGACTACGGCCAGCCCCCCACCGACTACGGCCAGCCGCCCGGCGGTGGGTACGGCAGCTACGGGCAGGGCGGCTACGGGTCCACCGGGACCACGGTCACCCTGCAGCTCGACGACGGCAGCGGCCGGACCTATCAACTCCGCGACGGGTCCAACATCATCGGCCGCGGCCAGGACGCCCAATTCCGGTTGCCCGACACCGGCGTGTCACGCCGTCACCTGGACATTCGCTGGGATGGACAGGTTGCGCTGCTGTCGGACCTGAACTCCACCAACGGCACTACCGTCAACAACGCGCCGGTCCAGGAATGGCAATTGGCCGACGGAGATGTCATCCGGTTGGGCCACTCCGAGATCGTCGTCCGCATCCACTGACCTTCTGGGCCAAAGCTACCGAGCTTCGGGCCGCATCGACCACCCGCCAAGTATCGTGACTTAGCTGATGCGCTCGGTAACACGAGCGCCGGGTGAGCAGCGCCAGACGGAAGCGCCCAGACGGAAAGGACGCCAGATGCAGGGGTTGGTGCTGCAACTGTCGCGTGCCGGATTTTTAATGCTGCTGTGGGTCTTCATCTGGTCTGTGCTGCGGGTGCTGCGTACCGACATCTACGCACCGACCGGCGCGGTCATGGTGCACCGCGGGTTAGCGCTGCGCGGCACGCTGTTGCCGTCGCGCCAACGCAGACACGCGGCGCGCTACCTGGTTGTGACCGAAGGGGCACTCGCGGGCGCGCGGATCACGCTAAGTGGGCAACCGGTGCTGATCGGGCGTGCCGACGACTCGACGCTGGTGTTGACCGACGACTACGCCTCGACGCGACATGCCAGGCTGTCCCAGCGCGGTTCGGAATGGTATGTCGAAGATCTAGGATCGACCAACGGCACTTACCTTGACAGGGCGAAGGTGACCACCGCGGCACGAGTTCCACTGGGAACGCCGATTCGGATCGGCAAGACAGCAATCGAGTTGCGCCCGTGACCCTGGTCCTGCGTTATGCGGCCCGCAGCGATCGCGGCCTGGTACGCGCCAACAACGAAGACTCGGTGTACGCCGGCGCGCGGTTACTGGCCCTGGCCGACGGCATGGGTGGCCACGCCGCCGGCGAGGTCGCATCCCAGTTGGTGATCGCCGCGTTGGCCCACCTGGACGACGACGAGCCGGGTGGGGATCTGCTGGCCAAGCTCGACGCCGCGGTCAAGGCAGGCAACGCGGCCATCGCCGCCCAGGTCGAGGCGGAACCCGACCTCGAGGGCATGGGAACCACGCTGACCGCGATCCTGTTTGCGGGCAACCGGCTCGGCCTGGTGCACATCGGTGACTCCCGTGGCTACCTGCTGCGCGACGGCGAGCTCACCCAGATCACCAAGGACGACACCTTTGTCCAAACCTTGGTCGATGAGGGCCGGATCACCGCGGAGGAGGCCCACAGCCACCCGCAGCGCTCGCTGATCATGCGCGCGCTGACCGGTCACGAGGTCGAGCCCACATTGACCATGCGCGAAGCGCGCGCCGGTGACCGTTACCTGCTGTGCTCTGACGGTCTGTCCGACCCGGTCAGCGACGAAACCATCCTCGAGGCCTTGCAGATCCCCGACGTGGCCGAGGCGGCCTACCGCCTCATCGAGTTGGCGCTGCGCGGCGGCGGACCCGACAACGTCACCGTGGTCGTCGCCGACGTGGTCGACAACGAGTACGGCCAGACCCAGCCGATCCTGGCCGGGGCGGTGTCCGGGGACGATGACGAGGTGACCCTGCCCAACACGGCCGCCGGCCGGGCCTCGGCCATCGCCCCCCGCAAGGAACTCGCCCAGCGCGTCCCGCCGCCGACACATACCTTCAACCGGCCACGGTGGTCGCGGCGGCGGATTGCGCTTGTTGTTGCACTGGCCGCGCTGCTGGTGATTGCGGGCCTCTTCATCGGCCGTGCGATCATCCGCAACAACTATTACGTCGCCGAATACCACGGCAAGGTGTCCATCATGCGGGGAATCCAGGGGTCGCTGTTGGGTATGTCCCTGCACGAACCGTACTTGCTCGGGTGTCTCAACGCCCGCAACGAACTCACCCAGGTCAGTTATGGCCAATCCGGGGGCCCGCTTGATTGCCACTTGATGAAGCCCGAGGATCTGCGCCCGCCAGAACGCGCGCAGGTGCAGGCCGGGCTGCCCGTCGGCACGCTCAACGAGGCCATCGGGCAATTGCGCGAACTGGCGTCGCACTCCCTGCTGCCGCCGTGTCCGCCGCCACGGGCCACTTCCCCGCCCGAACCATCCGCCCCGGCTACCGCCAGCGCCGAACCCAGCGTCCCCTCCTCGCCAACCGCCAGCACGCCCGCCACCACCACCTCGGTCGCCCCCACAACCTCCGCGCCCGCCGCCGGCGCAAGTTCCACTCCCACGGTGACCGCACTCCCGCCACCTTCACCGCAGCCGGGCATTGATTGCCGGGCGGCGGCATGACGACGCAACTGCAGGCACCGGTAGCGGTGACGCCCCCGCTACCGACTCGGCGCAACGCCGAGCTGCTGCTGTTGTGCTTCGCCGCGGTCATCACCGTCGCGGCGCTGTTCATCGTGGAGGCCAACCAGGAGCGAGGCGTGCACTGGGACCTGGTCAGCTACGGGCTGGCCTTCCTGACGCTCTTCGGATTCGCCCACCTGGCCATCAGGCGCTTCGCCCCCTTCACCGACCCGCTCCTGCTGCCGGTGGTGGCGCTGCTCAACGGGCTCGGCCTGGTGATGATCCACCGCCTCGATCTGGTCAACCACGAAGTCGGCCGGCACGGTCACCCCAGCGCAAACCAGCAGATGCTGTGGACGCTGGTCGGCGTGACATCGTTCGCGCTGGTGATCGCGGTGCTCAAGGACCACCGGCAGCTCGCCCGCTACGGCTACATCTGTGGACTCGCGGGTCTGGTGTTGTTGGCGGTCCCCGCGCTGCTGCCGGCGTCACTGTCCGAGCAGAACGGCGCCAAAATCTGGATTCGCTTGGCCGGCTTTTCGATTCAGCCAGCGGAGTTTTCCAAGATTCTGCTGCTGACGTTCTTCTCCGCGGTGCTGGTGGCCAAACGTGGGCTGTTCACCAGCGTCGGCAAGCACTTGATGGGCGTGACGCTGCCCCGCCCCCGCGACCTCGCCCCGCTGCTGGCGGCCTGGGTGATCTCGGTGGGGGTGATGATCTTCGAGAAGGACCTCGGCACCTCGCTGCTGCTGTATGCGTCGTTTCTGGTGGTGGTTTATCTGGCCACCCAACGGTTCAGCTGGGTCGTGATCGGGCTGGTGTTGTTCGCCGCAGGCAGCGCGCTGGCATACCTTCTGTTCGCCCACGTGCGGGTGCGGGTGCAGACCTGGCTGGACCCGTTCGCCGACCCCGACGGCAGCGGGTACCAGATCGTGCAGGCGCTGTTCAGCTTTGCCACCGGCGGCATCTTCGGCACCGGGCTCGGCAACGGCCAGCCCGACACCGTGCCCGCGGCGTCCACCGACTTCATCATCGCCGCATTCGGCGAAGAACTCGGGCTGGTCGGACTGTCCGGCATCCTGATGCTCTACACCATCGTGATCGTCCGGGGCCTGCGCACGGCGATCGCCATCCGCGACAGCTTCGGCAAGCTGCTGGCCGCGGGCCTGGCCTCGACGCTGGCCATCCAGCTGTTCATCGTCGTCGGCGGGGTAACCCGGCTCATCCCGCTCACCGGATTGACCACACCGTGGATGTCCTATGGCGGCTCGTCGCTGCTGGCCAACTACGTGCTGCTGGCCATCTTGGCGCGCATCTCGCATGGCGCCCGCCGACCGTTGCGCACCCGCCCGCGCACCAGGTCGCCGATCGCAGCGGCGACCACCGAGGTGATCGAGAAGGTATGAACGCCTCGCTGCGCCGAATCTCGGTGACCGTGATGGCGTTGATCGTGCTCCTGCTGCTCAACGCCACGATGACGCAGGTGTTCACCGCCGACGGCCTGCGCGCCGATCCCCGCAATCAGCGCGTGCTGCTCGACGAGTATTCGCGCCAACGCGGCCAGATCACCGCGGGCGGGCAGCTGCTGGCCTACTCGGTGGCCACCGATAGCCGGTTCCGCTTCCTGCGGGTTTACCCCAATCCCGCGGTGTACGCGCCGGTCACCGGCTTTTATTCGCTGCGCTATTCCAGCGCGGGCCTCGAGCGGGCCGAGGATCCGCTGCTCAATGGATCCGACCAACGACTCTTCGGCCGCCGGTTGGCCGATTTCTTCACCGGCCGTGACCCGCGCGGCGGCAACGTCGACACCACGATCAACCCGCGTATCCAGCAGGCCGGCTGGGACGCGATGCAGCAGGGCTGCGGCGGGCCGTGTAGGGGCGCGGTGGTTGCCCTGGAACCGTCGACCGGCAAGATTCTGGCTTTGGTGTCGTCACCGTCCTATGACCCCAACCTGCTGGCGTCGCACGACCCCGACGTGCAGGCGCAGGCCTGGCAGCGGCTGCGCGACAACCCCGACTCTCCGCTGACCAACCGTGCCATCTCGGAAACGTATCCGCCCGGTTCCACCTTCAAGGTGATCACCACCGCGGCCGCGTTGCAGGCCGGAGCCACCGAGTCCCAGCAGGTGACCGCCGCGGCCACGATTGCACTGCCCAGCAGCACGGCCTCGTTGGAAAACTATGGCGGCGCCCCGTGCGGCCCCGATCCGACCGTGTCGCTGAGCGAGGCGTTCGCCAAGTCCTGCAACACCGCGTTCGTCCAGCTGGGCATCCGCACCGGAGCCGCCGCCCTGCGCAACATGGCGCAGGCGTTCGGCCTCGACACCCCACCGGCCCCGATTCCGTTGCAGGTCGCCGAATCGACCGTGGGGCCCATCCCCGACGGTGCCGCGTTGGGGATGTCCAGCATCGGGCAGAAGGATGTGGCGCTGACCCCGCTGCAGAACGCACAGGTCGCTGCCACCATAGCCAACGGCGGCATCGCGATGCGGCCCTACCTGGTGGAAAGCCTCAAGGGTCCCGACCTGGCCAACATCAGCAGCACGGCCCCGTATCAGCAGCGCCGCGCGGTGTCGCCGCAGGTCGCCGCTAAGCTAACAGAGCTGATGGTCGGCGCCGAGCAAACCGCACAACAGAAAGGGGCCATCCCCGGCGTGCTGATCGCATCTAAGACTGGTACCGCAGAGCACGGCACCGACCCCCGCCACACTCCGCCGCACGCGTGGTACATCGCCTTCGCCCCGGCGCAGGCACCGAAGGTGGCCGTCGCGGTGCTGGTGGAGAACGGCGGCGACCGGCTTTCTGCGACCGGGGGAGCGCTGGCCGCGCCGATCGGGCGGGCCGTGATCGAGGCCGCGCTGCAGGGGGGACCATGAGTCCCCGCGTTGGTGTGACGCTGTCGGGCCGATACCGCCTGCAGCGCCTCATCGCCACCGGCGGCATGGGCCAGGTCTGGGAAGCGGTGGATAGCCGGCTGGGCCGACGTGTCGCGGTCAAGGTGCTCAAACAGGAGTTTTCCCAGGATCCCGAATTCATCGAGCGCTTCCGGGCCGAGGCGCGCACCACCGCGATGCTCAACCATCCCGGGATCGCCAGCGTGCACGACTACGGCGAAAGCCAGCTGGACGGCGAGGGCCGCACGGCCTACCTGGTGATGGAGTTGGTCAACGGCGAGCCGCTGAACTCGGTGCTCAAGCGCACCGGCCGACTGTCGCTGCGGCACGCGCTGGACATGCTCGAGCAGACCGGCCGGGCGCTGCAGGTTGCCCATTCCGCCGGGCTGGTACACCGCGACGTCAAACCCGGCAACATCTTGATCACCCCCACCGGGCAGGTGAAGATCACCGATTTCGGGATCGCCAAGGCCGTCGACGCGGCCCCGGTGACCCAGACCGGCATGGTGATGGGCACCGCCCAATACATCGCGCCCGAGCAGGCCCTGGGTCATGACGCGAGCCCCGCCAGTGACGTCTATTCACTGGGAGTCGTTGGATACGAGGCGGTTTCGGGCAAGCGCCCGTTCGCCGGTGAGGGTGCCCTGACGGTGGCGATGAAGCACATCAAAGAGCCGCCGCCCCCGTTGCCCGCCGAGCTGCCGCCCAATGTGCGCGAACTGATCGAGATAACCCTGGTCAAAAACCCCGCCATGCGCTATCGCAGTGGGGGGCCGTTCGCCGACGCCGTGGCCGCGGTACGAGCCGGCCGCCGGCCCCCACGACCCAGCCAATCACCGCCGCCCGGCCGGGCCGCCCCGGCGGCCATCCCGTCCGCGACGCCGACTAGGCTCGCGGCCACGGCCGGCCGCACTCCGCCGTCGCGCCGATCCCGCCCGGCGACCGGCGGGCATCGGCCGCCACCGGTGCGACGCACGTTTTCGTCGGGCCAGCGCGCGCTGCTGTGGGCCGCCGCGGTGCTCGGGGCGCTGGCGATCATCATCGCCGTGCTCATCGTCATCGAGTCGCCCCCGGACCAGGTGCAGCAACCGTCCCCGCCGACCATCACCGACACCGGGAACCCACCGGCCACCCGGACCCCGGCCGGGCAGGCCCCGCAACTCAATTGGACGGATCGCGGCGAGATAGGTAATTCTGGACTGCACAGCTGGGTTGCCCCGCCGGCGCAAGGTCACCATGCGTCGCCGGCCCGATACGAGATACCGCAATGACCACCCCTCGGCACCTGTCCGACCGCTATGAATTGGGCGACATCCTCGGTTTCGGGGGCATGTCCGAAGTTCACCTGGCCCGCGACCTGCGGTTGCACCGCGACGTCGCGGTCAAGGTGCTGCGCGCCGACCTGGCCCGTGATCCCAGCTTCTACCTGCGCTTCCGTCGGGAGGCTCAGAACGCGGCCGCGCTGAATCACCCGGCGATCGTCGCGGTGTACGACACCGGCGAAGCCGAAACACCCGCCGGACCGTTGCCCTACATCGTCATGGAATACGTCGATGGGGTCACCCTGCGCGACATCGTGCACAACGACGGTCCGATGCCCCCCCGACGCGCCATCGAAGTCATCGCCGACGCGTGCCAGGCGCTGAACTTCAGTCATCAAAACGGCATCATCCACCGCGACGTCAAGCCGGCGAACATCATGATCACCGCGACCAATGCGGTCAAGGTGATGGACTTCGGCATCGCCCGCGCGATCGCCGATGGCGGCAACAGCGTCACCCAGACGGCGGCGGTGATCGGGACCGCGCAGTATCTGTCGCCCGAGCAGGCCCGCGGTGATTCCGTCGATGCCCGCTCGGATGTGTACTCGTTGGGCTGCGTGCTCTACGAGGTCCTCACCGGTCAGCCGCCGTTCACCGGCGACTCGCCCGTGTCCGTTGCCTACCAGCATGTCCGCGAGGACCCCGTGCCCCCGTCGGAGCGACACGAAGGCATCTCCGCCGACCTCGATGCGGTCGTCCTCAAGGCGCTGGCCAAAAACCCCGAAAACCGTTACCAGACCGCGGCGGAGATGCGCGCCGACCTGGTCCGGGTGCACAACGGCGAGCCACCGGAGGCGCCCAAGGTGCTCACGGGTGCCGAACGGCGATCGCTGCTGTCCTCCGCGGGTGGAAATCCCGTCGGCCCGCGCACCGATCCACTGCCTCGCCAGCTCTACGACGACGCCGACCGCGAGCGCATCATGGGGTCGGTGGGCCGGTGGGTGGCCGCGGTCGCCGTGCTGGCGGTGCTGACCATCGTCGTTTTCATCGCCATCAACACCTTCGGCGGCAATACCCGCGACGTTCAAGTGCCCGACGTGCGCGGACAGGTCTCCGCCGACGCTATCGCCGCACTGCAGAACCGCGGCTTCAAGATACGTACCCAGCAGAAACCCGACTCGACGATCCCGCCCGATCACGTCATCGGCACCGACCCGGGCGCCAACGCCTCGGTGGGCGCCGGCGACGAGATCACCATCAATGTGTCCACCGGACCGGAGCAGCGCGAACTGCCCGACGTCTCGTCGCTGACCTATGCCGACGCGGTCAAGAAGCTGACCGCCGCCGGGTTCGGCAAGTTCCGGCAGGCGAATTCGCCGTCGACCCCGGAGATGGCGGGCAAGGTGATCGGCACCAACCCGCCGGCCAACCAGACCTCGGCGATCACCAACGTGATCACCATCATCGTCGGGTCGGGACCGGAGACCAAACAGATTCCCGACGTCGCGGGGCAGACCGTCGACGTTGCGCAGAAAAACCTCAACGTGTACGGCTTCACCAAGTTCAGTCAGGCCGCGGTGGACAGCCCGAGGCCGGCCGGCGACGTGATCGGCACCAACCCGCCCGCGGGCACCACGGTGCCGGTCGATTCGGTCATCGAGCTGCAGGTGTCCAAGGGCAACCAGTTCGTCATGCCCGACCTGTCCGGCATGTTCTGGGTCGACGCCGAACCGCGGTTACGCGCGCTGGGCTGGACGGGCGTGCTGGACAAGGGGCCCGACGTCGACGCCGGTGGCGCCCAGCACAACCGGATCGTGTACCAGAACCCACCGGCCGGTGCCGGCGTCAACCGGGACGGCATCATCACGCTGAAGTTCGGTCAGTAGCGCCGGTATCGCTGGGCAGGTGCGGCCGCACCGCGGCCCGCACTGCGCTCTCCAGCCGGCGCACCAGCGTCTCGTCCCGCGCCCATCCGCAGTAGCCCAGCCAGTTGGCCAGCATCCGGTGGCCGCCCTCGGTCAGGATCGACTCCGGGTGGAATTGGACGCCGTGGATCGGCAGCTCGGTGTGCCGCACCGCCATGATGACGCCGCTTTGGGTGCGGGCGGTGACCTGCAGCTCCGGCGGCAACGACTCCGGCAGGATGGTCAGCGAATGGTATCGAGTCGCCGTGAACGGATCCGGAAGCCCTTGCAGCACACCCACGTTCGTGTGGAACACGCTGCTGGTCTTGCCGTGCAGCAACTCGGGCGCGCGGTCGACGGTGGCACCGAACGCCACGCCGATGGCCTGATGCCCCAGGCACACCCCGAGCAGCGGGGTGCACGCCGCCGCGCATGCCCGGACCAGGCCGACCGACGCGCCCGCGCGTTCCGGGGTGCCCGGGCCCGGGCTGAGCAAGACACCGTCGAACCGGGCGGCGATTGCGGCCTCGTCCGAGAGCCGGGCGTCGTCGTTGCGCCACACGTCGGCCGCAACGCCAAGCTGGCCCAGATACTGCACCAGGTTGAACACGAAGCTGTCGTAGTTGTCGACGACCAGGATTCGCATCGTGCCAGGGTACCGTCCGGTTCAGTATCCGATCGGACCCGCGGGCTGCGCGTAATGCAGCGGCGGCACCCCGGAATGCCCGACGATCGCCACGTCGGGCTTGACCTCTTCGTGGTAGCCCAAGCCGAATCGGACCACGTACTGCTTGTAGAGGCTCACCAGGGGAGCGGCCGCCAGCGCCGCTTGCATGGCGGCGGCGTTGCCGATCGCGGTGATCGTGTAGGGCGGGCTGTAGGTGCGCCCGTTGAGCAACAACGTGTTGCCGACACAGCGCACGACGGAGGTCGCGATGATGCGCTGGTCTTGCATCTGAATCGCCTCCGCGCCCGCGCTCCGCAGCGCGTTGAGGACACCGTCGATGTCTTGCTGGTGCACCACCAGGTCATCGGGGGAGGCGTCGCGCGGAAAGCGTCCGTTGGCGTCGCGTTGCGCGTCATCGAGCCTGACCACCAGGCCCGGCCCGTGGACCGGGTTCATATTCGCCTCACCGGCCAGCTCGGCGGCTCGTCTGAGCATCGCCGCCAACGCCGTATCCGATGAGCGGCCGTGCACCGCGTCGATCTGGTCGGTGAGCGCTTCCCGTCGGGTGTTGAGCCCGTCCACCGACGCCTGCGCCTCGCGGACAAGGTCGACCAGGCGCGGAGCGTCGCTGCGACGAATCTCGGCGCCGCCAGACACCCCGTGGGTGGCGGCCAGCAGCAGCCCGGCCAGCAAACACACCGGCGGGACGCCGAGGCGCCACGCGGAGCGGCGCCCATCGATCATCGCGTCTCCGTTTCCTGGTCACGGTGCCGGGTGGGTTAGGCTCGTAGCCACGGTATGCCCCCAGCTGCAACCGTACTCGTCGCACCGTCCCACTCGTCTTGTTGAGGTATCCACGAGGTAACAATGCCCAAGTCCAAGGTCCGCAAGAAGAACGGCTTCGCCGTCAGCGCGGTCAGCCGCACACCGGTGAAGGTCAAGGCCGGACCGTCGAGTGTGTGGTTCGTATCCTTGTTCATCGGTCTGATGTTGATCGGCCTCGTCTGGTTGATGGTGTTTCAGTTGGCCGCCCTCGGCAGTCAGGCGCCCGCGGCGCTGCGCTGGATGGCCGACCTCGGCCCGTGGAACTACGCGATCGCGTTCGCCTTCATGATCACCGGCCTGTTGCTCACGATGCGCTGGCACTGACCGTTGACGCGGGCGTAATGAATTCATCTTGCCGTGGGTTCTTTACTGAGCCAGCAACCTTGTTGGCGTTCAATCACACGCGTGTGATTCATCCCCACTGTTGATAGCGTCTGTGGATAACCGTATCCATCGTGGTGGGAGGGTTTAGGCAGCGCGTGCAGCAAACACAATGGGAGCCTAAGGCCGCAGGAATCGCTGGTTGTGGAGTCGGCGGCCTCGTGATGGCTACCGCCTGTGTGACCCTGGTCACAGATCCGGTGGGTCGCTTCATGACGGGCATTGCCGCCCTGGGTCTGATCCTGTTTGCGAGCTTCTCCTGGCGCGCGCGCCCGAAACTGGCAATCACCCCCGACGGCCTGGCGATCCGGGGCTGGTTTCGGACGCAGGTAATGTCCCGCCCGCAGATCAAGATCATCCGGATCTCGGAGTTCCGCCGCTACGCTCGCACGGTCCGGCTGCTGGAGATCGAAACGGTCGCCGGGGGACTGGTGGTCTTGTCCCGTTGGGATCTCGGCACCGACCCGCTGCGGGTGCTCGACGCGTTGACCGCGGCTGGGTACTGAGCCCGTCGTCCGCGAGGCCGCGTGGCGCTACGTCGACACGCCGCTGCGGCCGGCATTGTGCGCGCCGTCGCGGCGACTTGGGCTTAGGAGATCGTGATCGACTCGATGACCACCGGGTCGGTGGGCCGGTCGTTACCGTCGGTGGGCGTGTTCGAGATCGCGTCGACCACCCGCTGTGACTCCGGGTCGACCACTTCGCCGAAGATCGTGTGGCGCCGATTCAGGTGCGGGGTCTTGCCGACGGTGATGAAAAACTGTGAGCCGTTGGTGCCCGGGCCGGCGTTGGCCATCGCGAGCAGATAGGGCTTATCGAATTGCAGCTCGGGGTGGAACTCGTCGGCGAACTTGTAGCCCGGGCCGCCGCGGCCGGTACCCGTCGGGTCGCCCCCCTGGATCATGAACCCCCGGATCACCCGGTGGAAGATGGCGCCGTCATAGAACGGGCCCGAGGGACCGCCCGACGCGTTTTGGGTCGAGTACTCCTTGGTGCCTTGGGCCAGGCCCACGAAGTTCGAGACGGTCTTGGGCGCGTGGTTTCCGAACAGGGCGATCTTGATGTCTCCCCGGTTGGTGTGCAGTGTGGCGGTGGCGGTCTGGATGGGGCTGGTGGTCACGGGAGCACAGTCTGCCATTAGGCACTGTGGCTCCTGCGTCCGGTGCCCCTCCCGGCGGAACGGTGTGGCATGCGGGCATTATGCCCGCCGGCGTTCCTATGGTGGCAGTCTGTGGAGGTACTTTGCGTAGCTCTGGGTTCCGAAGACAGAAAGGCGGCAGATGAGCACAACGGCAGAAACCCGGTTGACCCCACGGGAGCGGCTGACCCGCGGCCTGACCTACTCGGCGGTGGGACCGGTGGACGTCACCCGCGGAGTCGTCGGACTCGGGGTGCAATCCGCGCGCGCGACCGCGTCGCAGCTTCGGCGCCGCTACCGGGAAGGCCGGCTGGCCCAGGAGATCGCTGCCGCCCAAGACACGATCGCGCAAGAACTGGCCGCCGCCCAGGAAGCGGTCGCCAACCTGCCGCAGGTCATCCAGGACGTTCGCCGGTCCCAACGGCACAACAAGCGAACCTGGTTGATTGCCGCGGCGACCACCACCGTGGTCCTGGCCGGGGGTGCCGTCGCTTTCACCATCGTCCGGCGCTCGATGCGCCCCGAGCCGTCGCCGCTGCCACCGAGCGTGGACGTCCAACCCCGGCCGTAGCTCAGCCGACCGGGCCCCGATGGGTTGCGAACGGTTGTCGGCGCACGGCGGATTAGGATTAGGTGGCCGGCACCGGCCGGCTTCGGTGTGGGCCAGCGCCCGTCGACCTAGTCGTAGTGGAGCCTAGGGGACTCGAACCCCTGACCCCCGCCTTGCAAAGGCGGTGCTCTACCAACTGAGCTAAGGCCCCTCTTCGTAGTCAGGCGCCTGACCAGAGCTCGGATCTGCCGCCAGGTGCCAGACCCCGACATCGCGTCGCGACCGCACCATCGCCGCCGCGGCCAGCACCGCCAGCTGCCGCGCCACCCACACCGTCGGGACGGGCACCTGGTCGTGGGCCTAGGAGGACTCGAACCTCCGACCTCTTCGTTATCAGCGAAGCGCTCTAACCGCCTGAGCTATAGGCCCGCGCTGTGCGGGCGGCCGAACGAGATTACCGCAATTGCCGCCCGCCTCCCAAAACGCGTTAGTCCAGGTTGGTCCTGCTTTGGTCCGGTCTTAGTCCCGGTCTGCCAGGGTCACTTCGATGCCGCCGATCAGATCGGTCGTCAGGTTGTACACGAACGCGCCGATGGTGGCCAGCGCCGTCAGCAGGACGATGTTGACCAGCCCGATCAGCACAGCGCCACCGAATATGGTGCCGCTGGAAACGAGTTCCCCGCTGCTGCCGCTGGTGTTGTTCAGCAGGTCGCCGACGTTGCTGTTGAGCTTGGCCCACACACCCATGCCGCCGAGCACCAGGTAGAGGAACGCCACCGCGATCATCCACACGAAGAACAGCGCCACCGAGAGCAGCAGCGACACCTTCAACGTGCTCCAGGGGTCGATCCGCCGGATCTGCATGCTGGCCCGCACCGGTCCGCGGGCTCGTCGGGAGGCCACCTGAACCCGGCTTTCGCGGATTTCTCGGCCTTCCGGCGTCGCCGAGCGGCCGGTGTCGGGTCCGACGGCCGGCACGCTGGGCACCTCCGGGCGTAGCTCGGGTGGGGGCTTGCGCGGTGCGGCGCGGGGGATGGGGCCCGACAGATCGGGCAACTCGCTGGCGTAGGCCTCCACAGGCGGACCGTCGCCGCGCATTGCCGAGACATCGGCCGCACCGGCAGCCGGTGCGGAGGTACCGGCGATGAAGCGGTTCAATCGGGCCTCTGCCGAGGTGGAGCCGGGCGGCCGCACCTCGGTGGGGGGATCGGACGCGTGCCACTGCGTTGGGTGCGGTGGTCGGGCGGCCCCGCGTTGCCAGGGTGGTGTGTCTGCGGCATCTGGCAGGCGGCTGGGTCCGCTCGTCGCCCGGTGTGTGCCGGTAAGCTCGGCCAACCCATCCCCAGTGGGGCTATCGCCCTGGTTGGGGGCGCCCGGCTCGTTCGGTGAAGTCACCCCGGCTCCTCACATGTGTTCCCAGGCCCGACTCCTCCGTAGGCCCCGCCCGCATCGTCGTCGGGCACCGCCCGCATCGTCGTCGGGCTGAGTCTAGTTGCCCGGGATCTCCCGGGCCGATCCAGCGTCTGGCCGACCTACCCAACCCATTGTCAGGCGGGCGGTGCGCCCACTCCGCGGGCGTCGCCCGAACCATTCTCGTCGGCGCCTTCCTCGGCGTTGCGTGCGATGGCTAACAGTGTGTCGCCCTCGCCCAGGTTCATCAAGCGCACGCCCTTGGTCTGCCGTCCCGCCTTGCGGACCTGGCGCGCCGCCGTGCGAATGACTCCGCCGCCGGAGGTGATCGCGTAAAGCTCGCTGTCGTCGTCGACGATCAACGCCCCGACCAACCTGCCGCGCCGCCGGTCGTACATCACGGTCAACACGCCCTTGCCGCCGCGCCCCTGCACCGGGTACTCCTCGATCGCGGTGCGTTTGGCGTAGCCGCCAGACGTGGCAACCAACAAATAGGTACCCGCACGGACCACGTTCAGTGACAGCAACCGGTCGTCGGGGTTGAACCGCATGCCCTGCACGCCGGAGGTGGCCCGGCCCATTGGCCGCAGCGCCTCGTCGGTCGCCGAGAACCTGATGGACTGCCCGTTGGCCGACACCAGCAGCAGGTCATCGCCGGCCGAACACAGCACGGCGCCAACGAGTTCGTCGTTGTCGCGCAGGTTGATGGCCACGATTCCACCCGAGCGGTTGGAGTCGAAGTCGGTCAACCGTGACTTCTTGACCAGACCGTTGCGGGTGGCGAGCACCAGATACGGGGCGTCCTCGTAGCCGCGGATCTGGATGACCTGGGCGATGCGCTCCTCGGGCTGGAAGGCCAGCAGGTTGGCGACGTGCTGGCCGCGCGCCGTGCGGGAGGCTTCGGGTAGCTCGTAGGCCTTGGCCCGATACACCCGGCCCTGCGTGGTGAAAAACAGGATCCAGTCGTGGGTCGAGCACACAAAGAAGTGCCGCACGATGTCGTCTTGCTTGAGCCCCGCGCCCTGCACGCCCTTCCCGCCGCGCTTTTGGCTGCGGTACAGGTCGGTCTTGGTACGCTTGGCATATCCGGTTTCGGTGATGGTGACGACGACGTCCTCGCGGGCGATCAGATCCTCGTCGCTGACCTCGCCGTCGGCAGCGACGATCCGGGTGCGACGGTCGTCGCCGTGCTTGTCGACGATCTCGCCGAGCTCGTCGCGCACGATCCCCCGTTGCCGTTCGGGTTTGGCCAGGATGTCTTCCAGGTCGGCGATCTCGGCCTCGATCCTGGCCAGGTCGTCGATGATGCGCTGGCGTTCCAGGGCGGCCAGCCGCCGCAGCTGCATGTCCAGGATCGCCTGGGCCTGGATCTCGTCGATGTCGAGCAACTCGATCAGCCCGGCCCGGGCGATGTCGACGGTCTCCGACGCCCGAATCAAAGCGATGACCTCATCCAGCGCGTCAAGCGCTTTGACCAAACCGCGCAGGATGTGGGCCCGCTCGTTGGCCTTGCGCAGCCGGTAGGTGGTGCGCCGGACGATCACGTCGAGTTGGTGGTCGACATAGTGGCGGATCAGCTGATCCAACCGCAGCGTGCGCGGCACGCCGTCCACGATCGCCAGCATGTTGGCGCCGAAGCTGGTCTGCAGCTGGGTGTGCTTGTAGAGATTGTTGAGCACCACCTTGGCCACGGCATCGCGCTTGATTTCGATGACGATTCGCAGACCGACCCGGTCGCTGGACTGGTCCTCGATGTTGGCGATGCCGGTGAGCTTGCCGTCACGGACCTGTTCGGCGATCGAGGTGATGAAGTTGTCGTGGTTGACCTGATACGGCAGCTCGGTGATGACCAGCGAGGTGCGGCCGCGTGAATCTTCTTCTACCTCAACGACTCCGCGCATCCGGATGGAACCGCGGCCGGTCGTGTAGGCGTCGGCAATCCCTTGGGAACCGACGATCAGTCCGGCGGTCGGGAAGTCGGGACCCTTGACCCGTTCCATGACGGCGGCCAGCGTCGTCTCTTCGTCGGCATCGTAATTGTCCAGCGCCCAAAACACCGCATCGGCAAGCTCGCGCAGGTTGTGTGGCGGGATGTTGGTGGCCATGCCGACCGCGATGCCGCCGGAGCCGTTGGCCAGCAGGTTGGGAAACCGGCTGGGCAGCACCGTCGGCTCCTGCACCCGGCCGTCGTAGTTGGGGATGAAATCGACTGTCTCCTCGTCGATTTCCCGTAGCATCTCCATCGCCAACGGGGTCAACCGGGCTTCGGTGTTGTGGCTGACAAAGCCGTTGGTCAGGAATGCGTGGTCCTCGGTGTCCACGCGCAGGCTGTACACCGCCTGCACGCCGGCGTCGGTCACGGAAGCGACGCGCGCGTAGTAGAACCGGCCGTCCGTCAGGTCGGTGGCGATGGCACGCACGTCGGGGTCGGCGATGTGCGACAGGATTTCTGCTCCGCGGGTGCGCCAGCGTTGGATGCGGTCGATATTGTGGCGGTTCAGCCAGTCCTTGTCGACCCACCGGCTGCCGCAGTGCTTGCGGATGAACCTCGCCAGCCCGGGAACGTGGTCGCCGTCCATCCCGGCGCACGGTGACATGGAGCCTAAGATCGTCGTCAGCTTGGTTTGCTTGACACCACCGAAACCGATTTGGGTGGCGAAGAGTTCGGCCTGGGCTCGGTTGGTGATGACGACCTTGTGCTCGCCGACAGCATGTCGGTAGCGCCTAGACACGACACCGAACTCCAGCAGCAGCTGCTGGACATCGGCGGCGAGGCGCTCACTGCGCGTCGAGTACGACACCTGAATGGTGTTGCGCGGCAATCTCGAGCACGAACCGGCACCTTCGAACAGCGCCTGCAGGAAGGCGCGTTTCACGGCGGCGGGCGAGTGCCACAGCCAGTCGGGTACCACCTTGCCCGCCGACCGTTGCCCACACACGTCGAAATAGTCGCGGTCGAGGTTATTGAATCCAGCGCGTGTGTCGGATACGAAACCCTCGCTGATCAAGGCGCCCAGCAGCAGCGCTTCCATGACGTCGTGCCAGTCCGCTGGACCCAATTCCACTGGCGGGGTCCGCTGCAGCACGACGTAATCGCCGGGCCGGATCTCTTCGATGAGCTTCCACAGCAGTGTGGGCACGCCGCCAACGTTGACCAGGCATAACAACGGGTGGTTCGACGTACCCGTGACCTCATAGCCCTCGGCGGTGCGCACGGTGTAGGTCTGATGGTCGCCGGAATGGAACAGCCGGTCGGCCACCACCGGGTTGCCGTGCCGATCCAGGACCTTCAGCTCGACCTCGTTGTCCGAATTGGGCCGGGCGTCCGAGACCACATCGGCGATCCGCACAGACTGCCCAAATGGCAAGCGCACCAATGTATCTCCGGAGGTGCAGTACCTCATCGCCGCCGGTGGGTCGTTGCCCGGCGAGCCAAAGTTGCCCTGGCCGTCGACCAGCGGATAGCGCAGCGACCACGGCTGCGCCATCCGCACCAGGGTGTCGTAAATCGACGCGTCGCCGTGCGGGTGGTAATTGCCCATGGTCTCGGCGACCGAGCGCGCCGACTTGGCGTGGCTGCGGTCCGGTCGGAACCCGGAGTCAAACATCGCATACAGCACGCGGCGGTGCACCGGTTTGAGGCCGTCGCGCACTTCCGGCAGCGCGCGGCCGACGATCACGCTCATCGCATAATCGATGTAGCTGCGCTGCATCTCCTGCTGAATGTCGACCGGTTCGATCCGGTCGACGGAGTCGTCAGGCGGCAGCGTCGTGTCTGTCATCTAGGTTGTCCTAAACGTCGAGGAACCGAACGTCCTTGGCATTGCGGGTGATAAAGCTGCGGCGCGCGTCCACGTCCTCACCCATCAGGATGGAGAACAGCTCGTCGGCGGCGGCGGCGTCGTCCAGCGTCACCTGACGCAGCACCCGCACCGAGGGATCCATGGTGGTTTCCCACAACTCCTTGGCGTCCATTTCGCCCAGGCCCTTGTAGCGCTGGATGCCGTCTTCCTTGTTGATCTTCTTGCCGGCCTTCAGCCCCGCCTCCAGCAGACCGTCGCGTTCCCGGTCGGAGTAGGCGAATTCGGGATCGGCGCGCTGCCACTTCAGCTTGTACAGCGGCGGTTGTGCCAGAAACACATGTCCGTTCTCGATCAGCGGTCGCATGAACCGGAACAGCAGCGTCAACAACAGCGTCGAGATGTGTTGGCCGTCAACGTCGGCGTCGGCCATCAGCACGATCTTGTGGTAACGCAGCTTGCTGATATCGAACTCGTCGTGGATGCCGGTGCCCAGCGCGGTGATGATCGCCTGGACTTCGGTGTTCTTCAGCACCCGGTCGATCCGGGCCTTCTCGACGTTGATGATCTTGCCACGCAACGGAAGGATCGCCTGGAACATCGAGTCACGCCCGCTCTTGGCGGAACCGCCCGCCGAGTCTCCTTCCACGACATATAGTTCCGACTTGCGCGGATCGGTGGAGCGACAGTCGGCCAGCTTGCCGGGCAGACCGCCGAGATCGGTGGCACTCTTGCGGCGTACCAACTCTCGCGCTTTGCGTGCCGCGATGCGTGCCTGCGCCGACGACACCGCCTTGTTGACAACAACTTTCGCGTCGGAGGGGTTGGATTCGAACCAGTGGGTGAGTTGTTCGTTGCAGACCTTCTGCACGAACGACTTCACCTCGGTGTTGCCCAGCTTGGTCTTGGTCTGGCCCTCGAACTGCGGCTCGGTGACCTTGACAGAGATCACCGCGGCCAGGCCTTCTCGAATGTCGTCGCCGGTGAGGTTGGGATCCTTGTCCTTGAGCAGCTTGCGGTCCTTGGCGTATTTGTTCACCACGGACGTCAACGCGCTGCGAAAGCCCTCCTCGTGGGTGCCGCCCTCGTGGGTGTTGATGGTGTTGGCGAAGGTGTGCACCGACTCGGAATACCCGGCGTTCCACTGCATCGCGATCTCGACCTCGTGCCCGGTTCCCTTGCCGGAGAAATCCACGATGCTGCTGTGGATCGCGTTCTTGGTGCGGTTGATGTGTTTGACGAAATCGACCAAGCCACCGGGATAGTGGAAGTTGCGCCGCTTCACCTTGTGCGGCGCGGCCGATTCGGCCGCGCGCTCAGTCGCCGACTTGGGTGCCTCGGCGACATCGCTGACCACCTCGTCGACCACCTCGTCCTGGGTCACCCGCTCGTCGGTGAGGTTGATGGTCAACCCCTTGTTGAGGAAGGCCATCTCTTGTAGCCGGCGGGCAACCGTTTCGAAGTCGTATTCGGTGGTTTCGAAGACATTCGGATCCGCCCAGAACCGAACCGTGGACCCGGTTTTCTTGGTTGGCGCGCCCTGTTTAAGACCCACCGGCACCGACTTCTCATAGACCTGGAACCATTCGTAGCCGTCACGTTTGATCTCCACCTCGAGGCGGGTCGACAGCGCATTGACCACCGAAACGCCGACACCGTGCAGACCACCCGATATCGCGTAGGCGTCCGAGTCGAATTTCCCCCCGGCATGCAGTTGGGTCATCACGACGTCAACGGTGGGTATTCCCGAAGCGTGCATGGCGACCGGGATCCCTCGGCCATCGTCGGCCACCTCGACGCCGCCGTCCTCGAGCAGCACAACGTCGACCGTGGTCGCATACCCGGCCATCGCCTCGTCCACCGCGTTGTCGACCACCTCCCAGATGAGGTGGTGCAACCCGCGCTCGCCGGTGGAGCCGATGTACATGCCGGGGCGTTTGCGGACGGCCTCTAGCCCTTCGAGAATGGTGATCGATGCCGCGTCGTATTCGTCTTGGGCCTTTTTCTTCTGGGCAGCCACGGTCCGAATGCTCTCCTTGGGGTTGCATGCGAGCGGTCCCATCACCGCAGCGGTCGCACCACACCACCTTACCGTGATCGGCTGGTGGCACCGATTTTCTCGGGGTGTTTCTACCTAGCTAACCGCGCCGTGTGCCCGGTTTCTTCGTCTCCGGTGCGTCCCGAGTTGGGCGTGCCGGTTCGGTTCGTCGTAGTGGCTCTGAGACGTCGCCCACGCCAAGCCCGCCGGTGTCGCCGCACCCGCGTCGCGCCCGGCTATCCATACGTGTCGCGGGGTCCCCTGCCCGCGATGTGTCGCGACCCCTTTCGCCACGACGGGGCCGCCGGGCCGGTGATCTTCAACGATGTCACCACACCGCTGCCGACGGCCGCGGCGATCTTGGCCAACAACTCGGCTTGGATGATCCTCAATTGTGTCGCCCACGCCGTGGATTCGGCGGCCACGCTGAGCACCCCGTCGCTCAGCGCGGTCGGTGTGGCGTGGTCGGCGATCTGCTGGCCGACCATCGCGCTCCACCGGCCGAACACCGTGCCCTCGGCAACGCGTATAGACCAGCCGCGCTTGGTCGCCAGTTCGCGTGCCAACCGGCCCAGGAGTTGCGGATCGCGTACGTCGGGCCCGGGCCCCGACCAGCCGCGTCGTTTCCCGGCGACCCGACGCGGGGCCACCGGCGCCGCACGGCCCCAGCCGACGTCGCGTCCCCGCGCCCGGGCCGCCGCGCGGGCTTCCTGCAGGGTTCGTCTCACCAGGTCGATCTCCGGCGGCGGTACTTGCTCGCCGCGGTGCGCGTCGGACCCGGTCACGGCCGCACCGCCGATACCGGCCCGGTGTCGCCCTCGCGCAGATCGACGTGCACCAACCTAGCGTCCCAGCCCGCCGGGACGTCGTCCAGCGCCGCCGCGGTGACCAGCACCTGCTCGGCCGACTCGGCCACCGAGGCCAGCGCGCGGCGGCGGGTGGCATCTAATTCGGCGAACACATCGTCGAGCAGCAACACCGGCTCGCTGCCGTCGGCACGCAACAATTCGTAGGCCGCCAATCGCAGCGCCACCGCCAACGACCACGACTCCCCGTGGCTGGCAAAACCTTTGGCGACCCGATCACCGAGTCGCAGCTCCAGGTCGTCACGATGCGGACCCACCAGACATACCCCGCGCTCCAGCTCGGCGTCGCGGCGCGCCGCCAGCGCCGCCAGCAGACCGGCGCGCAGCACCCCGCGATCGGTGCCGCAATGGTCGCCGGCACCGATCGCTGCCATGCTGGGACGGTAACCGATCGAAGCCGACCGTGATTCCGGCGCCAACAGCTGGTATGCCCGTTGCACTTCCGGCGCCAACGCATTCACCAAGTCGATGCGCGCCGCCATCAACTCGGCCCCGTGCTCGACCAGCCGGCTGTCCCACACGTCGAGGGTGTCCAGGGCACCCCGGTCGCCTCGACTTCGAGCTCCAGACACCGATTTCAACAGCGCGGTACGTTGCCGCAGCACCCGGTCGTACTCGGCACGCAGCGCCCCGATCGCCGGCCGGCGCACGGTCGCGAGGTCATCGAGGTAGCCGCGGCGGTCCGCCGGATCCCCGCGCACCAAAGCCAAATCTTCGGGGGCGAACAACACCGCTCGCAGCACCCCGACCACTTCGCGCGTGCTGCGCACCGGTGATCGGTTCAACCGCGCCTTGTTGGCCCGACCGGCGGCGATCTCCACGTCGACCGCGCATTCCCTACCCCCGCTGACCACGATGGTGGAAACCACCGCGCGGTCCGCTCCCACACGGACCAGCGGCACATCGGTGGCGACACGGTGGGAACTCAAGGTGGTCGAATACCACAGCGCTTCAATAAGATTCGTCTTACCAAAGCCATTGGGGCCGACGAACACCGTGCGCCCGGGATACAATTCAAGCTCTGCGTGCGCCCAGGATCGAAAGTCACGCAGCGCCAACCGCCGGACGTACACCTACTTCGGCGCCACCGCGATCAGCCCGTCAACCGAACCGGCATCAGCAGATACACGTAATCCGTCGGCACCGCCGGGAACGGCCCGGCGCCGGTCGGAACCGTTTCGTCGGCCGACACCGGCCGTAGCAATGCGGGCTTGCCCGGAGTGGTAAATCCAAACGACACCCGCTCGGTGTGCACTGACCCCAAGCCGTCGGTCAGGTAGGTCGGGTTGAACGCGATCGTCAGCGGATCGCCGGCAAAATCGACCGCCAGGTCTTCCTCGGCTCGGCCCACGTCGTCGGCGCCAGCCGATAGCCGCAGCACGCCGTCGGCGAACTCCATGCGCACCTGCGCGCCGCGGTCGGCCACCAACGCGACTAACTTGATCGCCTCGGTCAACTCGGCAACGTCCATGACGGCCACCGCGGTGTGTTCGGTGGGCAGCAATTGCCGAAACCTTGGAAATTCGGCGTCCAGCAGCCGAGTGGTGCTGCGTTTGCCGTTCCCGCTGATACCCAGCAGCCCGTCTTTTCCGATCCCCGTTCCAGCACCCAGTGACAGCGAAACATCGGAACCGTCGGTGGCGGCTTTGGCCGCCTCGGCCAGCGTCTTGGCCGGCACCAACACCGAGGCCTCGATCTCGGGGTCCAGCGCCGACCAGGTCAGCTGGCGAACCGCCAACCGGAACCTGTCGGTCGCGGCCAAAACCACCGTTTCTCCGGAGATCTCGACCCGGATCCCGGTCAACATCGGCAACGTGTCATCGCGGCCGGCCGCGATGGCAACCTGGGCGATCGCCTCGGCGAACACCTCCGCGGGTAACCTGCCGGTTTCTTCGGGCAGCGCGGGCAGCGTCGGGTAAT
Organism: Mycobacterium shinjukuense; assembly: GCF_010730055.1. Classification (NCBI taxonomy): domain Bacteria; kingdom Bacillati; phylum Actinomycetota; class Actinomycetes; order Mycobacteriales; family Mycobacteriaceae; genus Mycobacterium; species Mycobacterium shinjukuense. Next base: position 3,874,573 of record NZ_AP022575.1, on the reverse strand, counting down.
CCTCAACCGCCATCGTGGGCAGCGAAAACCGGGCGTTTCCGCAGGTCAATGCCACCCGGTTGCCGTCGACGTAGAAGTCAACCGGCTTGTTCGGCAGCGCCCGGGTAATGTCGGACAACAACCGTCCAGATACCAAAACGCTGCCCGGAGAGGCAATTTCGGCGGCAACCTCCACTTCGGCGGAAACCTCGTAGTCGAATCCGGAGATCGTCAGGCCGTCGTCCGAACCGGTCAGCAACACTCCCGCGAGCACCGGGACGGTGGGCCTGGTGGGCAAATTTTTGGCCACCCACGACACCGCATCGGCAAAGGGCTCGCGCACCAACCGGAACTTCAAGTCGGTGAAGCCAACCCGTGTCGTAGCCGCGTCCATTGCGTCCCTTCACCTCACGATGAGTTTCAAACTCCAGTAGCTCCCCCGCGGGTGCGGGGACTCCCAGTGACGAACATCGGTGCTAGCCGGTCCGCCCGGTGCCCACAACTGCGGTCGCACACCAACCGTAGAGCTTTGAGCGCCAACTGAAAAGCTAGTCTGCGCTGGCGACAGGCCGGTTAGCCGGGCCGCGATCCGGTGACGTGGAGCCGGTATCCCCAGCGCTGCTTTTCAAAGTCGAGACGTCGAAGACATCTTCAATAACAGTATTAAGGCGTGTGGACGTTGGGGACAGTCGGCGTCGGCGCAGCTAGCGATCCCGACGGGGTGTGGATGACACCGCCGATGGCTGTGCGGTCGGTGTTGAGCCGTTGGGGATAAAGCACTGCTATGCACCCCAGCCCCCAGGGATGCCCGGCGGCGTGCCGGTTTGTGCACAGAAATCGCCACACCGGAGACCTGTGACTGGTGTGGCTGGGGTGAGGGAAGTTTTTGCGAAAAAGGGTGGAAATCGCTGCCTGGATCAGCGCTTGGAGCGTTGCCGGATGCGGGTAGTGAGCTCCTTGACGTGATCGAACACCTCCCGGCGCTCGGCCATCTCGGACAGGATCTTGCGCTGGGCATACATCACGGTGGTGTGATCACGACCGAACGCCTGGCCGATCTTGGGTAGTGACAGGTCGGTGAGCTCACGGCACAGGTACATCGCGATCTGCCGCGACTGTGCTAGCGCCCGGGTCTTGCCCGGACCACGCAGTTCCTCGACGGTGGTGTCGAAGTATTCGGCGGTGGCGGCCATGATGGTGGCCGCGCTGATTTGCATGGTGCTGGCGTCGGCGATGAGGTCGCGAAGCACGATCTCGGCCAGCGCCTTGTTGATCGGTGTCTTGTTCAGTGAGGCAAACGCGGTGACTCGGATGAGCGCACCTTCGAGTTCGCGGATGTTGCGCTCGATGCTGCTGGCGATCAGCTCGAGGACATCGTCGGGCACCGCGAGGCGTTCCATCTGGGCTTTTTTGCGCAGAATGGCGATGCGGGTTTCCAACTCGGGGGGCTGCACGTCGGTGATCAACCCCCACTCGAATCGGGTTCGCAGCCGATCTTCGAGGGTGGCCAGTTGCTTGGGCGGCCGGTCGGAGGAGATGACGATCTGTTTGTTGGCGTTGTGCAGCGTGTTGAAGGTGTGGAAGAACTCTTCCTGGATGCCTTCCTTGCCTTCGATGAACTGGATGTCGTCGACCAGCAGCACGTCGACGTCGCGGTAACTGCGTTTGAAGGCAACCTTGCGGTCATCGCGCAGCGAGTTGATGAAGTCGTTGGTGAATTCCTCGGTGGAGACGTATTTGACCCGCATGCCGGGGAACAGTCGTTGCGTGTAGTTGCCGGCGGCGTGGAGCAGATGTGTTTTGCCTAAGCCGGATTCGCCCCAAATGAACAGCGGGTTGTAGGCGCGGGCCGGTGCTTCCGCGATGGCCAGGGTGGCGGCGTGCGCGAACCGATTGGATGCACCGATGACGAACGTGTCGAAGGTGTAGCGACGGTTGAGGCTGGTCCCACCCGCGGCAGAGGTGGTGGTGCTATGCGGGCGCTCGGCGAAGTAGGCCGGCCAACCGTGGTGGGCGCCGAGGGTTTCCCCGGTGTCATCGGGGTCGTCACGATCTGTAGGCAGTTCCGCACCGGCGTCTTTGGTATGGGAGAAGGAGTCCGGCGGCGAGTCGGCCGGCAGGGAGTCGTCGTCGAGGTCGTTGGGTGAAGGTGGAGCGATACGCACACCGAGCTCGATTTGGTGGCCGAGTCGACGGCTGAGCGCGTCGGTGATGGGGGTACGCAGGTGACGTTCGATTTCGTGTTGCACGAAGCTGCTGGGCACCGATAACAGGGCAAACCCCTCGACGATGGTGAGTGGCTGCACGAGGTTCAGCCACGCCCGTTGCTGAGGGGTCAGCGGCGCGGTCAGGGTGGTGCCGTTGCTGAGTTCACCGTTGAGTTCGGAGACGACCGCGTTCCATACCGTGGCGAATCCGGAACCGGGGTCATCGGTCAACGACGCATCTCCCTGGTCCGACGGTCGGCGTGCAACCGTTGTTGACGACAAAGCAGCTGTCCACATTGGTTATCCACAGCTGTGGACAAGACGGTCGAAAGCTTGCCGTTGCCTATGGGCAACGGCTCGCGATCTTGGTGCTGCAGACTAGCCGAACGGTTGTCTGGGCAGCGAATCGATCGCCATCTTCGCTTCATTGTCGACCGCCGCATCAGGTCTGGAACGGCACTGCCCGAAGCTAACAGTTTTCGGTGCGGCTGCCAACCGTTGTTTTGTGTTCCGGTGGTGTAATTCGTGATCGTGATCGAGTCGGGTGGTCGGCCGGCAGGGGTTGGGCCCGGGCCACCAAGACGGTGCGGTGGCGAGTAGACGGTGAGGTTTGACCGGGCGAAGGCTCGTCAGTACCCTCAAAAAGTCGCCCGAAAGTCGGCGATACGGCTGCGACCTGGACCATCGGTGTGGGGACCGCGCCGGCCAGTAGCGAGACCACCTTCGGCCGATCGATTCGGGAAGCATAGCGGCCGGATGGTTTATGCCAGACACAGCGAGGAGAACGCCGTGGCCAAGGGCAAGCGGACCTTTCAGCCGAACAACAGGCGCCGAGCCCGCGTCCACGGTTTTCGACTGCGGATGCGTACCCGGGCGGGGCGAGCCATCGTGGCCGGCCGGCGCCGTAAGGGTCGTCGCGCGCTGTCTGCCTGATGCGGCGCCGGGCGTGGTGGCGGTGCTTTCGGCACATAACCGCATGAGGCGGTCGACGGAATTCGATGCCGCGGTGAAGCATGGGACACGAACCGCGCTGCCCGACATGGTGGTTCATGTCCGGCGGGACACCGACGACCCAACCGGCCCACGAGTCGGGTTGATCATCACCAAGCGAGTGGGCTCGGCGGTGGATCGTCATCGGGTGGCGCGCCGGCTGCGACACGTCGTCCGGCCGATGTTGACTGCGTTGCATCCGTGCGACCAGGTGGTGATTCGCGCGTTGCCGAGCAGCCGGCGGGTGTCGTCGGCGTGGTTAGAACAACAGGTGCGAACCGGGTTGCAGCGCGCTGTCGACGGTGCGGGTACCGACCGGTGAAGCCATGCACGGCCGGGCCCATCGGTGTGATCCGGGGCGCGAGCGCAGCGCGGGGATTGGTCTTCCTGATCGAGCTGTATCGGCACATGGTGTCCCCGTTACGGCCGGCATCCTGTCGGTTCGTGCCCACCTGCAGCAAGTACGCCGTGGACGCGCTCACCGAGTACGGCCTAACCCGGGGGGGCTGGTTGACGGTGGTCCGGCTGGCCAAATGCGGACCGTGGCATCCGGGAGGATGGGATCCGATCCCGGAGCGCCGGGAACGGGCCGAGAAGGCGGGCACCGGCCGGGGCGCCGCAACGATGCCAGGGGAGAGTGAGCCTGTTGTTTGACGTCTTCAGCCTCGACTTCATCTACTACCCGGTGTCGTGGATCATGTGGCTGTGGTACAAGCTGTTCGCGCTGGTGCTGGGGCCGTCGAACTTTTTCGCCTGGGCACTGTCGGTGATGTTTCTGGTTTTCACCCTGCGGGCGCTGCTGTACAAGCCGTTCGTTCGGCAGATCCGCACCACCCGGCAGATGCAGGAACTGCAACCACAGATCAAGGCGCTGCAGAAGAAGTACGGCAAGGATCGTCAGCGCATGGCGCTGGAAATGCAGAAGCTGCAACGCGAGCACGGCTTCAACCCGATCCTGGGTTGCTTGCCCATGCTGGCGCAGATCCCGGTGTTCCTGGGGCTTTACCACGTGCTGCGTTCGTTCAACCGCACGACGGGCGGCTTCGGGCAGCCCGAAATGTCGGTGATCGAAAACCGGCTGACCGGCAACTACGTGTTCACGCCCACCGATGTGGGCCACTTCCTCGACGCCAACCTGTTTGGTGCCCCGATCGGCGCGTCGATGACACAACGCGGCGGGCTGGACGCCTTCGTGGACTTCAGCCGCCCCGCGGTGATCGCGGTGGGTGTGCCGGTGATGATCCTTGCCGGCGTCGCCACCTACTTCAACAGCCGCGCATCGATAGCCCGGCAGAGCCCGGAGGCGGCGGCGAATCCCCAGACGGCGATGATGAACAAGCTAGCGCTGTATGTGTTTCCGCTCGGGGTGGTGGTGGGCGGACCGTTCCTTCCGTTGGCCATCATCTTGTACTGGTTTTCCAACAACATCTGGACGTTCGGCCAGCAGCACTACGTGTTCGGCATGATCGAACGGGAAGATGAAGCTAAGAAGCGGGAAGCCCTGCAGCGGCGCGCGGCGAACGCGCCGGCGCCGGGCGCCAAACCCAAGCGCGCCGGGAAGCCGTCGGGGAGCGGTGGTACCGAATCGTCCAGGGACGCCGGTGGGGTCACACCCGATTCGATGGGCTCCAAGCCCGATGGCGGCGCGCCGGAAGCCCGGGGGGGCAAGGCGGCGGCGGACAAGTCGAACCCGGCGGGCGGCAACGGTGGCCCGAGCAGCCGCACTCCGCGCCCGGGTGCCCGACCGAAGAAGCGCAAACGGTGACGACGGTGCCGCAGCCCTGCGGGCGTGTCGGCCCGGCGACCCCGGCCACCGTGAATCACTTGAACACCAACCCTGAGGGGAGAGGGACGAGAACGCCATGACCGACGCCGACAGCACCGAACTGGACGCCGCCGATACCCCGACCGACGGCGGCGCGGAGGACCCGGCGGTGTCGGGCGCCGTTGCCGGCCCGGGTGCTGGCGCCGAGGAACCCGACGATCTGGAGGAGCGGTTGGTCGCCGAGGGCGAGATCGCCGGCGACTATCTGGAAGAACTGCTGGATCTGCTGGACTTCGACGGCGACATCGACCTGGACGTCGAGGGCGACCGGGCGGTGGTGAGCATTGACGGCAGCGACGACCTCAACAAGCTGGTAGGCCGCGGCGGCGAGGTGCTCGACGCTTTACAGGAGCTAACCCGGCTGGCGGTGCACCAAAAGACGGGGGTGCGGAGCCGGCTGATGCTGGACATCGCGAGCTGGCGGCGGCGGCGGCGGGAAGAGTTGGCCGCATTGGGTGACAAGGTGGCCCGGCGGGTGGCCGAGACCGGTAAACGCGAGGAGCTCGCGCCGATGACCCCGTTCGAACGCAAGATCGTGCACGATGCGGTGGCGGCGGTGCCGGGTGTGCGCAGCGAAAGCGAGGGCACCGAGCCGGCGCGTCGGGTCGTGGTGTTGCGTGACCGGCCCGCGACCAATCAGTGAGCGAGCCGAACCCTGACGAGAAGTTACAGCCGTGTAGTTCGCGTGGTGCAGCGTGCCCGGGAAACGGAGGATGTTTCACGTGAAACATGTCGGCCGTGGTACGCGGGCGGAGCCGACGGCGATGGCCGACGCGGTGACATCGGCCACCGCCGAGCGGGACGCCGCGGCGCCCGACGTAGCCGTTCCCGACGTGGCAGCCGCCCTCTTCGGTTCGCGGCTGGACGTCGCCCGGCAATACGCGGCGGCGTTGGTGGGCGCCGGGGTGCAACGCGGGCTTGTCGGCCCTCGCGAAGCAACCCGGTTGTGGGAGCGGCACCTGTTGAACTGCGCCGTGATCGGTGAGCTCCTGGATCGCGGCGACCGGGTCGTCGACATCGGCAGCGGCGCGGGCCTTCCGGGTCTGCCGTTGGCGATAGCGCGCCCCGACCTGCGTGTGGTTCTGCTCGAGCCGCTCCTGCGCCGGAGCGAGTTTCTTCACGAGGTGGTGACGGACCTGGGGTTGGCCGTGGAAGTGGTTCGCGGACGCGCCGAGGAGCCGTGGGTGCGCGAGCGGCTGGGCGGCAGCGACGCCGTGGTGTCGCGCGCGGTGGCGACATTGGACAAGGTGACGAGATGGAGCTTGCCCTTGTTGAGGCAGGATGGGCGGATGCTGGCGATGAAGGGGGAGCGGGCGCTCGACGAAGTCCGGGAGCACCGGCGTGTAATGGCCGCGGCCGGCGCCGCGGATGTCAGGGTAGTCACATGTGGCGCGAACTTTTTGCATCCGCCCGCAATCGTGGTGCTAGCGCGGCGCGGAACGGCGGCGCACCGGTCGGCACGGCTGGCGAACAGGGGAACGGCATGACGTTTCGTTCGCACGCGGTTCCCACGCCGGCGCACCGGTCCAGCGCAGCGGGAACGGATGTGTCGGGTTCGGCAGCCGGTCCGGGGTGCGGGGTGGCCGCGATGGCCGGCGTGGCGCACAATCCGACGGTGAATGTTTCACGTGAAACATCGGCCGAAATCGACACTCCGATCGGTGCGGCCGCGGAACGTGCCATGCGGGTCCTGCACACCACCCACGATCCGTTGCCGCGGCCCCGCCAACGACGGCTGTTCACCGTGGCGAACCAGAAGGGCGGCGTGGGGAAGACCACCACCGCCGTCAATCTTGCCGCCGCGCTCGCCGTGCAAGGCCTCAAGGCGCTCGTCGTCGATCTCGATCCCCAAGGCAACGCCAGCACCGCGCTGGGCATCACCGATCGGCCGTCCGGCACGCCCTCTTCCTACGAGGTACTCCTCGGCGAGGTCTCGTTGCGGGCGGCGCTGCGGCGCAGTCCGCACAGCGAGCGGCTGTTCTGCGTGCCGGCCACCATCGATTTGGCCGGCGCCGAGATCGAATTGGTGAGCATGGTGGCGCGCGAAAACCGGTTGCGCACCGCCCTGGCCGAATTGGACAACTTCGACTTCGACTACGTCTTTGTCGACTGCCCGCCGTCGCTGGGTCTGCTGACGATCAACGCGCTCGTCGCGGCCCCGGAAGTGATGATTCCGATCCAGTGCGAGTATTACGCCCTCGAGGGCGTGTCGCAGCTGATGCGCAATATCGAGATGGTGCGGGCTCACCTCAACCCGCAACTCGAGGTAACAACCGTCATCCTCACCATGTACGACGGCCGCACCAAGCTCGCCGACCAGGTGGCCGAGGAGGTGCGCCGATATTTCGGCGGCAAGGTGCTGCGCACGGTGATCCCCCGCAGCGTCAAGGTTTCCGAAGCGCCGGGCTACAGCATGACGATCATCGATTACGATCCCGGTTCGCGCGGGGCGATGAGTTATCTCGACGCCAGCCGTGAACTGGCGCAGCGCGATCGACCACCAGCCGGGAAGGGACGACCATGACGCAGCCGTCACGCAGGAAGGGCGGCCTCGGTCGGGGATTGGCCTCACTGATCCCCACCGGCCCCGCCGACGGTGAATCCGGGCCGCCGGCCTTCGGACCACGGATGGGTGCCGCCGCCGCCGACGTGGTGATCGGCGGCCCGCTACCGGACGGCGCAGCCATCGGCGCGGTGTATCGCGAGATCGCACCGGCCGACATCGAAGCCAATCCTCGGCAGCCGCGGCAGGTGTTCGACGGGGAGGCGCTGTCGGAGCTGGTGCACTCCATCCGGGAATTCGGGCTCTTGCAACCGATCGTGGTGCGGGCGGCGCCGGGGTCCCCGCGCGGCGCTCGCTATCAGATCGTGATGGGGGAGCGGCGATGGCGGGCTGCCCAGGAGGCCGGCCTGGCCACCATCCCGGCGATCGTCCGCGAGGCCGGCGACGACACCATGTTGCGCGATGCGCTGCTGGAGAACATCCATCGGGTGCAGCTGAACCCCTTGGAGGAAGCCGCGGCATACCAGCAACTGCTCGACGAATTCGGGGTCACCCACGACGAGTTGGCCGCCCGCATCGGCCGCTCCCGGCCGCTGATCACCAACATGATCCGGTTGCTGAAATTGCCGATCCCGGTCCAGCGCCGGGTGGCCGCGGGGGTGCTGTCCGCCGGCCACGCGCGCGCATTGCTGTCTCTGGACGCCGGCCCGGAGGCACAGGAAGAACTGGCGAGCAGGATCGTCGCGGAGGGGCTGTCGGTGCGTGCCACCGAGGAAGCGGTCACGTTGGCCAATCGTGCCGGCGGGAACCCGACCAGGCCGGCGCCGCCGCGGCGCAAGCCAATCCAGATGCCCGGCCTGCATGAGGTCGCTGAACGCCTATCGAACACCTTCGACACCCGGGTGACCGTCAGCGTCGGCAAACGCAAGGGCAAGATCGTGGTGGAGTTCGGCTCGGTGGACGACTTGCAGCGCATCGTGGGCTTGATGACCACCGATAAGCCGTGACCGCAGACAGGCCGCCGTTACGTCACTGTGACACTGCGTGGCCTTCTGGTGTCCGTCCATCCGGCGCCGGATATCGCCACTCGGTGAGGTGCCCCGCCTTTCGGGTTGGGGCCCGGCGCCGAGTGACGCGACCGGCCAATACTGGCCCGATCGCCGCCGACTCTCCTATCCTGGAGGGGTTGCTGGTGCACATCAGCCTGGGGCCAATGGCTTCGCCTGGCGACGACGCGGGCCGCGGAGGAGCGGGGGCATTGGCTTCGCTTCGCGACGATGCGGGCCATACGACTCGCATCGGAGCGCCAGTACCGCACGGAGGCCAGGAGACTAGTGTCAGCTCGTATCACCGCGCTGCGGCTGGAGGCTTTCGAGCAGCTTCCCAAGCATGCGCGGCGCTGTGTGTTCTGGGAGGTCGACCCGGCGACCCTGGGCAAGGATGACCACCTGGCCGACCCGGAATTCGAAAAAGAAGCCTGGCTGTCGATGGTGATGCTGGAGTGGGGCTCATGCGGTCAGGTGGCGACCGCGCTTCCCGACGACCGCGGCCACAGCGAACCGCCCTGCGTGGGGTATGTGCTTTACGCGCCGCCGCGCGCGGTCCCCCGGGCCCATCGCTTTCCCACCGCCCCGGTGTCCGCCGATGCCGTGCTGTTGACATCGATGGGTGTCGAGCGCGGACAAGCGCCCGACGACCTGCCGCATAGCCTGATCGCTCGGGTGATCGACGAACTGGTGCGGCGCGGCGTGCGGGCGTTGGAGGCCTTCGGCCGCACGCCGGCAGCCGCCGGCCTACAGGATCCGGCCACGGCGGACACCGACGTGCGGCCGGTGCTGGAGGCTCTGGGCGATTGTTCCGTGGAGCACTGCGTCATCGACGCCGACTTCTTGACGGACGAGGGGTTTGTCGTGGTGGCACCGCATAAGTATTTCCCGCGGCTGCGCCTCGAATTGGACAAAGGGCTGGGCTGGAAGGCCGAGGTCGAGGCCGCCCTGGAACGCCTGCTGGAGAATGCGCAGCTGCAGCAGCCGGTGGGGGCGGCTTCGACGGCCGCCAACACGTTGCAGTCGCGGGAGCCCCAGGGCTAGCGACCCTTGGGTGTTAGGGGCCGACAACTACGAACCGCCGAGCCTGCTGCGCTCGACGGACAATTCGTGGGCCAACAACTCGGCGAACGTGAACGTACCAGTGGGCCGGTCGTTCTTGCCCAACAGGTACAGTCGTTTGACCGCGGCGAGGATACCCTCGGCGATGGCGTCGCGGGTCTGCGTCGAGATCAGCATCCTGCGGTCATGTGGATTGCTGAGGTAGCCGACATCGACTTGAACCGTCGGCATCCTCGTCAGTCGCAGCAGATCCCAGGTTCGGCCATGCACACGGCAATCTCGTAAACCGGTGCGCGCCACTACTTCTCGTTGAATGAAATCAGCCAGGTTGCGGCCGATGGTGGAGACCGAACCATGTGAATTGCCAAAGTGAAAGGAGGCCACCCCGTTAGCCGCTGGGTTGCGGTGAGTTTCGCATCGCAGGCTGATCATGAGGTCTGCGCCAACAGCATTGGCGGTGGCGGCCCGTTCAGCGTCCGACGGGCTGCGATTTGTTGGCCGCGACAGGAACGTCTCCATGCCGATGGCCGTCATCCGTCCTTCGAGTCGACTTGCCAAGTCCCACAACACGTCTGCTTCGCTGATAGGACCGTCCGGACCTTGGGTGATCAGACCGTGGTCGGCACCGCCACGGCCGGGGTCGATGATGATTCGCTTGCCTGAAAGTTTCGGGCCGGAGCTGCGGACCAGTTCTTCCTCGCGAATCGCGTGTGGCGAACCGCCACTGACACGCGAACTAAGAAAGTACAAGGAGCGCAACGTTTCTGGGCCGCAAATGCCGTCGGCAGCCAGTCCGTACTCGCGTTGGTATGACATGAGCGCGTTGTGGGTTTGCAGTCCGAAATATCCATCGACCAGACCGGTGTAGAAACCGAGGTCTTGCAGGCGGGCTTGCAAGGTGGCGACGTCATCGCCATAGAGCGGGGCACCGAATTGGTGGTACAGCGTGCGCGCGCCCAGCCGATAGGAGGCCTCCTTGAGCGCGCGATAGGTGGCCTCGCCGACGATGCCGTCCACCAGCAGTCCACGATGTTGTTGGAAGGCACGCACCGCGCGGTCGAGCTCTTCGTCGAACAAATCGGGTGCGACGTGCCGGCCGGTGGTCAGGTCTTCGTCGGGATGGTCCAGCATCCCCAGTGCGGCCAGCGCAGCTCGGATCTCGGTAACAGCGGCGCTGCGATCACCGCAGCGCAGCACGTCGCCGTCTTCGCGGCGCGGACTCGGCATACCAAGGGCCCTCCGGGACTAACTGACATCGCTGATGTGTCCATGACAGCTAGCGGTATTGTCGCAGATCCTCGCCGATTTCGGGAAAACCCCAGGCTAACCGCGGGCCCCGCGCCGTGGCTAGGCGAGGCTAGGCGAGGTTGGGAACCACGTCGGAGAGCTCGCGCAGCAACGCCGCCTTACCCTTGGCGCCGACGATCCGCTTCACGGGCTGGCCGTCCTTGAACAGGATCAGCGTGGGGATCGAGACGACCTGGAATTCGCGCGCGGTCTGCGGGTTGGCGTCCACATCCAGCTTGGCGACGGTGAGGCTGCCCGACCGTTCGGCCGCGATCTCGTCGAGGACCGGCGCCACCATCTTGCACGGCCCACACCAGGTTGCCCAAAAGTCAACCAGCACAGGCCTGTTGCTGGATAGGACATCGGTGGCGAAGGAGGCGTCGGAAACTTCGATTGTGGCGCCGGACTTTTCGGCTTCGGTCATCGCTGTGCTCCAATCAACGTAGTGTCAGCGTCTCCAGATGTAGCGCCCATGTCCGGGTGCTCGGCTAGCCAGCGCTCGGCGTCGATGGCTGCGGCGCAACCACTGCCGGCAGCGGTGACCGCCTGCCGGTAGGTACGGTCCACCAAATCGCCGGCGGCGAACACGCCCTCGACCGAGGTACTGGTGGTGCGTCCTTGCACCAACACGTAACCGTCCGGGTCGACGTCGACGGCATCGCGCACTAAACCGGACCGCGGCTCGTGCCCGATCGCGACGAACACACCGGTCACCGGCAGCGTGGATTCCGCCCCGGTGACGGTGTGGCGCAACCGCAAACCGGTCACCGTGGTGTCCCCGTCCACCGCGACCACGACGTGATTGGTCAAAAACCGGATCTTGTCGTTGTTGCGGGCCCGATCGAGCATGATCTTGGAGGCGCGGAACTCCTCGCGCCGGTGCACCAGGGTCACGCTGCGGGCGAACCGGGTCAGGAAGGTGGCTTCCTCCATCGCCGAGTCACCGCCGCCGATGACGGCGATGTCTTGATCGCGGAAGAAGAAACCGTCGCAGGTGGCACACGAGCTGACGCCGCGGCCGAGCAATTCCTGTTCGCCGGGTACCTGCAGATAACGAGCGGCCGCGCCCATCGCCAGGATGACAGCGCGGGCCCGGTAAGTTTCCCCGTCCGCGGTGACCACCGATTTGACCGGCCCCTGCAGCGAGACCGACTCGACGTCTTCCATCCGCAGGTCCGCGCCGAACCGCAGCGCCTGCTCACGCATCTGGTCCATCAACTCCGGGCCGGTGATGCCGTCGCGAAAGCCGGGATAGTTCTCCACCTCGGTGGTGGTCATCAGCGCGCCGCCGAACGAGGTGCCCTCGAAGACCAGGGGCGCCAGTTGCGCGCGGGCCGCGTACAGTGCGGCGGTGTACCCGGCCGGACCGGAGCCGATGACGATGACCTCGTGGACGGTGTGTTGAGCGGACGAAGCGGTCATGCGGGCCTTTCCGGTGCGTCGAGCGGGTCTCAAGCTTTTACGAACGTCAGCCTAGGCGGGGGTGTTCCCGCGGGTGCTGCGCACCACATTACGAGCGGGCGACCGTGGTGCTGGCCAACAGCCCGGTATCGGCCGCGCTGCAATTCGGGGCGACCGCAAACACCGTCACGGAATCGGGCGCGTCACCGGGCACCACCAGCAGCACACCGGGACGGGCGTTGATCTCGATCGGCCGCGCGCCCAGCACCCGGGTGGACGCCGGATAGCCGAGACCGCTGAGGCAGGAGGCACGCCGTGACGGGTCGGCGAGGGGGCCGTAGTCGGGTGCGCGGTCGAGCAGCGCGAGGATGTCGGCCTGCGAGAGCGGTATCGCCGGGGCCGGTGTCGACACGGTGATGTGCTGCGCGGTGGGGGGTGCGGTCGGTGCGGGAGGCGGCGCATGGAGAAGTGCTGTGGTCCCCAGGCCGATCGCCGCGGCCGCCGCGGACAATCCGGCGACGCCGGCAATGACCCGGAGAACTCGCGGGCGCGGCCGCACCGCATGAGCGGCGCTGGGTGAGCGCCCGGGAGCCGCAGAACGCAGCGCCGCCAGCACCCCGGCGGTGACATCGGCGGGAACCTCCGGGGCCGACGTCGGATCGGCGCCCACCGCGGCGACGTCGCGGCGCACCTGGTGCAATGCCCGCAGCATCCCGGCGGCCTCCGGGTCGGCGCGGATTTGTCGGCGGACACGCGCGGCGGCTTCGTCGTCCAGCAGGCCGGCCTGCAGCTCGGCCAGCAGCTCGACGGTGAGCGGCGGGCCTCCGTCGGCCCGGTTTTCGGCTGCACCCATCCGCCCCAGTGTCCGTCATGCACCGCCCGGACGGCCACGCGGAGGGCGCGCTAACCGCTAACCGACCGTGTCGGCGTTCGCGTTGAGGTAGCCCAGCAGCTGCGCGAGGCGAGCCCGCGCGCGGGCGCAGCGGCTCTTCACCGTGCCCTCGGCCACCCCCAGCATTGTGGCGGTGTCGGCGATCGAATAACCCTGCATGTCGACGGCGACCACCGCGGCCCGTTGCTCCACGGGAAGGCGCATCAGCGCCCGGTGCACCACGATCGCGGTCTCGACCTGGGCCGTGCGGTCGGCCACCGCATACACGTCCTGCAGCGGAGCGGTCGGCTGGGCGTTGGCGCGGCGCAGCCGGTCCAGGCACGCGTTGACCACGATGCGGTGCAACCAACTGCTCACCGCGGCGTCATAGCGGAACGAGGCGGCGTTGCGGTGCGCCGACAGCATCGCCTCTTGCAGCGCATCGTCGGCGTCCTCGGGGGTCCGGCTGGTCAGCCGTGCCAGCCGATGTAGCTGGCGGTGATGACGCAGGAACAGGTGACCGAAGGCGTAGCGGTCGCCGGCGACGTGATCGGCCAGCAGGTCGGCGTCGCTGCGTTCACACCCGTTGCGTCCCCCGAAACCCACGGCCGGACACTAACCAATCGACTACCGCTGAGCACTTCACCCCGGTGGGGCCCGCTCAGGCTGCGGCGTGGATCGTGATTTCGGAGATGTCGGCGCGGCTTTTGCCGTCGGTGGTTCCCAGGGTGGTGATCCACACCAGCAGGTTCGACGTCGGTGAGGCGGTGGTAACCGCAACGGTGTTGTGACCGGGCTTGAGGGTGGTGGCCGG